>CAIWTU010000048.1 GCA_903915655.1 uncultured Geobacter sp.
CTGTTGTCAAAGAACAAGTAATTGGACACCCTGAAACCACAACTACGACAGGAAGAAAAGAAGAAAACCACTGTCCAGTTAAAATCGGAAACCCTGTCCAGATAAAACCGGAATCACTGTCCAGTCAAATCGGCTTGACCAAAAGAGAAGTGTCAAGCAAATATATCACGAAAAATCGTAGGGTTGCAGGCATCAATTCCCCAGTTGGAAAACATTCGGCGCAGGGAGCAGTGAAATATTCTGCACCTTCGAAAAACGAAAATCAGTGAGCAACCGCCGCAACCTCTCTTCAGTCCTATGGAGGTTCAGATAATGACGGAAGCGGCTCTTCAATCCCGCGCCATTCATCCGAGGCTGTTCAGGATCAATCTCCCAGGGATGCAAATAAAAAACAAATGGGCGTTTTTCTATACTGTTTATCCGGTTAAGTCCCCACTTTGTGAAGGAATATGGGAACAGTCGGAAGTAACCGCCGCCGGCTATAGGGATACTTTTACCGGCAATAGATAGTGTGGTTATCGGGATCTCCGCAATTTTTAAGCAGTTACCAGTGAAAGTCAAACCCTCTTTGCTGTCCACCGTGCGCTGCCCGCTGTCTGACAAAGCGGGCCGCCATTGACCGTCAGCACCCTTCTCGACAGTAAAGGGATAGCGCGGCCAGTCGGGTATACCGTACAGGTCGTGGCTGACGGGAAAAACGCTGGAATCGTAGCCGTAGCCGGCATCGAGTAGCTCATCGTAGGCCCAAAGAGTATCCATGGAAATGGAATAGCTTGGTGCACGGTAGCCATGGGCCGGCTCTCCAGACAAATCCTCCAATATTTCCTTGCTCCTGCGGATGTCTTCCCTGAACTCACCCCTCGTCTGATTGCATATCCTCTGATGACCGTATCCGTGGCTCGCCACCTCATGCCCCCGACGCGCTATCTCCCTGACCAGAGAGGGGCATCTCTCCGCCACCCAGCCGAGTACGAAGAAGGTAGCCTTGACTCCGAACTCGTCCAGGATGTCAAGGATGCGGGTGGTATTAACCTCAACGCGCAAGGGATAGCTCTCCCAACTCTCCCTCTGCACACATTGTTCAAAGGCTGAGACATGGAAATAATCTTCAACGTCGATGGTTAGGGCATTTATCATAGTGAGCCTATTCGCTATTCGCTGCTTCTAAAACGTTTTTCTCGCCTCCAGAACCACCCTGTTCACCTGATAATTGTCAGCAAAGATCACGGGGGAATAATAGTCGATAAAGGAGTAAGTCAAGGCAAGCGAGATACCCTTGGGCAATGGATAACTAACCCCGGTGCTGACGAAAATCCTTCGCGTATAAGAGTTGACCAGTTGATGATCATATCTTTCTAGGCTGCCGGCAAAAGTGCCGGTCAATTTTTGTGTCAGTTCGTAGCTCGCGGTAATCCCAGCGGCATATCTACTATCAATATCGATATTGGTCCCGGAAAAAGTCGCATAGGAGAAAGAAGCGCCTATAGTTCCCCGATTCAATAGCCTGTTTAATGTAAGCGAATAATCCGTTTCCCTGGTCACACCGCTCAAAGGGTCAACAGGGTATTGGACTCCGGTAGCTATAGAAACGGAATAGGGGCCGAAAGTATGGGTCAGGCCAGCATTCCAGAATGGGTCGTTCGCAGTTCCTCCATTGTTGGAATGAAACCAGGTGTAGCCGAGCTGAGCGAAGATGAACGATCTATCCTTATATTCATAGCGTGCGCCAACATACGGGGCATGCCTGGTAAATGGGTTGATAGAATCTTCTTGGGTATAAGTATAGCTTGCGGTCAGGTTCACTCTAGGGGAATACGCATATGTTGTCTCGACGAAACCGATCTGATCACTCCTGTCTACGCCGTTCGGATCCTTGTACCAGACATTCAGGTAACGGTAACCTGTCCTGACTGTTGTCTTGGGCCCCGGGTGAAAAAGAAAATAGGGGGAAGCGGTAAGGGTGTTGCTGTCCGACTGGTCAACAAAGAGACTGTCCCGGGTCGCATCCCGGGCAACATTCAGAGAGACCGGGAGGTAGGAATCAGTTACGTCAAGAAACAGGAATTCGTCGATAATCTTGATATGCCCTGTCCCGAGAATGTTTTGGGAGTTGTCGTTAATTCGGCTCCTGTTTGCGTAATAGCGATAATCATAGTTGTACGCAATGTCCCAATCCCAAAAAGGGGCATTGTATCTAAGGGCAAGTCCAGGGATGACGCGAGTTATAAAATCGGCACGTTTGGAGGTTCTCGTTTCATAAACGTTGTCGGTATATTCCTCACTGACGCGGAGTAGAGGGGTCAGCGTGAACTGAGCCGCATACGCAGCCTGGACAATTGCGATGCAGAAGAGGAGAGCTAGTATAAACTGCTTCATATGATGACCGGTGATAAGCGGGCAGTGACAAGAGACCTTTCAATAGGCGACTGCACTGTACTCGTATCAATCTCCTTTATTTAGTTTTTTCATATCTCTCTTCACAGATTGGACAGGGTCATAAAGGGCGACAACTGGCCCATGGTCACTTAAAAATTCTCCTGAGAAAACCTTCTTTTTCTGGTTTGCCTTCTTCGTGAACTGTCAAGGCTTCCCATTCATTCCTTACTTTTTCCACATTTTTGCTTAACGTACAAAGGGTTGCGCTGGTATCTTCAATGTGGACAACAAAAGCATTTTTCCAGGAGGTGAGTTTTTCATCCAGCTCTTTGCTGATCAGCTGCCTGAATTCAACCGACTCTTTTTCCATGCTGTCGAGACGATGGGTAATCTGTCGCAGGACCGAGGCGAGTTCGCCTTCGGATTGCACAGCTTCAGCCTTGCTGGCGACCGGCTCTACTCCAGGCGCTTTTCCCGTCGGATCACTTGTCCAGTACTGGTTTTCAAAATCAAGGTCGCCGACGATATCCCGGACGATTTCTTCGCCGATCTCCCTTGTTTCCTCGGCAAAGGCAGAAAGAAGAAGAAAATCACAGATCACATTGATCAGCCTCGGTATACCCCTGCTGAAGGTATAGATCATATCAAAAGCCGGTTTGGAAAAAATTACGGCCTCACGGTTACCGGCAACAGCCAAACGGTGCAGGATATATTCTTCGACTTCCAGACGTGACAAAGGATTGATGTGACAGTTTATACTGATGCGCTGGCGAAGCTGCAGAAGGCTCGGCATAGCCAGCGTTCTGCGCAGTTCAGGCTGGCCTACAAGTATAATCTGCAGGAGCTTTGCGTTATCCGTCTCCAGATTTGAGAGCATTCTTATTTCTTCAAGTATTTCCAGTGAAAGATTCTGTGCCTCATCGATAATCAGCGTCGGCTTGTTGCCCAATGCATACTGTTCTATCAGGAAATCGTTCAGATCCCGCAACAGAGAAACCTTGTCCTTGCCCTGTACAGGGAGATTGAAGTCATCATTGACCATGGCAATGAGCTGCTCAAAATTAACCTGGGTATTGAAGATCTTTGAGAGCAATACCCTTTCATGGCGTTTATTTATCAGATCTCTGATAATTGTCGTCTTACCGGAACCAATTTCACCAGTGAGCAGGATAAACCCGGCCCGCTCCCGAATACCATAATCGAGATAGGTCAAAGCCCGTTTATGGGATTTACTGTGAAAGAGAAATTCCGGATTCGGAACGAGATCAAAGGGCTTTGCCGTCAGATTAAAATATGATTCGTACACTCTGGAGCCTCTCTGATGTGACCAGTTGTTAGCGGTTGGTGTGCAGTAGCCATCTGCTCGCCTCTTGTCACCGCTTAAATGTTGTCAAAGTTCCTCAACTGACCACTGTTTATTACTGTCCAGTGACTGTTCAACTGTTCAACTGTTCAACTGTTCAACTGTTCAACTGTTCAACTGTTCAACTGTTCAACTAATCGCTATACCCTATCCGCTAACCGCTACAACCGGCCAAACAACCTTTTCAAAATGTTCCCTTTCCATTGCCTCTGCTTGATAGCCGCCGCACCATGGTCCGTTGTCGGTGGTTCGATTCCCGAGGAAGTTTTTCCATACCTGTACCCATAGTAATGGTAATGGTAACGCTCATTCAGGCTCTCGGCACTCGCATCATTATAGACCGTCCCCACAAGCTTGGACTTGCCTAGAGCATTTATCGACTCGTTAATATTCTCAAGGGTCGTCTGCCCCTCCCGGACTACGAACACTATTCCGTCCACAAGGGCGCCAAGCAGACGGGTTTCTGCAAAAGGTAATACGGGAGGAGTATCAATGATAATGAAGCGGTCCGGGTAACGCTTCTTGATTTCTGCAACAAAAACCTTCATTTTCTGAGACGAGAAAAGCTCGACGGGGTTTCTGATCGGCGTACCAGCAGGGAGGAAAGTCAGCCTGCCAATTCCGATCCTTATCAGGAGATCGCCGAGTACGGCCTCTCCCGCAAGATAATCCGACAACCCCTTCCCGGTTTCCATACCAAGGTAATCGTGGAGAGACGGTTTTCTCAAGTCGGCGTCAACCAGCAAAACGGTGTGGTCAAACTCCTGAGCAAGGGTAATGGCAAGATTAAGCGCTGTTATGCTCTTTCCCTCACAAGCGACTGAACTCGTAACCATGATTACATTTTTGAATTGATCTTTCCGCATGAATGCCGTCAGGGAAGATTTGAGTTTCCGATACTCCTCGCTCGCAGGGGAATGGGGATCGCACAAAGTGGCAATGAGAGGATTTTTTACCTGCAGCTTAAAATCACTGTCGAAGCTTGCGGCAGGGAGCGGGGGAGGTAGCGGCGTCTGAGCAGCAGTATCACCATCCTCTCTCTTCTTGGCGGAGCCATTACCGGGGGAGTTTCTGAGGAGCGCAGCCTTCTCAAGTGCCTGTTCGATTCTGCTCATTGAGTTCCTTTCTTAAAAGCAGTGTACAGCGTACAGCGTAACTGTACAGCGGTCAGCATTTCGCGTTTCGCGATCATTATGTTATGAATATAAAAAGGGCATTAATCTAAAATCCGCACCCACATTCACTCTTTAACTGTTTTTACTGTACGCTCCCTTCCACCTAGCCACTAATCATCCCGATTAATCTTTCCACCGGGGAAAGGTTCAAGACCTCAAGCGCCAGCAGAGCCAAGACCATAGTAAAATACGTGCCGGCAACCGCGTAGAGCCGAAGGTCATTGCGACGTTCTTTCTCTACCAACTCGGGATCACCGATTTTGGGTATAACGGCAAGAACGGAAACTCCGAGCGACTTCAGGGCATCAACGTTCTTGACCGATTTATCGAAGTAATCCATGGCCACCAGCAGACCCAATCCACCAGCCAGACCGGCGAATATCCCAATAAAAATGATCCTCACGCGATTCGGGCTGACGGGTGCTATAGGCATTTGAGCCGGTTCAACGATCCTGAATGTTGTCGACTTGTCCTGCACCTCCATCTGTTTTGAAACCTCCGCCTGCCCCCCCCTTGCCACCAACTGCTCGTAAAGGTTCAGATATTTATTTTTTTCCTGCAGCAGTTTATCCAGGGCTGCTCTGGCACTCGGGCTTTCCCGCATCATTCCCCTGGTATTCGCCAGGAGGGCGCGCTGATTTTCTTCGCTGATTCTGACGGCCCGCAGCTCCGCTTCGACCCTTTCAAGTTCCTGCGGGTCAGAGACCGATGCAGCAGAGGCGCTCGTACCGATGGCAATCTCCCTTTGGGCCGATTCCATATCCGCCTTGACCTTCATCACCTCCGGATAATTTTCCGTGTATTCCACCCGCAGTTCTTCCAGTCTTTTTTGCAGAGCGATGAGCCTAGTTCTTGCCGGGTTGTTTCTCTTCAGATGGTTGCGTGCAGCATCAAGCTGGGAGCGTCTCAGAATGAGTTCATCAAGCCGCTGTTGCGCACCGCTGATCTCATTCTGCAGGCTCCCTGCGTCGGTAGCAAGAACAGCTCCTTTTTCCCTTCTGAAGTCGTTTATTTCAGAATCAGCCTTGTCGATTTTCTCCTTGTAGGATGCGATCTGCTCGGAGAGAAAGCTCGTCGCGCCATAGGAAGCCTCCCTTTTTGCAGATAAATTGTCTTCGATAAAGCGCCGCACCAGCGCATTGACGTAGTCCCTGGCCTGGCGAGGATTACTATCAATGAAAGCGACGGTGATCAAACCGTTTCTTTCATCCAGATTTACAACTGTATTTTTCTGTAACCCAACTATCGTTGCCTCCAATTTTGCGTCACTCTTGGCCTTGATGTTCAGGTCCAGATCATTCACTACTTTCATCAGGAGAGACTTACTGGTCATCAATTTTACTGAGGAATTCAGAGCCATCTGGGTATCTTCCCTCTCCCTGGAAGATGGCCCGGCAATCCCTCTAAGCAGATCGTTGAGGACATTTTTCTCAATGAAAACGATACTTTTAGCCTCGTATTTTTTTGGCAGGAGGTAACATATTACAATAGCCCCGGTCATGATGGTCAATGCAGCAATGGCAAACAGCCGCTTGTATCTGAGCAGAAGATTGAGATATTTTCTATAGTCGAATTCGTTCTGCATGGAAACTCCGTATAACGTTTAGCGTTTAGCGGGTATCGGGTAGGTATTCTGATAGCTATCCGCCAAACGCAGCCTCTAAAACATTCCTTCTTTAACTATCACATAGTCTCCAGGCTTGAGTTTTACATTCTGGCTAAGGTCACCGGCCTGCACCAGGTCCTTCGCCTTCACTTCGATAGATGTATCCCTCCCCTTATCTTTCCGGTATATCAGCGTGCTGTTCTCTTTGGCAAATCTGGTGAACCCGCCGGACTCGAGAATAGCCTCCATTACGGTCATCCCCTCGCGGAACTCAATGGACCTGGGAGCGGTAACCGCCCCAAGCACATAAATATTTCTGTCAGGCAACTGGGGGATAAATATAACATCATTCGATTCGATGAGGATATCCTCGGCAATCACACCGTCGATGAAGAGCTTGGTAAAATCCTCCTTGATCTTTTTACCGTTGCGCAAGACATATGCTCTCTTGAAGTCCGGCGCCCTGACAGATGTTCTCTGTGCACCCCCACCTGCAGGCGCTGTGGAGATCCCTCCGGGAGCAGGCGGGACGCTACCCCCGGAGGGAGTCGCCGAAGCTACATCGCCGATCATGCAGAGGAGCTGAAGAAGGGTTGTCCTCCTGTTCAGATCGTGAACACCGGAATTGACCCCTGCCCCGAAAATGTAAGCCCTGCTGTTAGTTATCTCCCGCACCGTAACAGAGACAATCGGGTTCTTGACGAGCGCCTTGAGTCTGGACTCAAGGTCTGTCTGGAGGTCTTTCGGGGTAAAGCTGCTGGCAACAACTTCCCCGAGACCGGGAATAGTTATCTTACCATCCGGGCGCACCCTGACGGACACATTAAGCTCCCGGACCCCCCATACGGATATATCGAGTCCATCCCCTTCACCGATTACATAGTCGCCACCATAAACTAGCAGAGGGAGAAGCAAAAACAGTAGCGCAAAAAGAGACTCTCTTATTTTCATACGTTGACTCCTTTGTTTATAATCAGAATGGCAAAGCACACCCTGTTCAACCGACTATCTCCCCCCTCGCCCGAACAGAACCACCTTCAATGTTTCCAGCAGTATCATCAGATCTAAAGCGAAGGACCAGTTTTTTATGTAGTACATGTCATAGCGTAATTTTTCAAGGGCATCATTAATGGAAGCGCCGTAAGGGTAACAGACCTGGGCCCAACCGGTAATTCCAGGTTTGAAAAAATGTCTTTCAGAATAAAATGGCACAACTTCTTTCAGTTCCGCCATGAATTCCGGACGCTCGGGCCTCGGCCCGACAATACTCATCTCCCCCCCGAGAACATTATAGAGTTGAGGAATTTCGTCGAGACGGCTTTTGCGCAAAAACCTTCCTACCCTTGTAATCCGCGGGTCATTCTGCTTCGCCCAAACAGCGCCAGTCCTGTTCTCGGCATCCCGAAGCATAGTTCTGAATTTGTAAATGAAGAAAATTACGTCCCTTTCACCGACACGCGCCTGTTTAAACAGTATCGGACCCGGTGAATCCAGCTTGATCAAAAGGGCGATGACTGGTAAAAGCGGCAAAGTAGCAACGGCCAGAATCAACGCAATAGCTATATCCATAACTCTTTTGATAAAGCGATAAAACGAGGTGATCTTGAACCCCTGGGAGAATATGAACCAGCTCGGGGTAATATATTCCAGAAGCAGCTTCCCGGAGATTTTCTCATAAAAAGTGGGGGCATCCATTACTTTAATGCCGTTCATTTTACAGTTCATGATACTTTCCAAGGGAAAAACGCCTCTCCGTTCCGAGAGAGAGACCACTATTTTGTAAATATTTTCCTTTTTCGCCGTTTCCAGGAGCTCGCCTTCAAATCCGACGATAGTGCCATGGGGAACGGTAACAGGTTCGTTGGCACAATTCAGGTAGCCACAGAAGAGGTAATTGGACTTTGAAGATGTAATAAGGTCTCCAATCTGCCTAGCCAACGGCCCGGTCCCGAGGACTAAAACCCTTCTGGCAAAAGCAGGCGCCTTGGCCCAGATTTGTAAAAAAGCATGCCAGCAGAACTGGAGCAGACCAAAAGCGGCCAAAGAGAGTATAAGAACGCCCCTTCCCTGCATCGTGAACGGTATCAAGTAATAGAAGGCCGAAAGGATCAGGAACGAAAGAAGCAGGGAAAGCACAATTCTTGCTAGAATTTCATAATTATCAAATTCTTTATCCCAATTGTAGATTTCCAGTAAGAATGAAGAAAAAAGCAGGACCAGACTGAATATCGCCAGCCTCATCCCATCCTCGCCCAGATTTCCAGAAAAAGGCATTTTACCAAGAATTATCAGAAACGACACATAGAGCCCGGCCAGAGCGCACAAGAGGTCTCCGGCTATACATGCTACCACTAACTGGTTCATTTGCCGCTCCTCTGCAAACTTGTCCCATTCAATTCCGACAATAAAATTCTTGCCCGGTTACTCTCCGGAAAATCGCCCAGTCGTATGGCTCTCTGCAATTTCTCGGAAGCCTGTTTCCTCTCTCCAACAGAATTATAATAGAGTGCCAGATGGTAGAGGACTGTGGGATTATTCGGGAGCAGTTGGGCAGACTTTTCCAAAATATCCCGGGCCTCTTTCTTTTTACCGTTTTTCAGCAGTGCATATCCCAGGGTATCCATGATCCCGGGATTGCCGGGCTCCTGTTTGTAAGCCACCAGGGCGAGTCTCAATGCCTCCTGGGGAGTGCCATATCCATCGGCATAGAGATAAGCCAGATTGTTGAGAGCCGGGAGGTAATTTTCAGACTTCTCAAGTGCCAGCCGGTATATCTGGCACGCCTCTTTCTTCTGCCCCATCTTTTCGAGAAGCGCCCCCTTGGCAAAATATGCCGTAGCAGAATCAGGATTTTTCTTCAGAGCGTCCTCAAAGGCTTTCATGGCGGCAGCACTGTCTTTTTTCCTCTCATAGAGGCTGCCCAGCCTGATGTACGCCTCTGCGGAGCCAGCATCCACCCTGATCCCGTTTTTGACCTCGTCGATAGCCCGTACCAGGTCATTGCCGCTTTCATAAACGGAGGAGAGGAGTATGTAACCATAGGAGGAATTAGGTTTGAGAACTATAATCCGCCGGGCCTGTTCCAGTGCCCTGGGCATATCACGCATAAGGAGATAGGTGTTGACCTTGAGCGGTAGTCCACTGTCAGGAGATATTGACTCCAGATCGTCAAAAACCTTAAGCGCCTCCTTGTATTTATTCTGTCCCAGATAAATACGCCCTTGCATTTCGAGAAGAGCGGAATTCCTCGGTACGGCCTTGATTGCGGCATCAAGAACGGACAAAGCCTTCCCCAGCTCCTTCTTCTTAAAATAGTAGCCGGCCATGGCAAGGAAAGCAGCCGGATTCCTTGTCTCCAGGGCACTATTATACGATTTATAAGCATCCTTCTCCCTCCCCATCAATTCATAGAGGGCCGCCATATTAAGCAGTGCTTTGACATTTACCGGATCTTTTTGCAGTATCGTCCGGAATTCGTTCAGTGCCTTGTCATGCTCGCCTGACACCAGATAGTACGTCGCCTGGTTAAAGTAGGAGGCAAGAAAAGCCGGATCCGTTACTTTTGCTTTCTGCAGATAGGTTATGGCCTCCGCACTCTTTTTTTCGGCAAAAGCTACCCCAGCCATATTGTTATACAGAACCGCATCACTTTTATTGCCACTCAGCCCGGCCTTCAGGGTCGACAAAGCTTTTGCGGGATTTTCCCCGCGCATATAATAGGAGGCAAGAACCAACCTGCTGGCGAGGCTGTCAGGAGCCACCTGGACCGCAGTTTTAAAGTCCATCTCCGCCTCGGTCTGCTTCCCTTTGCTTAGATGGTATACACCTTTTTTCATGTAGGCATCTATTATCTTCGGATCGATCTCTATTGCCCTGTTCAGCTCTTTCATCCCCTCATCATACATTCCCTTTGCCATATAGGCACTGCCAAGCAGGCTATGAGCCAGAGCATTGTTGTCGTCAAGCTGTATAACTTTATTTATTTCAACAATTGAATCATCGACCCGCTTCTGCTGGAGAAGAATCATACCGGAAAGTATTCTGGCCTGATTAAGATTCGGCTTGCTGTCAAGTATGTAACGGAACTGACTCAAGGAGCTCTCCAACTCCCCCCTGCTGAAAAAACTGAGCCCCAGAAAATAATAGGCCTCCAGATCAGGTTGAATCTTGATTGAGTTTTGCAACTCGGTTACAGCAGCGGAGTAATTCTTTTTATGATAGCAAATAATCCCCTTGAGTCTGTACCCTTCAGGGCGCTTCACAAATCTCTTCTGAAGGCTATCCGCCAGCTGTTCTGCCTTGTTTAACTCCCCTGCTTGAATATTAATCAAGCCGGCTTTATAGAGTGCCTGAGAATCATCCGGATTAATCTCCGAAATCTTCCGATATGCGCTCAACGCCTTCCCCTTTGCACCGATTTCGGTTTCCAGGGTTGCCAATATATAGTAAGCCTGTACGTTTTTTGGCTCCATCCCGATGATTTCATCCAGAAGAGACCTTGCCTTTTGTTCTCTTCCAGTTGTCGCATAAACTCTAGCCAACTGGAGTTTTGCCGATATTCTCCGTGGATCTGCTCTCAAGGCCTGCAGTAAATAATCTTCAGCCTCCAGCGGCCTCTTGTTAACAGCATAACTGGTGCCGAGCATCTCAAGGCCGGCAGGGTCAGCAGGTTTGAGGTGCAGATAGGCAGTGGCTTCCTTGATTGCCATATCAGCTCTATTCGTGGAATTGTAAATCCTTGCAAGACCAAGTTTTATTCCGGCATGGGAGGGATTCTGGCGGTACAACTTCTGGAATTCCTTTTCCGCCTGCTCAAATTTACCGATAGCAGTATATGCAATTGCCAATTGATACCGGGCATCAAAATAATTCTGGTCCTTATCCAGTGCATTTCGCAGATAAACGATGGCGCCGCTCTGATTGCCTTCTCTGATCTGCTTGACACCTTCGGCATAAAGCTCTTCTTTGGTCTTGCTTCCACAACCCGTCAGACCAAAGAAAAGAAGCATGATTATGAGTATCTGCTTACACAAGGGCATAGCTAGCATATGAATATCTTATCTCCTGTCATTTTCTCTGGGCAACATAAGTTGAAACTCTCTCCATCAATAAGAAGAACCTTATCCTCATCTGTTCTCGCTAGTTCTCAATAGAGAGCTAGATTCAGCCCCCAGAGTAATAATTATTATCGATTTTGTGATTTTTACAATATTATTTGTTTTTAATCTTATTCTTTCGATAGCTAAACATTTACAAAAAAGAACTGGGACTACGCCAAATGGGAACAATCTAAATAGATTTGGAGGTAAATAAGACCATATTCCGGCGTCTGCTGTTCACACCAAATGGACTGTCTCTTTTGATCAAATATTATCTTGTAATTAGCAAAAAAATTTGCGACACTGTGGAGTTGATAAGACGAGCCGGCAATAGCTCGTCTTTTATTTTGATCTCTCAGTGGTTCTGATCTGTTTACCCGTCATCATCTGTCGTTCCGGAAAAGCTGTCAGTCCCATCTAACACATCAATAATTATATGTACTTCCAAGGAGTTTTAACATGCAGGAAAGAATCAGAAACATTGCAATAATCGCACACGTTGACCACGGCAAGACTACCCTGGTAGATGCCCTGTTGAAACAGTCCGGCATTTTCCGGGAAAATGAAGTTATTACCGAGCGGGTCATGGACTCAAATGACCTGGAAAAAGAGCGTGGTATAACCATTCTTGCCAAAAACCTTTCAGTTCATCATGGCGAATTCAAGATAAATATCGTGGATACCCCTGGCCATGCCGACTTTGGGGGTGAAGTTGAACGGGTACTCAAGATGGTCGACTCGGTGCTTCTGCTGGTGGATGCACTTGATGGACCGATGCCACAAACCCGTTTCGTATTAAAAAAATCACTTGACCTCGGACTGAGGCCAATTGTCGTGATAAACAAAATAGACCGTCCCGGTTCGCGCCCGACTGAAGTTGTCAACATGGTGTTTGACCTTTTCTGCGAATTGCAGGCGAGCGACGAGCAGCTGGATTTCGCCATAATCTACACAAGCGCAAAAATGGGCTACGCCAAAATTGACCTCGAAGATGAATCAGACTCCATGGAACCCCTCTTTGAGCTCATCAAAACCAACGTGCACCCCCCGGAGGGAGACTCTTCCGAACCTTTTCAACTTCTGGTAACCAACATTGACTACAACGATTATATCGGTCGAATCGCCACCGGCAAGATATTCAACGGCAAAGTTACATCTGGGGAAACAGTTGCATTAATCAAACGCGATGGTGCAGTCAGCCGCGGAAGAATCTCCAAGCTGTTGGGTTACGAAGGGCTGAAGCAGGTTGAAATCAGCGAAGCCTTTACCGGCGACATTGTAACCATCGCCGGTTTTGACGAGGTTGGCATTGGAGAAACCATCGCTTCCGCAGAAAATCCGGTGGCCCTGCCTTATGTATCCATAGACGAACCGACTATCGCAATGAATTTTATCGTCAACACATCACCCTTTGCCGGTCGCGAAGGGAAGATGGTTACCTCCCGAAACATCCGCGAGAGACTGGACCGGGAGCTCCGCACCAATGTATCACTGCGGGTTGAAGATACCGTCAATCCCGACACCTTCAAGGTTTCAGGACGGGGCGAACTGCACCTCTCGATTCTGATAGAAAACATGAGGCGGGAAAGCTTTGAAATGGCCGTCTCCAAGCCGGAAGTTATCCTCCGGGATATCGACGGTCAAAAGCAGGAACCGATCGAATATCTGGTGGTTGACGTTCCTTCGGAATTCCAGGGTGCTGTTATCGAAAAGATGGGGCCTCGCAAAGCGGAAATGGTTGCCATGCACCAGTTGGGAGAGATAAATCGACTTGAATTTGTCATCCCTGCACGAGGCCTGATCGGTTTGCGCGGAGAGATGTTGACCGATACCAAGGGAACCGCCGTTATGACCCATACCTTTCACGGTTATGCACCATACAAGGGAGAGATACCCGGACGTAAAAACGGAGTGCTGATGGCCATGGAACAGGGAGAAACAACCGCCTACTCACTGGATGCCCTGCAACCACGCGGAACCCTGTTTGTTGCTCCCGGTGTCGAGGTGTACGGCGGTATGATTATCGGGCAACACGCCAAAGATAACGATCTCGATGTGAATCCGTGCAGGGGCAAAAAGCTGACCAACGTCAGGGCATCGGGGTCTGACGACGCCATAAAGCTTACCCCGCCGCGCATCCTTACCCTGGAACAGGCACTGGAATTTATCGACGATGATGAACTCGTAGAGGTTACCCCCTCATCCATCCGGTTACGCAAGAAAGAGCTGGATCCAAACAAGCGTAAAAGGGGAAGCCGTTGATAGCGGTTAGTTTTGGATTGACAAAGATGCTCTGTTCCACTAATTTCCCTTATACATGAATGACTGACGGGAAGGGGTACAAAATGTCGCTTAAATTTATTACTTTTCTTTGCCTGCTGGTTTTAGTCGCAGGTTGCAGCACCACATCCAACATAAAGAAGGCACCAGAGACATATTTCAAGGAAGGTCAGGATTTTTACGCCAAGGGCAACTACGAAGAAGCGGTAAACCGCTGGAAAAAAGTGAAGGAAAGTTACTCGTCTCCTCTTCTTACCACGGTAGTTGAATTGAAGATCGCCGATGCCCACTTCAGTAGCAAGAGTTATATTGAAGCGGCAGCGGAATACGAGAATTTCAGAAAGCTTCATCCTAATAACGAAAAAGCGTCATATGCCCTGTTCAGACTAGGCCTCTGCCATTACAACCAGATGACAAGAATCGACACGGACCCGGCTCCGCTCAAAAATGCAACGACCGCCTTCGAGACTTTCCTGAAGGAATACCCCGGCTCCGGGCTTTCCGGTGATGTCCGCGAAAAGCTCGAGTTATGCAGAACAAGGGAATCCCGTTACGAAATATATGTCGGCAGGTTTTACCTCAGGACAGCGCAGTACATTTCCGCAATAACCCGACTTACGGGCGCGATTCAAAAGTTCCCCACTTCCCCAGCAAACGACGAAGGACTTCTATACCTCGGGCAGGCCTACATCGAAGTTGGCGAAAGGACAAAGGCGAAAGAGGCGCTGGAGCGTTTGTTAAAAGAGTACAAATCGAGCAAGCTTGCCGATAAGGCCCGAAAGCTGTTGGCAAAAACCGCTTAGTCAATAATAAAACTCCCTCTTCTTTGCTTATCTGAACAGATAGGGAAAGATCTCCCTCTCTCTCCGCTTCAAGTTCGGCTGGGACTCTCCCATGAAGGGCGCCAATCGATATGGTTGCGCCCATGACGATATTATTTCCCTCCATTTTTTTCTTCCTGAATTACCACCGTTTTGCTAGATTAGCTTCGATCCGGGAACCCCCGGAGAGAAACTGTAGCGTTTCTCTCCGAAACCACGGATTGCGAACCAAACAGCTGATAGGCGCGACCTAAAGAGGCGCGGTTTTCAGGATAATGCTCTACAGGGAGGTTGAATGTCAGAATATTCTTCCAAACAGAAACGCGGACTCTGGACAAGCCGCTTCGGCTTTATCATGGCATCGGCCGGCTCGGCCATCGGGCTTGGCAACATCTGGAAGTTTCCTTATATTGCGGGGATGCATGGCGGCGGGGCATTCGTACTGTTTTTTATTTTTTGCATAATCACGGTCGGCATCCCGATCATGATTTCCGAGATGGTAATCGGCCGGCACACTCATAAAGATCCCGTGGGAGCCTTCAAAAAAATCAGGGGAGGGGCATGGGTAATAGTAGGATGGCTCGGGGTCACTGCCGGTTTCGTGATACTCTCCTATTATTGCGTAGTTGCCGGTTGGGCAGTCGACTACCTCTGGCTTGCACTGCAGGGAACTTTTACTGCACAGCATGCCCAACAGGTGCCACAGCTTTTCGCAGGGCTCTTATCAAGTGATCTGAGCCAGTTATTATGGCAGGCCTTATTCATGGGAATGACGATACTCATCGTCATGGGTGGCGTGAGCAGCGGACTGGAACTGGCAAACAAGGTTATGATGCCTATCCTTTTCTTCATCCTGCTTTTCCTTGCCATACGTGGAATCTTCTCTCCCGGAGGGGAGAAGGCTCTCACATTTCTCTTCTCGCCGCAATGGTCAAAACTCGACCCTCCAGCCATGCTCGAAGCACTGGGGCACGCCTTTTTCAGCCTGAGCCTCGGCATGGGAGCCATGCTCACCTACGGAAGCTATGCCGATGAAGGGACCAACATACCTAAAGTAGCCATTACCGTCTCAATAATGGATACCTGCGTGGCGCTGCTCTCCGGAATTGCCATTTTCTCGATCGTTTTTACTTACGGGATCGAACCCGCAGCAGGTCCCGGTCTGGTGTTCAAGACCCTGCCAATTCTCTTCAGTCAGATGCCGGGGGGAACTCTGATCGCAATCCTCTTCTTCCTGCTGCTGGTATTCGCAGCCCTTACTTCAAGCATCTCGCTGCTGGAGGTAGTTGTCGCCTATTACTGCGATGAAAAAAAATGGGGACGGAAGAAGGCTACCCTCTTCATGGGCTTTATCATATTTCTTCTCGGGGTCCCCTCTGCCTTGTCCAACAATCTGCTGAAAGACGTTCATTTCATCGGAGACCGCAATTTTCTTGATTCGATAGATCTCCTTGCCACCAACTATATACTTCCACTGGGGGGACTGTTCATTGCCATCTTTACCGGATGGATACTCACGACGCGACTGGCAAAGGGAGAAATCGAAAAAGGAGAAGTCCGCTTCCAGCTTTACCCCGCTTGGCACTTCCTGATCAAGTATGTCTCGCCGGTTCTGGTCGCACTGGTCTTTCTGAATAAGATCGGTCTGTTCTGACAGCTTTATTTTCGCGCCTTGGGATGGGCCTTGTCGTAGACCTCCATTAAACGGTCAATAGTGACATGGGTATATTTCTGGGTAGTAGACAACGATGCGTGACCAAGCAGTTCCTGGATGGAGCGGAGGTCGGCGCCACCCTCCAGCATATGGGTGGCAAAGGTGTGCCGCAGGGTGTGGGGGGAGATTTTTTTCATCGCGGCTATTTTCAGAATATACTTGTCAACGATGCGGGCCACGCTGCGACTGGTCAGCCGCCCCCCCCTGGCATTAAGAAGCAAAGGAGCAGTACAGGAAGGATGGTTTCTCGCTGCGAGGTAGGCCGCCAGCGCAGATACTGCCTGACTCCCCAGTGGTACCAGCCGCTCTTTCCCCCCTTTCCCGAGAACCCGCGCCAGGCCATTCTCCAGGTCCACTTCGCCAATATTCAATCCGGTCAGTTCGGATACCCTGACGCCGCAGGAATAAAGCGTTTCCAGAATGGCCCGGTCGCGCAGGCTCAACAAATCATCCTCTCGTGGCGCCTCCACCAAGGAAGTAACCTCGTCAATATTCAGATGAAAGGGAACCTTTTTCTCTTTTTTCGGAGTGCTTACCAGTTCCGCCGGATTTTTCCGCACAACTCCTTCCCGTAGCAGGTATTTGAAAAACGCTCGGATTGCCGCCAGTTTCCTCCCAATGGAACTTTTCCTGTGGCTCTTATGGAGCAGTGAAAGATAGCGTCTTATAGTAAGGTGATTCACGGCATCAACGGCGGCTTCTCTCCCCTGCTCCTGGAGAACAAACTCACGGAACATATCCAGGTCGCTCCGGTATGCGTTCAGAGTATGCGGAGAGACATTTCTTTCAACAGCCAGATATCCAAAAAAATCTTCCAGCTCTTTTTTCATTGGTCATCTTCCGTTTTGATAACTGTCATACAAATTAAAAACCAGATTGCATTGTATGTCTGCTACTCATCCTTGTCAAAGCAGAAAGCATTGATTACTACTCCAGATACAGTTTTTGATATGGTTGTCAGCTGTCGATAAAAATAACTGCCGTCACTTCTCGCCGGTTTTGACCGGCGCACCAGGCTTGACCTAATTATTTCTACTATTGCAACGGCTCAGCTCATCATTCTTTTTTTGACAATCCAGAGGAAATAAGCCAATATTTCTCCATGGAGATGGTAACCATCGAAAAAATTCTTAGCTATGACCGGTCGGGAGTGAAACCGGTCATTGTCCGCCTGCTCGAACCGCTCGGCGGGATGGGTGCCTACGTCAAGCCGGGGGAACTGGTACTCCTTAAACCCAACATGCTTTCCGCCAAGCCGCCGGAGGCGGCGGTGACCACTCACCCCGAGGTTCTCCGGGCCGTCATCGAGTTGGTTCAGGAAGCGGGTGGCAAGGCAGTTGTAGGAGACAGTCCCGGTGTCGGGAGGTTCACCACCGTCGCAGCGAAAAGCGGCATGATGAAAGTGGTCGAGGAAACGGGGGCGCAACTGATTGGATTCCATGATTCGGTCGAAATTTACGGTAGCGGACTATTCAAACGTTTCGAACTGGCGCGCCCCTATCTGGAGGCTGACAGGATCATAAATCTCCCCAAGCTGAAAACCCATGAAATGATGACCATGACCTGTGCCGTAAAGAACCTGTTCGGCGCGGTAGTGGGAACTGCCAAGGCCGCCTGGCACCTGAAGGCCGGCGCCGACAGGGAGATGTTCGCCAGGATGCTCCTGGAAATCTACCTGCTGCGAAAACCGGATCTGAATATTGTCGACGCCATTATTGCGATGGAAGGGAACGGGCCAGGCAGCGGCGACCCCCGCCAGGTCGGATTGCTCCTTGCGGGGGTTAACCCTGTTGCCGTTGATGTAATTGCCGGAGAGCTGCTCTCTATTCCGAAAAACCTTCTTTACGTGGAAAGAGCGGCAGGCCGGCTCGATCTCGAGGGAGCGGATCGCACCGCGATCATAACCAGTGGCCTTCCACCCGAGCAAGCCAGGATCAGCGGATTCCGACTCCCCCACAAATCAGATCTGCAGTGGGGTCTCCCTCCCTTCCTGAAAAACCGGCTTCGGCACTACCTTACTCCCCGCCCCTTTGCAGTTATGGAAAAATGCCGGCTCTGCGGTATCTGTCTGGCAGCCTGTCCACCAGGCGCGATCACCATTACCGAGAGTTCTCTTCACTTTGACCATCGGAAATGTATCGGCTGTTTCTGCTGCAGGGAACTCTGCCCTTACGCTGCTCTAGACATCAGAGAGGGACCTCTGCTCAGCTTCATAAAGAAATATGTATAATAGAATAGATACCCTTGACATTTGGAATCGGAGACATTATCATCTGAAGGTAAATACAAACCTGCTTTTCTGCAAGATGCCAAACCAATCGAAAGGAGGGCTACCGTATGTGGACTGCACAGTTTATGATTCGTCCTGTATCCCACTGTAAAGAGGGGTGCCTTAGTTAGCCCGTCGCTGAAAAGCGATGGGCGGCTCGAATAAGAAAGCCTCCGGTCGCCAAGGCTGGAGGCTTTCTTGTCAAATTTACGTTCCGGACTCAGAGGAAACGCCGGATTGGGTCGCACAAGCGTTCCAGCAACCGCTCAGTCCAGCTTCTCGCCTCATGTTGCTGCAATGTAATTCTTCGGGATTTCCCCATATTTTCGGCAATCATCAGACCCGCCTGCAAGCCAAATTCACGACTGTCCACAATGACATTCAACTCGTAATTCCGATGAAAGCTGCGGTAATCGAGGTTTGCCGAACCGATGGTAACCAGACGGTCGTCCACAGACATTACCTTGGAATGTAGTATTGTCCCTTCCAACTCATATATCTCGACCCCCGCCCGCAGCAGGGGGGTAAGATAAGCCCTGCTTGCCAATCTGACAAGCGGGACATCGCTGATGGCAGGAAGAACTATCTGCACATGTACCCCCCGGACAGCGGCACGGAGCAGGGAGCGCACAATACGGGGGCCCGGAATGAAATACGGTGTTACTATCATGATTTTTTCAGATGCACCCGCAATGGCCATCCTGAATGCGCTGCGAATAAAAGAGCGGTTGTAGTGAGGGGCGCCGGCTACAATCATCACATCGGCATCCCCCACCTCAACGGGCGGGATCGCCGGAATAAAACAGCCGGGGAGCGGAGCCTGACATGCTCTTCGCCACGTTTCACTGAAAAGAGCAAGCAATTCAACAACCGAAGGGCCATCAAGCTGCATGCCAAAATCACGCCATCTTTTCGGGCTTTCTCCAAAACCGGCATATTCATCAGCGACATTCAAGCCGCCAAGAAAAGCAGTTTTGCCGTCAACAATGGCAACCTTTCTATGATCACGCCTGTCGAGCCACCGCAACCTTCCGAAGGCCGGCTTATTGAAGGGGATGCAATAAACTCCTCCCGCCTCCAGGCGCTTGAAATAAGCGGAAGGTGTGTCCAGACAGCCGATATAATCGTAGATCAGTGAAACGGTTACGCCTCGAGCGGCAGCCGCAAGCAGTTCATCAGCAAATGTGGTACCGATTCCGTCATTCCTGATAATGTAGAATTCCAGATGGATACTCCGCACTGCATTCCGGAATGCCTGAAATAACGGGGGGAAAAAGTCCCCTCCATGTGCAAAAAGGACCACCCTGTTCCCTCCGGTAAAGACCGCCTCGCTATTTCTCCTCAACATTTTTGTAAAACGAAGGGTGCGGAAGATTCCTTTTTTTCTTTTCTTTCGTTTGAGGAACGCCATAAACTGTTATTTGCTCCGAACTGTCTCTTAAGAGAGCGGAGTATAGCGCGAATAATTACTGATGACATCTAACACTTGCTCTCTTCATAAAATCACGGGAAGAGGGGGGATCAACCTACCCCGAGGATAACGCTAGATGCTTTGAACATGGCACAAATTTGGTCGTCCACTTTAAGTTCCAGACTTTCGGCACATTGGTTGGTTATAACTGCGTTTATAATATCCCGACCCGACAACTCAACATTCAATTCAGTGTTTACGGCTCCTTGCGTAAGACTGATTATCTTGCCAGGGAGCTTGTTACGGACGCTTACCCTAACTTCCTCTTGACCAATGCCGATGATTACGGAACCTGCCTTGATGATGGCATAAGCGTCACTTCCTTCAATGAGAGAGAGAGAATCTACGCTTTCGTTGGTGACCATGGCAACAATGCGGTTGCCCCCTTTCAAGACAAGGGTTACCTCGGATTTGACTTCACCCCTCACGATTTTTACCACTATACCTGCAAAAGTATTCCTTGCGCTTGCCTGCCTGGAAATTTTCTTTATGAATTTATTGAGACTGCTGGCATCGACATCCCCCATCTTGTCTTCCAGGTTTGTAAGAAATTTCTCGTGCTGCTCCTGGATGATCCTATATGTTCTTATGACCTCCCTCCCCTCTTCGGTGATAGTGGTCCCTCCCCCCGATTTTCCTCCAGTCGCTCGAAGAAAAAGCGGTTTTTCCGAGAGATTGCTGATCGCATCGATTGTGTCCCACGCCTTTTTGTAGCTTATCCCAACTGCCTTTGCGGCCTTGGTTATGGAGCCATATTCATCGATTTTTTCCAGAAGAGCAATCCTGTCACTTCCCAGAAACTCCATATCGGTTTTTTTCAAAGAGACGGTTCCATAAACCTCGATCTGTTTTTTTGATCTGCGCATAAAATGCCTGAATGCCCCTTTCGCTTGTCAGTTGATAGATACTACCACAGCTTTGGAGAAATTTTCCAAAAGCATTCAGTGTAAAGCAAAACTATTCTCCGATCTATTTGAAAAGAGATTGACTGAAAAGACTGGATCCCCGATAGAGGGATTCGGGGATGACAATCATTTTGCAAGAGCCTCTCATAACACAAAATAAATCGGCAGAAAAATATCTCGAAACCATCAGGAAGAGCTTGCCGGTTTCAAAAGAAAGTGTAGAATTGGAAAGAATCTTCGAATGGGTATTGTTCACAGGAATTTGGCTTTTCCGGGGGAGAACTATCCGCTGACTGGCGCTTTTTTGTTTCTGGCAGTAGTTCGATCTAGATCTCTGTGAGACAGCAAGATTAATCGGAACCGAAGTACCGCAAAGGAGACGCGCCATGAAAAAGCCGATCAAAGGCAAAACACCCCCCGGTTTTCCGGAGATCCGCACCGGAATGGATCCCGAGTCCCTCTCACAGGCTTTTCTCGACAATCTCTACTATGCACAAGGGAGAATCCCGGTCATTGCCTCGCAAAACGATCTCTACCTGGCACTGGCCTATACGATCCGAGACAGGCTGCTGGCTCGATGGGTCGTCGAATTTAATCACTACACACACCTCAGTAAAAAAAACGGTATAAGGGTGGTCTGTTATCTCTCCGCAGAGTTCCTCCCGGGACCGCACCTCTGCAACAACCTCATAAACCTTGGAATTGTTGATGAAACGCGACAGGCGATGGAGCAACTCGGATTAAACCTTGAGGAGCTCATCGAGCGGGAAGAGGAGCCGGGTCTGGGCAACGGAGGCCTCGGAAGGCTTGCCTCCTGTTTTATGGATTCGCTGGCAACAATGGGAGTTCTGGCGATAGGCTACGGGATACGCTATGAGTTCGGCATTTTCGATCAGGAAATACGGGACGGCTGGCAGGTGGAGACAACCGATAAATGGCTGAAGCCAGGGAACCCGTGGGAAATACCTCGTCCGGATTTGAGCCGGGAGGTAAAACTCGGCGGGCGTACGGAACAGTACCGGGACGAACAGGGGCGGCTGCGGGTGCGCTGGCTTCCTGCCATGGTGGTCAACGGAATACCTTATGACACCCCAATTCCCGGCTTTGGGGGCGAAACCTGCAACACCCTCCGACTCTGGAAGGCGGAAGCGGTAGAATCATTCGACTTCCAGGACTTCAACGTGGGGAATTATTACGCCGCAGTCGAAGAGAAGATCAAGTCGGAAACGATCACAAAAGTTCTCTACCCCAATGACGAGCCCGGGATAGGGAAGAAGCTCCGCCTCGTTCAGGAATTTTTTTTCGTTTCCTGCTCCCTTCAGGACATGCTTCGCCTGAACACGCGTATGGAGAAGAGCGCAGGATGTTTCGACAAACAGTTTGCGGCTCAGCTGAATGACACTCACCCCTCCATTGCTGTCGCCGAGCTGATGAGGCTTCTTCTGGACGAACACGATCTTGAGTGGGATAAGGCATGGGCGATAACGCAAAACACCTTTGCCTATACCAACCACACCCTCCTTCCGGAAGCCCTGGAGAAATGGCCTCTCGACCTGTTCGGAGAGATTCTCCCCAGACACCTGGAGATCATATACGAGATCAATAAACGCTTCCTCGATCAGGTACGGCAGACTTTCCCCGGCGACGGGCAACGGGCCGCGCGTCTGTCGCTCATTGATGAATCCGGCTGCAGATACGTGCGGATGGCCCACTTGGCCTGTGTGGGGAGCCACGCGATCAATGGTGTAGCGAAACTTCACTCCGAGCTCCTCAAACTTGACGTACTGAGAGATTTCTATGAAATGTTCCCGGAGAAATTCCATAACGTGACCAATGGCGTAACTCCGCGCCGCTGGATGGCGCTTGTCAACCCACGGCTTGCCGCACTCCTTTTCGGGACAATCGGAAATGCCTGGATCAAAGATCTCCAGGAGTTGAGAAGGCTTGAACCCTTTGCCGACGATCCTCAGTTCAGGAAGGAATGGAGCAAGATCAAACTGGAGAACAAGAAACAACTTGCGAACTTCATCTTGAAGCGAACCGGGGTTACGGTTAATCCGGATTCGCTGTTCGATGTCCAGGTAAAACGCCTGCACGAATACAAGCGCCAACACCTCAATCTCCTTCATATAATAACCCTTTATCTGCGGATGAAGCGCAATCCCGCCGGGGCATGCGTCCCCAGGACATTTGTTTTCGGCGGAAAGGCCGCGCCCGGCTACGCGATGGCCAAGCTGATCATAAAGATGATCAACTCGGTTGCCAGTGTGATAAATAATGATCCCGATATCAAAGGGAGGCTGAAGGTTATCTTTCTCCCCGATTTCAACGTGAAGAACAGCCAGCATATCTATCCTTCTGCAGACCTCTCGGAACAGATATCTCTGGCAGGCAAGGAGGCGTCCGGGACAGGAAATATGAAATTCTCCATGAACGGCGCGCTGACAATCGGGACCCTCGACGGTGCAAATGTCGAAATACGCGAAGAGGTAGGATCCGAGAATTTTTTCCTCTTCGGACTGAATGCCGACGAGGTAGGGCAGCTGAAGACGAATGGCTACAACCCGAAAGAATTCTACGAAGCCAACCCGGAGCTGAAGGAGGTTATCGATCTCATCCGATCGGGGATTTTCTCCGAGGGGGACAGAGAGCTCTTCGCACCGCTGGTCGACTCGCTCATGCAGCGTGACGATTATCTCCTTTTTGCGGACTACCAGTCGTACATTGATTGCCAGGATCGGGTGGCAGAGGCGTTCCTCGATGAGGCGAACTGGACAAGGATGTCCATCCTGAATGTGGCACGAATGGGGAAATTTTCCTCGGACCGCGCCATCAGAGATTATTGCGACAAAATATGGAAGGTAAAACCGGCGAAATAACCTGGCAGGAAACCCTTGTTAGAGTGAATGCAGCAGCAAGCTCCTGCAATCAAGATTATCGGGTGCGGACCGCAACGTGCCGGCAAATCGATTTTATACATTAATGGGAGGGGAATGAGGCCATGATAGATAGTGAGCTGAACTTCGAAATTTCAAGACTTGGAGAGTGCCGCATCCCGTCGCCGATGACCGGCATACGGTTTGTCACCAATGATGATCATATCCTCTATAATTCACATTCATCCGAAATCCGCAACTGTCTGGCAGAAGGGAGGGAACCCCCCTGCATGGAACTGGCAGGTCCGAGAGAGCGTATCTATTTCGACCCTGCCATGCTCAAGTGCGGTATCGTTACCTGTGGCGGCATATGTCCAGGATTGAACGAGGTTATCAGGTCGCTGGTAATGAGCCTTTTCTTTCATTACGGCGTAAAATCGGTGTTCGGTTTCAATTACGGTTTTGAAGGACTAACCTACAAGTATGGCCACACGCCGATTGAATTGACACCGCAAAATGTCAATTATATCCACGGCATGGGAGGGAGCATACTCGGTTCGTCGAGGGGCCCACAGGATGTTTGCGATATGGTGGACACCCTCGATCGCATGAATATCGGGATTTTGTTCGCCATCGGTGGCGATGGAACCCTCCGGGGGGGAGAGGCAATAGCCGCCGAGATTGCTCAGCGGGGCCTGAAAATCTCCGTGATCGGGATCCCGAAAACCATCGATAACGATATATCCTTTATCCAGAAATCGTTCGGCTTTGAAACTGCCGTGGCAGAGGCAAGCAGGGCGACCAATTCAGCCCACAACGAAGCCACCGGGGCTCGTAACGGTATCGGCCTGGTAAAACTCATGGGAAGAGAATCCGGTTTTATTGCCGCCTACTCCGTCCTGGCCGACAACAACGTGAACTTCTGTCTGGTCCCGGAGTCCCCCTTTACCATCGACGGGTTGCTTGCAGCGCTAAAGGATAGGCTGAAAAGGCGTGGGCACGCCGTTGTCGTCGTGGCCGAGGGGGCGGGTCAGGAGCTGTTCCAGCATACGAACGAACAGGACGCTTCGGGAAATGCCCGCTTCGGCGACATCGGCATATTCCTCAGAGACGCCATAACCTGCCACTTCAGGGAACTTGGCATGGAGGTCAACCTCAAGTACATAGACCCGAGTTACACTATCAGAAGTGTACCGGCAAAACCCCACGATTCTTCTTTCTGTCTCCTTCTGGGGCACAATGCAGTGCATGCGGGGATGACCGGCCGAACAAACATGGTCGTCGGATTCTGGAAGGGTGAATTTACCCATGTGCCGATTTCCCTTGCCGTTTCGAGGAAGAAGAACATCGATCCGGAAGGATGGCTCTGGAGCAGCGTTCTCGCCTCAACCGGACAGCCGCGGGAGATGCGGTGACACGACCATACAGGGGGTATCGTAAACGCTTATCCAGCGGGAGTCGGAATAGGGCACTTAACGAAATATCGAGAGAGGAACATGAACAAGTATCAGAGAGTTCTCCTGGTTGATCCGGCCACCGGTTTTTACAAAACTAAAAAGTACGGTTTCGCTCGCTATTTCGGTCCGGTGGACCTCGGTATCCATCTGGCCGAAGAGTATCGGAGTCTCAACTTCGGGGTCGGCATCTTCGCCGGCTCGATCTTTCCAGGTTCGAACCGCCTGATGGTGACCGGGTTTTCCCCCTGCTGGCAAGGGTATTACATCAGCTCAATGGGTGGTGCCGGTCTTGTGTTCGACAACCTTGGGATCAACATGCTCAGCCTGGTCGGCAAGGCGCCCGTCCCGTCGGTACTTTACCTGAACCGCAATCATGGTGAAGAGATCGAGGTAGAGGTGGTCCCGGTCGATCTGGAGGCCATCTGGAAATCTGGACGAACCGGGGTTTACTCCCTCACGGACAGGGTCCATGAGATGTTCGGCACGCGGTATGAAAACGACCCCCGCATCCTGGTCACCGGCCCCGCGGCCCTCCATACCGACATGGGAGGTATCATGTCCGTCCCCATCAGAAAAGGGACGATCAGCTACGTCGACACCTGGGCCGGCCGCGGCGGCTTCGGCAGTGCAATGGTTCAAAACCACGGCATCGTGGCAATCATCTACGGCGGCACGGTGGTGGATGAGGACTTCCGGGACAACAAGGTGGCGGACGACTGGTTCAGGGACAAGTACAACCTCCGCCTGGTGGAAAAGGACATGGAGTCAACCCGCAAGTACCGTTACGACGAAAAGCTGAATACCGGCGGCACCCTGGGCGTCAACTACGCCACCATGGGGGCCAAGATCCTGGCCTTTAACTATCGTACCATCTACCAGACGGAAGCTGAGCGAACGGCCCTGCATCAGAACTTCGTGGTGAACCACTACCTCAGGCAGTTCAACGAAGAGACGATCACCGCCAGACAGCAGGCCACCTGCGGCGAGCCGTGCGCGGCCGTTTGCAAAAAAATGAACGGCATCTACAAGAAAGACTACGAACCCTACCAGACAATGGGTCCCCTCTGCGGCATATTTGACCAGCGGGCTGCGGAAAAGCTCAACCACCACTGCGACGCTGCTGGCTTCGACGCCATCTCCGGAGGTGGCTTACTGGCATGGCTGATGGATCTCCTGGACGGCGGGCTGCTGACCAGGGAAGAGCTCGGGGTCACCAGGGTTCCACGGTGGGATACGAACGATTTCGACATTATCAATGACTCAATGCACAACGCCGAACTCGGCTGTGAAATTATCGACGCTATTCTTGAGCGACGCGGCATCCTCGATTTCAGGGAAGGGGTGCGCAAATGGAGCCGGATCCATTCACGTGAGAAGGGTACGGCGCTCCATGACCGACTGGTATACATCGCCTTCAGCCGCCGGGGATGGATGGTCCCCAACCAGTACTGGGTTTCAGGCGCACTGGTCCCGATGACGATCATGGGGAAGTACTACATGATTTACAGCTACGATTTCATCCCGCCTCGAACCTTGGGAAGAATGTGCGCAGAGCGGCTGAAAAAGGAGCTCATTCTCGACAACCTGGGGGTCTGCCGCTTTCACCGTGGGTGGGCGGAAGAACTGCTCCCTGAGGTCATGGATTCCCTCTACGGCTGCAAGGAGTCGTTTCTACGCGCTATCGACGTCCTTGCCAGCCGCCTTAACAGCCACAACAGCCCTATTTACTGGGAATCGGAGCGTAACATCGACTATCTGCAAACCTTTTTGAAGCGAAAGAAGGAGGTCGAAAACTGCGAACACCCGGAGCTTTCGACCTGGCTGGAAAAGTTCGACCAAAACCGGGTCGAGGCCGCAAGGGATTTCTGGTACGAGACCCTCAAGGGAATCGACGAAAGCCTGCGTGAATTCTTCTGAAGTAAACAACGAATCGGACATCGAAACAGGCTTCCTGAAAAATAAAATACCCCGCAGCTGGCTACGGGGTATTTTATCAGCAACTGTTTCTCCCGGCGAAGCAGGCCTCGGGGGATTTCAACCGGAAAAATCAAATCTCCTGCTACTTAAGAGATCAAACCCCTACAACCTCTTTTACCCCCGGAATTTTCTGCATTAATGTCTTTTCTATCCCGTTTTTCAAAGTTATCGTAGACATCGGGCAGTGTCCGCAAGCGCCGACAAGCTTTACCTTCACCACTCCTTCGGCGGTAACCTCGACCAGCTCAACATCCCCACCATCCGCCTGCAACGCAGGACGAATAGTCTCCAGTACCTTTTTTACCTCTTCTATCATGCTTTTTTCTCCTTTGTTTTTTTACCGTGCCTGCCATCGCATTATAGCAGATACGGCCCGGTATCAGTTATCTCTTTTACCCGGCACCCCGGGTGTTGTAAGTGGATATGGATCGATTATTTCCGCAAGAGCCTCCGGAGAAAGCAATTGTCTGGAAACAATGATTTCTTTTGTGCTGCATCCTGTTCGCAATGATTCACTGGCTAACTCCGCCGCTGCGGCATAGCCGATAAACGGAGCGAGAACCGTAACAAGTCCCACGGACTCTTCCATATAATTGGCGCAACGGCTTTCATTGGCAGTAATCCCCTCAACGCAGGCATCTCTCAGTTTTCTGACGGCATTTTTAAGTATTTCCATGGAAAAAAGGAGGTTATGGATAATCACAGGCATCATTACGTTCAATTCCATCTGTCCGGCCTGCGCAGCCATGGTAACGACTGTATCCGCCCCCATGACCTGGAAAGATACCATGTTAACCATCTCGGCAATAACCGGATTGACCTTTCCCGGCATGATGGAAGAACCGGGCTGGACCGATGGGAGGTTAATCTCGTTCAATCCCGTCATGGGACCCGATGAAAGTAGCCTCAGGTCATTGCAAATCCTTGTAAGGTTTACCGCCAATCCCTTCAGTGCGGAACTGAGGACTACAAACGGGTCCATGTTCTGGGTCGTCTCGACAAGGTTAGCGGCAGAATAGACCGGAAATCCGGACTGTTTGCCAATCCCTTTAACAATTGCATCGATAAACCCGGCTTCAGCGTTGATGCCTGTCCCTACGGCAGTCCCGCCAATGCCAAGTTCATAGAGGCCCTCAAGGCTTTTGTCGAAGCCCCTGATGTTTTTGTCAAGGGCAACGGCATAGGCTTCAAATTCCTGCCCCAGCCTGATGGGAACGGCATCCTGCAGGTGGGTCCGTCCCGATTTGACGATCCGATCGAACTCAACTCCCTTGCCATGCAGCGAACTACTGAGCTTCTCAAGTTCCGGTCGAAGAAGGGAGAGCATTCTGAGCGAAGAGAGCCTCATGGCGGTTGGAAAGACGTCGTTGGTGGACTGAGCCATGTTTACATGATCGTTGGGATTCACCTTTTTATATTCACCACGGACCCCTCCCAGCAACTCCTCGGCACGGTTCGCCAGCACTTCATTAACATTCATGTTGTGCGACGTCCCGGCACCTGCCTGATAAGGATCGACAACAATCTGGTCGGCAAACTTCCCGGAAATAAATTCCTGTACTGCGGCAACAATGGCTTCCCCCACTTGCCTGTCAAGGCGACCGGTTGACATGTTTGCCTCTGCGGCACACCCTTTGATGAGGAAGGTCGCCCAGACAAGGGTTGGGTGTGCACGCAACCCTGATATAGGGAAGTTCTGAATTGCTCTGGCCGTCTGGGCGCCGTAATAGGCCTCCCGAGGGACGGCTACTGTACCGAGAGTATCTTTCTCAAGACGCATAGTCATATCTTCATTTTACCTTTTGAGCGGAGCAGCCGTTAACCAATGCCAGAGAGAGAGAGAGTATCCGGCGACTCTTTCCGCTAAATCTCCCGCCAGTATTATCTCTCCTCACTTATACGCCCCCCACATGCAATGTTTCGAGCAGAGCAAGAAGTTCCTGTACACTCTTGGAAAGAAAAATAGAACTTCCCATCTGCGCCGGCAAACGTAAATCGACATCGTACCTGTCACCGATAAAAAGGCACTCTACCGGTTTTCTGTCAATACGCGCAAAAATACTTTCGAGTACGCCGCTATCCGGCTTCGGTTGCCAGAAGTCTTCTATCGTGAAGATCTGCCGGAACAAGCCGGAAAGAGCCAAACAGTTGAGAATCTTCTCTGTCAAGGCCCGGTTATTGTTGGTGTAGATATAAAGTTCGTATTGATGCTCAAGTCGCCTGAGCAGTTTTACGAGATGGGGGTCACTTTTCAGAAATAGCTCCGGCCTGAGTGCATCAGCAAAAAAGCGGTGCAACTGCTTCAGATCGCCACCCAGTTCCAAACAGGCCTCGGTCAGTGTAGCTTCCCTATGGCCGAGGAGTGAAAGCCTTTTCTGGGTCTCAATTATGAGCTGCATCCCAGCGCCGGTTTCTATACCTGTCAGTGAGGCTATATACCTCCCTGCGAGCAATTTGATCTCCCTGGCAAGGGGATCGCAGACGTAGAGTGTTCCATCGAGATCAAACAGTATAGAATTTATTCCCGCCAACAACTGTAACAATCCTTTTCCGCCTGACAAGCCTATGCCTGTCAGATCATTTTCACGTTCAAACAGTTCCCCGTACTCGACAGAGAATTACAATAGTGTAATTACTGATGACCCTGTCAAAAAAAGCGCGCAACAGGCATCCCGGGATAAGTCACCCCCCTTATCTCAGCCCGATCTCTGTACCAACCCTTTGCAGAAAGTCCTTCACAAAGGGGGTGAACGTCTCGTGCTCGAGGAGAAAGGCATCATGTCCATAAGAGGAGTCGATCAGATGGTATTCCACCGGCTTCCCTAGCTCGCGCAACACCTGGACCATTTCCTCGGTCTGGGCAGGTGGGTAGAGCCAGTCGGAAGTGAACGAATAAAACTGAATCGGCGCCTTGACCGGCGCAAAGGCCTCAAGAAAGGACTCGCAGCCCCAAGCCACATCATACAGGTCAAGAGCCTTTGCCAGATAGAGAAAAGAATTCGCGTCAAAGCGATCAACAAAATTATAGCCGTTGTAAAAGAGGTACCTTTCCACTTCAAACTGCCCGAAAAAATCAAAGAGCCCGTCCCGGGCAGAAAACCTGCGAGCAAACTTGGCGTTCATAGATTCGTCAGAAAGGAAGGTTATATGGCCGATGCCGCGAGCAAGAGCCAGGCCATCTTTGGGATTATTGCGATATTCACCCTTCTTCCACGAAGGATCATTAAAGATAGCCCAGCGCGCTATGGCGTTCATCGCAATTGCCATCGGTGAGGGGCGGCCGCTCGTTGCCAGGACAACGGCCGAGGCAACCCGATCAGGGTAACAGATCGACCACTCCAGAGCCTGCATCCCTCCCATGCTCCCTCCCAGAACTGTGAGGAGTTTTCCGATCCCCAGATGATCGAGCAAAAGCCTCTGGGCATGGACCATATCCCGCACGGTGATTACAGGGAATGAGAGGTTATATTTCTTTCCGGTTTTCGGGTTGATGGAAGCCGGTCCGGTCGACCCGTAACAGGAGCCGATAATATTGGAACAGATAATAAAATATTTATTGGTATCGAGCAGGCGCCCCGGCCCTACAATGGCATCCCACCAGCCGAGCTTCTGATCCTCTTCGTCATGCTTGCCTGCCAGGTGGGCGCTACCGGTCCATGCATGGGCCACCATAATGGCATTAGACCGATCCTGATTGAGCTCGCCATAAGTTTCATAGGCAAGCGTAACAGGACCGAGAATGCGCCCGCTCTCCAGGCGAAGTTCGGTATCGAAGTGAGCAAATTTTGTCTCGACAACTCCAACAGACATGGAACCCCTTAAAATTTTTGGTAACGAGCCGTGCCTGGATAAAAAGAGACGCAAAAGCCCCTTCCGGTCATGGGAAGGGGCTTTTGCTATACTGCTGCTTAAAGCACCTCTCTCATCTTTACCTTTCGGCAGGATTTAGCACCTGACGTCCAAACGGACCGGTTGCTGTGGTTTCATAGGGCCTATCCCTCCACCACTCTTGATAAGAAGGTTATCTTATTCAGTTATTTTGTAAAATGATACGGCAGGGTAAAATTTTTGTCAACGCAAATTTTTTATCCATCCTGTCAACCGGAAACTCCCTTATACTAAAATCCTACTCCCAGCCATCCTGAATTTCATTTTTCCCGGTTAAAGATACCCTCTCCGGCCGTTTCTTCCATGAGAGCCACGATGGTCGGGTGGTCCCCACACGCGGGACAGTGGAGATTTTTCCCCAACGGGACGTTGCGGAAGGAGATCTCACGGGCGTCATAGATCAGCAATCTTCCGGTCAGCAGCTCCCCCACCCCCAGAAGAAATTTTATCGCCTCCGTCGCCTGAATAACACCTATGACACCTGGGACAACGCCCAGCACTCCTGCCTCTGCACAACCGGGCACGACATGTTCCGGCGGTGACGAACCAAAAACACAGCGATAGCAGGTCGATTCGCCCGGCTTTACGGTCATGGTCTGCCCCGCGAACCGAAGAACAGCTCCGTGGGAAAAAGGCTTGCCTGCCAGGAGACAGGCATCGTTAATAAGGAACTTTGCGGCAAAACTGTCAGTAGCATCTATAACAAAATCGTAGTCGGCGATGATCTCCATAATATTGTCCACACCTACCCTCTTACGGTAAATATTTACCGTGACATCCGGGTTGATATCCTCCATCTTTTTTCTGGCGGAGACAACCTTCGGCTGGCCGATGTCCCCGGTAAAATGGATTACCTGTCGATGTAGATTCGAACTATCGACATCGTCCGGATCGGCGATTCCGATAGTTCCTACCCCTGACGCAGCCAGATAGAGGGCGGCAGGGGAGCCCAGACCGCCGATTCCTATAATAAGCACTCTTCCGTCCGCCAGTTTCTGCTGTCCCTTTTCACCAACCTCCTGGAGCGCCATATGGCGGGAATACCGCTCCTGCTGTTCATAGTTAAACATGATTTCCTTTCCAGATCGATAAGTCTGGCAACTTACCAGTTTCAAACTATTTTAGCGGGCAACAAGTCCCAGTATCAGATGAATGTAGCAGGCAAAGTCCCCTATCTCCTTCCGGTCGCAACCGAGTTCACTCTTCCAGGAGAGCTCTTCTCCTTCTTCCCGCATATCCATCGCCATAGATTCACAGGCCTCGATAAAGGCATTATGGAGAGCCCTCCTTCTTTCATCCATACCGAGACGCTCTTCAGGAGCGGAAAGCTGCCATTCAACCCGTATCCGGGCATATTCCACTCCCTTGCGGAAAAGGTCCAGACGTCTTTCACAAAGTCTCGACTTACCGATTCCATAGGCGATCCCGGTTGCCTTTTCCCAGTTCACAGCCCCCTCCCCCCCCGCGTTCAGCGCTGATCTATTCTCTCTTCCAGACACCCGACAATACTAGCTTTGCCGCATAAGTTCAATAAGATAATCCTGCCCGCAGTTGTATTCTCTTTATCGAAAAAGCGCCGTAAAATCAGATGACCTGGCAAAAAACTACACTTTTTAAAAAAAGAGCGCGAGAGCTCAATAAGTTGGTTGACATTTTATTCCGTTTGCAATATATTTCCATCTATGAAAAAAAGAGAGCCGATTTTCAGCAAGTTCAAGAAAAACGAATTTGAATCGATCTGCAGGGAACGTGGTCTGGCCCTCACCATCCAGAGGCGCGCAATCCTGGCTGAACTTGCCGGAAGGAGAGATCACCCCACACCGGACCAGATTTACGATGTCATAAAAGAGCGGCTTGAAGGAGTTTCCAGAACCACCGTTTACCGGGCGCTGGAGACCTTCGTCTGCATCGGAATAGCCAGAAAGATCAGTAATCCTGAGGCAAAAGCCCGTTACGACGCTGACACATCACGACACCATCACCTGACCTGCCTGCACTGCGGCATCGTTTTGGATATTCACGACGGAGATTTGAACAAGCTAAAGCTTCCTAACGAGAGTGAAAGGGGATTCGAGGTTATTGATTATTCAGTCGCCTTTACCGGATTCTGCGGCCATTGCCGATCCATGGGAGGCATAGATCGCGCCGTCACAAAAATAAATCCAGGGAGCAGTCACTATGAAACCAGTTGAATTGAAAAAGGGAATTTACTGGGTCGGCGCCACCGATTGGGCAGTTCGCGATTTTCATGGCTACGAGACACCACGTGGCACCAGTTACAATAACTACCTGATTAAAGATACCGAGATAACCCTTGTAGACACGGTCAAACACGATTTTTCTCATGTTACCCTGGAAAATATTAAACGCCTTGTCGACCCTTCCAAGATCAGACACGTGGTCATCAATCACATAGAAAATGACCATGTTACGAGTCTGGACAAGATCATGGCCCTTTCCCCGGAAGCCACCATCCATATAACCGAACGGGGCAAAAAGGGGCTGGACCGTTTTTTTGATACTTCAAAATGGAATTTTAACCTGGTCAAAACCGGAGATACCCTCAAGATCGGCAAACGTACCCTCATTTTTATCGAGACACCGATGCTCCACTGGCCAGACTCCATGATGACATACTCACCTGAAGAGAGAATTCTCTTCAGCCAGGATGCCTTTGGTCAGCACCTTGCCTCCGCCGGCAGATTTGATGACGAATTCTGCAAATCGGAATCGATGGTCGAACTTGAAGACGCGGTTGTCGATTACTACGCCAATATTCTCATGCCGTTTGGTCCACTCATTAATGGCAAGATTGAAGACCTTAAAAAACTTGGTATTGAGCCGGAAATAATTGCCCCTGACCATGGGGTGATCTGGCGTTCGCATATCCCGAAGGTACTCGAATCCTACCTGGGGATGGCAAACGGCAAGGCAGAGCTGAGCGTTTCGATCATCTACGACACCATGTGGCAGAGCACGGAGCGGATGACTATTCCGATAGCAGAGGGAATACGGGATGAGGGGGTCAACTACAAAATTCTCAAACTCCGGGCAACGCCTATGAATGTAATTATTAAGGAATTCTGGAAATCGAGGGGGGCCCTTATCGGCACCCCGACCCTCAACAATATAATGTTTCCGTCAGTGGCCGGATTTTTGTCCCATATCAGGGGACTCCGCCCGAAAGGAAGGATTGCAGGCAGCTTCGGCAGCTTCGGCTGGGGCGGCGGGGGGGTCAGGGACGTATTCGCCAAAATAAGAGAGATCGGGCTGGAGACCTTCGAACCCGGGTTCGAAATCCTATACAGGCCGTCTCAGGATGATGAGGCCTCGTGCTACGATTTTGGCAAAAAATTCGCCAGAAGGGTGAAAAAATACCATTCCACCTTCTGAGCTGTAACCTTAAACTGCTTCGAGCTCAGCTCAATCGGCAGGTCCGGCAAGATCCGGATTAAACAGACCACTAGAAAAGGAGAATAAGATGGCAAAACCGAAAAAATGGCAATGCGTAGTATGCGGTTACATTCATGACAATTTGGCCCCGCCAAAATCATGTCCCACCTGCGGGGTGGATGCCACTAAATTTGTAGCATTTAAATAGTTTCTCTATCGAAAGATATGAAAACCAACGAACAGGCAGATATTTCAAAAAGGAGAGTGTAATGGTTGAATTGAAAGGAACCAAGACGGAAAAAAACTTACAGGAGGCTTTTGCCGGCGAATCCCAGGCAAGAAACAAATACACCTATTATGCCTCCGTGGCCAGGAAAGAAGGGTATGAGCAGCTTGCGGAAATCTTTCTGGAAACTGCCGAGAATGAAAAAGAACATGCAAAATTGCATTTCAAAGCATTGGCAGGAATAGGAAGCACCATTGAAAACCTTAACGCCGCCGCATCGGGTGAAAACAGTGAGTGGACCAAGATGTACCCGACAATGGCAAAAGAAGCAAGGGGAGAGGGCTTTGAGAATATAGCCGTCATGTTTGAAGGGATTGCTGCCATTGAGAAGGTCCACCAGGAACGCTACCAGCGGATACTTAAAGCCATCGAGGATAGCACCGTTTTCAAGAAACCGGCTAAAGTCACCTGGAAATGCAGAAACTGCGGCCATCTTCACGATGGCGAAGCGGCCCTGCAGCTTTGTCCTGTCTGCAAACATCCGCAGGCATATTTTGAGGTAAGGGTCGAAAACTATTAAGAGCTGACCTCTTCAAAATGACGGAAGCAGCAACGGCCTCTTGCTGCTTCCGTCATTTTACCCCCTCCATAAACTCCGAGGCTCTCGTAAAATTATTGTCATTCCTGAATGCCTCTATCGGGGCGCCACTCTTTTCAGTCAGCTATTATCTGGATTCCGGCCAGAAACCTGCCGGAATGACTCATCAAGGAGGGGTCATTCAATCAGCGTCGATACGCCCTGCCGTAACGCGGTGATATCTAGGAGAACCATTACTATGGGTAATAATCAGAAACTTCTGGACCAGCTTTGCATCAACACCATCAGGACACTCTCAATCGATGCTGTGCAGCAGGCCAATTCAGGACACCCGGGTACAGCGATGGCACTAGCCCCGCTGGCATATGTCCTCTGGACAGGTTTTTTGCGCCACAACCCGCGCAACCCCAAATGGTTCAACCGTGACCGTTTCATCCTCTCAAATGGCCATGCTTCTGTGCTGCACTACGCCATTCTCTACCTGACCGGCTACGACCTATCCCTTAACGATTTAAAAAACTTTCGCCAGTGGGGAAGCAAGACACCCGGGCATCCCGAATACGGCCATACAGCTGGTATCGAGGCCACCACGGGTCCACTCGGACAGGGAATCATGAACGGAGTCGGTATGGCGATGGCAGAAGCCCACCTGGCTGCGGTTTTCAACCGGGAAGGAGCTGAGGTCGTAGACCACAATACATACCTCTTCTGTGGTGACGGTGACCTGATGGAAGGGGCCTCCCACGAAGCAGCGTCCCTTGCCGGCCACCTGGAGCTGGGCAAACTGATCTGCGTCTACGACGACAACAAGATTACTATCGAAGGCGACACCAGTCTCGCTTGTTCGGATGACGTGTCAAGGCGCTTCGAAGGGTATCACTGGCATGTCCAGAATCTTGGTGACCGGGCAAATGATCTGGACACCCTTGTCAAGGCCTTTGCCGAGGCCCGTGAGGAAAAAGGGCGACCATCCCTTATCATCCTTCGCTCCCATATCGGCTACGGTTCGCCGAACCGCCAGGACAGAGCAGAGGCGCACGGCGAGCCTCTCGGTGAGGAAGAGGTCAAACTTGTAAAAAACTACCTCGCTTGGCCGACAGATGAGAAGTTTTTCGTCCCCGACCAGGTTTTGGAGAAGATGCGCCGAGCCGTTGAACTCGGCAAGGAACTCGAAGAAACCTGGAACAGGCGATACTCGAAGTACCGGGATGCTTTCCCGGAACTGGCAAGAGGGCTGGAAGCGGCATTGTCCGGGGAACTTCCCACCGGCTGGGACTCCGGAATCCCTCGTTTCGATCCCGAGGACGGCTCAATGGCCACCCGGACGGCATCCGGCAAGATACTCAACGCTATTGCCGAGAAAGTCCCCTGGCTGCTCGGGGGGAGCGCCGACCTCTCCCCCTCTACAAAGACACTGCTCAAATCATCCCGTTACTTTGCCTGGGGTCGCTATGCCAACCGGAATATCGCCTGGGGAATACGGGAACATGCCATGTGTGGCTGTAGCAATGGCCTGTATCTCCATGGAGGAATCCGCCCCTACGCGGCAACCTTTTTCGTTTTCACCGACTACGCCCGCCCGGCTATCCGACTGGCAGCCCTGATGGGGCTCCCAGTCATCTACCTGATGACCCACGACTCGATTGGACTGGGCGAAGATGGCCCGACCCACCAGCCGATCGAACAGCTTGCATCCTTCCGCGCAATGCCGAACATCTGCGTCATCCGTCCTGCAGACGCCAACGAAACTGCTTTTGCCTGGCGCTCCGCAATGATCAGGAAGGGGGGTCCGAGCATGCTCGTGCTGACCCGACAGGGGGTGCCGATTTTCGACCGGACCCTCCTCTCCGGCGCAGAGGGGGCGCTACAAGGGGCCTATATCCTCGCAGTGGAAAATGCGGCAAGGGCAGATATCATACTGATAGCTTCAGGATCGGAGGTGCAGCTTATTCTCGAGGCTCGGAAGGTTCTGGCAGCAGAAGGTATCGCAGCAAGGGTGGTAAGCATGCCTTGCTGGGAGCTGTTCCGTGAACAGTCCCTGGAGTACCGCAACTCTGTTCTGCCGCCGGAGATAACCGCACGTATGGCAGTAGAGGCAGGCGCTACATTTGGCTGGCGGGACTGGGTCGGAGAGAGGGGAGATATAATCGGCATCGACCAGTTTGGCGCCAGTGCCCCAGCCGGGGAAATCTTCAGGAACTACGGTCTCACCGTAATGAATGTGGTGGAAAGGGCAAGGAAGCTGCTGACGCCATGAAGGATAACATCGTCTCACCCGGCGTTAAATTTTTTGTAACCTTCGGAACAGATATATCGTCTTTTCGTACAGAAGGGTAAAACAACTCAAGGAGGAATAAATGAAAAAGCCGATCAGATCCATTGTAGTAATTGCAGGTATGGCCTCAACTCTCATCTTTGCCAGCCAGTTCGCACAAGCCCGCGGGTGGAAAGAATGTTGTAATCACTCAATGGACCAAAAATGTCAGCATAAATTCGAGAAAATGACAACAGGTCTCGGGCTTTCGGAGCAGCAGCAAACTAAGATCAAGGAAATATTCAAACAGGAACGGGAAAAGAGTACAACAGCCTATACCGGGCTCCGTGCTGAAAAGAAAAATCTGAGTTCGCTGGTCCATGCGGATAAGACCGATGAGGCAGCAATCCGCGCCCAGGCTTCAAAAATTGGAGGCATTGAGGGGGATATCGCAGTTCAGCGTTCCCGCACGCTAAACCAGATATCTGCCATCCTCACACCCGAGCAGGCTCAAAAGTTCAAGTCACTCCAAAAAGAGCGTGACTGCAGGATTGAAAAGTCGAGAAAGCATTCAGGTAAACGATCGGAGTAGAGAGACGAGGAATGACTGCAGGCTGCAACACCTCATCATCTCCCTGAAGGGTGGGAATGATGGGGTGTTCACCCTTCTGCACCCTCCTACGCTACAGCATCCCCCTCGCTACAAAACTGACGAAACTCCCGTCCCCTATAATTATATGGTCCAGAACCCGAACTCCCATCAGTTCACCCGCTTCTTTCAACCTGCGGGTTATCTCCGTATCTTCTCGGCTGGGGGCAGGATCGCCGGTCGGGTGGTTGTGAACCAGGATGATTGCCGCCGCCGACTCCCTTACTGCTGGACTGAAGACCTCACGCGGGTGGACGATGCTTTGGTTCAGGGACCCCTCCGAGATCTGTACTTCACGCAGGATCCGGTTTTTACCGTCCAGAAGGAGTATCATGAAATATTCCTTCCGCCGGTCACGGAAAAAATAGTGATAATGGTTGTAAATCTGCTCCGGAGAGGTAAACCGCTCACTGTTTGCCAGCCGGTCGGAATTGAGCCTTTTGGCCATCTCCATTGCCGCTTTGATTGCTGAAGCCTTGGCGGGGCCCGTTCCTTTCGTCCGGCAGATCTCGCTGATCGTAGCAGACGCCAAAACCCGCAGAGTGCCGAACTCCTGTAGGAGAGTGCGGCCTAAATCAACAGCGCTCTGTCCGGTAACAGGGTCACCGGTCCGGATTACCAGCGCCAGTAATTCCGCTTCGCTTAATACCTCCGGGCCTCTTTTGATCAATTTTTCCCTGGGGCGTTCATCTTCAGGCCACTGTTTGATACCGCCTGCCATTTGAGGATACCTCCTGGCTCTCTGAATAACCGCCACGGCACAATACCATGAAAATTGAACAATTAAAACATTTTTATCAATGCCCGGAGCTGGAGAAGAAGAAACAAGGGGAAACAAAATTTGGTCGGGTTCAGGCAAGGCATCTCTGTCAGGCGGAATATGTGTAGAGCAGGATCCCTCCACCGATCAGGATGCGGTAGTAGACAAAGGGGGCAAGGGAATGATTCTGTACGTATTTCAGGAGAAAAGCGATACTAAAGTAGCCTGCCACCGCAGAAACGGATACCCCTATCAGGAGGAGCCGCGCCTCTCCGGAAGGAATCCCGTGCCTTGCCAGCGTCACCAGCTTTAGGAGCGCGGCAGCGGCCACGATAGGCAATGAGAGAAGAAACGAAAAACGGGCGGCAGTTTCCCGCTTAAAACCGAGTAGCAGGGCGGCAGTAATTGTTATTCCGGAACGGGAGACACCGGGGACGAGAGCCAGACACTGGGCAAGACCGATCAGTATCGAGGAACCGATGGCAATTCGGTCCATTTTCAACCGCTTGGAGCCGACCAGTTCGGAAAACCCCAGGAGCAGCCCGAAAACAATCAGAAATATCGCGATAGCAGAAGGGTTCTTGCGGAACATATCTTCAATGGGCCCTTCTAGAAACTTGCCGACCAAAGCGGCCGGGATCGTGCCTGCCAGAATGCAGAAAGGGAGCCGGTTGGCCGGAGTCCGTATCCCTTTACGGCTGAAACCGGAAAAAAAGTTGCAGGTAAGCTCAAGGATATCACGCCGGAAATAGAGAAAAAGGGCAATAAGGGTTCCCAGATGGAGGGCAACATCAAAGGTAAGGCCCGACTCGGTCCAGCGGAATAGCCATGGAACCAGAATCAGGTGAGCTGAACTGCTTATCGGCAAAATCTCGGTCAGCCCCTGCAATGCGCCGAGAACCACAGCATGCAAAGAATTCATTTTGAATATCGCTCCTGATATAATCGAACCTCGAGAAGAATAGAGCAACAAAGGCTGAAAATCAAGCCATTAAACGAAATATAACGTAGAGGGGCGATGAAGATTTTGAAATAATGGTGTTAAGGAGAGGATATTTATGCTAATAATAACTGTTTTGTAAAATTACAGATTCGGCATGGAAAGGCCGTCTGGAGGCATGCATGTTTGGACTTATCCCCAAGAACGATAAATTTTTTGTGCTGTTCAAGGAAATGGCAGCGAACATAACTCAGGGCGCAAGGCTTTTTAAAGAGATGATGGATTCATTTGACGACCCCGTAGCAAGTCAGAAAAAGATTAAAGAGATTGAACACAGGGGTGATTCCCAGACCCACGAAATCGTGAAAAAATTAAACAAGAGCTTCGTAACACCTCTGGACAGAGAAGACATCTATGCTCTGTCAGGCGCTCTGGACGACATCCTCGACCTTATCGACGCCTGCGCCCAAAGATTTGTCATGTACAATGTCGAACTCCCCACTCCTGCCGCAAAAGAGCTTGCCTTTCTGATTCTCAAATCATGCGAGACACTGGAAGGGGCTGTCTCGTTACTGGGTGGCAAACTGGATGATATCAACAGATACTGCGTGGAGGTAAACTCTCTGGAAAACGAGGCGGACCGGGTCTGCAGGGAGGCAATCAGTCAGCTGTTCGACGAAGAGAAGGACCCCATTCAGCTGATCAAATGGAAAGAACTCTATGAAACGATGGAGCGGGCCTCGGACAAATGCGAAGATGCCGCCAACATCCTGGAAAGCGTGGTACTGAAAAATGCCTGATTACACTATGATCATACTCTTTCTGGTCATAGCAGCGGCGCTGATCTTCGATTTCATCAACGGCTTTCACGACACCGCGAACGCGATAGCAACCTGCATCTCCACCCGGGCACTTTCCGTCAGGTCGGCAATTTTGATGGCCGCCATTCTGAACTTTGTCGGCGCAATGATTTCCACCAAGGTGGCAACCACAATAGGGAAGGATATTGTAGATAAGGACAACGTTACCCAGATGGTGGTACTTGCAGGAATAACCGGCGCTATCATTTGGGATCTTATCACCTGGTACTATGGTCTCCCCTCATCATCATCCCATGCCATTATCGGTGGGATAATGGGATCGGTGATTGCCCATGCAGGGATTTCGGCACTCCATTTTGAAGGACTGAAAAAAATAATACTGGCGCTGGTGCTTTCCCCTGTCGTCGGCGCCGTGGCGGGTTTCATATTTATGGTTATTCTCCTCTGGATCTTCAGGAACAGGTCGCCCCATATCCTCAACAGGGGATTCAGAAAGCTGCAGGTTCTTTCCGCCGCCATTATGGCCTTTTCCCACGGGACTGCGGATGCCCAGAAATCGATGGGGGTGATCACCCTGGCGCTGGTAAGCTACGGTTCCCTGGAAACCTTCGATGTCCCCGTATGGGTTATGTTTACCTGTGCCCTCGCCATGGCCCTCGGCACTGCAATGGGCGGCTGGAGAATCATTAAAACCGTGGGGCATGACTTTGTCAAGCTGCAGCCAGTTCATGGTTTCTGTGTAGAAACCGCTTCCGCCGGGGTTATTCTGGGGGCCGCAGCCTTCGGCATGCCGACCAGCACAACACATGTCATAACTTCCAGCATTCTCGGAGTTGGCCTTACGAAAAGGCTTTCCGCTGTAAACTGGCAGTTGGCCTACCGGATTCTCTGGGCGTGGGGCCTCACCATTCCCGCCTCCGGAATAATTTCCTACGTAACTTATGTCGTTTTGAACCCGTTCCTCGGAAAATAAAAGGGGTGACAAGGCGATAAACTCCACCCAGGATTATAACCCTGCATCCGGAGTATACCGTTTGCCCCCCTTTCCCCTTCTTTGCGTTAATTTATTTCTAGATCGTCCCCCACCGCTTCCATTTCTTCCGTCAATTCCTTGAAGGTTGCGTCTTTCCGTCGGGAGCTGACAATCAGGTAGTAGCAGACAAAATAGGAAATAATCGCCAGAATTAAGCCGATCACAGAGGAACCAAGGATCAGGGAAGCTGCATGCGCTTTCATAAAATTCCAGTCAAGCCCCTTTATGGTTATCTTGCAGGGCGGCAGACCGAGGAGAATCCTGCCGAGCTTGTAGCTTAATGCGGTAACCGGGACAACCGTAAAAGGATTGTTCAGCCAGGTTCCAGTAATACAGGCAACCTTGTTCAGGCGGAACAGAAAAGCAGCTACAATCGCCATCACCAGATGTAACCCGAAAAAGGGGGTAAAGCTGATGAATACCCCCACTGCAAGGGCTACCGAGATATGTCCGGGATGACTGTCCAGAGTCAGGATGGCCTTGATTCGCTTTTCCCACTTTTTCTTGTCGAACAAACCATTCCTCCTTCGAATTTACTCGACTTTATAGTCCCCGCCCGGCATTTGTCAAATCATTTCAACGCAGCCCCGGGGCATCCTCGTGTTATTATGAGGTTACGGATGGAAACCGGTCATGAAATCGAGGCCGGAATGGCATTACCAATCCTCATGCATAATTCTCCTTGACAACCTCCGATCCGGAAGATATATATAGAATCTTGAATATGTTTACCCGCACACGACAGGAGGCTTTCTGGTGAAGAGATTTTACATCCTTGCTGCTGTACTTTTTTTCATACCTGCGCTCCTTCTTGCAGAAGACCGCTCAATTCCCCTGAACGAGGCGCTCCGTCTCGCTCTTGAGAAAAATAACCTGATCAGGGCAGCAGAATATGAAAAAGAGGCTGCCGATCACGGAGTTTCCGTCAGCCGAAGCCGCTATCTTCCCCGCATTTTACTCGATGAAAGTTTCTCTTCGACAAACTCCCCCACCCGGGCATTCATGATGAAACTGGACCAGGCCCGTTTAAGCGAGAATGATTTACTTATAAACAATCTGAACCGCCCCTCCTCAACCAACAATTTTCGCACTGCCTTGACCCTTGAGCAGCCCCTGGTCGATCTGAGCATCGGCTATGGCTCCGCAATGGCCGAAAGAGACGCAGAAGGGAAAAATCTCTCACTGGAAAGACGCCGGGAAGAAATTGGCTACAGGCTTTTTTCTGCCTGTCTTGAAGCACAGAAGGCAGAGGCGATGCTTGAAATCACGTCAAGAGCGGTTATGGATGCCCGTGAACATCTTCGGTTGGCAAAAGTCAGGACAGAAGCCGGAATGGGCCTGAAATCAGATGAACTGCGAGCCGCAACATTTCTGGCAGAGAGGGAACAGCAGGAAATCACGGCAAAGAACAAAGTCGTGCTTGCAGGGATGCGACTTTCCCTGCTGACCGGCGGCACCGGAGGAGAAACTGTCCGGATAAGGGAAAAGATCATACCCCCGCAGCTTAAATTGAGCGGCAGAGAGGTTCTGCTCCTTGCGCTCAAGAATCGCAAGGAGCTGCAGGAAATGGCTAAGGAGACGGAAAAGGCAGGGGTGGCAGTCAAGATTGCAGAGAGTGCCTTTTTCCCAACACTGTACGCCAGTGCCACATATGAAATGAATGACCGGGATACCCCTTTCTACCAGGACAACAACGCCTGGGTCGTCGGCGCAAACCTTCGTTGGGAATTGTTCGACGGTATGCGCCGCGGGGGAGAACGCTCCCGGGCCAGAGCACGCCAGAATGCAGCAGGGGAGTATCTGCTGGAACAGGAAAAGGAAATTGCCTTCCAGGCCAGGGAAAGCTTGTTGCAGCGGGAAGAAGCGGGCAAAAGGCTGGAGGTGGCCGGGGCTGCGCAGATGGATGCTGCCGAAGGTGTGCGTCTCATCTCGAAACGCTTCAGCAACTCTCTCGCAGCAATGATAGAGCTGCTGGACGCCCAGACAGCCCTGAACAGGGCCAGGGCAACCGTGGTGGAAAACGAAGCCGACTATGCCCAGGCAACGGCACGGGTCTGGTATACTGCAGGTATATTCCTGAAGGAGGTCATGAAATGAAGGTACTATCGGCGGGGATCGCCTGCCTGCTTGCCGCAGGAATCGTGACCGGCACTGCCGGATGCAGCGATAAGGGAAAGAGGGGCGCAGACGGGACCGAGCACCCTCTTGTCCGGGGCGTTCAGCTGGAAACGGTCGCCTTCGTCCAGATCCCGGAACGGTTCGAGACAACCGGTACCGTCCGGGCCAGGAATTCCGCCATCCTATCCGCTCGCATTGCCGGAATCGTATCGGGGATTCATGTGAAACCGGGAGACCGGGTGGCACGAGGGAGGCTGCTGATGACCCTTGACGCCCCGGAGAGCCTTGCCGGATCAGCCGGAGCGGCATTTGCGGTAGAAGAGGCGCAGCGCGCAGTCGGTGAATCAGAGGCACGCAGCAAACTTGCTGCCGTTACCTGCGAAAGGTTTGCTCAGCTTTACAGGGAAGAGGCGGCAACCAGACAGGAATACGATACCCGCCGTGCCGAACGGGAGATGGCTGAACAGGGATTGGCCCGGAGCCGGGCGCGACTGGCACAGATGCGTGAAGCGGCGCGCGCTGCGGGGGCAACAGCCGCTTATACCAGGATTACCGCTCCTATATCCGGACTCGTCACCGCTCGCCCTGTTGATGCCGGGTCTACTGTATTCCCGGGAACGCCCCTCCTGACAGTAGAGGAAGAGGGATCATTTCGCCTGGAAGTAAACGTACCTGAATCTCTGCTGGGCAAAATCAGGGAAGGGCAATCTGTTCCGGTACTCCTGGACGGGGTTGAGGGGACTGCTTCCGGCGCGGTTGTCGAGATAGTTCCAGAGGTAGCGCCTATCAGCCGGACCTTCACTGTAAAACTTGAAATCCCGCAGAAGGGAGTTCGTTCGGGACTATTCGGCAGGGCGCTCTTTCCGGCAGGAGAGAAAAAGGGGCTTTTGATCAGAGGATCGGCGCTGATGGAGCGGGGAGAACTTACCTCGGTATGGGTGGTTGACCGAAAGAACATCGCCCGCCTCCGGCTGGTCAAACCGGGGAGAACCTTCGGGAACAGGACCGAGATTCTCGCCGGCCTCGTAGACGGCGAAAGAATCGCCACCAGTTTGGTGGAAAGGATTGTCGATGGGGCAAAGGTGGAATAAGCACTGGATCAAGGCAGACAACCCCATTTCGGAGTGTATTAATGGATAATCTCGGCATTGCCGGTAAAATAGCCCGCACCTTCATCGACTCGAAATTAACTCCGCTCATTGTTGCAGCCGCCCTGATCCTCGGTCTCTATGCAGTCATGGTGACCCCGCGCGAGGAAGAACCGCAGATCGTGGTCCCTATGGTAGACATCTACCTCCCCCTCCCCGGCTCAACACCTGAAGAGGTAGAAGCGCGTGTAGTCAAACCGTTTGAAGCTAAAATGTGGGAGATCAAAGGGGTCGAATATGTCTATTCCATGAGCGCGCCGGGCATGGGCATCATCACCGTTCGTTTTCTGGTTGGCGAAGATATGGAAAAATCGCTGGTGAAGCTCTACAACAAGGTCATGAGCAACCGCGGCATCCTGCCACCGGGATCAGGGGAACCACTGGTGGCGCCGAAGTCCATTGACGACGTCCCGATTCTGGCCCTGACCCTATGGTCGGACCGTTATGACCCCTACACACTTCGGCGGGTAGCTCGAGAACTGTGCGATAACCTGAAAAAAAGCGACAATGTTGCGGAAACCGAGATCAGGGGGGGGCTGCGCCGACAGCTCAAGGTACAGCTCGATACCGGCCGTCTCGCCGCCTATGGGCTATCGCCTCTGCAGGTGATTGGTGCTCTGCAGAGGGGTAATGTTTCGCTCCCCTCGGGGAGTTTTACCAGCGCCAACCGTGAATATCTGGTAGATACCGGCGATTTCCTGGGTGACGCCGAAGCAGTCGGGCGACTCCTGCTGAACGTCCACGACGGCCGCCCGGTCTACCTCTCCGATGTGGCCACTATCCGCGACGGCCCGGAGGAACCGAAGGATTATCTATCGTTCGGATTCGGGCCGGCGGGGTACTCCAGAGGCCCCTTTCCCGTCCAGAATTACCGCAATTATCCGGCCGTCACCGTTTCCATAGCAAAACGCAAAGGGGCCAACGCCACCTGGGTCGCGGAAGATCTGCTGAAACGGGTCAATTCGCTGAAGGGAAAGATCATCCCCTCCGATATCCAGGTGACAGTCACCCGCAACTACGGCGAAACGGCACGCGAAAAGAACAACGAGCTTCTCTTTCACATGTTCCTGGCCGCCATCTCGGTGACGATCCTGATTGCCGTTTTCATGGGTTTGCGTGCCGGCGTGGTGGCAGCCATCGCTATCCCGGTTATCCTCGGTCTGACACTATTCGTCTTCTCCATGGCAGGATACACCCTTAACCGGATCACCCTGTTTGCCCTGATTTTTTCCATCGGCATCCTGGTGGATGATGCCATTGTGGTTATCGAAAATATCCATCGCTATTTCGCCACCACCACTCTGAAGCCAATGGAAGCTGCTATCAGGGCTGTGGATGAGATCGGCAACCCGACTATGCTCGCTACAGTGGCGGTCATAGCTTCCGTGCTGCCGATGGCATTCGTCTCCGGGCTGATGGGGCCTTACATGCGGCCGATTCCGGTAGGATCGAGTATAGCAATGCTCTTCTCCCTGCTGGTCGCCTTTACTGTGACCCCCTACTTTGCTGTGCGCTTCATGAAAAGTGGAGACCATTCCGGTCACCCCGCAGCTGTCGAAGAGACTCGACTGACCCGCCTATACCGCTCGGTCATGGGGGGACTCCTCCACCGAAAAAAGCTGAGAAACGGATTTCTCACCATGGTGGTCGCGCTCCTTCTACTCTCCTGTTCGCTCGTATATTTCAAGATCGTCACGGTCAAAATGCTCCCCTTCGACAACAAGAACGAGTTGCAGCTTTTGGTAGAGATGCCAAACGGGACGGCGCTCGAGGATACTGCCCGCCTGGCAGCTGAACTGGGCGACTCTCTGCGAACGGTACCCGAGGTCACCGATTTCCAGACCTATACCGGCATGAGCGCCCCCTTCAACTTCAACGGCCTGGTGCGCCATTACTATCTCCGCCGGGGCTCGAACCTGGCCGACATCCAGGTCAATTTACTCCCGAAAGGGGAACGCTCTGCACAGTCTCACGATATCGCCAAACGGATCAGACCGGCTCTGAAGGGGATTGCTGACCGCTACGGGGCGCGAATCAAGGTAGCCGAAATCCCTCCCGGTCCTCCGGTGCTGTCGACTCTGGTGGCTGAGGTCTACGGACCGGATCAGGCAACCAGACTCGCAATTGCCGCACAGATCAGGGAAATATTCAGGAAGACAGAGGGGGTTGTCGATGTCGACTGGTACATGGAGGACGACCAGCCCCGCTACACCTTTGCGGTTGACAAGGAAAAGGCCGCCCTCTCAGGAATAACGACCGACGACGTGGCAAAGACGCTCCGTACTGCTTTGGGGGGGATCGATACCGGCCTCCTCCACCTGCCGAAAGAAAAGGAGCCGGTTTCCGTAAATGTACGACTGCCGGTCGCCCAGCGGAGTTCCCTCGAGGCACTCTCTTCCATCTATCTGCCGTCGCCAGGGGGGAATGTCCCTCTTTCCCAGCTGGTCCGAATCAGCCGGGGGATTGAGAACAAGACCATTTACCGCAAGAATCTGAAAAATGCCATCTATGTTATTGGGGATGTTGCCGGCAAGATAGAGGCGCCGGTCTACGCTATCCTGCAGATGAGCAAGGAAATTGAAAGGATCAGGCTCCCTGGCGGTTATCAGATCGAGCAACTCGCGGCGAGGCAACCATGGAGCGAGGAGCAGCCGGCCATCAAGTGGGACGGTGAATGGCATATCACCTACGAGGTATTCCGCGACCTTGGCCTCGCCTTCGCAGCAGTCATGGTCCTCATCTATGTGCTGGTAGTCGCATGGTTCAGGAATTTCACCACACCGCTGGTAATCATGGCGCCGATTCCGCTCACACTGATCGGTATATTGCCGGGACATGCCCTCTTCGGTGCATTCTTCACCGCCACAAGCATGATCGGTTTCATCGCCCTGGCAGGGATTATCGTCCGCAACTCCATAATCCTTATCGATTTTGCCGAATTGCGCCGAAGGGAGGGGATGCCTCTGGACGAGGCGATCATTGATGCCGGCGCGGTCCGCTTCCGACCGATGCTCCTGACCGGTGCGGCAGTCGTAGTAGGGAGCTTCGTTATCGTCTTCGACCCGATTTTCCAGGGGCTGGCCCTCGCCCTGATATGCGGCGAGGTCGCCTCCACAACCCTCTCACGGGTGACTGTTCCGGTACTTTACTACCTGGTGCAGTCCTGGAAAGAACGGCGCGCCGCGCAACAAGACGAGTAAAAAGTGAGACCGTCAAATGGCAGGGGCGAGCCGACGGGCCGACCTGTGAGAATAAATAATCGGGGGCTAGATGTCTGGATTGAAGCAAAAGGATGCTCTGGGGGCCACAGTTGAAGCAATCGAAAAAGAGGCGGAAGAGCTCTTTCGTTCCGGAAAAATGAACTGCGCCGAAGCAGTATTGGCAACCTTGAAAAACCATTTCCGGCCCGAGTTGCCGGATGATATTACCGATATGGCCACCGGCTTCGGCGGCGGGTCGGGCTCGGGCTGCATCTGCGGGGCACTGACCGGCGCAACCATGGCAATGGGTCTGATCGTAAAAAACGACAAAAAGCGCCTCAAAGACCTTACCAGGGAGCTGCACAAATGGTTTACTGCAAGCTACGGCGCCACCTGCTGCAGGGTCGTCCTCTCCGGACAGAAGGGGATCTGCGCCTCGCTGACAGGCAAGGTTGCCGGCAAAGCAACCTCGCTTCTGTTGTAATCAAGCGGAAGAGCCAGGGAGGGATAACCCCTTTTGCCTCGGTCGGTGGCTCTGGATAATCTCCTTGACTAAGGAAAATCCGGGGTGATATACTCCCCTCCGGAAGCCGTTAGTTTCTCATCCGGAGTTTTCGGATGGAAACTGGATAGAACTAAGATGAACTGAAAGATCATCTGCAAAGTGAAGTAATTAAAGACTCGTGCCGATAAGCGATCAGCTTTTCAAAAAGCCAAATTCTTTAGTCCAACAGGGAGTTCGGCTTTTTAGTTATCGGCAGGCGGCTCTCCTCGGTAGTTATTAAACAGCCTGTCCGGAAAGGGAGGAATGGAACGTGGAGTTATTTATGAATAAGGTACTGGTGAGAAGAGGGGGGGAGATATCGCCCCTGATACAGCTGCTGCGTGCAAAAGGACTCCGGATCGGAATCCTCCATTCAGGAGGTCCGGCATCAGGTGGAAATCATTTGATCGCCGCCGCCGCCAAACCTTTTCTTGACCACGGCATCGAAGTGGCCGGTTTCAGATGTGGCTTTCAATTCCTCGAGCAACGGGCGAGAAATGAGATATCCCATGAGGAACTGGTCGAAAAATATGTCAAAAACATCACCTATTCCGTTGCTTCAAAATCTCTCGATCAAAACGGTTTGATTATCGGGACATCCAGGGCAAATCCCGGCAAAGAGATCAAAAACTCCGACGACCTGAAAAACCCTGAAAAGACTGAAACCATAGAAAAGATCCTAAATCTCTTTGAAGAGCTGAGGATCGGTGCGCTTATAACTCTGGGGGGAGACGATACGCTGAAGACAGCTAACTTCTTCCAGACAATCTCACAGGCAAGGCGCGAAAAAAATCCGGACCAGGGCTTCCAGGGAGTCGTTCACGCTCCAAAAACAATCGACAATGACTACAAGGGGATTGATTTCACATACGGGTTTTTTACGGCTGTCGAAATCGCGTCAAAACTGGTCCGCAATCTTCATGATGACGCAGAGGCCACCGACACCTGGCATGTGGTTGAAATAATGGGGAGGGATGCGGGCTGGATCACCGGCGCTGCAAGTGTGGCGGGAAGAGCTACAAAAACCCTTATCCCGGAGCAATTCGGTGAAACCCTGGACCTGTCGACAATTGCTGAAAAACTTGTGAGAGAGGTCATTCTTCCGAGAGAGGAGAGGAAGAAGGCTTATGGCGTGGTCTGTCTGGCCGAAGGTCTCGCAGAAAAACTGCCGAAGGAAGAGGTTCAAGGCGTTGGTAAAGATCTCCATGGCCACGTGAAACTTGCTGACGTAAGACTCGGAATGAGACTCTCGGACATTCTCAAAGAGAAATACAGGGAGATCACCGGCAGAAACTTGAGCACAAAACCGCATTCGATCGGATACGAAATAAGACAGGCAGAGCCGGTAGTATACGATAAACTACTCTGCTTTCAGTTGGGTCTCGGGGCTTTCCGCTTGATCGAGAGCGGCCGGTTAGGGGAAATGGTCACGCTCAAGGACGGCTGGAATATTTACGGTATCAAATTTGATCAGTTGATTGATCCCGTCTCCCTGAAGGCGCAGAAACAGCTGGTTGACCTCGACAGTGACTTCTTCGCAATGATCGAAGCCCTTCAGGGCGCTTCACGATAAAAGAAGAGAACCAGACCGGTTTCAGGATCGAAACAGACCATAAAAACCGACGGCCTCCCGGATAATTAAACGTATCAGGGAGGCGTTCTCGCTGAATAGACCTGATAAATTTATAATGAGCGTAACCGATATGGGGGCCAGATCAAAAAGAAGTGAACGTTGTCAGCGATGCCGAATGCTGGTGCAGCATTGCATCTGCCGGCAGATTCCCCTTTATCCGCTTGAAACCCGCCTTATCCTGATCATGCATCGTCGAGAAGTGAGTAAAACCACGGCAACCGGTCCGCTTGCCCTCAAAGCGTTACCCAACAGTGAACTCCGTATTCACGGTCATCAGGGCCACCCCCTTGATCTCAGCGATCTCAACCTCCCTGAGCGGAGAACGCTCCTTCTCTATCCGGGAGATGAGGCCCCCACCCTGAGCGAGAGTTTACTGGCCCGGGACAACCGGCCTGTCAACCTTCTGGTTCCCGATGGAAGTTGGCGCCAGGCGGCAAAAATGTGGAAAAGGCTTCCCGGAATCGAACATGCCGAAATGGTCCGGCTTCCCGAAGGGCAGCAGACCCGGTGGGGAGTCCGAAGGGAACATCACGCCGAGGGTCTGGCAACCTTCGAAGCCATTGCCACTGCCCTCGGAATCATAGAATCCCCCGCTGTCCAATCAGGGCTGGAAGAGCTCTTTCGCCTGATGGTGCAAAGGACCCTCCTCTCACGGGGATACCCCGACCTTTAGGGAGGAGCTCCCCGGATCTTATGGAAAACCTCCAGAGAAATATCCAAAAGCTCTACGCCTTCTCTTTTTTGCAGAAGACGTTGTTCCCGATGGCGATTATCACCCTTTTCTGGAAAGAGCAGATAGGTCTGACTCTTACCCAGATTCTTCTTCTGCAGAGCATTTATTCCCTGGCTACCGTAGTGCTGGATTACCCGGCCGGTTATGTCAGTGACCGCCTCGGTTACCGGGTTGCTCTCAATATCGCATCTTTATTTGGAATAGCCGGATGGGGAATGTACACGGTTGCCTCTTCCTTTGGCGAGGTACTGTTCGCCGAGATACTGTTGGGGATATCTCTTTCGTTCATCAGCGGCTCGGACAGCGCCCTCCTTTATGAAACATTAAAGGCGGAGGATAAAGAGCATCTCTATGCTCGTTTCGAAGGGAAAATGAACGGATTTGCACAGACCGGAGAGTCCCTGGGTGCAATCTTCGCCGGTCTCCTGTACACTGCTGCCCCCCTCCTCCCCTTCTTCCTCCAGATCGGGGTATGGATCTCCGCCCTCTGGATTACCCGCCTGATGGTGGAAACTCCGCGGGAGAGCGGCATCTCCACCCGATCACACCTTGCAGAAGCCCTGCATACGACTCGTTACGCCTTCCTGGAGAACAAGCGCCTTCGCTATACCATCCTCTTCAACACGCTGCTTGGGATCGCCTCTTTTTTCCCGGTATGGCTGATCCAACCCTATATGCAGCAATCGGGGGTGCCTGTCGCCTGGTTCGGTCCGGTCTGGGCAGGGGCGAACCTGACCGTTGCCCTTTGCGCTCTGGCGAGCCATCGGGTCCATCACCACCTGGGAAACCGTTCCATGGTGGTGCTGTTCCTCTTTCTTATCGCTCTCGGTTATTTCGGTCTCGGTGTTATCGGAGGGTTGTGGGGGTTCCTTTTTTACTATCTGCTCACCTGTATGCGGGGACTGCGGGGGCCGATGATGCTGAATCATACACAGATGGAAAGCCCATCGGCAAATCGCGCGGGGATCCTTTCCCTCCAGTCGCTTTCCTTCCGGCTTTTTTTCGCTTGTACCGGCCCCTTTGTCGGCAGGCTGGCTGACCAGGTTGGAGTAATGCAGACCTTCCTGCTGTTACTCTACGCATTCTCGCTCATCCTGCCGCCGCTGGCGTTTCTCTTCCTGGTTAATTTCCGGGGTGGGCGAAGTAAATAAAGCCCTCACGGCTCAGACTCACTGCAGGCATCGGGGTGGGTATTCCGGGATTTCGTCTCGTTCCGGTCGAGATCCGGCAAGAATTAATAGGGGTGGTCGCTTTAAGACTTGGGGCGCAGTTTAAGCCTGGGATTTCCATTTTCGACCGTAACCCGCAATTCGACGTCGTTGCAACGATATTTTTCCATTACGGCACGTTTATGTTTTTCCACTATATCCGCAACCATCTCCCTGGTTATATTCTCTACAGGGAGGTTACATTCCTTGCGGGCCTGGATGTACTCTCGGAAGAACTGCTCCGACTCGCTATTCGCCGCCGGTTTTTCTCCGACCGGATTCGATTGCTGAAGCTTTGCGTGGATATCCATCTTGAAACGGTCACGTGAATACTTTCCCTCTTCCATCAACCTGTTGGTCCTGCACCAGTACTGCTTGTAGCTGACAAGACGGGACTTGAGCGTGTTATATTTGAACGTCTGCATCGTGTTGGTAATAGTGCTGTTCTGGTATTTGCGGGAAAGCTTTTCCACTTCTGAAAGGAGCTTCAAAGGCTCCCGCCGTTCAAGCCCGAGAAAGTACTGCTCGTATTTAACGATCAGTTCAGCCAGCAACTTTTCGAACAGTTCGATATCTTCAGGAATCCGCACGTTACCCCCACTCTGGAATAATATATTTACCCCCCTTATAAGTAAAGGAAAAGCTTGGCAGGCAGTTACGGCTAAATGCGACAAATACGCTTAATTACCTTGACTTGACAACCGTTCACTGTTTAAATTACCTCCGGGTGAAAGATATTCCCGATCAGTTGCAAGGAGGCTTTTGATGGGTGCAATAGCAGCGCTGATACTGGCAGCAGGGAAAGGTACCAGGATGAAATCGGACCTGCTCAAGGTCATGCATCCTTTGGGGGGGCACCCCATGATTGAATATCCGGTTGCGGCCGCACGGGAGGCCGGAGCCTCCAGAATTGTAATAGTAACCGGTCATCAGTCCGACTCGGTCCGGAGCTACTTTTGTGGGAGCAAGGATATCGCTTTTGCCCACCAGGCCGAACAGCTCGGGACCGGTCATGCCGTGGCCTCTGCCAGGCAGTCACTGGCAGGATTCAGTGGCAGGATTCTCATACTGTGCGGCGATGTGCCGCTCCTGAAACCGCAGACATTGCAAAAAGCGATCGCTTGCCACGCAGGTAGTAGTGCTGCGGTGACGGTGTTGACCGCTCAACAAGACAATCCTTACGGTTATGGCAGGATAGTAAAAGACGCGGGGGGGAACATCCTGCGGATTGTCGAAGAAAAAGAGGCCAACGATGCTGAGCGGAAGATCAGGGAAATAAACTCCGGCATCTACTGCGTGGAATCGGAATTTCTCTTTGACGCAATTTCACGTCTCTCAAACAATAACGTCCAGGGGGAATACTACCTTACCGATATAGTGCAGCTCGCAGCAGAGGAGGGGCTTCCATGCGTCGCATTCTCCGTTGTCGATCCGAATGAGCTTATGGGGGTAAATGACCGGATACAGCTTGCGGCGGCAGCTGCGCTCCTCCGCAAGGAGGTAAATGAGGCGCTTATGTCTGACGGGGTTACAATCATCGACCCCTGCAATACCTACATAGACAAAGGGGTCAAGATAGGGAGGGATACTACCATCCACCCGAATGTACATATTAACGGTATGACGGAAATCGGCGCCAACTGCACTGTCGAATCTTCCGTCTCAATAAAAGATTGCAGGATCGGCAAGGGAGTAATTATCCGGACGGGCTCGGTTCTGGCCAACGCTCTCCTGCACGATGCCGTTGCCGTCGGGCCAATGGCCCATCTCCGCCCGGGGACCGAACTGATGAAGGATGTGAGGATCGGCAACTTTGTAGAGACGAAAAAGGCGCAGATAGGTGAAGGCTCCAAGGCCTCTCATCTCACCTATCTGGGTGATGTCACCATCGGCAAGGGGGTAAACATAGGCTGCGGTACGATTACCTGTAATTATGACGGTATTAATAAGCACCGCACCATTATCGAGGACAATGTTTTCGTCGGGAGTGACGTACAGTTGATCGCACCGGTGACCATCGGACGCAATGCCCTTATAGCCGCCGGAAGTACGGTAACCAAAGACGTACCTCCCGATTCCCTGGCAATCGCCAGAACCCCTCAAGTTAATAAGGAAGGCTGGAAACTCAAAAAATAGTCAGAGCTAAAGCGCAAGGTGTCAGGCGTGTCAGGCCTCACCCTGAATGGAGGTATACATGTGCGGAATTGTCGGTTACACAGGAAAACAGGAAGCGACCCCGATCATTTTGGAGGGGCTGCGAAAGCTTGAATACCGGGGTTACGACTCTGCCGGCGTCTGTGTCATAAACGCAGGACACGCCTCGATCAGGCGTAGCGAGGGGAAACTGGCAAATCTGGACAAACTGTTGTCAGAAAACCCGACCAGCGGCGAAATCGGCATCGGTCACACCCGTTGGGCCACCCACGGCAGACCTTCGGAAAGGAATGCCCATCCTCACCAGGCAGGTTCCATCATAGTCGTTCACAACGGCATCATCGAGAACTACCTTGAACTGAAAAAAAGGCTCAAGGATTTGGGACGCGATTTCAAGAGTGATACGGACACCGAAGTAATCTCACACATTATCGATGAAAAGCTTAAGGAGACCTGCCGGTTCGAGGAGGCAGTCAGACTGGCCCTGCAGGAACTGAGAGGGGCCTATGCCCTCTGCATCTTGTGCGAAAGCGAGCCCGGAACCCTTATTGCCGCCAAAAAGGGATCACCGATGGTGGTAGGCCTCGGGGAAAACGAATATTTCGTAGCATCCGACATCCCTGCCATCCTTGCCCACACAAGGGAAATGGTTTTCATGGAAGACGGGGAAATGGTCGTATTCCGCGACGGGAAGGCAGCCTTTTCTTCCATTGCCGGTAAACCGCTGGACAAAACCCCGCGACATATCGACTGGTCTCCTCTGATGGCGGAAAAGGGGGGCTACAGGCATTTCATGCTGAAGGAGATCTTCGAGCAGCCGAGAGCGATCCGCGACACCATTGCCGGCAGGCTGGCGGAGGAAGAAGGGACCGTTCACCTGGAAGAGCTGAAAATTCCCGATGCCGACCTGGCCGGCATTGACCGCATCTTCATAGTGGCGTGCGGTACGTCGTGGCATGCCGCGCTGGTAGGCAAATTCTTGATAGAAGAACATTGCCGGATCCCGGTGGAGGTGGATATAGCCTCTGAATTTCGCTACCGCAAACCGATAGTAAATGACAAAACCCTGATGGTTCTCATCTCCCAATCGGGAGAAACTGCCGATACCCTGGCAGCCCTGCGCGAGGGGAAAGCCAGAGGGGCGAAAAATGTTGCCATCTGCAACGTGGTAGACTCATCCATAGCAAGGGAATCAAACGGGGTCATCTACACCCATGCCGGTCCAGAGATCGGGGTTGCCTCGACCAAGGCATTTATCACCCAACTGGTTGCCCTCTATCTCTTCACCATAAAACTGGGCAGGACAATAGGTACAATCGAAAGGGAAAAAGGGAAGGCAATGGTCTCGGCATTGATTCATGTGCCGGTTTTACTGGAGAGAGTTCTGGAATTAAACCCGCAACTGGAGAAAATCGCCCGTAGCTACATGCACGCCCGTGATTTCCTCTACCTGGGACGCGGCATCAACTATCCGATTGCCCTGGAAGGGGCGCTGAAGTTGAAGGAAATCTCCTATATCCATGCGGAGGGGTACCCCGCAGGGGAGATGAAGCACGGACCTATCGCACTTATAGACGAAAACATGCCGGTGGTAGTCCTGGCGCCCAAGACCGAGAGCTACGAAAAGGTCGTCTCCAACATGGAGGAGGTAATCGCGCGCGGCGGGCTAGTTATTGCCATCTGTTCGGAGGGAGATGCAGAAATCAGCGCAAAGGCCCAAGATACGATAAAAATACCGATGGAGAGTGAAGGACTGACACCGATACTTCTTTCCATACCACTACAGCTCCTCGCCTATCACATCGCCGTACTTAAAGGGACCGATGTCGACCAGCCTCGCAACCTGGCGAAGAGTGTTACGGTGGAGTAGGTTTCCTAGAACAGACAGTTGTGATGATTTGTTGGAAAAATTAAGGAAACCACAACTGCTAGCTTTTAATGCGTGAACAGCTGCATTATAACCCCGGCGGAACTCACACTTCTTGCCGCCTCATAAATATTCAACAGATGCGAGAACTATCTTGACACCCACCACTACCAAACTCCATCGGGACCGTGATTCCAAAGGATTTGAACCACTCAAGAAGGATGCTAAGGATGGAGGAGCTGTGGCAGGGAGAACTCGAAAAGATATTGAGAAGCAGGCAGGCAAGCCGGTTCTGTCCAGTGAGAATTTTAAAGAGTTGGCAGTGGGCAGGAAGAAAATAAAGAAGGGGCATCACCTTGCGCAAGGTAGTAGTTTAACCAGTTGATAGAAAATGACCTACAATATGTAGTGGTGGCACTAAAAAGCCCTGCCGAATGAGAATTCGAGCAAGGGCTTTCTTGTATCTATGGGTAATGGGCCAGTTGGCTCACTCAAGGTGAGCAACAAGTTTGATATACACACTGTTCTTGATCTCGCTCCTGTGTTCGTTGATATAGCCCAGCAGCGCGTTCTTGTGTTTCTTCCTGTTCAAATCAATAATGTTCTTTCCACAGGACATGCATTTCGGGAAATTGTGGGCGGTTGCGGAACTGATTTCGTTGACTGAATCACACTCGTAGCAGGTGACTGTGAAAACGTGTTCTTGTGATTTTGCTGCTTCCTCTGCCGGCCTGACATCCTCTCCACAGTGTTTACACTTGATCGCGTCGAACTTGATTAACTCCGCACAAAATGGACATTTCTTTGTCGGGTCGCCAGACGCGGCAAAACTCACTTTCGCAGCAGTACCGCCAGAAAACTTTTTGCCATCTTTCCCTGGCAGTATAGCGACTACCAGGAATAAGCCGGCAATTAAAGGGGATATGAGTATTGCGAGAACGAACCAGCCAAGACCGCTGCGTCCATACTTGCTTGCCAGCACACCTACCAGAATTGCGAAAAGAAACCATGTGAAACCCAAAAGCGCCATAATTACTCCTCAAGACGATAATGACGGTGACTATATCACAGAAATGTGTATATTTTAACCGTAGTCTCTTTATGGTCTGATATTTTTTCTAACGGTCAACGCCAAAGGCAACAAAGCTACGCCGTGTCTGCATGAAGCAAGAATCTTTTTCGGTTAGTCGGAGATAGCGGCAATAAAAAATAAGCGGCATCGGAAGGACGCCGCTTGGAACTATCGTATGCATACGAGATCAAGTCGTTTCTCGGGGACATACTGAAGCCGCAGGCTGTGCGGTTTCAGTCCAACATTTGGGGTCATCCAACATTTGGGGTCAAACCTACACATTTGACAAAACCTGATAAAACAACAACGAGAACACCAAATCTCCAACCAGAAAGTTCGACCCCGGCGGTGGGCGTACCCCCAGTTTTATTTGCTGTCCGTATGTAAAAAGAGAATGGTGAATCTCCCCGCCAAAGTCTGACTGCAGCTTTACTGGAGCTGCCGCACGCTTCTAAGAGGCTTCCCTCAATACTTCTGCGGCATAGCTGAGCGGAATCCCAGGGACTTAAGCCCGTGCCATAGTCACATAGTTTGCGTAGGCCTAGACCAAATTAAGTATATGCCTGGGATCGATGATGTTCAAGCATGTATATAGTTGACTGACGCCATCGACATATAGCTTGTCGATCAAGTCAGATCTATTCATTTATCCCTCTCAATAAGAGAAATAACCCTTTTCGACCATTCAATAGACTGTTGGTTGCGTTACAGGGCTTGCAAGGAAATACTACTTTCTGGCGGATCTCTTAAAGATGCGTACCATCGCTACGCCATCGAAGCCAACCGCAAGACGACAAATCTGGCAACTTTTCGTGCAATTGTCTAAAAATACCCGAATAAGAATCCAAGCAATATTCTAACCGATTTGGCGACAAGATCACCAGGAGAGGAAGGAAAATGATTTGCTGCAGCAAAAACAGCAGGGCTCTACCAAGAAGCTCTCGAACTAGCGAACAGGTCACCCTGTGACCACAAAAACCTCACTAGAGCAGCGCATGATATGCCAGAGACTTTGCCGTTATTTTCCATCAAGGTCGGCGTGGTTAAACAGTTGTACTTTAGTCAAAAAGGGTAGATTATTGTCTTGCGTTACTAAACAATGTAATGCCACAAAGAGGTGATTTATGAAAAGGATGTTGTTGGCTGGCTCAATCATGGCATTGTTCCTGGCTAATGGTTGCAGCGATAGCAACGGCGGCGGCTCTATTTACTCTCCTGACATTATTGTGCGTGCCGCCAAACTGCCGGCGAAAGACATGTCACAGAGTCCGCTCTACGACAACCTGCAGGAATGGGAAAAAGCCGTATTGGCGAAAATGGTGCAGGCGGCCGCCTACATGGATGCCGCTTTCTGGCAGCAGGTAGATCCGGAAGGTGAAAAATTGTGGCGCAGTCTTGCTTCGGCTGTTACCCCGCTGGAAAAGGCGGCTTATTCGATGCTCGACGCCAACTACGGACGATGGGACCGGTTTCTGGATTTTGCGTCCTTTGCCGGCACGGTAAAGCGTCCCCCCGGAGGGTATGTCTATCCGGCTGATCTGACCAAAAGCGAGTTGGACGCCTATATCGCTGCCCATCCGTCGGAGAAGGACGCCTTGCTCAACCCTTTTGCCGTGGTTCGACGCAGTGGCGATAAGCTGGTGACGATACCGTACCATCAGGAATACGCGGCATTTGTGGATCCTGCCGCTTTACTGCTCTTCGAGGCTGCCGAGCTTTCCCAAAACGCGACCCTGACAAAATACCTGCGGCTGCAGGCCCAGGCGTTGCGTAGCGATGATTACTTTGAAGCCGATCTCGCCTGGCTTGATTTGGACTCCAACATAGATGTCAGCATCGGCCCTCATGAAACCTATGATGACCAGCTTTACGGGCAGAAAGCGTTTTACAAGGCCAATGTCTTAATCGTTGACCAGGCAGCCGCCTCGCAACTCTTGAAATACAAATCTACCGGTCCGGCATTGCAGGAAAATTTGCCGGTTGACCCGAAATATAAACCGGCATATGACTCAAAAACCATGATGCCGCTGCTCCTTGCGGATGATATCCGCCGTTCCGGCCAGGGGCGAGCCATCATGGAACCGGTTGCCTTCAGCCTGCCCAACGACCCGAAGGTTTGGGCAAAAAAAGGGTCTAAAAAAGTTATGATGGGGAATTATCTGAACACCCGTCGCACAGTGGTTCTGGAGCCGTTGGCCCAGGTGATTCTCGATCCTTCAGTAACCGCGATGATCAAGCATGAGGCCTATTTTACCTGGGTACTGATGCATGAAGTCTGTCATACCCTGGGGCCACGCGAAGTTGTGAAAAACGGCCAGACCATGACACCACGTGAGGCGCTTGGGCAGTATTATTCGCCAATAGAAGAAGGGAAAGCCGATATCGGCGGCCTGTACAACCTCCAATATCTCATCGACCAGAAGATTATCACCGCACCGCTTGGACCGTATTACGCCGGATTCATGGCGGAATCGCTTCGCTCGATCCGTTTCGGCATGGGTTCCGCCTATGGTGTCATCCGGTCCGCAGCCTGGAACATATTCATCGATGAAGGTGCTCTGGTGTATGATTCCGCCGCCAGCCGTTTCACCATGGATATACCCAAAATGACGGCAGCGATCCGCAAACTGCTGATCATCCTGATTACCATCGAAGGTGAGGGGGACTCAACAGCAGCAGCCAACCTTATCAAAACATACTCCAACATCCGCCCCGAATTAAAAAAACTTCTTGATACGGCTGAAAGCACGGTACCGCTTGAGTTTGTGCCGGTGTATGCGAAGTGAAGTTCAGGAATATATCCACAATGTTAAAGACCGTTTGCCGGCTGCTCCTGCTCTTGCTTTGCTGCATAAACCTTGTGGCTTGGGGCGCTTCGGACAACACACAACCTGCGCGAATCAGGATTGCCATGATCCACTTTGCACCGGAACCAGGCGGAGTTGATGCCAATCGCCTCCGCATCGAGCAGGGCACGAGATTGGCTGCCGAGAAGGGGGCAAACTGGGTCCTGACTCCAGAGCTGGCCGTATCCGGCTACGGGTTCGCAGATGTCATCGGAACCGACTGGATTCAGCCCCAGCCGGACGTATGGATGAACTCCTACGCTACTCTGCTCTTGGACGCTTGGCCTGACTCCCTTCATCGGGACACCCGAAAAGGACCCGGTTTCGGGCAAACTTCATAACAGCCTGGTGGTAATTGGAAGTGACGGCCTTGTTATTGGTCTTGACTATACTGAGTCTGTAACCCCAGATGGACAGCATGTCATTAAAATTGCGTCTCTTGGTCCAAAAGAGTTCTTTTCCGTTGAATTTCTGAGTTTACAACAAGTCGCAGGATCAGATTGTGGTTGTGGTTGGGTAGGTGTCACAGGCGAAATAACCGGATGAGTATTGGGCTGTACAGGTATAACCGGTGTAACTGAGGAGAAAAATGCAAATGAAGGCTGATTTGGCATTAATAAATTAGGATTCGGTGCAGCTGCTTGTTGCTTAGTATCTTTAGCGGGAGAGTTGGCCTGTTTTTTTTGGCTAAAGTAGATGTAATTTCATTTCGTAATCGAACAGCCTTCGGTTTTTCTCTGGCCTGAAGTTCTTTTAAAATATCGTTAAGAATTGCGATATTGTCAATGTTATTTCTATAAATTGTCTCTAGTTCTGCGGTCGATTTGTTGAAATGTGATCTCGACTCCATTTATACGAGGCCCTCCTATGGGCCAATTCATTGAAGAAAACCAAACAGCTTCTGTCTGGAAGTGATAGCACAAAAATAGTATAGGCAGCAAGTCTACCGGGATTCGCTGCGCTCACTTATTCCAAACGCCGCCCTCGTCGTACTTGATGAAAAGTCACTTTTTTTCAAAGAGAACTTGGCCGATGCCCTGTTCGTCACTGCCGAGGAGGGATCCACATGGACGCTCATCAACCCTTTCTACACAGAGGCAATGACCCAGCCCTCACTTTTCAAGGAGTATCTCTCCTACCCGGTCGCCATGGGCGATACGGACTTCGTCGAATACATCAACCACTGGATTCAGACGCAACACCACTCCGGAGCTCAACAAAAGGAGTACGATTACTGGATCCTCGGGAAGCAGCCTTTCGGGAAACAACAGCGCTGGTCCGTCATTCGGGACGTTCTGCACTAGATTGAATGACCTGAGCCGGACAGCAACCAGAGTAACTCCGGATACCTGGCGAACACGGTTCAAAGGAGAAAAACAGATGGAAAGCCGGTGGATGACGTTGCAAAAGGTGCGAAGGATGTTCATAATCATCCCGTCTATAGTGCTGTTTTCTGTCTTTGTGGCTCATGGAGCTGACGACTATATCGATTCGCATTTCCATATCGCCAACTACGCCATGCAGGGTATACCGTTGAAAACACTCCTCGATAAATACATGGGTAACAAAGTCGTCAGGTCGGTTGTCTTTCCCCTGCCATTGCAGCAGAAGTGGGACCGATTCGAGCATTACGCTGGAGACAGGATGGCACCCAATTATTATATGGGACCGAAAGCGGGGATGTACTACTACTCTTTCATCGATGCGATGGTTGCGATGGACTATCTCAAGCTGTCTGAAGCGGACAAGGCGCGGCTCGATCCAATGATCGTCGGGTTTAACCCCATGGATCAGTACGGCGTCAATCATATCAAGCGGATGCTGATTCTATTCCCCAAGGTTTTTACGGGGATAGGCGAATTTTCAGTCCATAAGGAACTTGTCGGCGACAAGATAAACGATGACCTGACCAGAGCGAACATGGCTCAGGATGGGGCGCTTCCTCCTGACGTGACTGACTCAAGCAGGAACACTCTCTACAATCCGTCACTCAAGACTATCCTGGATTTCGCGGCCAAATCGGGTCTGATCGTCAATCTTCACAGCGATATATACCCCGCCAGAGTCACGTATGACGGCAGGGTCATCAGTTTGGCTCCGGAGGCGCCATATACCGCCGGCATGAAGCGCCTCTGCAGGGAAAGCCCGAATGCCACTGTTTACTGGGCACATACCGGTCTCGGTCGCTTTGTGAAGCCGGCACCGGATCACCTCAAGCAGGTTTCAGAACTATTGGATGCATGCCCGAACTGGTATGCCGATCTTTCCTGGGACCTCGTGCAGAAATGCATGGTTGACCCGAAGCCGAGCATGCCGTCATTGAATGATTGGGCCAATTTTGTCATAAAATATCAAGACCGGCTCCTCTGGGGATCGGACACGGTGATTTACACAAGAAACAGGATCGGTGACAAAGACAATCTGATTATGGGATCGGAAATGCCTGTCGCGGATTACCTTGCCGTTACGGAAATATTGAAGCCCCTTTGGAAAGAGGTTGGCCCGGAGGTCTCCCGCAAAGTCAAGATAGCCAACCACGTGCGCCTGTTTGACGCGGCCAGGGCAAAGGTAAGGAAATGGGAAGCAGCCCACGCAAAGGACAATGTCTGGAACCTGGCAGGTGAATAGGAAGAAGCAGGGTCACCTACGCAAAAGACAAACTAGATAAACCAACGGCGAAATAAGGTAAATATCCAACCAGAAAGTTAGACCCGCCAAAAACAAAAGACGGCGGGTCAACTTCATGCCCGTTATGCAAAATCAAGGAGGAAACATATGAAGATGCCAAGAACGTTTCTCGCATGGCCTCTGATCTTTGCTGCAACGGGGTATTTCTCTTCTTTCCAAATCGGAGTCATCGTTTCTTTAGCTTATCTCCATGTTGTAACTATCCTACTATTTCAAATAACCGAAAAACAAAAAGACAAATTTGGTGAAAGGATCTGGCGGGAAGAAGGTTTTTCCTACACGAGGTAGGTGATATTTCTCGGATTACATACTCCGTTTATTCGGATTATTCAGACGTCTGACAGCGAATTGTCAGCGCACATCGCTGTTCAATCAACGTCATGATTTGAGGCAGGATGGTGTGACCATTACCTTCTGCCTCAAAAACTGTGACTGTTTTTGCCGCAAGGACCAGACGGCCAGTTGCGGCTGCGTTAAGCCAAGGCGTTTACGTGCGGTTCGTACTGCCAAGCCAAGTGAAATTTGAGTGTCTATTTTTGTAATCATAAATATTTCCCATTTGGGAATTATTACTCCAACAATGGCATAAAGCAAACTATATTTCCTGATCGGGAAATAATAGGAGAGATGGCTTAGGCGCAATGACATATATACCGAACGGGAAATGTTCTCACTGGATGCATGCAGAGAAAATTAAAAATAGGCGGCCCATTATCGAGGCCGCCTCTTTCCGAAGGGTATGGGTTATACCGCTTCGAAGATCAAATTTTGCTTTGCGACTACTATTCGCCAAGAATCAGGCGAACGTAGTTGCTTGCTTTGGTTTCTGCACCACGCCGTGAATACTCAACTCCAAAGTTGTTACATGCCTGCCTGGCGGCAGGGGGGCGCAATGGGGGTGGATATCAATGTTAAAGGCAAAAACCAGCCTCCTTGAACAAACAATGGATGCCGGACAAAACCCTTCCGGCATCAGTTAACGGCCTCTTGCAGAGAATCTGAATTAACGTTTGTTATAAAAAACAGACTTCAGTGACGACCAATATTGAAATTGCCGTTTTAGTTTTTCTATAATAGAGAGACCGCAGCTCAATTTATCTGCTCAATATAATCGCATAAGTTTTTCCATCTCCTCATATTCCATAGTGAAGCTATGGGCCTCTGAAGGGAAGATTCGTCTTTCAACTTCGGTTTTGTATTGTGACAGAGCTTGGATGACGGATTCATTTATCTTGGCAAATTGCTTTACGAATTTTGGGGAAAATCCGTTGTAGAGACCCAATAAATCGTGAATAACCAAAACTTGGCCGTCGCAACCGGGTCCAGCGCCGATGCCAATTGTGGGTATACCAATCTCCTTGCTGATATGTTCACCCAAAGACGCAGGAATAGCCTCTAGTACAATTGAAAAACAACCCGCTTCTTCAAATATTCGGGCATCCTCAACAAGTTGTTTGGCTTGATGAGCGCTTTTCCCTTGGACTTTGAAGCCACCGAGGTTAGAAGCAGTCTGTGGTGTCAGGCCAATATGGCCTTGCACCGGTATGCCGGCCTTGACAATAGCCTCAACAGTTTTCGCCATATCCGCCCTACCTTCAATCTTCACTGCGTCGGCCCGCCCCTCTTTGAGTATGCGGGTCGCATTGTTGATTGCTTCCGAGATGGAACTGTTGTAAGAACCAAAAGGCATGTCTGTTATCACCAGCGCATGCTTTACAGCACGCGCCACCGCTTTGGTGTGATGGATCATGTCTTCCATTGTTACAGAAACTGTGTCCGGATAGCCAAGAACCACCATGCCCAAACTGTCACCCACCAGCACGATATCAATCCCTGCATCATCAACGGCCTTGGCCCAAGGATAATCGTAGGCTGTCAGTGCAGAAATGGGAATTCCATTTTTACGGTTCCTGATATCTTGAATAGTAAGCTTTTTCTGTTGCACGCAAACCTCTCCATAATTTGTGATAAACGAAAGAACACTATCATAATCGTAAGTTCTATGTTGAGTAAGGCTGAAGACAGTTGAACTACCAAAAAACTAGGGCGGAAAATCGAACTACTGTTTATTCTGTCGATATCCGCCCCGTTAAATATCTGATGGATTGAAAACCTCTTTCAGAATTGTCTGATGAGGAATGTAGTCTGGTTTTTCGACTCTCCTCAGTTCTTTCTGCTCCTTGCATCGGTCTACCCGCCAAGGAATTCTCTCATTACTGTTACAACGGATGTTATCTCTCCGGGTGTCACAACTCGAACACCCAAGTCGTTACAGAGGAAGCCGCCCACTCGAATCCAACTCGTGGAAATGATAGCGCCGCCGGACACGCCTCCTACTTTCACCCTTTCCGAATCAAAGGCCACTTGTCGAAAAAACCGGCGAAATAAAGAAACGTCATAAGAAAAGCAAACTGCCCAGCAACTAACCCCATCGTATGGAATCCCATACTAAAGTTGTTACCACCTATCGGCAACAGCGTGAAAATTTTAATCCATAGAACACCAAGACCGAAACCTCCGAAGATCCAGATGGCGACGCGCACCAGAATCCTGACGGCGGCGTTCGGGACGAGATCCGCGCTCGGGTAGCAATCGAACAGCTCATTCAAGGCGAGTATGACGATGATCACGGTGAGCTCAAGCGAGGAGACAATGATATCTACAGGCGCTCCTGGTAGAAGGTTCATAGGTTCGAAGACGCTTCTGATGATGGGCGGCAGTACGAATCCGGTAGCAATCGCAAACAAGATTCCAACCAGTCCCAAGTAAGGCTGTTTCTTGGCAAATAACTTAACCGGGTATAGCTCGGCTCCCATGACAGGCACGATGGAGAAGATCACAAAGCCCAGAACGAAGGCAAGGTATGCAGGAAAAGATCCGAACGGCGGGGCCGTGACTGCCTCCCCGTTGCTGGAGAGCAGCATAAAACTCGGCACGATCATAGCCACCCAGGCGATATAGGTCACACAGGTGCTGGAAGCAAAATTACCAATGTTCTCCGTCAGTTGATTGGATGTACCGGCAAAGGGCCACTTATGCAGCAGAGTAGCAAACGCAATCTGTACCATTACTACCATCAGGGAATAGAAGTTGGAAACATGCCATCCACGCAATGACATGGCGGCATCCGCGGCGGTCGCAGGAGTCAACATGATAGCAAGGTTGAAGGGCTTCCACCAAATGCCGACGAAGCTTATCAGAAGCAGAAAACCGATGATCCCCACCGCAATCGCAACAAGAGCGCAATAGATACCTGCCCACGGTTGCTTTTTGGTATATTTTGTCTTTCCGTAGCAGTCAAAACCAATCACCATCCAAATCCATGAGGTGACCACCAACCACATAAAACTCCCCTCAATCATGGCCCCGATGAGTTTACCGGAGAGCTCTGGCCCCGCAGCCGCCAGACCCTGGGCAGCCAGCGCCGAAAATAGCGCCTTCGCAACAATAGCCCACAAGGGCCACAGTATCATCGACGCAGTTAAACAGAGACCGAATCCTACGAAACCCGTTGACGGTTGCCCCTTGAATACTCTCTTTGTTATTTCCTCAGTCATGCCTATTCTCCTCAGTTTTAATTTCCCCACTCTGTAAAAGTCCTCAGTCGCTCTTCCTTCTGTTAACTCGTGTCTTGAAACAATGAAATTGCTGCCTGGCCTGAAAAGCCCCACTGAAAAAACTATTGAGCTACGGTTTTCCGAATTCCGTAATCTATCCGGAGAGTTTAGAATACACCCTCATTTCGTCTCCTCACCTCGATCCAACTGACGCCTACCTTAACAAAGATAACTCTAATAAAGGGGCGCTTATTAAGGCTGCGCCCCGTCATGAGGCTAGAACATATAGTATAAGTTGAATTCTGCAGCATTTGTCTTGGTGGTACGTGAACCGGTAATACCTCCTGTATAATGAAGTGAGACTTGCATCTTATCTGTTATCTTGAAGTAATTACCGATACCCCATGTAAGCTCATTTTGGCTCGACGTATTCTGGCCGTTCGTTAGATCTTTCCCGTTACTCGTAGACTGGTAGTCAAGTTTAAAGAACGGTTCGACAAATTTAGCTATTTTATAACCAAAGCATGAACTGGTATACAGCACGCCACCATTCTCTGTTTGGACTCCGCCGTATCTTGAGTCTCCCCTGAGTTTATAACCAATGTCCCCGTCGTAAGTAAAATTTCCATAGACGTAGTTGGTCAAAAAGGCAAATTGTGAATCCCAGGAATGACCTGAAAAATTATTATCGCCGATAGGCAAAACTAACCAGTACTCCAGCGCCGTAGTCCAATTCTTGGTCGGCTTCATGAATGCTACACCACCCATCTGGACATCGAGCATACCGTTCATGCTCTGGTTAGTTTTTGTTAAGGCACGAGCGTATCCGAATAAACCCTCCCACGCAAAACCGATGCTATCCAGACCTTCAATGTTGAATATATGGTAAACTTTGTTTACGGTAGCAAACATGTTTCGCAGAGCGCTTTCGCCGTCATACGCCTGCCCCTCCTCCCGGAAGATATTGTAACTGAGAATGCCAGTGAAACCTTCCTTCGGAATAACTGTAGCCGGCGGGAACTGGTATTCATGCGGAGCAATGACGCTATTGGGTATAATACCAGCATCCGCCTTACCCGAAACGCCTACAAAGCAGACAAACCCCAGAAACGAGAAAACAACAGATAAAAAAACCTTTCTAAACAAGAGACCCATTGAAATACCCCCCTTTAATTGATTCTACAAAATTTCCGTTTTCTTCACTTGAATCGCTCTGCAATTTGTTTATCCCACGAGTTCAAGACCTCCTCCTTTTATTTCCAGTAGGACGGGTAAATAGAGGCTAAAAGTTCCAGAATTCATCGATTTCTTCTCCGCTCATGTCCCAACTAACATTGTGAGGGGGAAGAGGTTCTGCAAAAAATTCAGGAAGACGGTCATGTACATTGGTAAAGCCAGCCATCAGGTTGAATGCGTGCTCGGTCTTGAGGCACTGTCTGCCCATTTCTTCACAATCGTCCTTGGTCAGACTAAGACCGTAGCGGGCGTTTATCATTTCGACGATGGCCGTGTAACTCTCGGGTACGGCAGTCAGTATCATACAAGGTATATGGCAAAGTCCGAGAGAATCGGTGAGCCCATCTTCAATCTGAAGCCTCCTGGACAGAGCCACCTGCCCTTCATTCTTCAGTGGATCGACGCGACCACCGATGCCAAAAATATTAGCGCCAACAGCCCAGCCGGCAGTATGATCGGCGCCCATTGGTGATGTGGCATAGGTGACGCCGAACCCCTTGATTGCACGTGGGTCGTAGGCGGACATTGCCTGGTTTTTTACCACCGGTACCCTTGCAATGCCGTAGGTTCTGCCAACTGAACCGGCGCCGTTGCCGAGAATGTGGCCAAGCGGTGTCCCCTTGCGTATTTCCTCGTGGATCAACCGATATGCTTCCTCGCCGTCCCCCCATTGTAGGATGCCAGCTTCCATGGCAACGGATATAGCCCCCTGTGTCAGGATAGTTGTCGCCTCAGATGGGTTGTTTAACCCCGGTATCCCGAACTGAATGGCAACGAGCGTAGCGTGTTTGCCATTCAGTTCGGGATACCGGGACCGGCGATAGTTGGCAACCCTTTTTATCAACATCTGGGGGCCGCAAGGATATATAATGACTTATACACAAGGATTCAAGTCCAACATGGTTCGCAAGATGACCTACCCTAATGGCATCTCGGCCTCCGCTCTAGCCCGAGAAGTGGGCATCCC
>CAIWTU010000049.1 GCA_903915655.1 uncultured Geobacter sp.
GCTCATCCACAAGTTCAGCGACGATGTGAGAGTTTCTTTTATTGCTCCAAGAAATAGCCGAACGGAGCCTTTGCCGTAATGCCTCCATGGTATTCTCCTGATAAACCTCAGGCCTTAACAGAACCTCTTCTTCAATTAAGGCGGCTTCCTCAAATACCATACCCTTTGAGCCAGCGGATAAAACTTCAGACTTTATGCGGGTTTCGGCGCGACTAGCGGGTTGCAACGCATCCGCCACTTGATTTACAGTCTGAGAAACCACTCGCTGTTCAGCGCGAGCTTTTTTCGGGGATTCAGATTCTTGGAATTCATGGACAGGCTTGAACGTATTTAGATCGATGATCTCAGGTGGATAACCAAATTCTTTTAAAAAAGCGTCTTCGGCTATTTTTTTCAGTTCATCCTGAGTCAGGCCAATTAACTTCTCAAGGCGCGCAACGATGCGCTCTAATGGTTCGCCGTATTTCTCAGAATTATCTTGTCCAAATTTGCCTTGAGCTACCGCTTCATCAAAAATAGCATCGATGGCTTTCGCACAGTCCTCAGCATATTTTCCTTGGGACCTTGCAACTGTTTGAAGAATACCCCATAGAGTTAAATACAAACCGCCATTTGTGGTTTCATAAAATCTTGCATTTGCGATTTCATGAAGTCTTGCAGACATTTCTTCCCTGTTCTTGTTGTGGTTCTCTTCCACTCGGTTGAGCAGGGCATTCAAGACATGCGCGATTTCGTGGATGTCGAATCCTTGAAGGACCTGTTGCTCCATCACCTTTTGTAAGGTCGTTACTCCTTCAGGGAAAGCCTTTTTCAAAAGATCCCTTTGCAAGGCTTCGGCCCTATCGTCTTTCAGAGAAAACTTATTTGGCTTTCCGGCAAGAATCAACGAAATCGCTTCAACAACCTCTTGAGCATTCTGCATTTGAACAATCGCCACCCGATCTGCTCCAGCCGTCAAGCCCATTGAGGAAATATAACTGTTAGAAGGGATGAGCCGATAATCAAACGGCATATTGTCCTGAATATCCGCGCCAGTCACTGTTTCGCTATGCATCAGATAAATCTGTTGCCCTTCTTTAGTCGTTGCGCTTGAAATTTCTGAGGGGCTGGTCTGATATATAAAAGCACCGCCGACCGCTTCTAACCGGCCGGCATAACGCAGAATCCAAATGCCAGATTTCATCAATCCATCAACTGCGGCCGAATCGAAAGGCTCGCTCGACACAACATGTCGTAAATGTCTTTTGATGTTTTGCCGCAGGAGCCCCCTTTCAGCTTGTCGTACTGAAACCGCGAACATAATCTTGTCCGTCAATTTATCGATAAGCTGGTTTTCATGATCGCGGAACGATTTCTCCAGGTTTGGAAAATTGAGTTCAGACATTCCCAAGGGGGAGGAGATAGATGAATTTCCGGGAATTGCTGGGGGCTCTTTTTGTAGTGCTTTCATAATTTCAGCGAGGTTCGGGGGGAGTTCGTTTGCAACGGACTGCTGCCCTGCAGCCGCTTGTGGAAACATTCTGGTATACCACCCACTCGGAAGATACTTCTGAAGAATATCCTTCGCTTTGTCCAGTATTCCGGCCTGCGATTCGGAACGGACCTCCTGGCTGGTTTGTGGTGGGGCTTCCGCTTCCGGCCTCAATGCAACCGCAACCGAACCAGCCACTTTCTCTAAAGATGCCACCTGCTGTTCAGAGCGGGGTTTGGAAGCGTCGTCTGTCTCA
>CAIWTU010000050.1 GCA_903915655.1 uncultured Geobacter sp.
AGTAACGCATCCCCCACCAAAGGTGGGGGCATTTATAAATCGTGATCCGCTCAAAGCGGTTTGTTCAAATGATTATCTGACCACTGTTGGTGGTCAACCTTCGGTCAATAGCGTCAGTTGGTCCAACCGGTTATCTTCGTGTTCTTGTTTGCGGATATACTCTCGTATAGACTCTTCATCCGCTCCGACTGTCGATACATAGTAGCCTCTTGCCCAGAAGTGCATACCAGTATAGTTCTTACGCTGGCCAAGATAGGTACGGGCAACGTGAATTGCGCTCTTGCCTTTAATAAAGCCCATTACCTGGGCAACGGAGTATTTCGGTGGTATTGATATCAGCATATGAATATGATCTGGACACAAATGGCCTTCCAGAATCTTGCACTCTTTCTGCCGAGCTAACTCATGCAAACATTCTGAAAGATCTTTACGAATACGTCCATACAACACTTTCCGACGGCATTTCGGAATCCAGACTACGTGATACTTGCAATCCCACACTGAGTGACATAAACTTTGTGCGTCGTCCATTGAAGCCTCCTTTTCGTGTGCTTTGAGCGGTTCACGTTAAGGAGGCTTCTACATATTTCAGGAACTGTCAAACTCTGTGAGTCCCCCACCAAAGGTGGGGGATTACTCAAAAGAATTTATCCAACTATTCCTGACGTTGCTGGTTGCTTTGGCCATATCAGAGTATTTGAGCCGAAGACTTATTTCTACCCATGAAACACTCCAAAAAGTTTCCCGTGACCTCCCAACGAAAGTGGCTACAAGTCTAATGATTGATTGGCCCAAAAGCGGGATTATGGAAATAAATAATCTGGTCAGCAATTTCATGGAAACTACCGATTCTCTGGCAGCGATGTTCTACGAGATCCAGCAAATCAATTTATCACTGGAACAGCAGATAGATGAGCGAACCAACGAACTGAGCAATTTAATGCATGAGGTTAATATAATTCTGGAGAATGCCCCTATTGGTATCGCCAAAGTAGTCGATAGGAAGATAGTATGGACCAACTATAAAATGGGCGAGATATTCAATTATTCAAAAAATGAATTGGAAGGACAATTAACCAGGAAACTTTATCCATCAGAAGAGGCATTCGAAAAACTTGCAATGGAAGCCTATCCGCTTCTATTGCAGGGCTTGGTGTTTGATGTGGAACGGGAACTTGTCAGCAAGGATGGTGTTCAAATACAGATACGATTCATTGGCAAGGCACTTGACCCCACGGATATGCGCAAGGGTACCATCTGGTTATTGGAGGATATCACCATACGCAAACAAGAGGAAGCAGAAAAAAGAGCCTTTGAACATCAATTCCAAGAGACTCAACGACTGGAGAGCCTTGGCGTATTGGCCGGTGGTATTGCCCATGATTTCAACAATCTCTTGGCAATAATCATAGGACACTGCTCGCTGGCTGTGATGAATCCGGAAAAATTTGAGACAAATATAGCTGCCATCACTACTGTCCGGTAAACTTAGATTGTACGGCCATAACTAGCTGATTTAAATTATTCTTTGATATAGTTGTTCTTTTTTTGATTTGAATTTGCTTGAATTGACCCATTTCAGCCTTTTTTTGGCGTAGGGGGTTTCAATGA
>CAIWTU010000051.1 GCA_903915655.1 uncultured Geobacter sp.
GATGTGCTGGGCTGTTCCTATCCTCTGCACCGCCCTGGATGGAGCAGAGGCATATGAGGGGATCTCTGAAGGCTTCAATAAACAGCCCACTTTTCAGACCCTGATTATCGATGCCCTGGCTGATGCCGCTGTCGCCGTAACTTTCAGGGATACGGATGCCCTTAAGGATTTGGGGGTGCAGGCCGCTGAATGCCTGCTAACGGCGCGTTTTGCCATCTTTATGGGCTGGTTGGGGGGGCAGATTGGATCTGCCTCAATGTTTAATGCGTTTCCGATCGTCGGTCAGGTCGCCGAGGCTATCGGGGCAGCTGCCGATGCGGCCTCTATTGCGGAGTCTATCTACGACACCGCCAACGCGCCGATGATTTATCAGACCAATCTGGTGGTATCCCATACCATCAACCTGACCATCACCCACGATCCGGACGACAGCTCCGGCTTCCCGGCAACAAGCGCCTATTACATCGCCACGGTACACATCTCAAACGCCACTCCGGTTTATTCCGACAGGGTTCCTGTCACCAATCTGCATCAGCCTTCAATCAGCCAAATCTTCAACACAATTCCGGTCGGCGGCACGGTAACCATTGCGGTCGCCTTCTATGGCGATGACGGTTGTCAGGTCGGACAGGGGGCGATAACCGCCGACAACTCGTCAGCAAACGATCTTTCGCTCACCATCCAGCTTAAAGAGTTGCTGCATCCGTTAACCCCCCAGACGCACTATATTCACCGGGAAAAGATCATTCTTGATGCCGGTGGAAACCATGTCTGGCATACCACCAGCACACCACCGACGCTTTCGGCGGCAGACTGTACCAACGGTCCGGGCAAGGTATGCCAGTACGGAGGGATGACGGTCAGCAACAACTACGCCGGAATCGGCTATGTCTGGCGAGGTTACAAGACGGCGCAGCAGTGGCAGTTTGCCAATATGTCAGTTGGGGACAACGGAAATCCGCAATCAGGCTATATTGTCTCGCCGCCATCAGCCGCAAAGATACCGATGGCCTACAGTCTGCTGGGCGACGGGAATATGAATTTTTATGTTGACGCAAACGGTTATCTTCGGCAGGTAAGGCTGCAACTGAACGGTCAATCCCAGTTTGATAGTCCAACCTCGAACCTTTCCTGGGGTAGACTGCAATTCAGCTCTGATGATCTGCTGCTGCACCCGGAAGGAAAGCTTATCAGCATCAGCACTGATTACAGCAAGCTGGAGATAGTTACCCTGCCCTCGAGTCCGGTGGCAGATGCCAGCGCACAGTGGTCAAGCGCATATGGAGGACAAGGGCAGCGGCCGGGCCTGCTGGATGCTCCGACCCTCTGCGCCTTGAGCCCGAAGGGAGAACTGCTGATTCTTGAGGTAGGCCAGAACAGGGTCTCATCCTACGATTCCAACGCAAACCCCGTCCCCACCTTCGGCGCCGGTATCTACTCATTCAAGCTTGCCAGCACCGGAGCATTATATCTTGACATGGCAGTGGAACATGCAGGTTATATCTATGTCCTGTACAACAAGAGTGGTGTCATCTTTCTTGATATATATGACCCGACAGGACATTTTGTCAGCACAACCAGTGGCATTAATGCGGCCAACATCTGTGTGACCCTCTGGCGCGAGGTTTATACGATGAATTATGAGGTTCAGAAGCTGCCTAACGATACCTACCCGGCGCTGTCTGAGCCAAGCATCAGTCACTGGATACCGTTTGGCGGCTGCGGACAGAGCTCCGTCACGGCAGCTTCCGCCGGGCAGCAGTCCTGCGGATCAGGTAGTCCGACCTTGCGGGCCAGGCTGCGGGATATCGTTGAAGCCGTTGCTGCGCGTTTGGGCTAAGAACAGATTATTCAGCTACAGAATAGCCGTTACAGCTACTAAGACGAAAGCTGTCTCTACCGTAGATGCCTCCTTCCGGACGCCTCCAAGTTGGGCAGACAGTAAAAGCGGAGCAGTACAAAATCAGATCTTTTTCAGCTTTGGCGACAAGATTTTCTTAGCTGCTTAAATGGATGAACTTGTTCTTGCTCTAACATGTGAAATAAAAATTAGCACCAACTATCTGTTATTCAGAGATAAACTTCTAACCCTACTTGTTATAAGTTCAGAGGCCAACTTAATTCCAGGATTATTCCAATGTGTGTCATCAGCAAAATATATTCGATTCCCCGCCAGAAAAGATGATCTGGAGTATGTACATAGGGGACCGCCACTCATTTAAAATGTTTTATTGACAGTGATTACTTTAAATAATCAAAAACAACCTCCCCTTTTGAAATGGTTAAGTTGCTTTTGAAATGCAAACCGCTAACGATCCTTTTTACAGGCAAATCCGCCACTGGAGCTAAGGCATGGGAAAACAATTGAAGTCCAACCGGCCCAGTCCACGCTTCTTTTACGGAGGTATTTATCAGATTATATTTCACTAACTGACAAATTATTGGCGACCCATCAACGTCGGGAATAACTTTCATCAAAAAATTATCCTGTCCCAATGATTCCTGTACAGGTTTGGTATCAAGCTGTTCATATTTATATCCCATCGTCGCCCTTGCGACTTCCAATTCTCCATACTTCAAGATACCGATAAGACAGTCTTTGTTAATTTTATCGACTCTGAACTGCGGTTGGGCATACTTTTTTGGAAAGCCCCATATTTCTCTCCCTCCAACGATCGGGGCAATATCATCCAAAAACATCAAATGAACATAACTTCCTTTTTTTTTGTTAAATAGTACCGGTATCACCTGTCCCGATTCACAATATGACCCAAAACCGTCAGAATCGGGCATGTTAATAAATTCATATTTTACAATCGGGCCATCTGTTAAATCCAATTCCAACGGCTCCGGTACAACTCTTTTCAAAGCTTCCAAATCAGTTTCATAATTGATAATCAAATATTCCCGGTCTCTAAATTGATAAGGGCCTTTTGAAAAAGATGGACTATGTATCGGCATTGCAAAACTTTTTTTAACTTCTTCAATTTTCATTTTAATACACCTCTTTTCAAAAAGATCACCAATCTTGACGGCTTTGATGTCGATGTCGCTTTCTAGATGTATGGATAGGAATTTGCTTTTTCAGCAGGGAAATGGTAGCATCCAAAACAAACCACCGTCAACACTTTTTCAGGATATATTATCGGAACCGGAACACAATCGAGAACCAACCGAGGAGTTTTTGACCTTCCGCCAACATGATTTCAAACTGTCATCTATACCAACACCAACTGACCCGCAAAACAGCACATTTTTACCATTTTCAACACAAACCATTCCTGCTGTAACGCCTCATGTTATCTGGCTTCACAAGAACAGCGCCGCGCCAGGACTGTCTTGCAGCCATGCGCCCACCTGCCTGAGTTGTTGCTCGTCGAAACCGACCGAGTCCGGATCGTGCCAAACCCAACGCATCCCCCGCGCGAGCATCGACCAACGTGCGCGGGCAATCTGTCGCCATTGCGGGAGCGCGTCGCGTCCCGATGAGAGAAATACCAAGCGCAGGGCGTTGAGAGTCACCGAAAAATCGAGCGCCGGGTTCAGATGTCTCAGGTGCTCGCCGATAACCGACCGGCCGGCAGCGTCGCTGGTCCGCAGGGCATCGAGATCCAGCCGATGGAGCGGCCAAGCCTCTCGCAAACCGGCCTTGCGAAGCAGCGGCCCGGTCTGCTCCCACGACAGGCCAATCGAGTTCAACCCGTACAAACTGTCACGCCAGGGGAAACCGCGATAATCGTGGTTTCCTACGATTGCCAGCGTAGGCGCTTCGAGCGGACCGAGCATTTTCACCAATCGCTCAACGTTGCTGGGACTGCCGTGCGCGCCGCCGGCGAGCCGCCGACCGGGGTGGACATGATCGACCAGGTCGCCACCCAGTACAACCAAATCGCGCTCCCCGCGGGCGACAAGATCGTTGGCCTCTTCGATAAAACATTCCAGCAATCGATGCGGACGAATCAGTTGCTCTGCGGCCTCTGGAAAATGCCGATCGACGGCCGCGCCGATCACGTCCCACAATCGGGCCACATGCAGATCGCTGGCAAAGGCCAATTTCAGGCAATTCGTGGCCCGCTGGAAGAATGCCACCGAGCGTGACCGGCAGACGTCGCCGTTGGCCACGAAGAGAACAAAATTACCCTGATCAAATATTGACACGGTATAGTCATATGATAAACTCCAACAAGCTCTATTGTATCTGGATTGAAATGGTGTTCGACGCGGTCTATTTAGAACAGCACCCCTGTACCTTGACAGGGAGAAGGAGGCAGACATGAAACAGAAATTGTTTCGAATGACAACAGTAGCTTCGGTTTGTTTGGCAGGGGCACTCCTTTCGGCATGTGGCGGAGACAGTAGCAGCACCGGCTCCGGTCTCTATTCAGGAAAAACCACTCAGGCAGCTGTCAGCGACGTCAGTGTAATAGCGCTACTGGCCGGCATCACAGACATCCTCCCTTCCTGTAATAGTACGGTTGGTGATCTAACCTCAACCGCTTCAGCAGTTAAAACGGTTCGACAAGTGCTGTCTGCAATTACTCAGAAAACTGTTGGAAAATCTGTCGCCTCTCCTGACAAGTCTATTATTCCTCCATCTCCTCCATCTCCACAAACCGGGACCTGTGGCGGAACTCTAACGTTCCCGACCTATTCCCATAGCAGCGGGACGACAACCATTTCTATCAAATGGGATAATTACTGCATTACGAATACGAGAGGGAACCAAGTAACCTACAATGGTACTCTTAACGCTGTTGATGCCGGCACTCCAGGTGCTTTTGGCCCGGTCACCACAAAATTGAGTGCTAATATTCCAAGACTTTCAATAGTGGAAAAAACGCCGCCGGTTCCAGGACCAGTAGTAGTCGTATCGAATAAAACCATCGCTCTCAGCGGTTTTGTGTATGTTCCTACACCTGGTGAAATCGCGACCACCTCCCCATTGTATCTGCCGGGGACGACGACCATTACGTCGTTCGAGGCCAAGGATTATAAAGGTGACAAGCAGTACAAACTTGGAAACATGAATATAGTTACAACAATGCTAACAGGTGGAGAGATCCAAATTACAATGACTGGCCGGGTTTACGAAGGTTCAACGGGGTATACAGTGATGACCACCGTCACCCCGCTTCTTATGGACGACTCTCAAAATTTTATATCAGGCGAAATGCTCTTTACCGGTTCAGCGAGTACCTATGCAACTTGTACCGCGCTCAATGAGCCAGGCCAGGATTTCACTGTTTCTGTCAATGGAACACCGTTGTCCGGACAGATGAGTTGCTACGCGCCATATCTGTAACAGAAAACGCGCTCTGTCAGTTCATCACACACATTTTATAAAGGAGAGAAACATGAACACTTTTAAATTGATGCTTTTCGGGATCTTCGCTGTTGCACTGTTATGTCTGAGCGCCTGCGCAATCTGAACAAGACATGTCAACGTTTTTGTTATACCTTCTCTATTCTGGCAGGCATTATGTGCCTGCCAGATTTTTTTACCTTTTAATCGTTTGATTTAGCGGCTGCAGGCACACCTGGTTTTTATATATTTTTTTACACGTGCACGACTGAATCGTACGCTTTCAGTTACGAAATGGAGTCCATATTGATCTTTATCCGCAATATCCTTCGACACAAACTCCGTAGTATCATGACAATCCTGGGGGCTGCCGTTGGTATCGCAATCTATGTGGCTGTTGTTGCCATCACCAACAACCTGGAAAAAGAAACCAAACAGGTAATTGATGACTATAATGCCGATATAACAGTGCAAGGCAAAGGCGCCCCCTCTCCACTTCACTCCCGTATAAAATCGGAGGATATTGACGCTCTCAAAGCCATGTTGGGCAATCAGGTCGATCCCCTGGTGGTGGGCGCCCTTCGTGAAAACTGGAATTCGTACGTTATGCTCCTGGGAGTACCTCTATCCTTGCTCCCTCGTTTTGGACTTCTTGAAGGTTCTGCTCCGCTTCCGGGGGGGCGCGATGTAATGATAGGGACCATCTTGGCGCAAGAATTAGGCCTCAAGGCAGGGGGTTCGATACCTTTGGGAGGTGGTTCAGCAATTGTTACGGGGATCTACAGTATGGGTAACAGACTCGTTGACGGGGGTGTGGTAGCCGATATTGCAGAAGCCCAGAGACTCCTCGGCAAGGAGGGGCAGATCAATATTGCGCTGGTACGCATTCGGAACAAGGGCGAAGTTAAAAACTTGATCAGGGATATCAATCGTCGCTTTCCTCGCTTGAACGCTCTTCCGACCGCAGATTTTGTCGGGAATATCCGACTCTTCAGAACTATCGGGACATTTACCAAATCCGTTGCAATCATCTGTTTTTTCGGCTCCTGTCTTGTCGTTACAAATACACTTCTTATGGCTCTCTCCGAACGAACCAGAGAGGTCGGAATTCTGATGGCCGTTGGCTGGAGGCCATGGCTTGTTATCAGAATGCTTCTTGCCGAGAGCGTGACTCTCTGCTTATGTGGCGCAGTAGCAGGCAATGGCATGGCAATACTGATTTTGAAATTTCTCAACAACAGTAAAGCCGTTGGTTTCGGCTGGATACCGGTCACAATTTCTCCCGCAACATTTCTGGGATCGCTCGGAGTTACCATTTTACTGGCTTTGATAGCACTTATCTGGCCTGCAACTATTGTGTACAAGCTCTCTCCGGTTGAAGCGCTGCGACACGAGTGAGGAGACTCGTTTTATGCCATTCCTGATTGTTGACCAATTAAGCAAGAAATATCCGAATGACAACACTAACGCTCTGAAAGGTATATCTTTTTCCATGCTTAAAGGAGAAATTGTTGCCGTTGTGGGACCTTCCGGTTGCGGCAAGAGCACTTTGCTCAACTTGATAGAATATCTTGACCTCCCAACTTCAGGAAAAATTCTTGTTAACGGCAAACCTGTTGGGGATTATGGCCCTGCTCACACATTTCGATCAAAGATGGTCGGTTTCGTCTTTCAGTATCATCACATGGTGTCAGGAATGACATTGGCCGAGAATGTGGCAGCACCGCTTATTGCCCAAGGTGTTGGAAAGCTCGAGAGGAGACGACGAGCCCTGGAGCATCTCGAAAATGTCGGTCTTGGACATCGGGCTCATTTCCTTCCCAACCTAGTCTCAGGGGGTGAACGTCAACGGGCGGCGGTAGCCAGAGCCCTGATCACATCGCCAAGCATCATCCTCGCCGATGAACCGACCGGCAACCTTGATTCCAGCGCCGGTGAGGCAGTATTCAAGCTAATGCTTGCTCAGTCGCGGCTCAACGGCAGTACGGTAATAATCGCTACCCACAATCTTGCTATTGCCGCCATGGCTGACAGAATAATCCAGATGAGGGACGGAGAGCTGATTTCTCCGGTGTGAAAGTTATTCCTTTCTGAATCCAAAAGGGGGCTATGGAGTCGTGGCTATCGATCTCTGCTTTCAGTGTGTCGTTTTCCAGCCGCACTTTGATCCCATCGCTGTGTCAACTTGGATACCCCATAGTCCGCTGACCCCATAGTCCGTGCTACCTGCTACGCTGATTGCGTGCGCGACGAACCGTGATAAACTATATGCAGATTTTATTCAGATCAAACGAGAGGTGCTGCCATGACGAACCATACTTCCCTGCTCAGACCACTGTTACATTCCTTGCTTGCTCTCTTCCTTTTTTCGTGCGCTTCGGGATGCGCGGGGGGTGCGGCCAAGAAGGCAACCGGAGAGATAGAGGTCCGTGGCCGGACGGCACAGGGCGTACAGCCTGTTTCACCGCCGCGGACAGTTTATATCCTTGACTTTGATCTGGGATCCGAAGCTGTACCCTCTGATGGAGGGGTTCTCCACCGACCGGTAATCGCACGGACGCTCCCACGCCTGGCGCAGTCTGACGATCCGGCGCAGAAGAGCGCTAAACTGGTCGAGTTGATCTCCTCGTCAATGGTGGAGAAATTTGCCGGGAAGGGTGTCGAGGCGCGAAGGGTTGTAACGACCGTTCCGCTGCCTGGAGAGGGGTGGTTGATCCGGGGCATTTTTACCGAGATTGACAGCGGAAACCGGATCAAGAGGGCGACGATCGGGTTCGGCAGCGGGGCGACAAAGATGGAGGTATACGTTACCGTCAGCGATCTTTCAAAGAATGCCGATGCTCCGTTTCTCGTCTTCGGCACGGAAAAGGATCCGGGCAAGATGCCAGGTGCGGTAGTCACGATGAATCCATACGTGGCGGCTGCAAAATTTGTCATGGAGAAGAACGCTTCGGAAAAGGACGTAAAAAAGACGGCTGCGCAGATCGTTGACGAGATCGTGAAGTACATGAAGCAGGGTGGCGAAGCAAAATGACTTTACCTGGAACGCTTTGAAGCGAAACTGTCCCGCCATGGGCCTGGACGATATGTCTGACGATGGCTCACTGCTCCTCCAACTTGTAGCCGAACCCTCTTACCGTTTTGATTAAATTGGCAGAGTGGCCAAGTTTAGTGCGTAGCCTCGTGATATGGGTATCAACCGTGCGAGTGTCGCCGATGTAATTGTAGCCCCAGACATTTTTCAGTAGAACATCCCGGCTTTGCAGTCTTCCAGGGCGTTCAGCAAGGTTGAGCAGGAGCTTGAACTCGGTCGTGGTCAGGACGATCTCATCTCCCTCGGAGGTAACCAGGTGCCGTGCGGGATCGATGACGATGGCGCCGATTCGGAGGATCTTCTCCGGTGGAGTTCCCGGTGTCGTGCGCAGTAAGATGGCCTTGATACGGAGCAGAAGCTCCCTGATGGAGAACGGTTTGACTATGTAATCGTCAGCACCGACTTCGAAACCGACCACCCGGTCGATTTCTTCCCCCTTTGCCGTTAGAATGATAACAGGAGTTCTAACCGTTTTTTCATTTTTTTTCAGGATCTTGCAGATCTCTATGCCGTTAATTCCAGGGAGCATAAGATCTAGAATAATCAGATCGGGGGTCTGGCTGCGTGCCGCTTCAAGACCTGCGGTCCCATCCGTGGCAGTTAACACCCGGTATCCTTCTTTCTCCAGATTAAAGGAAATCAGTTTCACCAGGTCTTTTTCGTCTTCAATGACAAGGATTGTCTTCACGGCGCCCCCCTCCCATTTTTGTTTCAGGGTATTCTAGCTCCCTTTTGTTACAGCTTTGTTGCAGGTTCGTGAAAAAATAACAAATTCAACCTGTTCCGGATGATTCAACAATAACTGTGGAAAGCCTTGTGGATAATATTGTGAATGATAGCCAAAACGGCCATAAAGAGAGCCTTGATAGCCATATGAACAAAAATTGGGCAGAGAACAATACCTTTGCCGTTTCGATGGGATTACAGGGAGATGACCCGCATCCGGCGATTTTTCATTCCCGGTATGGCAGTTGTGCTTATCGAATGTAACATAATTGAAATGGGGCATACTAAAATAAATTTATTTTCCGGGGCTTGTAGCAAAGTTTCTTGTTCTGCTGTCTGTTTTTGAGGTTATTAGAGAGATCATCAAATATTGCTCAAAAACGGGTTTAAATTCTTGACTTGTTCACGACGCTGTGTTACTCAATAAAATTTCTGTTAAATCAACAAGTTAAAATTGTTGTTGCTATGATACGGTCATCAAGAAAGTTTCAGGAGGTTCATTTAATGGCACATCAGCTTGATTTTACTGTAGGCGGGCTACTGGCCCATATGGCTGGTCGTTTCCCCGAAAATGATGCGCTCGTCTCTGTGGAGCGGGGAGTGAGCTATACTTATCGGGAGCTTGATGAAGTTTGTCGGGGTGTCGCCAAGGGGCTTTTGCGCATGGGTGTCAAAAAAGGAGACCATGTCTCCATCTGGGCGAATAATGTTCCGGAGTGGGTTATACTGCAGTTTGCTACGGCAAAGATCGGTGCGGTTCTGGTAACCATCAACACCAGCTATAAATCGTCTGAACTGGAATACATCCTCGAGCAGTCCGATTCCAGCACCCTGTTCCTGGTCAACTCCTTCAAGGGAGCCGATTATCCTGAGATACTCTATTCTGTTTCCCCCGAGTTAAGGAGTGCCGTTCCAGGAAGACTGCAGAGTGAAAAACTCCCCTGTCTCAAAAACGTGGTTTTTATCGGGAAAGAGACACCTGCCGGTATGTTTAATTTTTCCGTACTAGCGGAAATGGGCGCTGAAGTCCCCGATAGCGACCTGGGTGCAGTTGAGGCGGAGCTGAACTGCCATGATACCATCAACATGCAGTATACCTCCGGCACCACCGGGTTTCCCAAGGGGGTGATGCTGACCCACTATAATATTATAAACAACGGCTTTGCGATCGGCGAGTGCATGAAGTTCACGGAGAAGGATCGCCTCTGCATCCCGGTCCCCTTCTTTCACTGTTTTGGCTCTGTGTTGGGGGTCATGGCCTCTGTTACTCATGGCTCGACGATGGTGCCGGTGGAGACCTTCGATCCCCTGAAGGTTCTGCAGATCTTGGAAAGGGAGCGTTGCACCGCAGTTCACGGTGTCCCTACCATGTTCATTGCCGAACTGGAGCATCCGGAGTTCAGCAGGTTCGACCTGACCAGCATGCGGACCGGGATCATGGCTGGTTCGGTCTGCCCGATCGAGGTGATGAAGCGTGCGGTAAAAGATATGCATGTCACCGAAATCACCAGCGTCTACGGCCAGACCGAGTCCTCGCCCGGCATCACCCAGACCCGCACCGAGGATTCGATCGAACTGCGGGTTGCCACAGTTGGCCGGGCGCTCCCAGGAGCCGAGGTAAAGATTATTGATATTGAAACCGGCGCCACACTGCCGCCGGGCAAACAGGGTGAACTTTGTGCCCGCGGCTATATGGTGATGAAGGGGTACTACAAGATGCCGGAGGAGACCGCCAAGGTGATCGATGCTGACGGCTGGCTGCACACCGGCGACCTGGCGGTGATGGACGAGAATGGCTACTGCAAGATCACTGGTCGGATCAAGCAGATGATCATTCGGGGAGGTGAGAATATCTACCCTCGGGAAATCGAAGAGTTTCTCTACACTCATCCGAAAATCTCCGATGTCCAGGTGTATGGTGTTCCCGACCGCAAATATGGCGAGCAGGTCATGGCAGCGATTGTCCTGAAAAAGAATCTCGAGCTGACGGTGGACGAGGTCAGGGATTTCTGCCGCGGCAGAATTGCCAGCTATAAGGTTCCCAAGTATGTAAAGTTCGTAGATTCTTATCCCATGACTGCTTCCGGCAAGATTCAGAAGTTCAAGCTTCGTGAGATGGCGATCCTTGAGTTGCAGCTGGAAGCCGAGATTGTATCGGAATAAGATGCGTTTACGCGCCCGCAGGGTGCTTTATTTCCATGACCGATAACCGATGCCGTCTTTAGATGGAGGAAGAGGTTCGCATGAAGATTACACCGAAGTCGGAACTTGACTCACGCTGCTCCAGGCTTCAGAAGCTGATGTCCGGGGAGGGGCTTGACGCGGTTATTATACTGCAGAACGCCGATCTCTTTTACTTTACCGGGACAATCCAGTCCGGGAACCTCTACGTTCCGGCTACGGGCGACCCCATTTACATGGTGCGCAGGGATTTCCAGCGCGCCAGGCGCGAATCTTCACTCGCAGAGATAGTTCCTTTTGCCTCGATGCGGGATCTCCCCGGTATTCTCTCCGGGTATGGCTGTCGGGAACCGAAGCGGATTGGACTGGAACTTGATGTGCTTCCGGTAAATCTTTTTGAACGTTACAAAAAGATCTACCCGCAAGCGGAATTGATCGATGCCACACCCCTTATCCGCAGGGTCAGGATGATCAAGTCCCCTTACGAGATTGAAATAATGAAAAGAGCTGCCCGTCAAGTTGATACGGTCTACCGTCGTGTCAGCGCTCTTCTCAGGGAGGGGATGACGGACCTTGAGCTTGCCGCCGGGCTGGAGTATGTGGCCAGGCGTGAAGGGCACCTGGGCCACATCCGGATGCGTGTTTTCAACGGTGAGATGATCTTCGGGCACACCTTTTCCGGCAAGGACAGTGCTCTCCCCGCCTATACCGACACTCCGCTCGGTGGCATGGGCCTTGGCCCATCCTTCGGCCAGGGTGCGGGCAACAAGCCGATTGGCTGCAATGAGCCGATCATCATTGACTTTGCGGGGAGTATCGACGGCTACCTTGTCGACCAGACCAGGATGTTTGCCCTGGGTGGAATCCCTGACACTCTTCGTGCCGCATACGACGATATGCTCAGGGTCCAGGATAAGATGAAAACGTTGGTGAAGCCGGGGGCAGCGTGGGGGGGGGTCTACGATGGGTGCCTCTCCATGGCGGAGGAGCTCGGTTATGCAGACCACTTCATGGGATATAAAGGGGCTCAGGTTTCCTTCATCGGTCACGGGGTCGGCATCGAGATCGATGAGTATCCCTTTCTTGCCAGGGGCTTTTCGGAGATGTTCCTGGAAGCTGGAATGGTTTTCGCGTTTGAGCCAAAGCTTGTATATCCTGGCATCGGGGCTGTCGGTATAGAAAATACCTTCCATCTGTCCGAAGGGGGCCTTGAGCAGATGACTTTTTCCTCTGAGGAGTTCGTGATTGTCTAGGTCCATCCGAAAACTCCGGACGGAAACGATCTAAAACAGCTGGTATTTTATTACAGGCCCCTTGCGGCAAAACGGATTGACCAGCAGCATAACTCTATTTATCCCGAATAATTTGAGCGCTGAAAATGTGAATATCGGCATCCTCTTTCCATGCGTCTTTGTCCAGACCCGCCTTCAGGCAGGTCTGTGACAGGAAAGTATCTCTGTCCCATCCATACTCTCTGGCTACCTGTGGGAGGAGGACGCCGCGATAGGAGTTTTTTACGATATAGAGGCCATGGACGCCGACTTCGATCTCATTGATCGACTCTACCCTTTTAAGGGGTGAAAGTATGGATATCTCTAGGTCAAAATCGTGCAGATCCTTGACTGTCATCGGGTGAAATCTCGGGTCGTGTCTGGCAGCTGCAATAGCCATCTCCTGGACCAGTTGATAGAGCGGCTTGTCTGAGGTGAATTGACCAATACATCCACGCAGAGTTCCTTTATGCTTTATAGTTACAAAGCAGCCCCGCATAGTCAGGAGTTCCTGGCTTGAGATATCAAGTACCGGTTTGCCTTCCTTCGTTATGTGGTCAATGATCGATTCCCTGGCTATTTTCAGGAGCAGATTTTTCTCCGTGGCTGATAATTGGTTGTCCACTTTTATCCCCGTGTAATTATTGGTAGTAGTTGAGGCTCGGTTCCATTTAGTTTCCAGATGGAAACTATTTAAATACCATATGATTTGCCCTGTCAAGGAGATATGGACCTTCTTGCCGGTTTTTGGTATTGGAAAACCTTTAAACGGATAAATTGGGGCCGTTTGACGATTAACAATAGCCCTGGTGCCGCCACATTTTTCTGTTGACGCTTTCCCCTGCGATCTGGAATGAGTCAATCTTGATGCACGAGCAAAAAGTCATTCCCCTTGACGGGAGGGGGTCAGGGGGTTGGTGGCGCTGCAACTTGGCGTTTTAATGGCAACGTCCCCCCACCTTAGCCCTCCCCCGCCAGAGGGGAGGGGACTTTTTATGAGAATTTGCGAGAGCATCATAATTGTTGCTACCCGTTTTCTTGCTGTAGCTGTGGGTAAGATTATGACCAAATAAATAAAACCGGGTAAAAAAATCTTGACATTTAAATTAATGCTAGTATATTCGCGTTTTGTTTGATGTGAAAAAAAACCACGCGCCTTGCGCGAATCTGGTAATCGAAAAAGAAAAGAGGTGATACCGTCAATGAAAAAACTTCTCTCATTAGTTTTGTGCCTCATTATTGCTCTGGCTTTCGCCGCTGGTTGTAAGAAAAAGGAAGAAGCTACTCCTGCTCCTGCTCCTGAGGCAGCAGCTCCTGCTCAGGCTCCGATCTCTTCAGCTAAAGCTGCACCTGCTGCTGCACCTGCTGCTGCTCCTGCTGCTAAGAAGTAATTGGCAAGAAGACTGCCTTTAACAAGGTAGAAAAGCCTACAGATCACTCTGTAGGCTTTTTTTTGTAAATCAGCTTGACAAGAAATTTCCTGAATGCTACAAAAAACAATAATTTACAGATTTAATGGAGTGGTTGGAGGAAATAGTGGAAAGAACTTTCGCAATTATCAAGCCTGACGCGGTAGAAAGAAATCTCATCGGTAAGATTCTGGATAAAACAGAATCGGCAGGTTTCGTGGTTGCCGGGATGAAGAAAATCCACCTTTCGGTAGAGGAAGCGGAGGGTTTTTATTACGTACACAAGGATCGACCTTTTTTCAATGACCTCTGTTCCTACATGTCAAGGGGTCCGATAGTCGTTCTGGTGTTGCGAAAAAATGACGCTATACTTGCTTGGCGTACCCTTATGGGGGGAACTAACCCCGCTGATGCCGAGGCTGGAACCATTCGGAAAGAGTTCGGTCTGAGCATCGGGGAAAATAGCGTGCATGGTTCTGATAGTCCGGAATCGGCGTCTTTTGAAATACCGTATTTTTTCAGCCAATTGGAGTTGGTATAACCCGAAATGAGGCAAAAGGCAGCCCTTCTAAAGAAGGGCTTTTTTATATTCAGACAATGAAAAATGTAGATATCAAAAATTTTACCATTGAGGAGCTCGAGGGCTTTCTTCAGGGACTCGGCAAGGAAACCTATCGCGCGAAACAGATTTTTAAATGGATCTATCAGAAAGATGTCAACTCTTTCGAGGAAATGACCAATCTTTCCAGGGATTTCAGAGAAGATCTGGCTGCCCGGACCTGGATAAGCACTCTCGCTCCGGAGGTTGTTGAGGTTTCTGCAGATGGTACTCGTAAATTTCTCTTCCGCCTAGCCGATGGGTCCGCAATCGAATCAGTCCTGATTCCCGATGAAGGGCGCAATACACTTTGCGTTTCCAGTCAGGTCGGCTGTGCCATGGGGTGCGGGTTTTGTCTTACCGGCAGCTTCGGGTTGCAGCGCAACCTCTCCTGTGCAGAGATTGTTAATCAGGTCTGTGCAGTCAGGCAAACGGCAGAGATAAGGAATATAGTATTTATGGGGATGGGAGAGCCGCTGGCGAATCTGGAAAATGTTATAAGGGCAGTCAAAATTCTGATCTGTCCTGATGGCCTCCAGTTTTCCAACCGCAGGGTGACTGTATCAACTGCGGGGCTGCTCCCTGAAATGGCTTTGATGGGAAAGAGGGTTACGGTAAACCTTGCTGTCTCACTTAATGCTACGACCGATGCGCAACGAGACCAGCTCATGCCAATTAACAGGAAATATCCGCTTAAGGCGCTCATGGATGCCTGCAGGACGTTTCCGTTGCCTTCACGTCGAATGATAACTTTTGAATACGTTCTGATAAAGGATGTCAATGATTCGCTGGATGATGCAAAAAGATTTGTCAAGCTGATCCATGAAATACCGTCCAAGGTGAACCTGATCCCCTTTAACGAATATGAAGGATGCTCTTTCAAGGGTCCAGGTCAGGATTCAATTGACCGGTTCCACAGCTATCTTTTAGGCAAACATATCACCGTGATTACCCGTTCCAGCAGGGGCGCCGATATTTCAGCTGCCTGCGGACAGCTGAGAGGAAAAATAGAAGGCCAGAAGAGGGCCTCACGGGAATCCCTTGACACGGATCTCCCCATTGACCACAATTTATTACGATGAGCGTTCAAGCTGAGATCTTTCCATCCCTGGCTCCCCCTGAGACAGGATGTGGGATTTTAAGCCTGGTTATGGCGCTATTTTGACTGTAACCTGGGGAACTGGATAGAACCCGGATTTTTTGGAGGAACGATGAATGGACCTGTTGTCGGCATAATCGGAGGAAGCGGCCTTTACGAGTTGGAAGGCCTGACCGGAATAAAAACCGTTGCGCTGGATACACCTTTCGGCTTGCCGTCAGATGAATTCATTACGGGTGAGCTGGACGGCGTTTCGATGGTCTTCCTGCCCCGTCACGGCAGAGGGCACCGGCTGTTGCCATCAGAGATCAACTACCGGGCTAATCTGTATGGAATGAAGCAACTCGGGGTAACGCACCTGATTGCAGTTTCCGCAGTCGGGAGCATGAAGGAAACGATAGCTCCGGGGGATATCGTGATTCCCGATCAGTTCATAGATCGGACCAACGGGACGAGAATTAATACATTCTTTGGTAATGGTGTTGTAGCGCATGTTCAATTTGCAGACCCGGTCTGCAGCGATCTGAGTGTTCTTCTCCATGCTGCCGCAATACAGGCCGGAGCTGCGGCCCATCTTGGCGGCGTCTATCTCTGTATGGAGGGCCCGGCTTTCTCTACCCGTGCGGAATCGAACATGTACCGTTCCTTTGGGGTTTCCGTGATCGGTATGACCAATATTCCCGAGGCAAAGCTGGCCAGAGAGGCAGAGATCTGTTATGGTGTAATTGCGCTGGCTACCGATTACGATTGCTGGCATGATTCCCATGTTGATGTTTCTATCGAGGCGATCCTGGCAATTATGCGCCAGAATGTAGCTACTGCCAAAACCATTATCGGGCATGCCGTACGGAAAGTGGCTGCTGAGCGGAGATGCGGTTGTGCCTCCGCGATGCAGTATGCCATTATTACCGACAAGTCTGCGATTTCTGAGAAGGCGCTGAGCGATCTCGATATATTTATCGGGAAGTATTTGGGATAGATTTTTTTGGGGAGATAATGAGATGAGTATTCTTGTGGTTGGTTCGGTAGCTTTTGATTCCATTGAAACTCCGTTCGGCAGGGTGGAGAATGTGCTGGGTGGTTCAGCAACCTATTTCTCAACCGCTGCAAGTTTTTTTGCCGACGTTAATCTGGTGGCGGTGGTCGGGGATGATTTTCCTCAGCAACATCTCGATTTTCTTCGGTCGAGGGAGATAGATCTGCGTGGACTGACAAGGAGTTCAGGGAAGACCTTTCACTGGAAGGGAAAGTATGGTTACGATCTCAATGAGGCCCAGACCTTGGAGACCCACCTCAACGTATTCGAGACTTTCAAGCCTCAAATCCCCTCAGCCTATGCCGACTCAGACTATCTGTTCCTCGCGAACATTGATCCCGATCTTCAGATGGATGTCATGCGCCAGGTCAAAAGTCCGAAAATCATCGCTAGCGATACCATGAACTACTGGATATCTTCCAAGCCGGACTCTTTGAAGAAGGTTATCGGGGAGGTGGATATTCTAATCATTAACGACGCTGAGGTGCGACAGCTTTCCCAGGAGCCGAATCTGGTGAAGGGTGCGAAGAAGATTCTGGAAACCGGATTGAAAAACCTGATTGTGAAACGTGGCGAATATGGGGTCCTGATGTTTACCAAAACCTCGATCTTTGCTGCACCGGCATACCCGCTGGAAGAGGTATTCGATCCTACCGGGGCAGGTGACACTTTTGCAGGGGGATTCATGGGATATCTTGCAAATACCGGGGATACTTCCGAGGCAGGGATCAGGCAGGCAATTATTTTCGGCAGTGTAATGGCTTCGTTCAATGTGGAAGACTTCAGCCTGGATCGTCTGAAAAGGCTCAGCTACGGGGAAATAGAAGAGCGTTACCGTAGTTTGAAGGCAATGACTCATTTTGAGGGCCTTCCGGCAATGGAGAGTCCCCTGTAGTACCCATCAGGATAGTTTACCGACAGTTCCTTGCGAAGTACAAAAAGGTTATAATATGAAGTATTTTCTCCTGATTTCTTTCCTGGCAGCGGCTCTGATTTCAGCTTGCGCCACGGTCGAAACCGATAGCAAGCAGGCCTCCTATCACTATCAGATGGGCCTTTCTTATCTCGGTGAGCAGAATATTACCAGCGCGCTTATTGAGCTTACCGAAGCGGAAAAGAGGATGCCCGACGATCCTCTCCTTTTGAATTCCCTTGGTCTGGCATATTACAAGAAGGGCAAATACGACCTGGCAGAACAGAAATTTCTGAAAGCGATATCTTTGAAACAGAATTTTTCGGAAGCCAAGAACAACCTCGGTCTTGACTATATGGCGATGAAACGATGGGATGATGCCTTTCTCCTCTTTAAGCAGGTAAGTGAAGACATCTTCTACCCGGACCAGGAGACCGCCACAATAAACATGGCGCGAGCCTTATACTACAAGGGTGATCTCGATAAGGCGCTGACGATCCTCCGTACAGTCGTAGCGGGGAGTCCGCGGAATCCTGTTGCCAGGCTGGATCTCGGCCGGGTTTATTTTGCCGCCGGGAAAACAGATCTGGCCGTTGAGCAATATAAAAAGTCGATAGCGCTGCAGGCAAACTACGCGGTTGCTTATTATCACCTCGGTCTGGCTTATATGAAGAGCAAAGATACCGCTGCGGCGGCATCGGCCTTTAAAGAAGTGCTCCGGATCGTTCCGGATTCGGAGATTGGCCAGCTTTCCAGGGAACATCTGGAAATGCTGAAATGAGAGAGTAAATTGACTTTGCTATCAACGGTCAGTGCAGAAGAGAAATCGGTCGGGGCTGTATTAAGGGAGGCGCGGGAGGTTCGGGGCTTATCCCTTGCGGACGTCGCCAGAATAACGCGGATTGGTGAGAGGTATCTTCTGGCCCTGGAGGAAGAGCTGTTTGACAAGCTCCCGAGCAGAGCGTATGTCAGGGGATTTCTTCGCCTCTACGCCAATTGTCTCAGCCTCTCCGAGAAGGATATAATTGCTCTCTATGAGAAAACAGAGGCCGGAACTGATTGCCAAACAGAAGACCACTCACCTGACCCTGATCCTCTGAAGAGGGGGAGGTCAAACTCCAGAACTGGCAGAAAAAACTGGTATCTGCTGGCGTTCCTTCTATTCGCCGCCGTTTCGGTCTACAGTATTATGCAGGAGTCGCCCGACAGAGATATCCGGCCTGTGGTTCGGGCTATCTCTCTCCCCGGTACCACAAAGAGTGCCGCACCCATATCTCCCTCTCCACGCTCCGCGCTGCCTCAGTTGAATGTAACAAAGCAAGAAATCCCGGAATCTCTGCCGGAGACGAAAGTTCCGGGAAAGATGGATTCCGGTTTTCAATCACAAAAAGGGATAGTGTTGAAAATAAGGGTTGTTGAAGATGGCTTGCTTGATATTGCGATCGACGATGCCGTTACCCATCACTACGAATTAAAATCCGGGGACCAGATTGAGTGGAAAGGGGAAAAGGTTTTTATCCTGGATATCAGCAATGCAGCCGGAATTGAGGTTGAATTCAACGGAAAGGGACTGAAACCTTTCGGCACTGCAGGCAAAGCTGCACATGTTGTATTAAAGGCTGAGGAGAACTGATCAGATTTATTTCGGCTCGAATCGCCGTCCTGCCTTGACAGGGGGTATCCTCGTGCTACACTGAAGACGATTTCTTGTCTTACACGGGGATAACCATTGAATAAGAACACAACGAAAATATTGATTGTGGATGATGAGGAAAATGCTCGGGTGGCCTTATCCCGATTGTTGATGAAGGAAGGTTTTCAGGTCGACAATGTTGCAAACGGTTATGATGCCCTGAATTTCCTGAGACAACAATCGGTGCATGTAATAGTTACCGACATTAATATGCCTGAAATGGATGGCATCGCTTTTATGAGGGAATTAAGCAAGAGTCACCCCAGCGTGAATGTCATCATGCTCACCGCCTATGGAGGGGTCGAGTCATACCTTGAAGCAATGAGCCTGGGGGCTTTTGAGTATATCAATAAACCGGTAAAGATTGACGAATTGAAGTTGATACTGAAAAAAATAATGAACGAGACGAGCCATTAACAGCATCTTGAAAAACGTGACGTGGAAGGGTGGGTGCAAATCAGACCGATAACAGCCGGTGATTGGAGATGCAGCCTGCAATGAAGCGGGAGTACCCGTCAGAGCGTCTTTTCAAACCTCTGTTGACCTGATTGAGTCTCAAGGGGGGCAGTTATGAAGAACTTCAACAAGATACTTTACGCTACCGACTTTTCCGAAATATCCGAGCATGCTTTTGATTACGCCCTGACTTTAGCCGATAAATTCAGTGCTAGCCTCATTATCATGCATGTAATAAATGAGCCGGTAGACCTGCGTGGCTTCTACGTGCCAAATATATCATTTGAAACGATGGAAAATGAAATTGCTCTCGGTGCGGAAAAGATGATGGAAAGGTTTTGCAGCAAAAAACTGGAAAATGTTGCCCATTACGAAAAATACACCGTTCTGGGTGTCCCTTATGATGAAATATTGAAAAAGGCCGTTGAGGAAAAAGTCGATCTTATCGTCATCGGGACTCACGGCCGAGCCGGGATTGACCATTTTCTGTTCGGAAGTACTGCTGAGAGAGTTGTCAGAAAAGCCGCCTGTCCCGTGATGACTGTGAGGCCACCTTCCACCGGTCAGTAATAGTTGGCCTCAACGAATCCAGGTTGCGGAATGACAGCAGGTTCCTTCGTGAGTAAAGGTGTTGAGGTCGTTGCGCCTGCTTCTTCGGTTCAATCCTGAACGGTACCGCGACAAGATGCTGTTTCTGGGTAACTGCCGAGGCTCTTGCAAAATGATTCTCCTCCCCGAAGGCCTCTATCGGGGATCCAGTCTTTTCAGTCAGTTAAAATCTAGATTCCGGCTAGAAGCCTGCCGAAATGACAATTATTCCGACTTTTGCAAGAGGCTCTGCCGTCTATTTGGCAGACAATTCATGCAAACAGAAAGAGTTACACGGAAGGGCAGCTTTGGCTGCCCTTCTTTCATATTGAAGAGAAAGAATGATTGTTGTATCGTCAGCAGATAGGCATCGTTTCTGAGAGGGTTTATCATGGACAATTCGCTGGAGAAAAGCACCATACTTATCGTCGATGATGAAAAGATAAATCTTGACCTTATCTCCATTCTCTTGAGCAACCGGGGCTTCGGGACTCTGATTGCCTCCAGCGCAGAGGAAGGACTTGCCCTGATAGAAAGAGAGAAACCTGAACTTGCGATTATTGATTACATGATGCCGGGGATGGATGGGTTTGTCGCCCTTAAAGAGGTCAGGCGCCGGTTTCCGGATACCTACGTGATAATGTTTACCGGGAAGGGGAGCGAAGAGATAGCGGTAGAGTTGATGAAGGCCGGAGCCTCTGACTATATTCTCAAGCCGTTTGTCAATAAAGATCTACTTGACAGGGTGCGGAAGGTTCTGACGATAAGAAAAGTGGAACTTGAAAACCGAGACCTGCTTCAGGAGCGGGAAAACCTTTTGCGGGAAATTGCGCTTTGGAACCGTGAGCTGGATAGAAGGGTCAAGGAAAAGTCAGAGGAGCTGAAAAGGGCGCAGGCAGAGATCATCCAGTCGGAAAAATTGTCATCCCTTGCTTTCTTTTCGGCAGGGATGGCCCATGAGATCAGAAACCCCCTGAATTCCATTTCCTTGTTTGTCCAACTCATCGAGAGTGGACTGGAAGACCCTGAGAAAATAGAATATTCCGAGAAAATTTTCAAGGAGATTGCCCGGATAGACAGGATTCTCCGTAATCTGCTGGATTCAGTAAAGCGTCCCAGGTTTGAACTAAAAGAGGTCCGGATCGATCAGGTGATCAACAATACGCTGGACTTCCTGAAATCCCTTATAGAGATGCATAAGGTCGAAGTCAAGCGCGACTTCCGCCGGATCCCTCCTGCCATCCAGGCCGATCCCCTGGAAGTGGAGCAACTCTTCAGTAATCTTTTTGTGAACGCTATAGACGAAATGCATAATGGCGGAACCTTAAAGGTTTTTCTCGATCATGACAACAAGAATATCCAGATAAATATTTCTGATACTGGCAAGGGAATCCCTTTGGAAAATCTTGACAAAATTTTCGACCCCTTCTTTACGACGAAAAAAATAGGGACCGGGCTCGGACTTTCAGTCGTCTTCCGGATCATCAAAACTTACAACGGGAATATAAAGGTCAGTAATGAGCATGGGAAAGGGGCTCTTTTTTGTGTCTCGTTGCCGTTATCCGATTCGAATCCTTTGTAGTCCCCTTTATCCTTTTCTTTTCTGACATAGTATTGTACTATTTCCAAGTTCCAGGGCTTGGACCCAGGAGCTTGTCGGACCAGGGAACTGTTCTGTTGCGAGGAGCCTAAATCGGCCAGGATTTTTTATTTTCTCACAACGATTCCCTGACCCCGACACCCTCTTGGAGGTGTTTATCGAAACCTGCCGCGAAAAAATTCTCATTATTGACGACGACCCATTTTTTCGGAACCTGCTGTCAAGTACATTTCAGGAAAATGGCTTTAAGACAGCTACTGCCAATGACGGCATCGCAGGTATAAAGGCTTATCTTCATCATCAGCCCGATGTCGTTATTTCCGACCTGATCATGCCGAACTTGGGAGGTGTGAGTACCTGTATGGAGATATCTCGACTTGCGGGGGGGAGTCAGCCGATCATTATTATGATGACTTCAATGTTTAACGGCTCGCCCCATGAACACGTGGAGCCGGAAATGGGTGCCAGAATTCATATCCCTAAGACGACCAACCCTCTGGATGTCGTGATAATAGTTGAGCAACTGCTATACCGGAAACAGTTTCGTCAGAATTTATCTGAAACCGAACAGAGTAATACCTCAGATGACCCACAAAAATAAAACCTGAAATCGGATAGTTGAGTCCGGCCAGCGACTCGTCTGGTTGAGATGACTGTATGGAAAAAAGCACCCTTTCCGGACGGAAACTATAGTTTGAAGGTCCAAAAGGTTTTCCCCGTGCCGATACTGTTACGAAACTTCGTTCTGGATTTCCGTGAAAGTGAAGATGCCGTCATGGAAAATGTGCGGCGTCATTTTTCCCTTAAAGGCGATGAAATCAAGGATTTTCGTATTATCCGGAAAGCACTGGATGCGAGAAAGAAATCGTCGATCAAATTTGTCTATACCATCGAATTTGTTCTGGATGATGAAAAAGCTTTTCTGGAGAGATTTGCCACTGATCCTGACCTGCAATTGGTCCCTGCCCGCCCCAAACCGTCATTCCCTCGTTTTGCCAGCGACAGGAAAATTATTATTGCCGGCATGGGGCCGGCCGGGCTTTTTGCAGCGATAAGACTGTCCGAGTACGGGCTGACGGCTACTCTTGTTGAGCGGGGCAAACCCGTTGAAGAACGGTTGAAAGATGTTCAGTCGTTCTGGCGCGGTGGGACGCTTGATACCGAAAGCAATGTCCAGTTTGGCGAAGGGGGCGCCGGAACCTTTTCTGACGGAAAGCTTACAGCCAGAACGAAAGACAGGAACCTCGGCTATGTCCTGGAGAAACTTGTTCAGTTCGGTGCGCCACGGGAAATCCTTTATCTTTCAAAACCTCATATCGGGACCGACAGACTCCGGCGCGTCGTGCAGGAGATCCGGAAAAATCTCGAGACGCTCGGATTCGAGATTTGTTTCAGGCGCAAACTTACCGATCTTCTCTGCCGGGACGAAAGGCTTGCCGAAGTCGTGCTGAATGGGTGCGAAGTGCGTCCCTGTGATTTCCTCGTCCTGGCGCCGGGTCACAGTGCCCGCGATACATACGAGATGCTGCTCCGCCGCATGGTGCGGATGGAGCAGAAACCCTTCGCCGTAGGGCTTCGCGTTGAGCATCCCCAGGGGCTGATCGACCGGATCCAGTATGGGGTTTCCGACCGACAACAGCTCCCATCTGCGGAATATGCCCTCGCATATTCCTGCCCGGGGACAAACCGCTCCGTCTATTCATTTTGCATGTGCCCGGGCGGGGTAGTTGTTGCAGGGGCTTCGGAACCCGGCATGCTTGTAACCAATGGAATGAGCAATTTTTTGCGGGATTCGTCATACGCAAACAGTGCACTGGTGGTTCCTGTCGGGGGGAAGGACTTCACGGGAGAATCCCCGCTCGCAGGCATGGAATTCCAGCGGATATGGGAAAGGAGGGCCTTTCTGGCGGGTGGCGGCGATTATTATGCGCCTGTCCAGAAACTGACTGCTTTTCTTGGGATACGCGGCACAAATGGAATCTCCGCAACTTACCGTCCAGGTGTCCGTGAAGCAATCCTTGATGAAGTCCTGCCGGATTACGTTCTGGAAACTATCCGGGACGGAATCCATCAATTTAACAGGAAGATGCGGGGTTTCATAACAGAAGAGGCAACTTTGACCGGTATCGAGACCAGAACTTCGGCTCCGGTCCGGATTGTTCGCGGTGAAGACCTGCAATCGGTAAACATGAGGGGCCTTTATCCCGCAGGAGAGGGGGCGGGATATGCCGGCGGCATCATGAGCGCCGCCCTGGATGGCATACGCGTGGCGGACGGAATAGCGATGCGGATAATGGAAGGCAAAAGGAGTATATTTTGAGCAAGGTATTTGTCAGCAATATCAAAGATCGGGAGCAGGTCAATACGGTTTTTCTGGTTAAGGAAAAAATCATGGCCATGGCAAAAAACGGAAAGCCCTATATGACTCTCCATCTGATGGATAAAAGTGGCGATATTGAGGGGAGAATATGGGACAATGTCGATCTTATTTCCGGACAGTTTGAAAAGGATGATTTTGTTGCAATCCGCTCAAAGGCTTCAGTCTATTTGGGTAAAATGCAGCTTATCATTAACGACCTTGCCAAGGTGGCCGATGCCGACGTCCGCCTTACCGATTTCCTTCCAGAAGCAGACCGGGATATGGAGGGGATGCTGTCAGAATTAGCTTTACTGGTGGCATCATGTTCAGACGAAAATCTTGCAAAGCTTCTTTCCGCTTTTTTTGATGACCCTTCTTTCATGTCGTTGTATCGAAACGCTCCGGCGGCCAAGGGTATGCACCATGTCTACCTTGGCGGGCTTCTCGAGCATTCCCTGGCGGTTGCACGGCTGACGGAGCATATTGCCTTGCAGTATCCGGGGGTCAATAGGGATATCCTTGTAACAGGCGCCCTGCTCCATGATGTGGGAAAAGTCCGCGAGATGTCTTATCTCCGCTCTTTTGATTATACTGATGAGGGGAAACTCCTTGGACATATTACCATCGGTGTCGAGATGATACAGGAAAGAATTGCCGGAATTGCCGGGTTTCCTAATGAATTGGCCATGCTCCTTAAGCATATGATTCTTTCCCATCATGGCCAATATGAATTCGGATCACCCAAACGCCCTAAAACAGTGGAGGCAACGATTCTGAATTATCTGGACGACCTGGATTCGAAGATCAACGGTATACGGACGCATATCAGAAAGGAGCCGGCTAATCATACCCGCTGGACGGCGTATCATCGGTTATATGACCGCTACTTCTATAAGGAGACCTATCTCCCGGAAGAGGAGCGACAGGATACGGACGCCGATTACGTAACGGCAAGTCAGGAGCGGGAAGACCTCCCATCAGTCAAGGAGGCGGAGCGGAAGGGTTTTCATAACAGTCCCTTTGACAAGTTGCAGAACAAAAATCTGGATCTGTTCTAGTGCGCTTCTGCAGGCTAATTACAGGGCTACAAGGAAAGGGTTGCATATGATTTTTGAAACCGTTGTAGTAGGTCCGCTGGCCGTCAATTGTTACCTTTTGGGCTGCGAAAAGACAAGGGAAGGGGTTCTGATCGATCCGGGCGCCGATACTGATAAACTTACAGCTCTCCTTTCCCGTCACCAACTCAAGATCATTCATGTAATAAATACGCACGGTCATTTCGACCATGTGGGCGGCAATCGGAAAATAGTTGAGGAGACCGGTGCGGACCTTTTGCTTCATGAAGCCGATGTTCCGCTATTAGCACGAGCTGCTGCAACAGCTGCCGCCTATGGCCTCCCCTGTGTCGATTCTCCGCCGCCTGATAATTATTTGCTGGATGGGATGACCATCAACTTTGGAACTTATCAACTCAAGGTCCTGCATACCCCCGGGCATACCCCGGGAGGGTGTTGTCTCAGCCTGGACGGGATAGTTATAACCGGTGATACCCTGTTTGCCGAGTCCGTGGGACGTACCGATCTCCCCGGCGGTTCTCTTGAACTCTTGATGGAGAGTATTCGCGGCAAGCTGCTGACCCTCCCTGATGATACCGTTGCCTACCCAGGGCATGGTCCTTCCACGAATATCGGCAGGGAAAAGAGGATCAATCCTTATCTGCAGGGTCGATGATCTTTTTACCGGGAGACTCTTGTCCTAAAAGGTCAGAAGGCAGAGGTTATTGACTGAAAATCAACCTGACCCACTTTGCAGGTGAAGGGGGCTCTCGAGGTCTGCTGCATGCTGAAAGGAAAAGAAATAGTTCTGGGAGTCACCGGCGGCATCGCTGCCTATAAGGCGGTGGAATTGCTTCGCCTTCTTACCAGGGGAGGGGCCAATGTCCATGTGGTTATGACGCGGGCTGCGATGGAGTTTGTTGCCCCCCTCACCTTTCAGACCCTCTCAATGAACCAGGTGCACACGGATCTTTTTAAGCTGATTTCGGAACGGGAGATTGGTCACATTGCCCTGGCGGACCGGGCAGATCTTCTCGTTATTGCCCCGGCTACCGCCAATTGCATAGGAAAGCTTGCTTCTGGAATTGCAGATGACCTCCTCACTACGACAGTAATGGCGACTAAAGCCCCAGTTCTTATTGCGCCGGCCATGAATGTCAATATGTACGAAAATGCACTGTTCGGGGAAAATGTCGGGAAGCTGAGGCAACACGGATTTATTTTTGTCGAGCCGGTCAAGGGGATGCTGGCATGTGGTTGGGAAGGGGAGGGGAAGCTTCAGGAACCGCAGATTATTTTTGAGGAGGTTGTGGCGGCCCTTGCAGTCAAGGATCTAGCCGGCGAAAAAGTTCTGATAACCGCAGGGCCTACTCGCGAAGAACTTGACCCGGTACGTTACCTGAGCAATCACTCCTCTGGTAAGATGGGTTATGCCATTGCAAGGGCGGCGTATCGACGCGGAGCGAAAGTAACCCTTGTGACCGGTCCCACCTCTCTGAAGGAACCTTACGGGGTCGAGACGATCAAGGCCGTGTCAGCGGCCGAAATGCATGAAAAAGTGCTCAGCTGCTTCACAGAGAGCAGCGTTATTATAAAGGCGGCCGCAGTGGCGGATTACCGTCCCCGGCTTCGTGCCGACAAAAAAATAAAAAAGTCCGATAAAACTGTGACTCTTGATCTGCTGAAGAATCCGGATATCCTGGCTGAATTGGGCCGACGGAAAGAAGCGAGGCTTCTGGTCGGATTTGCTGCCGAAACCGGTGACCTGGAAAAGAATGCCGGTAAAAAGCTGGTGGAAAAGAATCTGGATATGGTTGTTGCCAACGATATCTGTCAGGCCGGCGCCGGATTCAATGTTGATACCAACTGCGTGACGCTCCTTTTTCGAGACGGCAGAGTGGAAAATCTGCCGCTGATGCAAAAGGATGCGCTGGCTGATGTTATCCTTGACCGGGTGGTAGCTCTCCTCAGGGGGAAAGCCGGACAAGGACTGCTCCCCGGAACAGTGACGTAGCGACCTTCCGGTTCAATTATTGCTGAGGATATCCTGCAGGAGCTCAGGATTGCAGATTGCGAGGCGCAGTTTTTTTTTGATTTCTTCCAGTTCTGCCATAGCTTCGGGTTTGGCAATTTTGCCGCTCTTATATAGAATACGAAGATTTTTCCGGACTTTGGCGGCAGTCAAGATGGCCCGTTCCCCGGTGGGGTCCGCTTTAATGATCTGCGATCCGGCCTGATTGTTCAGAAAATCCAACGCCGCTTCCTCCGCCAGTGCAGCATATTCATTGCGGTCCTCAATTTCCAGGAGATGGCGCGATGAGCCCGCATATGTTTTGATCACTTTCTGCCATCTTTCCAGACGGCTCACCAGCAGGATTGAATTAAAGATGCGCTTGTTTGTATTGAAAGAGAAGAGGGTCTTCGAAACCACATCTCGCAACATGGCATCGTTATCCTTGTAATGTTCTGTTGATACCTTTCTGCCGATTTCCCACAGCTCCTTCTCGACAAAGCTGTCAAAACGCATTTCCCAGTAGGTGTGTTTCATGGTGAGCGTGGGGAAACTCCGCATCACTTTATAAGGTACGAAGTAGTTGTGGGCGATGGTGTCGGCCGCCAGGTGGGTAAGATATCCGTAGGCACATGCTTTCTGAGGTCTGCTTTTGGACTGTTCAAGGAGTTTCATTCCAGTTGACCATCTGTGGCAATGCTGCAGATAATGGGTAAATTTTTTAGCGAGAGTAATGTCGGCAGCTATGCAGCCATACAGAAAGTCGTTGGGATATTCCGACAGGATCGTGGCAATGACCGGACTGATTGCCTGAAGGTTTCTCAGAACCGATATGCCGAGTTGCAGGTGAAATCCGGCGCCCCATGCATAGGCTTCCTCCGGAATAAGCAGGGCAAGTATAAGAACTGCCATAAAAACTAACATAGAGTTGAAGAATAATGAATAATCGGAAAATAGTAAAGGGGTTTGATATCGGCACGCCGGATGATCTGCGTCAGGCACTGCAATCTTTGCGGGGATATCTTCAGGATCTGCTGGAAACAGGGGTTGATACCCTTCCCTTGTTGCCTGCCGGGGAAACAGGACGGTTTCATACTGCTGCAATTGAAGAGTTTCCGGTTTCTGCGGCCGGACAGCTGTGCGGGATTGTTGCAGAAACTTCAAAGGCTGATTACCCCGGGGGGGGCTCCCGCGCAAATGTGAATGGTGGCGGGTATCCGGAAGCTATTTCCGATATCGCGAAGGAGGTGGAGAGATGCCGCCGCTGTTCGCTCTGGGAATCACGAACAAAGCCTGTTTTCGGGACCGGTAACCACAAAGCTCGCCTGATCTTTGTCGGGGAAGCCCCGGGAAGGGACGAGGATCTTCAGGGGGTCCCGTTTGTCGGGAGGGCGGGTGAACTTCTAACCAGTATGACAGGGCGGATGGGCTTGAGTCGCGATGACGTGTATATCTGCAATGTCCTGAAGTGCAGGCCGCCCAATAACAGAAATCCCCTGCCGGACGAAATCGAAAGCTGCACTTCTTATCTGCTGCGCCAACTGGAGGTTATCAGGCCTGAAGCGATTATTGCCCTTGGTACCTTTGCCTCGCAGACGTTATTGGCAACAAAAGAGCCGATCTCGAGGTTGCGAGGCAGGTTCCATGAATACCAGGGAATTCCTCTCATGCCTACCTTCCACCCCTCATTTCTGTTGCGAAACGGTCCCGGGATGAGGTGGCTGGTCTGGGAAGATATGGTAAAGGTGATGGAGCTCCTCGGGATGGCGGTGCCGGAGATAAAGAAGAAACGTTGAGCTTAACCCGGGTTCTCGATTCCGAGTCGGCGCATCTTCTCCACCAGTGTAGTCCTGTTCAGCTTCAGCATTGACGCTGCTTGTGCTTTAACCCCTTTGGCTAGCAGCAGCGCCTCGATAATCATCTGCTTTTCTATCTCGCTGACGGTCTTTGCCAGATCTATACCGCGTTCGGTTACCCTGGTCATGACCTGTTCCCTTATATTGGTGGGTACGTCCTGCTCTGTAATGGTGCTGCCATCCGTGAGGGTGACCATACGTTCGATGGCATTTTCCAGTTCACGGACATTCCCTGGCCAATGGTAAAGCTCCAGTATTTCAATGGCCTCTTTCTGAATTGTCATGACAGGCTGTTTCATTTCCAGGCAGTTTTTTTCGATGAAGTGCATTGAGAGGGGGAGAATATCTTCAGTTCTCTCCCTTAGTGGTGGTATCGTTACCGGGATAACATTGAGACGGTAATAGAGATCTTCCCTGAATTTTACTCTTTTTACTTCCTCTTCCAGGTTGACATTGGTGGCGGATATGATCCTGACATCCAGTTTTATCGGTTTTGTGGAGCCGACCCGTTCTACTTCCTGTTCCTGAAGCACTCGCAGGAGCTTGGTTTGCAGATGCATCGGCATGATTCCGATCTCGTCGAGGAAAACGGTGCCAAAATTTGCAGCCTCAAACTTTCCGATTTTATCACGGATTGCCCCGGTAAAGGCCCCTTTTACATGTCCGAAAAGCTCGCTTTCCAGCAAGGTCTCCGGGATGGCGGCACAATTTACTGCGATGAAGGGCTTTTCTCTCCGTAGCCCATTAAAATGGAGGGCCTTTGCCACCAGTTCCTTGCCGGTTCCGGATTCGCCGAGAATGAGAACCGTTGAGTCGGTATTGGCAACCCGTTTCATGCGGGAAAAGACCTTTTGCATCGCAGCGGAGTTACCGATGATATTGGAAAATCCGAATTTGTCCCGCAGCTGTTTTTTCAGATAGACATTTTCGTTGAGGATTTGGCGCTTTTCTACGGCTTTGGTGATGATAATCTGGAGTTCTTCGAAGTTAAGCGGTTTGGTGATGTAGTCGAAGGCCCCTTCCTTCATCGCCTTTACCGCAGTTTCTGCCGAGGCGTGGCCGGTTATGAGAATTACCTCGGTCAGCGGGGAGCGCTCTTTTACCTTTTTAAGTATGTCTATGCCGTTTACATCAGGGAGAAACAGATCCGTTACGATGATGTCGAACTGCTCCAGGGCCAGCAGTTGAAACGCCTTCTCGCCCGATTCGACTCCAATTACCGCATAGCCTGCAGCTTTAAGGAGTTTTGTAAGGGGTTCCCTGCTCAATTCTTCGTCTTCGATTAGGAGAATTTTGGCCTGTTCTGTCATCTCTACCCCATGGAGTTCGCGGTAAAAATAACACTTTATTAATAAACTGGCAAGGGCTCATTTTCCGCAGCTATCCAGTTGCGATACTTTTCATCCGGAGACGGGCTTTCCCGCCCTGGCGTTGGAACTGGCTCCCTGCCGCCTGGTTTTCTACAGAGATTGGCCGGGATCGCAACCGGATAAAAATTACAGTGCCCATCTTCAGGGTGTCGATAGGCCTCCGGGTATATTTAATGATAAAACCCCTCCCCAATCGATATCGGGGAGGGGTCTGATGATTTGATCCACTGCGCAGGAAGAGTAGCCTTAACTTTTTAGGATCTCAATTTTGGCATCTTTTCGCAGTTTATCCAGATACTCGGTTACTCCTTTCTGGATTTTCAGCGATTTCAGGTACTCTTCGATATTTTTTTTCGCCTCTTCAAACGAGCGTGTGCCGGCGGCCTTTTTTTCCTGAACCTTTATGATGTGGTAGCCGAACTTTGTTTCCACGACTTCGCTGATATCTCCAGGTTTCAGGGCAAAAGCCACTTTATCGAATTCCGGGACCATCTGTCCCTTGGTGAAAAAGCCAAGATCTCCACCCTGGGCGGAACTGGGGCAGGTTGACTCTTTCTTTGCTATGGCGGCAAAATCCTCACCGGCCAAAATCCTTTTGCGGATTGCCTCTGCCTTTTCCCGGGCCTTTTTCTTGTCGGCGTCGGTAGCTTTTGCATCTACACCGATGAGGATATGACTGGCTTTTACACTTTCATCGTTTTTGAATTTGTCCTTGTTCTCCTCGTAGAATTTCTTGACCTCTGCGTCCGTTACGCTGACTTTAGAAACGACCTCTTTTTCCAGCAAATTATTGATGACAACCTCTTTACGCATGAGTAATGTCATCTCTTTTTCGGTCAGATTGTTTTCCTTCAGGACCTTTTCGTACTCGGCCGTGGATGGAAACTGTGCCTTTCTCTGTGACATCTGTTTCTCTACCTGCCTGTCCAGCTCTTTAATGTCCGATTGCTTGAGGCCTGCCTGATAAAGAAGTTCGGAAGAAATCAGCTGGTTCGTTGCAGCAGTTTCAGCCTTCTTCATGACCTCACCAGAGACCGGTTGCTGCATCTTGCTCTGGGCAAGCAAAATCTTGACGGCTCGATCTACATCGGTCTGGGTGATGGCCACACCGTTTACCTTTGCAACAATGTCTTTTGAAATGGTTGCCGCAGGCTGAGCCTTGACCGGTTTGGCGGCCTTTTTGTCTGCGCCTGAAGCCGCGCCTGTGAGTGCAATCAGCAGGGCCGTCGTCGTGCATGCAGAGCGATACAAAAACTTTTTGTTGATATTCATGCAGGATCTCCTTTGTGGATTTATTAAACCTTTGCAGTCTAACATGTCAGCAAAATTATGAAAAGTAAATATTTAGCGACAGCTTTGAGAACCTTCGGCTCGCTCCCCTGGCGAATCTCCAGTCCTGCCTGGTCAAGGACTCTTCCGAGCTTCAGCGGGGTGGATGAATTATTGCGGTGTATTGCGCCTCCCTGGGCGGGGAGAGCTCAAGAGATTGTCCGGAATTATAGAGTTGACTTTGTTTTTTGAATCTGGTTTTATACGGGACAATGATAACTGTAACTATCTGTAAAAATACTAATTTTCTAATGTTCGCTGCTTCTCGCTGATGGGGGCAGGATTTCCATGTACCACTATTTTATTTAACCCAGGAGACCTGTAGAGTGAAAAGAAAGTTCAAAAAAGTAATGGCTGCGAACCGGGGCGAGATAGCCATCCGTATCTTCCGGGCATGCGCCGAACTTGGCATCAGTACGGTAGCCATCTATTCTCTGGAAGACAAGCTCTCTTTGTACCGATATAAGGCCGATGAAGCCTATCTCATCGGCAAGGGGAAAGGCCCGGTAGAGGCGTATCTTGGTATTGATGAGATCATTGCCCTGGCAAAGAAGATAAATGTGGATGCTATTCATCCCGGGTATGGCTTCCTCTCCGAAAATCAGGAGTTTGCCGAGAAATGTGAAGCTTCCGGAATTGTTTTCATCGGCCCGACCGCAGAGATGCAGCGTAAGCTGGGTGATAAGATCGCTGCCCGCCGTGTCGCCATTGATGCCGGAGTTCCGGTAATCCCGGGTACCCTTGACGCTATAGAGCAGGAAGAAGATGCGCTCGAATTTGCAAGAAATTACGGCTACCCAATCATTGTAAAGGCGGCAGCCGGTGGCGGTGGGCGTGGCATGCGTATTGCCCGGAATCGCAAGGAATTGATCGAAGGGCTTGACAGCGCCCGGAGCGAGGCCAAGGCTGCGTTCGGAAATGCAGCAGTATTTCTGGAAAGGTGCATTGAAAACCCGAAACATATAGAGGTGCAGGTTCTTGGTGACAACTACGGCAACCTTGTGCACTTCTTCGAACGGGACTGTTCCATCCAGCGTCGCCATCAGAAGGTGGTCGAATTTGCCCCGTCACTCAGCATTACCCCGGAGAGGCGCGAAGAACTTTGCGCTGCTGCTCTCAAGATAGCAAAACAGGTAAATTATCGTAACGCCGGAACCGTTGAGTTCCTCCTTGATCAGGAGGGGAATTACTTCTTCATAGAGATGAACCCTCGGATTCAGGTTGAGCATACCGTTACGGAGATGATAACCGGCAGGAATCTGGTGCAGGCTCAGATACTTGTTGCCCAGGGGCTTAAATTGTCTGATCCGGAGATCGGCATTCCGAGCCAACAGGCTATCGATATGCGTGGTTATGCGATTCAGTGCCGCATCACTACCGAGGATCCGGTCAATAACTTCGCTCCTGATTTCGGAACACTGAAGGCGTATCGTTCGCCAGGCGGTTACGGCGTTCGCCTCGATGCCGGAAATGCGTTTACCGGGGCGCACATCACCCCTTATTACGATTCCCTGCTGGTCAAGATCAGCACCTGGGGGCTCACCCTGAAAGAAGCGGCATGTGTTATGGACCGTTCCCTCCGGGAATTCCGCATTCGTGGTGTGAACACAAACATAATGTTCCTGGAGAACGTCGTCACCCACCCGACTTTCCTGAACGGCAGCTGTGACACCTCCTTTATCGACAAGCACCCAGAACTGATGAAGATGCGCGAGAAAAAGGACCGGGCGACAAAGGTACTCAATTTTATCGGCGATGTCATAGTCAATGGCCTACCTGGAATACCCCGCCTCCCCAAATCTCCGGCCATGCTTGAGCCGACGGTTCCCGAGATAGCCTTGACTGTGAAGCGTCCCTACGGAACCCGGGACAGGTTGAAGGAGGTTGGCGCGGAAGGGGTTGTGAAGTGGATATTGGAGCAGAAAAAGCTCCTGATAACCGATACCACTATGCGTGATGCTCATCAGTCCCTTCTCGCCACGAGGGTCAGGAGCTACGATTTGCTTAGAATTGCCGAACCGACATCATATCTGGGGGCGGAACTTTTTTCCCTGGAAATGTGGGGTGGCGCCACCTTCGACGTTGCCATGCGTTTTCTCAAGGAATGCCCATGGGACCGGCTGCACAAATTGACCGAAGCTATCCCCAATGTTCTCTTCCAGATGTTGCTGCGCGGTTCCAACGCCGTTGGCTATACCAATTACCCTGATAATGTCGTGCAGCGGTTTGTGGCGGAGGCAGCAAGCTCCGGGATAGATATATTCAGGGTTTTTGACTCCCTTAACTGGACCAGGGGGATGACGGTAGCGATGGATGCCGTACTGAAAACCGGCAAGATTTGCGAGGCGTCAATCTGTTATACCGGTGACATCAGCGATCCCAGACGGGACAAATATCCGCTTGAATATTATGTCTCTCTTGCCAGGGAACTCGAGCGGATGGGAGCCCATATTCTGGCCATCAAGGATATGGCAGGTCTCCTCAAACCGTTTGCCGCGCAGAAGCTGGTAAGAGCCTTGAAGGAAGAGATCGGCATTCCGATTCATCTCCATACCCATGATACGTCGGGTAACGGCGCAGCGACGATACTGATGGCATGCCAGGCGGGGGTCGATATCGTGGACGCAGGCCTTTCATCTATTTCAGGACTGACCTCACAGCCGAATCTCAACGCCATCGTCGCTGCACTGAAAGGGACTGAATGGGATCCGCAGCTCAATGAGGCCGGTCTGCAAAAACTGGCCAATTACTGGGAAACCGTGCGCGATTACTACACCCCTTTCGAGTCAGGCCTGAAGAGCGGCACTGCTGAAGTTTATCGCCATGAAATTCCCGGAGGACAGTACTCCAACTACAAGCCGCAGGTTGCCGGCCTCGGTCTTTTGGACCGATGGGAAGAGTGCAAGGAGATGTACCACAAGGTCAACACCCTTTTTGGCGATATAATAAAAGTTACCCCTTCCTCCAAGGTTGTCGGCGATATGGCGGTCTTTCTGGTCAAGAATAATATTTCCGTGGAGGATGTTTTCACAAAGGGTGATGAGTTGACCTTTCCCGAATCTGTGGTCGGATTCTTCAAAGGGATGATCGGTCAGCCGTACGGGGGGTTCCCTGAAGAGCTGCAGAAAATCATTCTCAAGGGGGAGTCGCCGGTTACCTGCCGGCCCGGGGAGTTGCTGCCGCCGGTAGATTTTGAGAAAGAGCGGAATAATGTCAAAATCAAGTTCGGCTGGTCGATTGACGACAAGGACCTTCTTTCATTTCTGCTCTACCCTAACGTTTATCCGGATTTTCATAAACACCAGATCACCTATTCGGATACCTCGCTGATTCCAACCCCGATCTTTTTCTACGGGCTTGAACCGGGAGAGGAAACCTCGGTAGAGATCGATCCGGGCAAGACTCTTATCATAAAGCTGAATGCCATCGGCAGCATTCATCCAGACGGGACCAGGCATGTCTACTTTGAACTTAATGGCCTGGCGCGCCAGGTTACGGTACGCGACATCTCCGTGGTGTCAGAGGTGGCGGAACATGTCAAGGCTGACAAATTCAACCATCACCACATAGGCGCACCGATGCCGGGCAGGGTGCTGAAGGTCGGGGTAAAGGTGGGTGCAGAGGTAACTGCAGGCGATATTCTGATAGTTACCGAGGCGATGAAGATGGAGACCAACATCAAGGCCAGGGAAGACGGCAGGATTGCTGAAGTGAGGTTCGAAGAGGGCGACAAAATTGAGAAGGATGATCTGCTGATAGTAATGGAATGAAATGCTGTTTCTGATTCCGCTCAGGGGGGTCTAATGGGCCCCTTCCCGAGAATCATGCCACCTCCTGATGACAAACCCTTTCCCCCCTTTCGCTGAGGCGTCATCAAGGGAATCAACTGGAATCCTCTCCTGCAGGAGTTCTTTGAGTGCTGCAGAGAGAGGACGTATCCGTACACCCCCGTTATTACCTCTGCAACCGAGACGGCTTTCGATCAACCTTTCCTTGTCAAGTACGATCATTACATGCCCTTGCCGGACAATAAGGTCCAGTGGTTCCAGGCTGCGGATAATATGCTCCATATCCGCATTTGCTATTGAAACCGGGGTGCCGTATTTGACAAGCGCGCTTGTATTCCTTGGGGTATACCCGTTGGTCGCCTCATACAAAAGCCCCGAACAGTCTACCCCCTGCAGCTGCCGGTGAGCGGCAGCTCCGGATGAAAGCTTATGGCCCGGCGGAACAGGGTAAAGGGCGAGCAGCTGCGGGATCCCCTTTCGGAAATTTCCACCCCAGACATAGTTGATCCCCCTGGCTGCAACCAGGTTTTCGATCACTTCTTTCCGCGATGGCAGGCGCCGCGGGCGCGCGGTGGGGTTCTGGTCGGTAACCTTCACGAAACGGCTCTCTATGAAATATCCCTTGTCGGTTGGATAGGGGTATTCATCCGTGGTTACTCTGTAGATGAGGAGCCTGCCCGAAGAGATCGTTTCCTCAATATGAAAAACCGTACCGGGGAAAGCAACAAATTCGAGCTCCCGCATCTGGCCGCAACTGTCCAGACGGAGGGTCTTTCCGGTGTTTCCGCCAAAGAGATCGGCGATACCGGGGGTGTGAAATACCGGAGTGGGGAGTATTGCCACTGCAGAGGAGGTGATGGTTCCTGCTGTCACTGATCCACCCCGGCAGAGCGAAAAGAGGATTGTGACAAGCCAAATGACTGTTCTCCGATTCAAAACCATTCTGTTACCCTCCGAACCGAATCCAGAAAAATAGGTCAATCGACTACCCGGCCATGGAGAAAAGACCAGTACCGGAGTGACTTCGGCATATGGCTCCCGATGCAACCGCACGCCAGGACTGCCGTAAGAACCGGGATCATAAGGTCCTGCCTGTAATGGATAATCCCGAGCAGGCCGACGTGTGTCAGGGCCATTACCCCCCGCCCCTGATAAAGCCAGTGCCGGCAGTGGTAAACCTCGGAGATTATCAGGGCAGACCCTGTGGCGATTGCCAGCTCATGCCAGACAAAGAGTTTCGTGAAGGGAACCTCGTAAACAACTCCACCAAATAATATGCCGGTTACCCCGATGTGGCAGCTGCGCAGGAAGATGTCTACTGCCCGAAACCAGACGGGCCGACGTTTTTTTTCTGTAAAAATTTTGGTGTCGGTGTTCATAAATGATTGTATTCCTCGATGTACCGATCTTCCCCAAAGGTCTGGCCACCCTTAGTAAGTTAAAAGTTGTTTTCTGCGATTTCCAGACAGAAAATAACTTCGTAAACTTACTGAGCCTCTTGCTAAAGTCGGAATAATTGTCATTCCGGCAGGCTTCTAGCCGGAATCCAGATTTTAACTGACTGAAAAGACTGGATCCCCGATAGAGGCATTCGGGGATGACAATCATTTTGCAAGAGCCTCTTACTTATCCCGTTTATCGGGGTTAGGGAAGCTCAGGGGAAACGGACTGTCTGAAAAGGGGGCAATAACGAGGCGCCCTGAGAGAGAAACTCCTGCTTCTGACAGCATACTCTTGTTATGGCGGACAGCAGGCGCAGACGGACCTGAAGAGGGTTGTGCTCAGGTAGCGGTCCCCCCGGTCCGGCAGTATGGTAACGATAACGCCGGAAGTCATTTCCCTGGCCAACTGTAGCGCGCAGGCTATTGCCGCGCCTCCTGACATTCCGACAAACAGACCTTCGCGGATTGCCAGAATCCTGGCTGTTTCAAAGGCGTCCTCATCGTCAATTACTATTTTTTCGTCCAGTTTGTCAGGCTGGTAGATAGGTGGAACGATCGCCTCCTTCATATTTTTGAGTCCCTGGATCTTGTGTCCCATCTTCGGTTCGACCCCGATAATTCTGATACGACGGTCTTTCTCTTTGAGGTATTTCCCGACCCCCATCAAGGTCCCGGTAGTTCCCATTCCTGCAACAAAAATGTCGATATTCCCTCCGGTCTGGGCAAAAATCTCCGGACCGGTTGTCTCGTAGTGCGCCAGCACATTGTTTTCATTGGCGTACTGATTGGGCATGTAATAGGTTTCCGGATTTTCACTGAGTATCTTGTGGGCGAGCATGATGGCGCCATCTGTGCCTAGTTCGGGCGGCGACAGGACAACTTCCGCGCCGTATGCCTCCAGAATACGACGTCTTTCCGTGCTTACACAGGCTGGCATCGCAAGCTTCACGCGATAGTTACGAGCAGCCCCGATCATTGCAAGGGCAATCCCCGTATTGCCGGAGGTGGCCTCCAGGATGGTTTTCCCGCGTGTAAGCTCGCCAGATTCTTCCGCTTTTGCGATCATGTAGCAGGCGGGACGATCTTTTATCGAGCCCCCAGGATTGTTACCCTCGAGTTTCGCCAATATCCGCACATTCGGATTTTCATTGAGATTCCCTAGCCTGACCAGCGGTGTTTTGCCGATTGCATCGATCAGACTCCCTTTTCCATCATTCAGTACCGATTCGAGATCCTTTTCCCGTAAGCATTGAAGAGATTTCATCCCGTTCCCCTTAAGAGCTTTGATACAGTCGGCAGCTTAATCCTCTGCAGAGAGCCATCCCGACCGGACCGTTTGTTTTTAGGCATCTGCACAATAATGAAAATAGCATGTAGGGAAATAATTTTCAAGCGGCAGTAACAGACGCAGTAAACCCCGAGATTCTACCTGTCAGCAAAGAACGCTTTCCGGAGAGATGATAAATAGTGTATTATTCTCCTCTCAAGAGGAGTGGTTTAACCGGCCACGGGAGATCCTTACTGCCTTGGGGCGTCTATTGTTCAAGATTGAAAATATTGATAAACGGGAGGGAAATTCTGCTTATGAAAAAAGACATGAAGGAAAAAGGGGCGGTCCTGCAGAGGGATATGCAGACATACGCCGTAAAAGTGCACGTTCCCGGCGGTTTTGTTGAACCGGAAACATTGCGCAGGATTGCCAATCTTGCCGAGCGTTATGAGGTTCAGGCCGTCAAGTTGACAAGCGCGCAGCGTATTGCTTTGATTGGCCTGCCAGAGGAGAAGGTTGACGAAGTGATAGCTGCTCTTGGCGATTGCGGGGGAGCGGCTGCAGGTCTCTGCGTCCGCTATGTGAAAATCTGTCCGGGGAAGATGTACTGCAAGCGGGGGCAGCAGGACTCGGTCGAGGCGGGACTGGAAATGGACAGAAACTACTACGGCCTCTCTGTGCCATGGAAGTTCAAGATGGGCGTTTCCGGCTGTCCCAACGACTGTAGCGAGGTTTGCATCAAGGATCTGGGGCTCGTCGGGAAACCGGGTGGGTGGGATGTTTTCGTGGGAGGAAATGGCGGTTCCAGGCCTCGTCTGGCTTTGAAGCTGATAGAAAATGTTCCGTCTCGCGAAGAAGCCCTGGCGGTTGCGGACCGGGTTATAGCCTGGTTCCGGTCCACCGAACGCTCTTGCCGGATCGGGAAGGTCATCGGCGAAATGGGGCTTGAACGGTTCAGGGGGGAGGTCCTGTGACAATCTCTCTCTTCCGCTAAAGAAAGAACTGTCCCTTCCGACAGAAATCATCTGGAGGAGCAGCTGAAAACGAGGCATTACGCCGGGTTCAGCTGCTCCCTGAGCCCTTGGAGGAGTCATGAATAAAGGAACCGAATCCTGCGTCAACCCCTTTCCCTGGGAGTCGGACCTGTTTCGCCATCCGGTTGACAGGGGTGGCATCCCCACTCGATCTACCCGAGAGAACCTCGCCACGACCCCCGCTCTTCAAAATCACCCCTCAAGGCTTTTCGTTGAACTGACCACGCGCTGCAATCTTGCCTGTCAGATGTGTGTGAAGCAGTCCGGGGGAAGCGATATCCGTCAAGGTGACATCTCCAGGGAGAACTTTCTTGCCCTGGTCCCGGCATTTCCCCATATCGAGGCCTTGATTCTCAACGGAACAGGGGAATCGCTCCTTCATCCGGATCTGGACGATTTTATCCGGATCGCCAAGGAGGTTATGCCATCGGATAGCTGGGTCGGGTTTCAGTCCAACGGTCTCCTTCTCGACAAAAAACGCGCACTCTCTCTTGTTGAGGCCGGCCTGGACAGGATCTGTCTCTCTCTGGATGCCATCTGTCCGGATATGTTCCGCAAAATCCGGGAAGGGGGAGAGGTTGACGATCTCAAACAGGCTTTTGACGCATTGAGAAACGCCAGGGAAACGTATCCCTCTTCCCGACTTCAGGTGGGGGTCGAGTTCGTACTGATGCGCGACAATCTTTATCAGTTGCCGGATGTTCTGCTTTGGTCCGCTTCACAGGGAGCGGACTTTGCGATAGTGACACATCTTTTGCCGTACGAACTCGAGCAGGTATCCCAGTCCGTATTTGATCCGAATACGGACCGTGCAGTAGAATTGTACCACGCCTGGAAGAAACGGGCCGAATCGGAAGGTATCGACATCAGCCAGTACTTTTTTATTAATTTTTACAAATTTTTCAGAACGCCGGAAGAACAGAGAGTCGTCGACTTTGTCCGGGAGATGGTGGCAGATGCCCGCTCGCAGGATATCTTCCTGCATGTCAGAAACCTTTTTGCGAGAGATGAATCACTGGCTGAAGAAGTGGCAGTCGTCTTCGACAGGGCGAAAGAGGTTGCCCAGAGGAGAGGTCTGGAACTGCGTCTGCCCGGGGTGAGTCCCAGGAGAGAACGGCGCTGCGAATTTATAGAAGGGGGGAGCGCCATGGTCTCGTGGGATGGCGCAGTCCATCCCTGTTACTTCCTCTGGCACCGGTTTCAGTGTTATTTTCCCTACTGGAGAAAATATGTGCCTGGCCTGGAGTCGCCATGGGGAAGCAGCACCGCCCTGCATTTTACCAACTGGAGAAAATACGTGACCCCGAGGGTTTTCGGGGTGCTGGACGAGAGGGGAATTATAGAGATATGGAATGACGCTCAGTTCCGGTCTTTTCGCGAAGAAGTCCTCCGCAATGAATATCCATACTGTTCGAACTGCAACCTGGTCCCCTGTGATTACCTGGCAGTGGAGGAGTTCGAGAAGGACTGCTTTGATACCAGGGTGCCATGTGGGGACTGTTTCTGGGGGTTGGGGATATTCAACTGTCTGCAGTAGCTGATCGGCGCATGAGAGAGGAGCGTTCCCCCCCCCTCGACAATCGATCGAAATCAGATTTTACCGGTAAATATCAGTGCGACAAAGAGGAGATAAAACAGTCCTCCGACAAGGAGTGTATACGGGGTCAGTTCCTTTTTTCTGCAGATCTGCCAGTAAACCAGCGCGGTGGAAGAGATGGTGAGAAGAGCGGTGAGAAAGGCTGCCTGGCTCAATCTCCATTCCGTCATCAGGATTCCGATTGCGGTGATCAGGGAACTCTGAAAAACCATGGCGCCGGTGATGTTTCCTATGGCCAGGGTATCCTTTCCTTTGCGGATCCAGATGACGCTGTTGAATTTTTCAGGAAGTTCCGTGGCAATCGGTGCGATGATCAGGGAAAGGATAAAGGGTGAGATCCCGAGATTGATGGATACGACCTGAATCTTTTCGACAAAAATATACGCTCCCCAGACAATCAGAAAGAGAGAGAATGTAACCTGTGCGAGGATAATTGCAAAGTGCGGGTCATGGGATTTAGGGGCAAAATAGCAGGGGTCGAGGTCACTTTCCGATATCCCTTCCTGGCCGCTCCCTTTCAATGTCCTGAATACGTAAAGGGCGTATGCCAGCGCCAGTCCGACGGCAATGAACAGTTTCAGGATCGGATGGCTCAGGTAAGAACTTGTTATCGCGATGATATAGACGATAAGAAAAAATTCGAGATCACGCCTTATGACAGTGGAATCAACCCGCATTACCGGGAAATCTGGTCGTTTCTTGCGATTTAGCACGACGGCGACCCCGGCGATGAAGAAAGCCAGGGTTCCAAGCATGAAAGGCGCACCGATAATAGCGCCGATCCCTATGTCGTGACCGGCTGTCTTCGACCCGAAGATGATGGCCACAATAGGAACAAGTGTCTCCGGAAGGGCTGTGCCGACGGCGGCAAAAATACTCCCTACAGCACCGTCTGACAGATTCAGCTTTTTGCCGAACCATTCCAGTCCATTGGTGAACACGGCAGCTCCCATCAGAATTATTCCGAGGGTCAACAACAACATCAGATAGTCAGTCATTCATACTCCTTATCTGTACCGTTTCTCTGGTCAGCTGCTGGCTCACCCCTCAGAGTCCAACCTCTTTTGCCAGCTTGCTCCAGGCCGGAAGGCTCTTCTCGATCAGTCTGCTGTCGACACAATAGGCGATCCTGAAGAACCCGGGCGCGCCAAAACCGGCGCCCGGCACCACCAGCAGGTGATGCTTCAGGGCAATTCTGACAAATTCTATGTCGTCGGTCAGCGGTGATTTCGGGAAGAGATAAAAAGCCCCCTGCGGTTTTACCATGCTGAACCCGAGTTCAGTGAGATTGTCGTAGAGAAGGTCCCTTTTTCTCTGGTATTCGTTGATATCAACCGATGAATGCTGCAGCCTTGCCACCAGTCGCTGCATGAGGGCAGGGGCATTGACGAAACCGAGTATCCGGTTGGCAAATACCGCACCTTCGATAAACTGTCCGGCATCTTTCATTCGTGGGTTCGCTGCCAGGTAGCCGATCCGCTCTCCGGGGAGGGCGAGATCTTTGCTGTGCGAAGTAATGATGACCGAGTTGTCCACGTAGCGGAAGATGTTTGGGACATCTTCCCCATCATAGGAGATGCGCGCATAGGGTTCGTCGGAGATAAGATAGATCTCCCGGTCGAGTTCCTTCTCCTTGCGGCGCAAAAGCTCTCCGAGCTTCGCCAGGGTTTTTGCCGGATAGATAACGCCGGTGGGATTGTTGGGGGAGCAGATGATGATTGCCCGGGTATTTCCGCTTATAGCTGCTTCGACAGCCGCCAGATCGAGCTGAAAAGTTTCCCGGTCGGTCCAGACTTCGCGTGGGACCCCTCCGTGATTGTCTATATAGAATTTGTACTCGACGAAATAGGGGGTGAGAATTATAACTTCTTCACCGGGGTTGAGAATCGTTTTCAGCGTCACGTTCAGCGCCCCGCTGGCGCCGCAGGTCATGATCACCTGCTCTGCGGTAACCGGCAGTCCGGACCGTTCGACCAGGAGCGCTGCTACGGCTCTCCTGGTTTCCTCGTAGCCGGCGTTGCTCATGTAGCGGTGCATTCCGGGGACCGGATGCTCAGCCAGCCGGCTGAATTCCTCGTCAAATCCCTTTGGAGGTTCAACGTTGGGATTGCCGAGGGTAAAGTCGTAGACCTTGTCCGCCCCGTGAATCTTTCGCAACCTTTCCCCCTCCTCAAACATCTTTCGAATCCAGGAAGCCTTTTCGATGAAGGTGGATATTTTGGTTGCTATGGCCATTTGACTGCCTCCTTTTGCCTGAAGTAGAGGCATATTCTTATCATGTTTCCCGGAATAAAGGCAAGCGAAGGATTAGGTCCCGTGATGTTGGGGGATAAGGGTGGAGAAGTCGTGCCAGTGGGAATTTTCTTCCTTTACAAGCCGGATTTTACCGTGCTAGTATTCAAAAGTTTTCCTATTAAGATATGAGCGCTTCGCGTTGCAAAGGAGATCCGTGGATGTCGGGACATAATAAGTGGAGTACTATCAAGCATAAAAAAGGGGCAGCTGACGCCAAGCGTGGCAAGGTGTTCACCAAGTTGATCAAGGAGATCACCGTTGCCGCAAAGATGGGCGGAGCAGACCCCCTTGGCAACCCGCGGTTGCGGACTGCCGTCGATAAGGCCAAGGCCGAAAATATGCCGAAAGATAATATCGAACGGGCTATCAAGAAGGGGGCCGGTGATATGGATGGGGTCACCTATGAGGAGACGACCTATGAAGGGTACGGTCCGGGCGGCGCGGCGGTTCTGGTGGAAGTGATGACGGATAACCGGAACCGGACGGTTTCAGATGTCCGGAGTATTTTCACCAAGTGCAACGGTAACATGGGGGAGGCGGGCTGTGTCTCTTGGATGTTTGCGAAAAAAGGTCTGATAGTCTTCTCGAAACAGAGCGATTTTGACAAGCTCTTTGAAGCCGCGCTTGAGGCAGGAGCGGACGATGTTGTAGATGAGGATGAGCAGATAGAGGTACTGACCGATCCTTCCAGTTTTATCGAGGTCCGTGAGGCCTTGGAGCGGGCCGGTTTTAAATATGAGTCTGCAGAGGTGACCATGATTCCGCAAACCATGGCCAAGCTGGAGGGGAAGCAGGCAGAAACCATGCTGAAACTTATGGACCGGCTCGAAGATAACGATGATGTACAGAACGTATATGCCAACTTCGATATCTCCGAGGAAGAGATGGAGCGGTTGATGTAGCGAATCGTGGCGATTGGCCGACCATCCCCCGCAGATAAATTTACCGCTAAAACTGGAATCAACGTGAGCAGACGAAAATGAGAGTTCTAGGAATCGACCCCGGCTCAAGGATCACCGGTTACGGCATTATCGATTCAGTTGGAAACAGGCTGATCCATCTCGATAACGGCGCCATCTTTACCGATACGAAAGGTGATTTTCCGTCCAGACTGTATACGATTTACCGCGAATTGACAGGCATAATTGAGCGCTATCAACCGGAGGCAATGGCAGTGGAAAATATTTTTTTCGGCAAAAGTGTTCAGAGCGCGCTGAAGCTTGGCCAGGCGCGAGGCGCCGCCATCGTGGCCGGGGTAAATGCCGGTCTGCCGGTCTTTGAGTACTCCGCCCTCCAGGTCAAGCAGGCGGTTGTCGGTCACGGGAAATCTGCCAAGGTGCAGGTACAGCAGATGCTGAAGGCGCTTCTGAACCTCCCGGAAATTGCCCAGGAAGACGCTTCTGATGCGCTGGCCGTTGCCGTCTGCCATGCCCATTCCCGTGGTATGAACGAGTTGCGGAGCAGGGTCGTATGATTGCGCTGCTGACCGGTAAGGTAGCCAGTAAGTCCCCTGATTTTATCATTCTCGACGTAAACGGTGTCGGCTACCGGGTTCAGATCCCGTTTTCCACATATTATGAACTCCCTGAAGAAGGGGGGGAGGTCTCCTTGCAGATCTACACCCATGTCAAGGAGGACCTGATCGCCCTCTATGGATTTAGAACCGTTGCCGAAAAGAATTTTTTCCAGCTTCTTATCTCGGTTTCGGGGATCGGACCCAAGCTCGGCAAGGATATCCTTTCCAACTGCCAGGTCGGGGACCTCTCCAATGCCATCCTGCAGGGGAACCTTAGCCGGCTCTGCGCTATTCCCGGTATCGGCAAGAAGGGGGCCGAAAGGATGATTCTAGAGCTGAGAGATAAGGTGCAGAAGCTGGAACTCTCAGTTCCGATGCAGGGAGGGGCCCGTCAGTCAGAGCCTTCCGGCATCCGGGAAGATGTTGCCTCGGCGCTGGTTAATCTGGGCTACAGAGATCTGGTGGTGAAGAATGCACTGGCGGATATCCAGATTCCGGCAGAGGCTTCGATGGAAACAGTCTTGAAGCAGGCGTTGAAGTCGCTAATGAAGTAAATCCTGATAGTTCGACCCTTGCCCCGGTTAATAACCCTGGGGCACCCCTTCTACGATTACCGGTGACGGAACTCTAATGACCAGAATCATTGCTCCACAGACAAACGAAGACGATTTTGTTTTTGAATCGACGCTCCGCCCCAAGACTCTTGTCGATTATATCGGCCAGGAAAAGGCAAAGGGGAACCTGGCGCTCTTTATCGACGCAGCCAGAAAGAGGAGCGAGGCTCTGGACCATGTGCTCCTGTACGGCCCTCCGGGGCTCGGCAAGACAACCCTGGCCATTATTATCGCCGCTGAGATGGGGGTCAACATCAAGTCCACCTCCGGACCGGTTATCGAAAGGCCCGGTGACCTGGCGGCTATATTGACCAATCTCGAGCCGGGTGATGTGCTCTTCATCGACGAAATTCACCGACTCTCCCACGTGGTCGAGGAGATCCTTTATCCTGCGATGGAGGATTTTCAGCTTGATATCATTATCGGACAGGGGCCGAGTGCCCGCACCATCAAGCTCGATCTCCCCAAATTCACCCTGGTGGGGGCGACGACCCGGGCAGGTCTCCTCTCCTCGCCGCTGCGTGACCGCTTTGGCGTTATATCACGTCTTGAATTTTATACGGAGGCGGAGCTGTCAGTTATTGTCACCCGTTCTGCCCGTATCCTGGGGATCGCAATCGATCCGGACGGAGCGCTGGAAATGGCCCGCAGGAGCAGGGGAACCCCACGCATCTCCAACCGTCTCCTCCGCAGGGTCCGTGATTTTGCACAGGTCCGAGCTGATGGCGTCATAACCCGGCAGGTGGCGCAGGATGCGCTGGCGCTCCTGGAAATAGACGAGATGGGTTTTGACCCAATGGACAGGCTGATCATGCTGACCATTATTGACAAGTTCTCTGGTGGTCCGGTAGGTCTTGATACTCTGGCAGCGGCCATTTGTGAAGAGAGTGACACTATTGAGGATGTCTACGAACCATACCTGATTCAGAACGGTTTCCTGAACCGGACTCCCCGGGGCCGGGTCGCGACCAGGACGGCTTATCTCCATTTTTCGAGGCTTTTTCCCGAGCCTCCGCAGGGGAACCTGTTTTGATTGAACCCGTTTGATCTTATTGACTGATCCGGGCCACCAAAACCAATTAAAATGTTTTCCAAGAGTCCATTATGCAACAGGTATTTGAATTCCCCATAAATCCGAAATTTTCCTTTGCCAATTTTGTCGTCTGCGACGGTAACCGTACGGCATTCCAGTTTGCCCGGAGACTGGTTGACGGCAACGGCGTGGAAAACCTTCTCTATATTTACGGCCCGCCCGGTTCAGGTAAGACTCATCTCCTGATGGCTCTCGGGGGGGCTTTTGCCAGTTTCGGCCGGGACCGCGGGCCCTTGTTGCCCGCTTCTGTCCCTTGTGTCTCCTTCAAGGATATCGACGAGCTTTATTGCGGCGAGTATCCGGCTGAAGCGGCTTCAAAGCTGGCAGAGCGTTTTCTGGATGCTCCGGCACTTTTGCTGGATGATATCCACCTGATTCCTGATAATGTAAATGTCAGGGTAGAGCTGTGGCAGCTCTTTAACGACTTTTACCAGGCTGGCAAGAAAATAGTGGTTACCGGGCTCTACCCGCCCAAAGAACTTCCACACCTGGATGCCCACCTTAATTCGCGGCTTTTGTGGGGACTTGTGGCCAATATAGACGTTTCCGACGACACCTCCCGCCGTATGATAATGAAAAAACTTGCTGAGGACCGGCAGGTGAGCCTCCCTGACGACGTTGTTGAATACCTGCTCAGGCATGTCCGTAGAGATACTCCTTCACTCATCCTTGCGCTCGAGGCGACCAGCCGCTTTGCCCTGGCCGTCAAGCGGAAGATAACCGTTCGCCTGGCAAAGGAAGCGCTGGGGTTCCAGTCAGAAATCCGCTAAGTCCGGGGGTGATCAGGATGATCGCACCTTCGTTACGACAACGCTTTTTTCCGGTTTGATCCCGGGGAGTATTAAACATGGACTCTAAACCGAACAACCTTCTGTACGAGGTCAATGAAAACCCGCCATTCTTGCTGGCGCTGGCTATGGGGATACAGCACATCTTGCTGGTCTATGGCGAGATCACGCTCTTACCCGTTATTATCGGGAAAAAGGCTGGCGCCCCGATGGAACATATCATGTTCGCTGCCGCCGCTGCCGGTCTCGCCGCCGGTCTTGCCACCCTGCTGCAGGTGCTGCGTGTGGGGCGGGTCGGCGCCGGCTATACTCTCTTTATGGGGAGTTCTGCGGCTTATCTGACCGGGAGTCTGGGAATTATAAAGGCCGGAGGGTTTCCCCTTCTGGCTACCCTGAGCATACTGGTAGTCCCCGTTGAGCTGGCAATGGGGTATTTCCTGCGTTTTCTGCGCCATATCATCACCCCTGCCGTAGGTGGTGTAATCCTGCTGCTGGTGGTCATGAGTCTGGTGCCGCTGAGTGTTTTCGAGTGGGTCGGCGAACCGGGCCATCCGTTGCACGCATCATGGGAAAACTTCTTAACCGGTCTGGTTACCATTGGTGTTCTCCTTGCAGCCAGTCTCTTCGGAGGGCGAAAGCTCAGGCTCTGGTGCCCCTTTATCGGCATGGCCGCAGGTCTTCTTGCCTCGTGGGCCCTGGGATTGTTGCCCTCCTGTAGTTTCAGCGCCTATCCCTGGTATGGGTGGTTCAGGGGGTCCTGGCCCGGGCTCGCCACCGACCTTAAATTAGAACACCTCAGCCTCTTTGCCACAATGGCCGTCCTCACGCTGATAAATGGGGTCCAGGCCATCGGCAACAGTATGGCGGTTCAGCAGGTATCGCATCGCGAACCCCGGCAGGTCAGCTACCAGGTGGTCCAGGGGACAATTTACGGTGACGCGTTCGGCAACATCTTCAGCGGTCTGCTCGGAACCGTCCCCAACGAAACATATGCAGAGAATATCTGCGTACTGAAAGCTACCGGGGTTACCAGCCGTCTGGTGGGGATCTTCGGAGCATTAATGCTCATGGCGTTACCCTTCTCGCCAAAGCTTAGCATGGCGTTGGTGCAGCTTCCTACACCGGTGTTTGGAGGGTTCCTGATGGGGATGGCCGCCATGATGTTTCCTTCGGGCCTGGAACTCGTATTTTCCCACGGCATCAACCACCGGTCCGGTCTCCTTGTGGGAATCTCCCTCTGCATCGGGATGGTAGCCGAATCCGGACTATTCTTCCCCGACCTTTTTATCCCTTCTATCGCCGTTTTTCTCAATAACGGAGTCGCCGCAGGTGGCCTGACCGCTGTAATTCTAAGCCTCCTCTTTCGGATTACCGAAAAACAGGTCTATGCGACCGAGCTGGGAGCATCACTGGAGAATCTCCCAGTTTTGATGGAGCGGATTCAGCAGGCGGGAGAATACCTCGATATCCCGAACGAGCAGGTTCTGAAGCTGCAACTCGTGTGCGAGGAAATACTGCTCCACATATCGGACCCAGCCGATTCCGGCGATCGGCAGTGCCTCATGGGTATAAAAATAGTTGATAACGAGGATGAACTCACCGTGGAGATCTCCTGCGGTCAACAGATCTCCGACCTGAAGAGGATCCATGTCCCGCAGGATCTGCCGATTGCCAGCGCTGCGGAACTCGACCGGCTCGGGCTTGCCCTGTTCAGGCATCTGATCACGGACTTCCGTCAGGCATCGCTCTCGGGGGTCAGCTATATCTGGTTCACTTTGAAATAGCAGGTAGAACGGCATCGTTTTCCTCTAGGCGCCTCTTCCGTTTCGTTGGAATAAATTCGGACTGGAGCTTGAGGGATATCTGTTATTGAGTTTCCATCCGGAAACGTTGCAGCATATAGACGAAGCGTGGTACCATTCTTCACAAATATTCACCGAAAAGGCACAGCATGGGCAACCGTGTGTCGCAATGCTACCATCCCTATGGGATAGAGGGGCTGTCGAAGTGGGTCATTTGAAGGCAATACCGTACAACGCCAAAAGGGGTGGGGGGGAGAGTTCAAACCCGGACGATCGGAAGGGGCGTCCCTGCAATAGGCCCACGCCGTTTTTTTGCTCAGTAATTAAGGCCTGGGGAGTTGGACTGAGTAGATCCAGGTCAGTCGTTTTGACAATAATCATTTTATGGGCAATATCTCCTGCCTGCCACGCCAAAGAACCGATTCGCACCATAGAGGGGATCGATACCAAAGTCTCTGACGGAGATACTATTAATGTGCGGGATAGTCTGGGAACTCTGGTCAAAGTCCGGCTATACGGTATAGATGCCCCTGAAACCGGGAAAGCAAACAAAAATACCGGACAGGTCAGCAAGCCAGGTCAACCCTATGGAGAAGAAGCGTTTCAAGCTCTTCAAATGAAGATATTGAGAAGGAGCGTTAAAGTCGACATCCTGGCTGTTGACCTCTACAAACGATCCGTAGGGATCGTATACCTCAATGGCAAGAACATTAACCTGGAAATGGTGGCTGAAGGACATGCCTGGGCCTACAGACAGTATCTCCACAGGCCTCATGCATCTGAATACCTGCAGGCAGAGGAGGAGGCCAGAGGTAAAAGACTCGGAATATGGCAGCAGAGCAACCCGCAAGCTCCCTGGGAGTTCAGGCGTTCTCTGAAGAAAATCAATTATCTCGGACAATACTGAACATCCTGCTGGCAACTTATGTTCCTACCGTGTGGTCATCCCTACCCTGGGGTCAAACCGGTTTTGCCACCCTCTTCAAGGAGCAACCCTGGGGTCAAACCTACACTCTTGACAATACACCCAGAGTGACGGTAGCTGGTGCCGTTACCGGGAAAATCAAAGTAGCGATGCATCGGCACTACTCCTAGCGCTGTTTCAGATATTCAATCCCCACTCTTATTGCAAAACGATCAAAGAGCGCATTCTACTATATCTTGCTGGATATTCACAAGAAGGTAATAGCCTATTGTATCAAAGCCCTGGATGGCCGCCTAACAGTGGAGGGAAAGATTGATGCTAACAGGGAGTCGGTTGGCGAATGGGTGCAGGGCCATCTCCTGGAATGTTATCTCTGCTGCTTGATCTCTGAAGGAATCAGGGTAAAATGAGGGCAGATGGTGCCATTGTCGTCCGGGGATGCAGCCTTGATAGAATAGTGTCAACCGCATCTCCCGATGGGAAACCTGCTTAACCTTTTTGATGTTTGTCTTTGTCATGGCTTCATAGTTGCGTCTGATGGTAAATGGGAGGAGATCAAAATGGGATACTTTGTAGTTGTCAGGATATGGGAGTCGATCCCGCCAGCGAGCAGAATCAGCCGCTACGTTGCTCCCCTTTCCGCTGCCCTGATATCACACCGGTTGGGTGATGTGGTCGGCTAGAGCACCCGGATGAGTGCAGAACTGGAGATCGAATCGGTCGAGTTCGACCTCGATCTTGTCAATCTCGATGAGGGAGTCAATATTGCAAAGCTTCTGCTGGAGGAAGCGGGCGCGCCGGCCGGATCGGAGCTGAGGATCGAGCAGCGGGGGGAAGAAAAGATTATTCCTTTTGGCAAAAAAGAGGGTCTGGCTATCTATCTGGATGGTATAAACCTCCCAGATTCGGTGTACGAGAGATGTACCTGCGACTCTCTGGCGTTTCAGATCAACGGCGCCCTGACTTCAGTCGAAGGAGAGATACGAGGTTCATGGGTTGGCCGCAACGAGACAGCTATCTACATCTACGGGCCTAATGCCGAAATCATGTTTTTTGCCATAGAACCTTTTCTGACCTCCTACCCCCTCTGCCAGAATTCGCGGATCGTGATACGGCACGGGAACCCGGAGCTGAACAGCCGGACCGTAAGACTTCCTTTTCATGAGGGTGGTGAGGAAGTGCAACAGGTTTTCTGGGGCGGGCAGTCAGGGTCGGGGTAACTTTGGGGTCAGTACAGGAATATCGGGAGTCTCATCCATGCGGAGACTCCCCTCTGCCATCGGTTCCCTCTTTTGTCTGCAATATCAAGGGGAGGTTATTCAAGGCTTGACGCAATTTGTGCCGTTGTGTCCCCTGCAGAGCATATAGCGGAAACGTTGAGCCCAGTATTCGAGGGCAGCGTTGGCGTTGTGCCAGGTATCAAAGACACCCTTGAAGTCCTTCCCCCCTACACGCCTGTCCAGCGCCGCTCCGAGCAGTTCGCCGGTCATGGCATCGGTTGCCTTGAACTCTCCGGTTATCTCACCCACACCGGATGTTTTACCGGAGGCGCCGTATTTTGCCACGGAGAGCCCTACGCCGATCGGCGTGACGCTCGACATGATATTGCGGACCGTTTTCGAGCTGTCTGCGTCGATGATCGCTATCTGGATCCTCATGGTCCACGGTTCCGGACTCTGCACGATGCGGTAATCCTGCCCCAGCTCCCTTGTCAGATAGATAAACGCGTTGTTCGCAAGTTTCTGGTAGTTTTCCCTCTCTTCCGTGTCGAGTTCTGCCTCTTTCCCGATCAGGACCGGATCGATCATGATCTTGGAGTAACGCAAGAAGTCCGCCTTCGGATTGATGTAGCGGTAGAGGGCCTGGTCGCCGGTACCTTTCTCAAGGACGGAAGGATTGACCAGCAACGATTCCTTCACCTCCAGGTTCCGCGCCTGCATGCTCGCCCCACACCCCCCCAGCAGAAAGGTGAGAAGAAAGATCGACAATAATCTACAAGCTGTTGCAATAGTTTTCATGACATTGACTCCTGTACCGTTCTGGGATTTTACCAACGGCGATTCAGCCAGCCGTATCAAACTGACAGATGAATTTCTAATTGTTGCCGACAACTCACCGCTTGGTGTTTCGTACAGCCTCGATCAGCTCCATCCCCCTTATGGCCGAGACCTCCAGGAAGCTGATTTCCGGCTTTTCCCGGGAGAGCTCCATTGCCGCCAGGACCCTGGTATATAGATCGGATCGAACGTGTTGGAGGAGGTCTTCCTTAGAACGCCACTGTTCCATATAGAAGATTAACCTTTCGTCCCCTTCTTCTTCGCAGATGCTGCAGGCCAGACAAGCGTGAATCGCTTGGGTAGGTCCCTTGATAGAGAGGAGAATGTCGAGTATTTCCCTCCGCTTCCCGTGTATCGGCGCAATTTTGACTATGGAGAATATCCTCATGGTAAAATATTTATCCGAGATTCATGCCAATCGGAAATAAAATTTGAATGCTTTGTAACTTATTGTAATGGATAGTGTTTGCGACCAGAAAGATGTGGTGAGCAGTCTGTTGGCGGACGAAATGCCGGCTTCAGGATGATATTCCGCCCTTTTCGTTACGAAGGTTTATGCCGAGTTTCTGAATCCTTGAGTAAAGGGTCGACGGATTCAGACCGAGCATCCGGGCTGCGCCTGAAATTCCCTTTATACGCCCGCCGGTCTGTCTCAGAACATCATTGATGTGCTGGTATTCGATCTCTTCAAGTGTCTTTGCGGAGAGAAGTCCCTTCCGGGGATCGTCCGGCACTTGCGCCTGCAGGGTGTCTCCGCTGCTGACGATGACGGCGCGCTCGATTACATTACGCAATTCCCGTATGTTCCCCGGCCAGGAATAACGCTGAAGAGCCTCCATATCACGCTTTGTGACCTTGTTGATCTTCTTCCCCATCTTGTCGACGAATTCGTTGAGAAATGCCCAGACCAGCATGAGGATATCGTCCGCTCTCTCCCTGAGCGGAGGTACCGTAATCGGAAAGACATTCAGTCGATAGTAAAGATCTTCCCTGAAATTCCCCTTTTTTACCTCTTCTTCGAGACAGCGGTTTGTCGCGGAGATTACGCGGACCTGGACATGGATGGTCCTGGGAGAGCCGAGCCGCTCAAACTCACCATCCTGCAGGACCCGCAGCAGTTTTGCCTGCAGCTCCGGGGAGAGCTCGGCAATCTCGTCCAGGAAAATAGTCGACTCGTGGGCCATCTCGAACCGTCCGATCTGCCGCGTCAGTGCGCCGGTGTAGGCGCCTTTTTCCCTGCCGAAAAGTTCGCTTTCAATCAGTGCCGCCGGCAGTGAGGCGCAGTTGACTTTCACCATTACCTTATCATTGTGCCGACTCACGCCGTGGATCGCCCGGGCTATAAGTTCCTTGCCGGTGCCAGTTTCGCCGCAGATAAGCACGGTCGAATCGGTCGGCGCGACCTGTTTGACAAGTTCCATGACCTCAAGGAGCGCATCGCTCTGGCCGATTATTTTTTCATGGGACCGGTAAAGTTTGACCTCGGGTCGGAAGAGCTCGGCATTTACAGCTATTCTTTCCTTCATCGCCCTGATCTCATCGCACGATATCCTCAGTTTTTCTCTCGAATCTTCACGTGTCAGAACATTTACGACAATTTCCCCGAGCAGGCGCAACCGCTTGATAGCTTTATCCGGCCAGAAGCGCTCGCAGCTCATGTTCTGTAAAACTATAAGATGACACCCCTTTCCTCCCCTGAAAATCGGGATAACAACTGTTGAACGGACGCCAATGGCGACCCAGGAGTGACGATCCCTCTCCGCCTCAGGAGGGAGTTCCGCCAGACTGGAAAAAGTGATCACTTCTCCATGCGTGACATGTTTTCCGTAGGACCATGGGAAAAGAGGTGCCAGGTTGGTTCCGTCCGTAATCCGACCGCTATCACTGGCGTTCCACGCATGGGTTACTGCGGCAAACTTCCTGTCTCCCTGCAGCTCCACTATTCCACAATGCTCTCCAAGAAATAATTCCGCAATCTGCTTCAACGACCTTTCGATCTCCCGGTCGATTTCTCCTGACGCCAGCATAGCGAATCGGGCTGAAAGTTCCGTGAGCAGGTTCTCGTACCGGACTATTTCAGCCAGTTCAAGTTTCCTTCTTTTTCGCTCCACTGCACATCTGAAGAGATCGGCTACAATCATAAGCTTTTGGACCAGCTTGTCTGTCCAGGTTATTCCCGAGCTAAAGCTTTCCATGACCATGGCGCCGATCAGATTACCGTCAATTTTCATCGGGAGTGAAAGTTGTGATTTCATCCCTGACCCTGCTAAATATTTCTTATCCTTCGCTGCTTCTTCCGGTAAATCCTCCAGAGTGGAAAAGGCGAACTCCTCTCCGCGTAGAATCTTCTTCCGTACCCATGCGGCAGATGAATATATGGAAGAGGGCGATACCAGATTGCACCCTGGCCTCTCCCAGTAATGAGTCTGAATCATATAGGTTCCATCGGATGATAATTGGAAGAGGAGACCCCGGTCAAGGCCAAGTGATTCAACAATTCTCCGGATGCTTACCCGGATCTCCGAGTCGACCTGTTCTGCTGAAATTTTAACAAACCGGGTCAGAAGTTCGGCGATCAACGGGTCGACCCCCATGGCTCCAGCGGGGTTGCAATCTTCTCCTGATCTGGTCAGACCGTCATATTTCTGCATATGTCCTTTTCTTTTACCCGAATCTGATCAGGTGGCCGTTTGATTAATTACCCATCGGATCCGCAGATGGTGAGCTTCCAGGATATCCGGACTTTCCGCCGCATTCCACTCTTTCCAGATCATCTTTTAGCCTCCTCACCATTCTATCAAGCAATTTCTCAACTACAAGACGATATAATATACTGAAGGCGATATATCGTCTCATATTCTCCGCCATCAAAACAGATCAAACCTCAGCTCAACCAAATGTCCCAATATATACGGCGAGTTATTGCCCTGTTGATTTCTTTTGATTATTTGGCACAAATCTGGAAGTACCTTTTCCTGACCATACCGAAACAGCCGCTACAGGGCTCTACAGATTGTCCCACCCTGGCTGCGGATTTACTTTAACGGGCGTCTTTACAGAAACGGTCAGAACGAAGGAGGTTTTATGCGAAAAGAAATGTCAATTCTTGTCCTTGCGGTTTTTGCTGTGACTGCGAGCAGTGCTTTCGGCCAGGGTGAGCCGATCGTCTATCCGAACAAGGGGCAGAATCAGAAACAGATCGAGAAGGACAGGTTCGAGTGCTACGGCTGGGCAAAACAGCGGACAGGGTTCGATCCGATAAAACCGCCGCCGACACAGGTGCAACAGGGGGGTGGAAGCGGAGGCGCTGCGAGGGGAGCGGCAACAGGCGCAGCGGTTGGCGCAATAAGCGGTGATGCGGGCAAGGGAGCGGCAACCGGCGCCGTGATCGGAGGCATAAGGGGCCGGGCGAAGGCCAAGCAGGCTGCTATGGTCCAACAACAGCAGGCTGCGGCTGTTGACGCTAAAAAGGGAGAATACAACCGGGCGTACGCCGCATGTCTTGAAGGACGCAATTACACGGTAAAATAGAAGATATATTTTTGGAGTTTTGCGAGGAGCTGATATGGAACCGGATATTTTATCGGGAGGTTGATAATGCAAAAGGTGCTTTCTTTCGGTTCCGGAACTTTCTGGAACCGGGGTTGCGAGGGGCGGTGGCTCATTTTCGCAGCCCTTCTCTCTGCAGGCATACTGCTGACGGACCTGACCGGCTGCAAGAAGCGCGAAGATGTAAAACCGGGAATACGCCCTACAGAGGTCGCAGCGGTGACCGTCATCCCCCGTGATCTTCCGGTAAGTTTCGAATACGTTGCACAGACGCAGAGTTCGCACCAGATGAGCATCCATGCGCGGGTCAATGGCTTCCTTGAAAAGCGGGTCTATGTCGAAGGCTCGATGGTGAAGGCCGGTCAAGTCATGTTTCTTATGGATAAAAAACCGTTCCAGGTCCAGGTGGACGCTGCAGCTGCTGCGCTCGCAAGGCAAAATGCCGCCATGAAAACGGCACGGCTGAACCTGGATCGAACCGTGCCGCTTGCCGCTCTGAATGCGTTGTCCCACAAGGATCTGGATGATGCCACCGGCTCATTCGAGTCATCCGCCGCTGCGGTAGAACAGGCCAAAGCCCAGTTGGAGACGGCTCGACTAAACCTCTCATACTGTACCATCGCCTCTCCCGTTGCCGGTATCACCGGCGCCGCACTGCAACAGGACGGTACATACATCAACCAGCAGAACAGTCAACTCACAACCGTGGCGGTCCTCTCTCCCATTTGGGTTAATTTCAGTCTCTCGGAAAACGAGGTCCAAAAATACCGTGACCAAGTTGCCAGGAAGCTGCTGATAGCGCCTGCAAAAGGGGACTACGAGGTCGATATCATAATGGTCGATGGCTCCCTCTTCCCCTACAAGGGGCGGATAACCTTTGCCGCTCCCTCCTACAACGAGCAAACCGGAACCTTCCTCCTCCGGGCAAACGTAGATAACCCGGGCGGGATCCTCCGCCCGAACCAGTATGTCCGCGCCCGCTTGAAAGGGGCCATCCGTCCGAATGCGGTAGTTGTGCCGCAGCGTGCGGTGCAGCAGGGGGGGAAGGGTCACTATGTCTGGGTGGTAGGCAAAGACGGCAGGAGCGAGTACCGGCCGGTAACGGTCGGCGAATGGTACGGCAACGACTGGTTTATCAACGAAGGGCTCAGGGCCGATGACAAGGTGATTGTCGACGGGGGGGTGGCGATGCAGCCGGGCACACCGGTCATTGTCAAGGCGCTTTCCCCCATGACTGCGTCTACAAAGTCGGGTGAAGGGTCGCGGAGCGCGACACGTAAAGACGCTCCGGCGAAGAAGGGAAACTGACCGGGAGGGGCTCCATGTTCTCAAAGTTCTTCATCGAAAGACCTATCTTTGCGACGGTGATCTCGCTTATCATCGTCATTGCCGGCCTGGTGTCGATGAAGCTCCTGCCGGTCTCACAGTATCCGACCATCACGCCGGTGCAGATCCAGGTGACCGCCACCTATCCGGGGGCCGACGCGAAGACCGTTGCCGACTCGGTCGCAGCGCCGATAGAGGCTCAGATCAACGGGGTCGACAACATGCTCTACATGACGTCGACAAGTTCCAGCACCGGCAAGATGACCATTACGGCCTATTTCAGCCTCGATACGGACCCGGACATTGCGCAGGTGCAGGTGCAAAACCGGGTGAGCCTTGCCATGCCCCAGCTCCCCGAAGCGGTTGCGCAGTACGGTGTTCCCGTACAGAAAAAGTCTTCCAGTACCCTGATGATCATTGCGGTGACGAACAAAGATGGTCGTTACACCCCGGACTACGTCACCAACTATGCGAACGTATACGTTCTTGATGCGATCAAACGGGTAAACGGCGCTGGTCAGGCGCAGATCTTCGGTGTACCGGATCAGGCCATGCGCATCTGGATGAACCCTGACCGTATGGCCTCCCTCGGGATCACCACAACCGACATTCAGAGTGCGGTCGCTAAACAGAACGCCCTGTTCGGGGCCGGACAGGTGGGGCAGCAGCCTGGTGACGACCAGGTGCAACTGACATTTCCGGTATTGACTCAGGCCCCGTTCATCAAGCCTTCCCAGTACGAGGAGATAATCCTTCGCGCAAGCAAGGCGGGGAGCGCCATCGTCCGTGTCAAAGACGTGGCCCGCGCTGAAGTCGGACGCCGACAGTATGTGGACGACAACAGGTTGAACGGCTCTCCGGCTACCCCCATCGCCATCTACCAGCAGGCCGGCGCCAACGGTCTTGAAGTGTCGAAGGCCGTACGCAAGACAATGGCGGAACTGAAACGGACAATGCCGGACGGCATCGATTACGTTATCGCCCTGGACACAACCGACTTCGTGCGGATATCGATCGAAGAGGTTATTTATACGCTATTCGAGGCGATCCTACTGGTGATGATGGTCGTCTACCTCTTTCTGCAGAGTTTCCGTGCTACAATCATCTGCACGGTTGCAATCTTTGTGGCGCTGATCGGTACCTTCACCGGCATGCTTGCCCTCGGCTTCTCTATCAACCTCTTAACTCTGTTCGGCATTGTCCTTGCCATCGGCATGGTGGTCGACGATGCTATTGTGGTGGTAGAAAACGTGGAACGGAACATGGCTAAGTTCCACCTGGCACCCCGCGAAGCCACCATCAAGGCGATGGGTGAAATTAGCGCCTCGCTGGTTGCGGTCGTACTGGTGATGGCTTCGGTCTTCATCCCTGCGGCATTCCTCCCCGGCACCACCGGCCAGCTCTACAAGCAGTTCGCCATAACTATCGTCATTTCTGTTGCGCTTTCAGGTTTTGTAGCGCTTACCCTGACGCCGGCCATGTGTGCTGCTCTCCTCAAGCATAGAGCGCCTCCCCAGCGTGGCTTCTTTGCCTGGTTCAACCGCCAGTTTGACCGCCTGACCCTGGCCTTTGGCGATGCCGTCGTCCTTATGATCAAGCGGATGTCGGTTGCCTTTGTACTCCTTGCCGTGATGATCTCGGGGCTCGTATTTCTCTTCCGGACGATACCGACCAGCTTCGTCCCTAACGAGGACCAGGGGTATCTGCTGGCGCAACTCGTAATGCCCGACGCTGCCAGTCTGACCCGCACAGCGCGGACATCCGCCCGTGTCGACGAGCTTTTTGCACGGAATCCGGCCGTGGCGACAAGAACGACCATCAACGGCTACAGCCTCTTGGACGGTCAATTCAAATCTAATGCTGCGACCTTCTTTGTAACGCTCAAAGAGTTCAAAGAGCGCTACTCGACGATAGCGCGGGCTCGGAAGGAAAATGCAAAAGCCGTCCTCCTGGGCGTTGCCGGTGAAGCGCGGGGTATCCGGGAGGGGAGACTTCTGCCGATAGCGCCACCTGCAATCCCTGGAATCGGCGCCACCGGCGGCTTCGAGTTCTGGGTCCAGGACAAGGGTAGCGGAGACCCGGCGCGTCTGTACGAAGTTACCTCCGCATTCCTGGAGAAGGCCCGCCAACGCCCCGAGCTTGCAAGCCTGAACAGCACCTTTCGCGCTTCATCGCAACAGTTGCAGACCGAAGTCGACCGTTCCAAGGCGGTGCTCCTCGGCGTTCCGGTAGATGATGTTTACAGCGCGCTGCAGGCCCAATTCGGTTCTATCCAGGTCAGCCAGTACAACCAGTACAGCCGGGTCTGGAATGTTGTCCTTCAGTCCGAGGCTCCCTACCGCCGCAGCCCCGCAGATATCACCCGGCTTTACACGAGAGGTGGAAATGGCGAGATGACGCCGCTGTCGGCCGTAGTGACGACCCATTACGTTTCAGGTCCCGACCTTATGTCGCATTTCAACGGTTTCCCTGCTGCCCAGGTTACCGGCAGCGCAGCAGAAGGTTACAGCTCGGGCGATGCGATCAAAGCCATGGAGGAGGTGGCGTACAAGGTGCTGCCCCAGGGTTATGACTTCGCCTGGTCAGGTATGGCCTACGAGGAAAAAAAATCCGGGGGTACTTCGACGATTGCCTTTGTGTTCGGCCTTATCATCGTTTTCCTGATCCTGTCGGCCCAGTTCGAGTCGTGGACCCTGCCGGGGGCAGTCATGACGGCGGTCCCGTTCGGCATACTCGGCGCACTTGCCTTCAACTGGCTGCGCGGTCTACAGAATGATGTCTATTTCCAGATCGGCTTACTGGTCCTGATCGGTCTGGGAGCGAAAAACGCGGTTCTCAGGATCACCTTCGCGGTTGAACTGCGCAAGCAGGGATTGTCCCTCATGGACGCAACACTCCGTGCAGGTGAGGAGCGGTTGCGACCAATCATCATGACATCCCTGGCATTTATCTTCGGAGTACTGCCGCTGGCGCTTGCCACCGGCGCCGGCGCCAACGCCCGCCACTCCATAGGAACCGGTATAATGGGAGGAATGATCGGCGAGGCCACCCTGGCGATGCTTTATGTCCCGCTCTTCTTCTACCTTTTCGACCGGTTTGCCGAACGGGGGAGGAAGGAAGTTCGCCCCCCGGAAGAGCTCCCGACAGATTCGCTGAGTGGCGTCACTCCACCCGATTCCCCGGCGCATACTGATAAGAGAGGGGAGTGACATGCTGAGATTCTTTATCCTTATAATCGCCACTTCTCTAGCTGGCTGCATGCTTGGTCCCGATTATCAACGTCCCGTGGTCGATATGATGAAGTCGTATAACTACGAGGTCAAGGAGGCCCAAAAAACCGCGAATACCGACTGGTGGCGGCAGTTCCGGGACCCGGTCCTGGATGACCTTATTACAAGAGCGCTGGCTGGAAACAAAAACGTCAGGATCGCCGCCGCCAATATCGAACAGGCCGCCGGCCTGCTTACCCAGGTCCGTTCGCAGCTTTTCCCGCAGGTCAACTACGGTGCAAACGCCGCCCGCCAGCGGCTCAGCGAAAAGAACGCGACCCCGGTCCCTTCTACCGTTTCCAACCCCCAGGAATCTTTCCAGCTTTTTGCCGGCGCCAGTTGGGAGATCGATCTTTGGGGGCGTGTCCGCAGGCTCTCCGAGGCTGCGAGGGCGAACATGTTGGCCTCGGTGGAGGCGCGCCGTGGGATAATACTATCCCTGGTCGCCTCGGTCGCAAGCAGCTATCTCCAGCTTCGCGGCTTTGACGAGCAGCTCGCCATCGCCAGGCGTAATCTGGCCAGCTATCAGGATTCGGTCAGGCTTTTCGAGCTTCAGTTTAAATACGGGCAGATTTCCCAGATGAACGTTGAGCAGGCCCGCACTCAGTACGAGACCGCTGCCGCAGCAATCCCGCAGCTTGAAAACCAGATCGTACAGACGGAGAACGCCATTTTGATACTACTGGGGTGCAACCCCGGACCTGTGCCACGGGGGAAGTCGATCTACGAGCTTGCCATTCCCGCCGTACCGGCCGGGGTTCCCTCGGAGGTACTGGAAAGCCGCCCTGATATCTTGCAGGCCGAGCAGAACCTCATCTCCGCCAATGCGCAGATCGGCGCTGCCCGGGCACTTTATTTCCCTACCATCTCCCTTACCGGCAACTATGGCGTTTCTAGTTCGGCACTACGCAGCCTTTTTAAGGGGCCGGCCGAGACCTGGAGCTATGCAGGGTCGATTATAGGCCCGATCTTCACCGCCGGTGCAGTCAGCGGGCAGGTGAAACAGACCGAGGCGGCCCGGCAGGCCGCTCTCCTCGGTTACCAGGCATCCATCCAGAGCGCCTTTGCTGATGTGGAGAACGCACTTGTCGCGAGGCAGAAACTGGGCGATCAGCTCGATGCCCAGAGACGGCTGGTAAACGCCTCAAAGGAATACGAACGTCTGGCGCGACTGCAATACGATGGCGGTTATACGCCATATTTCACCGTACTGCAGGCACAACAGCAACTCTTTCCGGCCGAATTGAACTGGGCGCAGACGCGCGCCTCCTTCTTCGTTTCGCTGGTCAACATTTACAAGGCGCTCGGTGGCGGATGGGTGAACGAGGCGGATAAATTGACCGGAGGCAAGGAGTGACAGGTGGGGTCTTGACCCCTTCCCACGAATTCGCCAGTAGATACCGACTTGTTAATGGTAATTATCCATGGTAGAGTTGAAAGTGTCGATCCATGATAACCCCTGTGCGCAGGTTTCCCACCCCCCCCCGCAGATCATCAGTCGATAGATTCCAGAGGGGAGACCAGGCTGCAGGGTGGGGGGATGTCATCCTGCCTGGATGATAAGCCTTGAACCGCTAATATGCCTGCACAAAAGGCCCGATATGGCACTCAGCTTGCTCAGTCAGTAGCTTCCCTCCCGGTCCCATTTCGCTCTTTGGCGGGGGTGCGGTATCCGATAAAATGAAATGGCGCTGCGGGTTTTCCTCGGCGCCGTTTTATTCTCTTCCTCTGCGATAACGTTAAGGAGATAGTGGCTCAGGATCAATAAAGAAGGAGGCGCAGAATGACCAAAAGGGATGACCGAACCGGACAGGGATCCGAACTCCGCCGGCGAGCCGAAGAGGTTGTACTGGAGAATGCTGCCCGGTCGCCGGGAAAGCAAGCACCCCTTTTGCCCGAAGAGATGCGGGAGGCCCTCCACGATCTACAGGTCCATCAAATCGAACTGAAGATGCAGAATCTGGAACTGCTCCGAAGTCATGTAGAGCTGGATGCCGCACGGGCGCGCTATTTTGATTTATACGACCTCGCCCCGGTCGGGTATCTCACCCTCAGCGAAGAGGGGGTGATACTGGAGGCAAACCATGCAGCAGCTACTCTCTTGGGGGTGGCAAGGGGGACGCTGGTCTGGCAGCTGTTCAACCGGTTTGTTTTCAAAGAGGACCAGGACAGCTACTACCTGTACGGCAAGCAGCACTTCAAGAGTGATACAGAGCTTCGGGAGGAGCCTGTAGAGGGGGGCGCCACGTTTCGCCAGAGCTCCGGCGGGGAGTCAGCTCAACTACCGGGGTGCGAACTGCGGATGGTGAAAAAAGATGGTACGCCCTTCTGGGTGCATCTAGCGGCCACCGCTACGCAGGGCAAGGATGGGACGCCCGAGTACCGCGTTGTGTTGACCGATATCAACAAGCGCAAGGAAGAGGATGTTGAGTCTCTGCGGGAAAACGAAGCCCGTTTCAACCAGCTGGCCGATCAGAGCGGCATCTTCATCTGGGAGGTGGATGCTAGGGGGCTCTTCACATATGTCAGCCCTACCTCCGAAGCCGTTCTGGGCTACCGCCCGGACGAACTGATAGGTCGCCCCTTCCACGACCTGCATCCCGAATCGGGACGAGAGGCGCTCAAACAAGCTGCTTTCTTTAACATCAAACTGGGCGAACCGTTTCAAAATTACAGAAACAGCGCAGTTTCCAAAGATGGCCGACTCGTATGGCTGTCCACCAATGGCCTTCCGCTCCTGGATGCTGACGGAACCGTGACAGGCTACAGAGGGAGCGACACAGACATAACGGTACTTAAGCGGGCCGAGGAGGCTAAGGCCGCCCTCGAAGCGCAGTTACTGCAGGCACAGAAGATGGAATCGGTAGGCCATTTGGCTGGCGGGGTGGCCCACGACTTCAACAACATGCTTAGTGTAATCACAAATTACGCAGCGTTGGCCGTCATGAAGTTGGAAGTAGGCGATTCAGCGCCGTCTATCGTTAGCTGTCTTACGGAAATCCGCCAGGCGGCCGAGCACTCCGGTGACATCACACGGCAGCTGCTCGCCTTTGCCCGCAAGCAGATTGTCACCCCCGTACTGCTTGATCTGGGTGATGCTGTCGGGGGGATGCTCAAGATGCTGCAACGGCTCATCGGCGAGGAGATAGACATCAGCTGGCAGACGGAGGGGGGGCTCTGGACAGTCAAGGTTGATCCAGGCCAGATCGACCAGATCGTTGACAACCTCTGCGTCAACGCGCGGGACGCTATTTCCGTAGTCGGCAGGATTACTATAGAAACGGGGAACATTGTCCTGGAAGAGGTCTACTGTGCCGCTCACGTTGGGGCTGTTCCCGGGGAGTACGTGCGGCTCGCAGTGAGCGACACCGGCTGTGGCATGGAGAAAGAAATCCTGAGGCAAATCTTCGAACCGTTCTTCACGACCAAAGGTATCGGCAGGGGAACCGGCCTCGGTCTCGCCACGGTCTACGGCATCGTCAAACAGAACAACGGCTTTTTAGAGGTCCGGAGCGAGCCGGGTCAGGGGACGACGTTCACTATCTATTTCCCCCGGCATGCGGTCGAAACCGGGGAAAAGCGGCATGAAGTTCGCGACTTGCCCGTACGTGGGCATGAAACCATCCTGTTGGTGGAGGACGAGCCGGCGATCCTGAAAAGCACTGCGATAATACTCGAAATGCAGGGGTACAACGTACTGACGGCAAGCACCCCGGGCAATGCCATCCGGCTGGCCGAAGAGCAGAACGGCGCGATCCACCTGCTGCTAACCGATGTGGTCATGCCGGAGATGAACGGCCAGGAGCTGGCGCGAAAGCTGCTTGTCCTCTATCCGCACCTCAAACGAATCTTCATGTCAGGCTATTCAGGCGACATCATTGCCCTCCACGGTGTGCTGATCGATAACGTTCATTTCATCGAGAAGCCGTTCTCACTTTCTGGCCTGATCACCAAGGTACGGGAGGCGCTGGAGAGCAATTAAGTGAAGCAGACGGTCCACCTTTCTTCAGTAACAGCAAAATCCGGTATACTTTTTCAGCAAGTCATTTCGATTCAGATGAGGGTAAGCATGGCAAAAACGTCATCCGTTGGTGAAGAGATCGGGAAGGATATGATGTATGCACCGAACATACGTGCCAGATACTTCTGCCTGCGGGTGGAATAACTAATCATGAATGAGCATGGCATGCGTGGCTTTATCATGCAGACGCAGAACGGTGATCGATGGGCAGATGAACCTTCTGGCCTATCTCAGGAAGGCAACAGGCTACCGTTTTGAACTCCAATTTGCCCGGAATGCCGAAAACGTTATCGACCTGCTCGGTACGAAGAAGTTAGATTTTGCGTTCTTAGGCGCCGTTCACTATCTGGATGCCCGGAAAAAGTATGGGGTGATTCCTCTTGTTCGTGGGCTGAACAGCGGAGGAAAGACCGAATACCGGTCGGCTATCGTAGTAAAAACCGGTAGCCTGCTCAAAGGAGTTAATGAACTTCGCGGTAAAAGTGTATTGGAGTAAAGTCCGTTCGCCCTGAGCTTGTCGAAGGGTGGTAAGGACTTTCGCTGGAGGCTTAGGGGTCACCCATTAAAAGGCTGCTGTTAATGGTAAAAATGTCAAGGGAAAGGAGATCTGGGATCAGGATCAATGGAGTAAAGGGGGGAGAGAATGACCAGCAAGGATGACCGTCACGAAAAGGGGGGCGAGCTCCATCGGCGGGCCGAAGAGGTCGTGCGGAGAAAAGCGGCCTGTGCGCCGGAAAACCTAGAGGCTCTCTCGCGCGAAGAGATGCTGCGGATGCTTCATGAACTGCAGATCCATCAAATTGAACTGGAGATAGAGAACGAGGAACTGCAGAGGGCGCAGGCGGAACTGGACGCCGAAGGCGCGAAGGTGTGCAGCGTCCTGCCGAGCGATGTCAGCGAGTGCCAGCGAACCCCCCAAGAGCTGATATCAGACCTTAAGGAGACAGAGGCGGCGTTGCGGGAGCATAAGGATTTGTTGCGAAGTATCATCGACAGCACCCCTTCAAATGTTTTTGCCTTTGATCTGCAACACCGGTTTACGCTGCTTAACGATGCGATGGCACAATTCTACGGGGTGACCAAAGAGGAACTGTTGGGCAAGACCCTGCACGATGTTTTCCCGAAGGATCTTGCCGATACCCTCTTGGAAAACAACAGTCGGATCATGGCAACTGGAGTGGCGACTACTGTTGAAGAGGTCGTGGTGAGCAAGGTAGCAAACGTCCCGCGCACCGTTATGACCTCGAAGTTTCCCCTGCGTAATATGCAAGGAGCGATCACCGGGCTCGGTGGTGTGGCTACCGATATCACCGACGGTAAGCGGGCCGAGGAGGAAAAGGGGAGACTGGAAGCCCAACTCCAACATGCCCAGAAAATGGAATCGGTGGGGCAGCTTGCGGGCGGGGTGGCCCATGAATTCAACAACATGCTGAGTGTAATCATCGGTTACGCGCAGGTGGCCATCATGAAACTGGAGGCAGGCGAACCTTCCCCGCCGGTCATCACTTGCCTTACGGAAATCCGCAAGGCGGCCGACCGCTCCGCCGACATCACGCGGCAGCTGCTCGCCTTCGCACGCAAGCAGGCTATTGCGCCGATAGCTGTGGAGCTGAACGAGACTCTGGTGGGAATGTTCAGGATGATTCAACAGCTCATCGGCGAGGAGATCGACCTCTGCTGGCAGCCGGGGGCTAATCTCTGGCCGGTCAAGGTCGACCCGTCCCAGATCGACCAGATCCTGGCCAACCTCTGCCTCAACGCCCGGGATGCTATCTCCGGTGTCGGCAGGATTATTATCAAGACTGGAAATATTACCCTTGACGAACGGTATTGCGCTACTCACGAGGGGTATCTGCCCGGTGACTACGTCCGGCTGGCCGTGAGCGATAACGGGTGCGGCATGGGGGAGGAGGTTCTGGGGCAGATCTTCGAACCGTTCTTTACAACCAAGGGGGTCGGCGAGGGGACGGGACTCGGTCTGGCCACGGTCTACGGCATCGTCAGGCAGAACAACGGCTGCATCGAGGTAGAAAGCGAGCGGGGGAGGGGGACGACGGTCACGATCCATCTCCCCCGATATCTGGTCGGAGGAGAGGAAAGGGAGAAGGATGGTCTCACAGAGTCCCTGCGTGGCCACGAAACGATCCTCCTGGTGGAGGACGAACCGTCGATCCTGGAGATTACCACAACGCTCCTTGAACTGCTCGGCTACACCGTGCTGGCGGCAGGCGCCCCGTCCAAGGCTATCCTTCTGGCCGAAGAGGCGGGGGGGAAGATCGATCTGCTGATGACCGATCTGATCATGCCGGGGATGAGCGGGGTGGAGTTGGCGGAAAAACTCCTCTCCCGCTATCCGCACCTCAAGCGACTCTTCATGTCGGGCTACACGCCTAAAAGCCTCGCCGACCGGGGGGTGCTTGCCGAAGGGGTTCATTTCATCGAGAAGCCCTTCTCTATCTCTGACCTGGCATGCAAGGTCAGGGAGGTTCTGGAGAGCTAATAAGGGGGGCGACTCGGGCAAATCCTTCCTTGACACCAGGCTCTTTTTTGATGTAACGTAGTCCGTCCCACCGCATGAAGGGACAGATTCCACGAGTAACGGCCCATTTTATGCGAATAACTGCATTGATTCCTGCCAGATATGCTTCTACACGTTTCGAAGGGAAAGCCATAGCTGATATCATGGGCAAGCCGATGGTGCAGCATGTCTATGAGCGAGCTGCCAGGGCCGCTTTTGTCTCGGAAGTGATTGTGGCGACCGATGATGAGCGGATTGCTGCGGCGGTCAGGGCTTTTGGCGGGCGGGTCGAAATGACTTTGGGGAGCCACGAGACAGGCACCGACCGTTTGGCAGAGGTTGCTGCGCGTATAAATTCCGATCTTATCGTGAATGTACAGGGGGATGAGCCCCTGATTGATCCGGCGATGATAGACGAAGCCATAAGGCCGCTGACGCTGGACAGTTCCATTGAAATGGGCACACTGAAAACCCGGATAAAGACCCTGCACGATTTTTTAAGCCCAAATGTGGTTAAAGTAATTACGGACAAGGACGGTTTCGCCCTCTATTTTTCCCGCTCTCCAGTGCCGAATTTCAGGGACAAATGGAATGATTTGAAAGATGAGGCATTTGAGAGCGGCAGGCTGCTCTGTTACAAGCATGTCGGAATTTACGTATACCGCAAGGATTTTCTCCTGCAATTTGCAAAGATGTCCCCCACCTTTCTGGAGATGTCGGAAAAACTGGAGCAGTTGCGTGCCTTGGAAAACTGCTATCGAATCAAGGTGGAGGAGACGATGTACGACTCTATCGGAGTAGACACCCCGGCAGACTTGGAAAAGGTCATTGAAAGTCTGATGAAGTCCCATTAACCTGGGACTTCACTGTTTTAGGAGCAGTCATGAAGACAAAATTTATTTTCGTTACAGGCGGGGTTGTTTCTTCGATAGGGAAAGGGCTTGCCGCAGCATCTCTCGGGGCGCTGCTTGAAGCACGCGGTCTCCGGGTAACCATACAAAAACTTGATCCCTATATCAACGTAGATCCCGGCACCATGTCCCCCTTTCAACATGGCGAGGTGTTCGTTACCGATGATGGCGCCGAAACCGATCTCGACTTGGGCCATTATGAGCGCTACACCAATGCAAGGCTGACTAAAAAGAGTAACTTTACTACCGGTCAGGTCTATTTTTCCGTGATCGAGAAGGAACGCCGAGGGGATTATCTCGGCGGGACCGTTCAGGTTATCCCGCACATCACCGATGAGATCAAATCCAAGATTCTTGAGAATGCCAAAGGGTCGGATGTTGCTATCGTTGAGATAGGCGGGACGGTTGGTGATATCGAATCGCTCCCTTTTCTGGAGGCTATCAGGCAGTTCAAGGTTGACAGAGGGCCAGGTAACGTACTGTATATCCACGTTACTCTTGTTCCATACATCAAAACGGCCAGTGAACTGAAAACCAAACCGACCCAGCATTCGGTAAAGGAATTACGGGAAATCGGGATCCAGCCCGATATTCTCATCTGCCGCTGCGAAACGGAACTTCCCCAGGAGATGAAGGCAAAAATTGCCCTTTTCTGTAATGTTCACGAGAAAGATGTCATTACCTCCACCGACGCAAAGCATATTTATGCGGTGCCGCTCGCCCTGCATAAGGAAGGTCTTGACGAGCAGATAGTCGAAAAACTGAATATCTGGACGAAGGCGCCCGATCTCTCCCATTGGCAGGAGGTCGTCGACAAGCTGATAAATCCCGGAAATGGAGAAACATGTATTGCCATAGTGGGCAAATATGTAAACCTGACCGAATCGTACAAATCGCTGGCGGAGGCTCTCACCCACGGTGGAATTGCCAATAACTGCAGGGTGCGTCTTAAGTATCTCGATTCCGAAAAAATTGAGCAGGAAGGTCTCGACGGATTCTTCGATGATGTAGACGGAGTTCTGGTCCCGGGCGGTTTCGGTGAGAGAGGTACCGAAGGGAAGATCACGGCCATAGAATATGCGAGAAAAGAGATGATACCTTTTTTCGGTATCTGCCTTGGGTTGCAGATGGCAGTTGTAGAGTTTGCAAGAAACGTCTGCTCCCTTGAGGACGCCTTTTCCAGCGAATTCCGCCCTGATTGCAAAAATCCGGTTATACACCTGATGGAAAACCAGAAGGGGGTTAGCCAGAAGGGGGGTACGATGCGTCTCGGGTCCTATCCCTGCTCACTGGACAAAGGGTCGCTGGCCCAGAAGGCCTATGGATCGACGGACATTTCCGAGCGGCATCGCCACCGGTACGAACTGAATAACCGTTACCGGGATACCCTGGTGGCGAGCGGCCTTCTCTTGTCGGGGGTGAACAAGGAGCTGAACCTTGTTGAAATGGTAGAAATCAAGAATCATCCCTGGTTTGTCTGCTGCCAGTTCCATCCCGAGTTTAAATCTAAACCTTTGAATCCCCATCCCCTCTTCAAGGCCTTTGTTGCTGCCGCCATGGAGAACAGGAAGGTCGGATGTCGAGAGTCGGGTTTAGGGAAAACCCCCTGCTCCTGAGGTACAGTGGATTTGCAGGCACTGTTCAACAATAGAGGAAAGAAAAAATCATGGTAAAAGAGATATCCCTGGGAAGTGTCAGGGTCGGCGGAAACCGCCCACTTGCCCTTATCGCCGGTCCCTGTGCTATTGAGGATGAGTCGTCGACCCTGCGCTGTGCAGAACGCCTCATGACTATTTGCAATGCTCTTTCCATCCCATTCATTTTCAAGGCATCCTATGACAAGGCAAACCGGACCTCGGTAACTTCTTTCCGGGGCCCCGGCCTGAAAGAGGGGCTCAGGATTCTTGCCAAGATTTCGGAATCCATGGGGTTGCCCATTCTTACGGATGTCCATTCTATTGAAGAGGTGCAGGAGGTTGCCGCAGTTGCAGATGTCCTGCAGATACCGGCATTTTTGTGTCGTCAGACAGATCTACTGGTGGCCGCATCGAGAACCGGAAAGGCGATTAATATCAAAAAAGGTCAGTTTATGGCCCCCTGGGATATGTCGAACGTGGTCGACAAGGTGCTGAGCACCGGTAACACCCAGGTAATGCTTACCGAGCGGGGTGCGACATTCGGCTACAACAATCTTGTTACCGACATGCGGAGTCTGCCGATAATGCGCCGGTTCGGCTACCCGGTGATTTTTGACGCAACCCACAGCGTTCAGATTCCCGGTGGGATGGGTGGTTCATCCGGTGGGGAGCGAGAGTTTGTGGAGTATCTTGCAAGGGCTGCTGCTGCGACCGGGATTGACGGAATTTTCCTCGAAGTCCATGAAGATCCGGATAAGGCGCTATGTGACGGACCCAATTCCATTCGTCTTGATGAACTGCCGCAGATTCTCAAAAAACTCAAGGCGATTGATGCTATAGTGAAGTGACATCTTAGCCGTTGGACGTCACTCGTCACAAGGGGTAATAATTGATACTTGCAGAAGCGAAAAGGGTTATACGTGTTGAGGCGGAGGCATTGATCGCCCTTGCCGACTCCCTGGATGGTGAGTTTGAAAAGGCTGTGAATCTCATAATTGCCGCGCCAGGTCGAGTCGTCGTTACAGGGATGGGAAAGTCAGGGATTATCTGCCAGAAAATAGCGTCAACAATGGCCTCAACCGGGACCCCGGCGTTTTTTCTCCATCCCGCTGAAGGGATTCATGGCGATCTCGGGATGATCATGAAGGGAGATCTGGTTATTGCAGTTTCTCACAGCGGTGAAACCGAAGAGGTTCTGCGGATACTCCCGGTAATAAAACGTATCGGAGCGCATCTTGTCACCATGTCGGGTAACCGGAATTCCACTCTGGCCAAGGCTGGTGATGTTTTCCTGGATATAGCTATCAAGGAGGAGGCCTGCCCACTCGGGTTGGCGCCGACAGCTTCGACTACCGCCACCCTGGCCATGGGCGACGCCCTGGCGGTGGCGCTCCTTGTGGAAAGAGGGTTCAATGCCGAAGATTTTGCCCTGTTTCATCCCGGCGGTTCCCTCGGCAAAAGACTTTTGCTTAAAGTTGAAGACCTGATGCATAAGGGTTACGCCGTTCCCCTGGTGACCGTCGATACTTTGATGTCCGAAGCCCTCTTTGTCATTACAGAAAAACGTATGGGTGTTACAGGTGTGACGGAAGGGGGGGGTTCTCTGGTCGGAATCATAACCGACGGAGATTTACGCCGGGCACTGGAAAAAGGAATCAATATCATGGAGAAGAGCGCAGGTGAACTGATGACGCGAAATCCCAAGCGGATAAGAGGCTCTGAACTCGCTGCCAGGGCGCTTCACACCATGGAGGAGCATTCCATTACTTCGCTGTTTGTCTTCAGTGATGAGAATGAAGATGAGCCAACAGGAATTATCCATCTTCACGACCTGCTGAAGGCCGGGTTGGCGTGATGCTCGAGCAGATTGCGGGGATCAGGATGTTGCTGATGGACGTTGACGGCGTTTTGACCGACGGCCGGATAATTTTCGACTCTAACGGAATCGAAAGCAAGTTTTTCAATGTAAAAGACGGCCAAGGTATAAAGATGGTGCAACGGTCCGGCATTGAGGTGGGGATAATTTCGGGCAGGGAGTCTCAGGTCGTCAGGAACAGGGCGGAAGAGCTGGGGATTTCCCGCGTTTATCTGAAAGTCTGCGACAAGCTGGTGCCCTACAGGGAAATCCTCGCCGATACAGGTCTGCTCGACCGGCAGATCGCCTATATCGGGGATGACATTATCGATATCCCGATTCTCCGGAGGGTGGGGTTTGCTGCGGCTCCGGCCGATGCCGTTGCCGAGGTCCACCCCTTCGTTCATTATGTTGCCAAAAATGGCGGAGGGTGGGGCGCTGTGCGGGAGGTCTGTGATTTACTCCTCAAGGGGCAAAAGAAATGGGAAGCGATAACCGCCAGTTATCTTGCCTGAGCAGATCCTTTTATCTCTTTAAGACACCCTTTATCCGGCCCGGAATTGAGCCGAAAGCTGGTTCCTAAAAGATACCTGGAAATATTGTCGCAGAAGGCAATGACTTGTTACAATCTCCGTGCCAACTCTCTCGCATCCAGCCAGAATCTGCTTTACACCCATTTTTTATGATGATATACTTTTCCCAGTTATGCTGAAGCCCAATAAAATCAAGCAGCTTCTTGCTCTATGCATTCTCCTGGCAGGGACCTGGGTGACGGTCGTCATAGTGCTGAAAACCAACCAGCAAAAGGGCCCTGTTGAATTACTTAACCAACTTCCGAAAAATATAGACGTTTCTCTGCAGAAGATACATTACTCGGAGGTAAGGGGTGGAGAAAAGCGCTGGGAGCTCCGTGCGGATAAGGTCGATTACGATCAAAACCGTGAATACACACACTTCAAAAAAATTGACATGATAATTTTTGCCAAGGGGAAAGGGGGGATGATTTCCCTGACCGCCGATATGGCCACCTACCACAATAAATCCGGGGATGTTGAGCTGTTGGGCAATGTCAAGGCGGTGAATGATTCCGGCATGAAATTTACTACCGGTTACCTCAATTATGTTTCATCCCGTTCTCTGGTCAAAACCAGCGATCGTGTGACTTTTTCCGATGGAAGGCTTGCTGTAGAGGGGACCGGTCTGGAGTTGATGCTCAAGACAAAAAGCGTGCGGGTATTGAATAATGTTACGGCAAATATCAGAACCAGGGCGAAGTAATATGCGCATTGTTACAATAATAATTTTTTTGTCTCTTGCAATATTCAGTTCCAGCAGTTATTCCGCCGGTGAGGGCGATTCCGGTCAGCCGATAACTATCAAGTCAAACGAGCTTATTACCGATGGTAAAGGGAAGACAGCCACCTTTGTCGGTAAGGTAGTGGCGAAACAGAATGACATGACGATTTATGCCGATAAACTGGTTGTGTATAGTGCCGAACAGGGTGGAGACGTGGAGAAGGTTGAGGCCTTCGGTAACGTCCGCATCGTTCAGCAGAACCGACTCGGAACTTCAGGGCGAGCCGTCTACAGTAACAAGGAAGGAAAGATTTCCCTTTATGACAATCCAAGGGTGAATCAGGGTAAGGATGTTATTTCGGGTAAGGTGATCACCTATTTTATTGCAGAGGAGAAAAGTGTCGTTACCGGAGGTCCGGATTCCCGGGTTAATGCAGTGATTTATCCGAAGACGAAGGGGAAAGATGGCGACAGAAGTCCGTAAGAGAACCCTCAGGACCTTGGGGCTGAAGAAAAAATATCAGAACCGTTATGTGGTCAATGGTGTGGATCTCGAAGTTTCGGCCGGCGAGGTGGTTGGCCTTCTCGGGCCGAATGGGGCGGGGAAAACTACCACTTTTTATATGGTTGTCGGTCTTTGCCGCCCTGATGCCGGTACGGTCGTTCTCGATACCGAGGAGATAACCGGTCTTCCGATGCACATTCGTGCCCGCAAAGGGATAAGCTATCTGCCACAGGAGCCTTCCGTCTTTCGGAAGCTTACTGTAAAGGAAAACCTCCTTGCCGTACTTGAGGCCCTCGGGTTTCCGGCTAAAAAGCGGCTGGATATAATGGAGAAGCTTCTCAGCGATTTTAAAATCACCCATATTGCACAGACTAAAGGCTACGCTCTTTCCGGTGGGGAGCGGCGCAGGGTGGAGATAGCACGGGCGTTAGCTACCGGCCCCGATTTTATTCTGCTGGATGAACCTTTCGCGGGGATAGACCCGATCGCGGTGCTGGATCTGCAAAACATCATAAATGAGCTGAAGGCAATAGGGATTGGCATACTTATCTCGGATCATAATGTTCGTGAAACGCTCAGGGTTTGCGATAAAGCGTATATTCTGAATGACGGGCAGGTTCTGGAATTTGGCGACCCGATGCATATCGCCGCCAGCAGAAAAGCCCGGGAGATTTACCTGGGAGAACGGTTCAGCCTTTAAGGCAGGGCCGGCATATCAATCAACATGAGGAAAGTATAAGGTGTTAGCCCATGGCCATTGAAATGCGCCAGCAGATGAAACTTACCCAGCAACTGGTAATGACCCCCCAGCTGCAGCAGGCTATAAAGCTGTTGCAACTTTCCCGGTTGGAACTGCAGGATATAGTCCGGCAGGAGATGGAAGAAAATCCGGTGCTCGAAGAATTTCCCGAAATCGAGGAGACAAAGGAACCGGATCAGCTGGAACTGGTCGAAAAAGAAGAGCTCACGCAGGCCGAGAACACAGAGTTCAATGAAGTGACGGCCGGAACTGAAACCCTCCAGGATATGGACTGGTCAAGTTACCTCGATGGCTATAATTACAGCTCCGGTGAACAGTGCTATGATGACGATGACGACCGTCCCTCCTACGAAAATATTCTGACAAAAAAGTCGACGCTATTTGATCATCTGATGTGGCAGCTGAAAATGGGGAAATTTACCGATGCCGAGATGGATGTTGGTGTCGAGATAATCGGGAATATTGACGATGACGGATATTTCCGCTCATCACTGGCTGAATTGGCTCAGGTCTGCAAGGTTGATGAGTCTTTTGTCGAAGAGGTGCTGAAAAAGGTTCAGGAATACGATCCGATGGGGATCTCTGCCAGAAACCTGCAGGAGTGCCTTCTTATTCAGGTTCGTCAACTGGGGATGAAGGATACTGTTGTAGAGTCGATCCTCATGGATCATCTGAAAGATCTTGAAACCCGGAAATACAAACAGATAGCAAAAGCACTCGGAATAGATATGGATGAAGTTCTCGCGGCGGCAAAACTGATCGCCGGACTGGATCCTAAACCGGGGAGGCAGTACGGCCAGGATGACGTGCAGTATATCTCTGCAGATATATTTATCTACAAAGTCGGGGATGAATTTGTAGTCGTGCTGAATGATGAAGGTCTGCCGAATATCAAGATTAACCCATACTACACTGGTGAAGGTCGGGCTGCATCTTCATCTGATCCGAGGGCGGAAGAATATATTAACGATAAAATGCGCTCTGCCCTCTGGTTGATCAAGAGTATTCATCAGCGCCAGAGAACAATTTACAAGGTATCCAAAAGCATTGTGAAATTTCAGCGCAGTTTTCTGGAGCACGGGATTGCGTATCTCAAGCCCCTTGTTCTCCGTGACGTGGCCGAGGATATCGGTATGCATGAATCTACCATAAGTCGTGTTACTACCAACAAATACATGCAGACACCGCAAGGGCTTCTGGAATTGAAGTATTTTTTCAATAGCGGCATATCGACGATAGAAGGTGATCCCATTGCCTCTGAGAGTGTAAAGGATAAGATAAGAGTGCTCCTCGGCAGCGAAGATCTGAGGAAACCTTACAGCGACCAGCGAATAGCCGAGATCCTCTCCTCGGACAATATTACCATCGCCAGGCGGACCGTTACAAAGTATCGCGAGATGTTGAGAATCGGCTCTTCATCAGAACGAAAAAGGCTTTATTAGCAGGAAGAGATTATTTCTTCCCCTTTTGGCTGGGAAATAAGTTCGTTAATTCCGTTATCCGGTCTATCTGGATCAGGGAAAAGATAAAGGCGGCTCTCCACGAGAGCGACACCCTGGCACGGAAAGGGTCAGGTGGATTACAACAAAGGTCTAAATAAGCGAAAAAGGAGATAACTATGCAAATTACGACAACATTCAGGCATATGGACACAAGCGATGCCTTGAAAAGTTATGCAGAAGAAAAGCTGTCGAGGGTTCAGAAATATATTGATGAGCCCATCACTGTGCAAGTCGTCTTGACGGTTGAAAAGATCCGTCATATTGCAGAAATCACCATTACTGCCAAAGGCATTACGATCAAGGCCTCTGAAGAAACCAATGACATGTATGCAGCTGTTGATGCCGTCCTGGATAAGATCGAAAGGCAGTTGCGCCGCTACAAGGAGAAGATCAAGGCTCACAAGCCGTCAGGTTCAACTTCCGAGCGTAAGATCAGCAAGAGTATCGTTGAGGCCGAGAGCCTCGGACAAAAAGAACCGGTAATAGTAAAAACAAAAACTTTTTCCATAAAGCCGATGTCTGTTGACGAGGCTGTCATGCAGATGGATCTCATGCATAAGGATTTTCTAGTTTTTACCGATTCGGTTACAGAGGGGATAAGCGTAATTTATAGACGCAAAGATGGCAATTACGGACTTATAGAACCCCATACTCTTTGACCTATGCACTACTTATCAATATCATGCGGGAACAGGGTAATCGCTTTTGAATAATACCAGTCTTTTCATTGGTGACCTTCTCAACGACGTGGAGTATGGCCTGAACCTTACCCTGTCAGCCGGAAGCATCGGTCTTGTAAACAGGGTCTTTAGCCCCCGGATCCAGAAACCGGGTCTGGCGCTTACAGGATATACCAAGCACCTGCACCCCGACAGGGTGCAGGTGCTTGGTAATACCGAAATTTCATACCTGCGTCAGCTTTCAAGGGATGCTGCCGAAGTATCCCTTGGCAAAATGTGCTCTTTCCCTATTTCCTGCTTTATAGTAACCACAGGATTAGAGCCACCCGAACTGCTCAAAGAGTTAACCGAAAAAGCAGGAATCCCCCTGCTGGTCACCCCCCATCTGTCCGTCGTATTTATCTCGCTGCTGTCAAAATTTCTTGAAGAGAGGCTTCTTCCTACAACGTACGTCCATGGCGTGCTAGTGGACATCCTTGGAGTTGGAGTATTATTGCTCGGCAAGAGCGGCATCGGAAAAAGTGAATGCGCCCTTGACCTGGTTATTCACGGGCACAGGCTTGTTGCTGACGATTCCGTCTATATCAAAAAGAAAATGCCGTCGGCTCTGGTCGGCCGTGCAGCGGAGTCATTGCGTTATCACATGGAGATACGCGGGCTTGGAGTCATAAATATTAAAGATCTTTTCGGAGTTTCATCGATCAGAGAGAAGAAAATCATCGATATGGTCCTGGAACTCGTCGAGTGGGATCCTTTGCAGGAATACGACCGGCTCGGAATTGATGATATCGTTTATACCATTCTCGGGGTCGACCTTCACTATCTGAAAATACCTGTTCGCCCCGGTCGGGACCTTACCTCAATAATCGAAGTTGCCGCCAGGAATTTCATACTCAAGGGGATGGGATATCACCCTGCCCGCGAGTTCCATGAAAAACTGCTGGCGCGTCTCGAAGTTCGCCCTCTGGGCGACGAAGTGGAATGAATCCATGCGCATTTTGATCATATCCGGTCTTTCAGGATCGGGAAAGTCGACTGCGGTCCGCGTGCTTGAAGATGAAGGTTTCTTTTGCATAGACAATCTTCCAGCTTCCCTCTTCCCAACTTTCATTGAACTTGTGGAGAATTCCAGGGAGAGCGTAAGAGACGTGGTGTTGGTAATGGACATACGTGAACTTGGTTCGCTGAGGGGATATGAAAGTGTTTTACAAGAGATAAGCGAAGCTGGACACAAAGTTGAGATAATTTTTTTCGATGCATCGGATGAGGTCCTCATTCGCCGTTATTCCGAGACAAGGAGACGCCATCCCGTACTGGAGGGGGGTTCTCTGCCCGATGGTATTCGCTTTGAACGGGCAAAACTGGCGGGCTTGCGAAGCATGGCCACCACAGTCATAGATACTTCAGAGCTCAACGTTCACCAACTCAAAGAAATAGTCATAGCGACCGTAAGGGGTACTGCCGGCGCCCGGGAAATGATGGTGCATCTGCAGTCATTTGGCTATCGCTATGGAATCCCCCTGGAGTCGGATATCGTCATGGATGTCCGCTTCCTCCCTAATCCCCATTTTATTCCTGAATTGAGGGAGTTTTCTGGACTTGACCCGATGGTTCGCGGTTACGTTCTCGGCAAGACGGAAACAAAGGGTTTTATCGAAAGGTTTAAAAATTTGATGGATTACCTCCTCCCGGGCTACAACAGGGAAGGTAAATCATATTTGACTATTTCTATTGGCTGTACCGGAGGTAAACATCGTTCCGTGGTTATCGCCGAAGAGATGCTTAATTATTTCAGGGATAAGCATATAAATTTGAAGGTTACCCATCGGGACATCGGGAAGGGATAAACTATGATCGGGTTGGTATTGGTTGCACATGCAGGGTTGGCCTGTGAGTTTCTGGCCGCTGCTGAAATGATAGTCGGGAAGATGGAACTTGTCGAAGCCGTGGGGATAAGCCCGAATGATACGGTTGAACAAATACGTGAGAATGTGACCGCAGCGATAAAAAGGGTTTCTGCCGACGGAGTTATTATAATGACTGATATGTTTGGCGGTACTCCTTCAAATATGTCTCTCTCTTTTCTGAAAGAAAATGTGGTGGAGGTCCTGACCGGGGTCAACCTGCCGATGTTGTTGAAGTTCTCTGCAGAGAGGGGAAAGGCTGGTGTTGCCGATCTGGCCAGAGTTTTGAAAGGGTGCGGCCAGGAAAGTATATCCGTTGCCGGAGATTTTCTCAAATAGTTTCCAATCCGGAAACCATACTCTCGTTTCTTGAAGGTTCCTTCCCTTCTTCCCCTTCTCGATGAAATCCCGTCTCCTGACCCCGATGAAAGGGGCGATTGCGTGAACGAGGTCGTTTCCTGCAATAAATCGTGGGGAATAGAGTTCGAGCTTACAAACTTCGGGTTTGTAAAGGGTAGCGGGACTCCGGATACGATACGATATTCCGACACGGTAGAATGGTTTCTCATCTTAAGTTTTTTAATGATCTGAGAAGGTTCCCTATACAACCGGAACCTTTGGAGTCGAAAGCGTATGCTTGAACAGCAATTTATCATAGTCAACAAACTGGGCCTTCATGCAAGGGCCTCGGCCCTCCTAGTCAAGACAGCAAGCCGGTTTAAATCCGATATCCGGATAGACCGGGATTCTATCGAAGTTAATGGAAAAAGCATTATGGGGATCATGATGCTGGCTGCCGCAAAGGGAAGTTCAATAAAGATGAAAATCGATGGTGGTGATGAAGTCGAAGCCATGCAGGTTCTTGGGGAGCTTATAAGGGATGGTTTTGGAGAAGATTAACAACAGGTTGTTCAAAGGGATTGGGGCGTCTCCCGGAATAGTTATTGGTAAGGCCAGAATTGCAGACAGAAGCCGTGTTGCAATTATTGAGGTCCTGATAACCGACACGGAGGTCCCTGCTGAGATTGATCGGTTCAATAAATCCCTGCAAGAGGCTAAAGATGAGCTGAAGGCATTTAAAGAACAGATCGCCTCAACCAAAGGGCTTGAGCATCTCTACGTTATAGATACTCATCTTCTTATCCTCGAAGACAGCATGCTTACCTCTGAGACGGTACAGTTTATCCAGAGCGAAAAAATTAATGCCGAAGCAGCACTCAAGCGCACGCTGAAAAAATTTATAAAGGTTTTCTCCGGTATTGAAGATGAGTACCTGCGGGAGCGGAGCACGGATGTCGAGACCGTGATCGAGCGGGTTTTGCGAAACATGGTGGGGAAGCGCCATGACCTGATATCCGAAGCTGAGGGTCGGGTTATTATCGTCGCCCATGATCTGTCACCGGCGGATATCCTCCAGATAGACAAGGAAAAGGTAATCGGGTTTATCACTGATTTGGGTGGGAGAACTTCACACACCGCCATACTCTCCCGCTCTCTCGAGATACCTGCGGTTATTGGTCTGGAAAGGATTACCTCAGAAGTCTCCGATGGAGACCCTCTGATTCTGGATGGAAAAGCTGGGCTCGTTATTATTAACCCGGATGAGGAAACCTTCCGTGATTATCTGCAGAAAAAACAGTACTATGAATACCGGGAGAGGGAGCTATTAAAGCTCAGGGACCTGCCGGCGGAAACCATGGACGGTTACCGGATCAAGCTGAAGGGAAATGTCGAGTTTTCTGAAGAAATTTCTTCCATAAAAAAGCATGGTGGTGAGGGAGTAGGCCTATACCGCACTGAAATGCTTTTCTTGAACCGTATGTCGTTGCCCGGCGAGGAAGAACAGTTCCTGGCCTATTCGGCCGCAGTGAGGCAGATGCTGCCGTATCCGGTAACCATCCGTACGCTTGATGTAGGTGGGGACAAGTTTGTGCCTGACCTGAATCTGGATGATGAACTGAATCCCGCACTCGGTTTGCGTGCCATCCGCTTGTCCCTGCGCCAGCCTGACCTGTTCAAAACACAACTTCGCGCTATTCTGCGTGCAAGCGCACTGGGAAAGGTTAAAATTTTTTTTCCGATGATTTCTGGCGTCACAGAGATTAGAGAAGCAAAGGTTTTCCTGGAAGAAGCAAAAAGGGAATTGCAGCAGGCATCTCTCCCCTTTGACGAAGAAATAGAGATCGGTATCATGATAGAAACCCCCTCGGCCGTGCTGATCGCTGACTTACTGGCACGGGAGGTCGATTTTTTCAGCGTTGGCACCAACGACCTGATTCAGTACTCGCTTGCCATCGACCGGACCAACGAACATCTTTCGGGCCTCTATGAACCGCTTCATCCGGCTGTACTCAGGTCACTCAAGATGGTTGCGGACGCTGCCCATGCCGCAGGCATAAATGTCTGCATTTGCGGGGAGATGGCCAGCGAACCGACCTATCTGCCAATACTGTTGGGACTTGGCTATGAGGAACTTTCCATGAACGCGGTATCTATCCCCGAAGTAAAAAAAGTCCTTCGGCGCTGCTCTAAAAGTGAAGCGGAAAAACTTGCCGCACAGCTGTTGAACTTTGCTACCGCCGCCGAAGTTGAGTCATATCTTCAGGGACAGATTACCGCCCGATATTCAGACAGCATCGATTAATGGGTTGATTCCCATTCTTTTCCCCTTTTCTTTCTTGACAAACAAGCCTGCAGGCCTTAGAATTTTCCATTCACTGGACGTTTCAGTATATATACCATTAAAAGAAGGAGCCAACGGATATGGGCATGTCGAATTATATTTTTACCTCTGAATCGGTTTCTGAAGGACATCCGGACAAGGTTGCCGATCAGATATCGGATGCCATCCTTGATGCGATTCTTGCGCAGGACTCTAAGGCCCGCGTTGCCTGTGAAACCCTCGTAACAACCGGCATCGTCTTTATTGCCGGTGAAATTACCACTACGGCAACCGTAGATTATCCGAAAGTTGCGCGCGAGACCATAAAGGCGATCGGCTATAATGATTCGGCTATGGGCTTTGACTGGGAGACCTGCTCGGTCCTTACCTCTATAGACAAGCAGTCGCCCGATATTTCCCAGGGTGTTACCGAGGGAGAGGGGATGTTCAAGGACCAGGGCGCCGGGGACCAGGGGTTGATGTTTGGCTATGCCTGCAACGAAACCGAGGAATTGATGCCGATGCCGATAATGCTGGCCCACAAGCTCACAATGAAGCTTGCCGAGGTGCGGAAGAACGGGATACTCGACTTTCTTCGTCCGGATGCCAAGTCCCAGGTCTCAATCAGTTATTGTGATAATAAACCGGTGCATATCGATACCGTTGTTGTTTCCTCCCAGCATACCCCTGAGGTCTCGTACGAGGCGATAAAGGAAGGGATTCTTGAAGAAGTTATAAAAAAGGTGGTCCCTGCCGAACTGATGGACGCCACTACACGTTTTCTCATAAATCCGACCGGCCGCTTTGTTATTGGCGGACCAATGGGTGACTGCGGGTTGACCGGTCGAAAAATCATCGTCGATACCTATGGTGGCCAGGGTTCGCATGGCGGCGGGGCATTTTCCGGCAAGGATCCGTCAAAAGTCGACCGTTCCGCTTCCTATATGGGGCGTTATGTGGCAAAAAATCTCGTTGCTGCAGGGTTGTGCGACAGGTGTGAGGTGCAGGTTGCCTATGCAATCGGAGTCGCCGAACCGGTTTCGGTTATGGTGAATACTTTTCGGACTGGCAAGATTCCTACCGAAAGAATAGCCGCAATTGTCAAGGAGACTTTTGACTTGCGTCCCCGCGCAATTATCGAGCAACTTGACCTCCTTCGTCCGATCTACCTGAAAACGGCATCTTATGGGCACTTCGGCCGTAACCTTCCCGAATTCACCTGGGAGAGGACCGACAAAATCGATATCCTGCGAGAGAAGGCGGGACTCTAACAAGCAGTCAAGGATACGGAAAAAGAGCCGACAGGAATTCCTGGCGGCTCTTTTTGTTCTTTGAGTGCGGTGGTCTGAACCCCGGCCTTTAACTCCCCTTTCTGTTGAAGCGGTAGCCGACCCCGCGTATTGTCCGAAAGTATACCGGTTTTGCCGGGTCTGGCTCAAAATATTTTCTCAAACGAACGATAAAATTATCCAAAGTCCTTGTTTCCGCCTCGGAAGAATAACCCCATACAGCTTCCAGCAACGCTTTGCGCTGGACAATTTTCCCTTCGTTCTGGAAAAAAAGGGCGAGCATCTTTACCTCCAGTTCGGTAAGGTCGATTTCACCTTGGGCTGTTCGGGCGTTATAGGAGAGGAGAAAAATTTCATTTTCCCCGAACGTGTATCCCTCTTCCACAGGTTCCGGTTGATACCACGAAGAGCGGCGCAGCATACCCTTGACCCGTAAAAGGAATTCATTGAGATTAAACGGTTTGGTCAGGTAGTCGTCTGCACCGCTGGCCAGGCCGGTGATCTTGTCCCCTTCTTCTGCCCTTGCGGAAAGGATCAGTATGGGAACCCTTGTTTCCATGGCACGGATTTTACTGCAGACCGTAAATCCGTCGATTCCGGGGAGCATTACGTCCAGGATTATAAGGGAGAATCGATCGAGAGTCAGCCTGCTCAAGGCATCTTCTCCGGTTTCTACATGACTGACCCGGTACCCTTCCTGCTCTAGATTAAAACAGATACCCCTGGCCAGATGGATTTCATCCTCTACCAGAAGGATATGCAACTTTTCCTGGTTCATTGACTATGACCCTCCCGGGGATTGCCATGGCAGGAGATTATCTCGCCAGTGGGAGAGAGATAAGGAAACAGCATCCCCTGCCGATCCCCTCGCTGCTCACGCGTATCCGGCCACCATGTTCGTTGATAATGGATCTGATTATGTAGAGTCCGAGGCCGGAACCGCGAATACTCTCTCCGGTGCGCCTGACCCTGTAAAACATACGGAAGATTTTATCCATATCTTTTTTCTCGAGACCGTTTCCTTTATCCTGAAAAGAAAGTTGGCAATATTTGCCGACTTTCTTCAGACAGACTGTAATTTCAGGCGCAGACGGGCTGTAAAGAACCGCATTTTCGAAAAGGTTTCGCATCACGGTTTCCATTTCTTCCTCGTTCAGATCAACCCTCAGCCCCTGCTCAGCTTCGATGGTTATGGTTCCTCCTTCCGGGAGCAGGTTACGCTTCCGCTCCATCTTTTCCGAAAGAAAAGCCGAAAAATCGATGACCTGACGGTGTGTTTCACGGCGACGGTGCTCAAGTTTTGCTACCATAAGCAGATTACTGATAAGACTGTTCAGGCGATCGACATCGGAAAGCATTGTATCGATGAACCTTTCCAGCTTGTCAGGGGGGAGTCTGCGCAGCTGGATGGTTTCCAGGTGGAGTTGGATCGAGGCCAAGGGTGACTTCAGTTCGTGGGTGACCTGTGAAATGGAATTTTTCTGTTGCTTGTATAGTTTGGCCTGCCGCTTCCAGTAGAGAAAAATGATATAGACACCGACCAGTATCATCAGCAACAGGAAGAGACCTTCAACAAGGACAAGCCAGTCCAGACTGCGCCCCACTATTCCGGGTTTGTACCGCTCAGCCAGTTCACGGAACTCCCTGTGACGTCCAACAAACCAGTAAATCCAGAAGTATACCACGAGCGCCCAAACGAGCTGAATGCCGATAAATGCGAAGAGAGGGCTGAATATCCTGTTGATCCATTTCATCTTGACACCACCCTGAAAAGTACGCATGGCTTATAATACACTCCTCTCTGGAAAGAAGAGGGTTTTTCTTCAAAATCGTAGAACTGATCCTGCCTGATTTTACATTACTATTACACAACTAAAACTATTTTTCCAGTAAACTCAAATCAAATAGATTTCTAGTCGATATTGTTTGCACAAGGAGCCTTATGCGTCCGGTCAAGTCTTTGAAAATAGGTGGTTATGAAGTACGTTATCCCGTCATTCAGGGTGGTATGGGGGCACGGATCTCTGCCGGTTCACTTGCCGGACATGTTGCGAAGTGTGGCGGAATAGGACTTATTGCCGCTGCGGGGATTGGGATGAACAGCCCCTTTTTCACCGGCAAAAATTATTTCGAGGCCGATTCCTCGGCGCTCAAGGCCGAGCTTGAAAAAGCCTATCAGATTGCTCCGGAGGGTGTAATTGGTGTAAACGTAATGGTAGCTCTCTCCGATTATGAGGATTTGGTGAAGGCTTCGATTGAAGCTGGCGCCAAGCTGATTGTCTGTGGCGCAGGCCTTCCTCTCACCCTGCCGGGACTGACAAGAGATGCTCCAGAAGTGGCGCTTGTACCGATTGTATCTTCTGTGAGGGCAGCCCAGCTGATTGCGAAAAAATGGGACAAGACGTACAATCGACTCCCCGATGCGGTGATCGTTGAGGATCCGGACAGTGCCGGGGGGCACCTCGGAGAAAAACTGGAGAATATTGGTAATGGAGACTATGATCAATATGCGACGGTTCGAGGGGTGAAGGAGTTTTTTTTAAGCGAATATGACCTGCACATTCCCGTAATTGCTGCGGGGGGGATATGGGACAGGAAGGATCTCATGCATGCATTAGCCGCAGGGGCTGATGCCGTGCAGATGGCCAGTCGATTTGTTGCGACAGTCGAATGTGATGCCGCTGAAAACTTCAAGCAGGCCTATATAGATTGCAAGAAGGAGGATATCGGCCTCATCATGAGCCCTGCCGGATTACCGGGTCGGGCTATTATCAAGAATAAACGGCAGCTATTTCTATACGATGAGATAAATCGAACCGTCTGCGCCACAGCGTGTCTGAAAAAATGCACCTACAAGGAATCACGGGGACGTTTCTGCATAGTCAAGGCTCTCGACAGGGCTCAGAGGGGTGATGTGGAAACAGGTATTGTTTTTTGCGGGACTAACGCCTACAAGGCGGAGAGGATTGTTACGGTGCAGGAGATCTTTGCCGAGCTTTTTGCGCAGGAAGCGGTTGTTGAGGAAGCGGCATAAGCGCGCATAAGCGCTCTTTCCCTTTACCTGACAGATATAAGCTGCTATAAAGGTACATTTATTTTACATGACAGATTCCGGAGGTTTTAGATGAGTATTAAAGATGTTGCAAAGGTAAAGGCCGAGGTTTTTTCAGATTACAAGATCAAAGATATCTCTCTCGCTTCATGGGGGCGAAAGGAAATTGAAATAGCGGAAAAGGAGATGCCTGGACTCATGGCTTTGCGCGAGGAGTTTGCTGCTGCGAAACCGCTGAAAGGCGCCAGGATTGCCGGCTGTCTGCACATGACCATCCAGACAGCTGTCCTTATGGAGACCCTGATCGAGCTTGGTGCGGACCTTCGCTGGTCCTCATGCAACATCTTTTCTACCCAGGACCATGCCGCTTCGGCCATGGCTGAGGCAGGTATCCCGATATTCGCCTGGAAAGGTGAGACCGAGGAAGAATATGAATGGTGTGTCGAACAGACCCTGCAGTGGCCTGACGGCAGTCACCTCAACATGATTCTTGACGACGGCGGTGACTTGACGGCAATCCTTCATAACCGTTATCCTGAAATCTTGAAAGGGGTGCGGGGGATCACCGAAGAAACCACCACAGGGGTGCACCGGCTTTATGAAATGATGAAAAAGGGGACACTGACGGTACCTGCCTTTAATGTCAATGACTCGGTAACAAAATCAAAATTCGACAACCTCTACGGTTGTCGCGAGTCTCTTCTGGACGGGATCAAGCGGGCCACCGATGTCATGATAGCCGGTAAGGTCGCCGTGGTCTGCGGATATGGTGATGTCGGCAAGGGGAGCGCCCACTCTTTGCGGGCTCAGGGCGCTCGCGTGATTATTACCGAAATAGACCCTATAATTGCTCTGCAGGCTGCGATGGAAGGGTTTCAGGTGATGGCTATGGAAGAGGCCGCGTCGATCGGCGATATCTTCGTTACCGCAACCGGCTGCTGGAAGGTCATAACGCGCGCGGATATGGAAAAAATGAAAGATCAGGCCATTGTCTGCAATATAGGCCATTTTGACAGCGAAATTGATGTCGCTGGTATCCGTGACCTTCCCTGGATCAATGTCAAACCTCAGGTCGATGAGGTGGTCTTTCCGGACGGGAAGAAGTTGATACTCCTGGCTGAAGGTCGACTGGTGAACCTCGGGTGTGCGACTGGTCATCCGAGTTTCGTCATGTCAAATTCATTTACCAATCAGGTTATGGCCCAGCTTGAGCTCTGGCAGCACAGCGAAAAATATGAGAACAGGGTCTATATGCTCCCCAAGATACTTGATGAGAAGGTAGCGCGGCTCCATCTCGGCAAGCTTGGAGTCAAGCTGACAAAGCTTACCAGTGAGCAGGCCGATTACCTCGGTATTCCCGTAGATGGACCGTACAAGCCGGATTTCTACCGGTACTAAATCGCCGCTTCGAATATCCCCAGCTCTGCAGTGAGGAAAGGGTGCCTATTGTCAGGCACCCTTTCCTCTTTTTTGCCCCCTCAAACTTCACTCCTTGACTTGACCAGATAGTAGGTTTACCCTTTAGCCATCATGATCAAAGTCAATATCTTAAAGATCCCTTTGACCGAATCATAATCTGCCAAGCGATAGTCAATGGCTTGGTCATTCTCACTCCCGATAGTCATATTTTGAAAGACCCGATAAGGACGGAATGGTAGTGGGAGAGAGGGGGGGCTGCAGGATGTCAGGTTATGACCTTGGCCATTTGTAGAGATCATCATGATCAAGGATACGGAGGAGCAGGATTTCGGCTGACCAATCAGGATTACCAGCAGGGGAATAACAACCTGGGTCAAGAGATAGCCGGTAGCGTCCGTCAACCCGTGCGGACCATGCAGAGGAATCGTTGATGATCCGTTCCAGATGGAGTCCGGGATAGAGTGGGTCAGCTTCCAGCAAGGCGAGAGCCTTGGCAATCTTTTTTAGCAACACTTTATTGGAGCCGAACTGCTCTAGCTCCTTGATAAAGAGTTTAGTCGCTGTCAGTTGCGGCATCGGTCATCTCCTTCCGCAACCAGTCTGGCAATTGCTCGACACCGCTCTGCCGAGCTTCACCAAGTTTGGCTAACCCGTTATCTGACAGACGTACTGTAGGGTATACCGCAACGGGAGAAAGCGAAAGATTGCCGCCGTCAAGGATAGTCAAGTCAAGAAAAGTGCCAGGTTTAAGCCCGAGATCTTTGCGCACGGCAGAAGGGAGGCTGATGCTTCCGCGTTTGTCAATGCTTACCAACATGGTGAACCTCCAAATGAGCAATAAAGTCGGATTACACAATATACGCTTTGCAGTAATATGTCAAATTGTCAATTATGCATGGTATTAAAGTTTAGTGGCGACCTACTTCAATTGGTTGCCTCGCTCCCACGCCAGAGCCTTGGTCAACTGAATTGTTGAGCTGATCAAAAAGGAAGGGACGTCGGCTTGAAATCACGCAGAGACTGGAAGAGGAGGAAGAGAGAATGAAGAGGCTTTGGGCAAGCATACGGATGATACGGTTTATCATTTTGGCAGCAGTTGCTCTGGCGATGCCACAGTTTTCGGCGCACGGGGAAGGTCCGACCAAGTTAGGAGCAGAGGCACTCGTCCTCGTCGAAGTTAAAGGCCCGATTCAAACTATTGGGTTGCCCATCTACGCCCACCTCGGCGATGGGGTCGGTAAGGAGTATGCTCTTGTTATAGCCCCTCTCAGTCAAATTGCCGGTACCGCTCTTTCCTATCAGATCCTCGATGACCCGGCTTTCCCCGGCAGGTATTATCTCGCCCGTGAACGACGAAAAGGGGCGCGCCAGGCAGCCGCCGGACTTTTCACCATACTCTACGATGACGGACGGCGTATTCTTGTGAAAGGTGGCCCCGAGGTCGCCGATAGGTTGTCCGAATTGGGCTTCGATATCAATGCGATTCCTCAAAAGCCGATGATTTTACGCACCCCGTTCGATATCAATATAATCCCTGCGGAACCATCTGTTTCCGGCACCCCGCAGTCGTATGTCGCTTCGGCAGTTGCCCTCACCCGCAACCCCCGCGTCGCTGCAATGATCGATCAGGTGCAGCAGAGCGCTCTTTACGATGAAACTGGCAATCTATCCGGAGAAAACGCAGTCTACATCTTTGGAAATCCTTATACCATTATCACACGACATACGACTTCCGGCACCCCGATACAGAACGCCACCCAATATGTTTACGAGCGCATCGTGGCCATGGGTCTCAACGTCTCTTTCCATGACTGGTCGATTTCTCCCTACTCCAACCGGAACGTCGTTGGCACTAAAACAGGGAGATCCAAACCAACGGAAATCGTCCTCGTCACCGCCCATCTCGATGATATGCCAAAAACCGCTCCTGCCCCAGGAGCCGATGATAATGCCTCGGGCAGTGCCGCGCTCCTTACGGCTGCAAGGATCATGGCTTCGGGGAGCTTCGAACGGACCATCAGGTTTGTCTTCTTTACCGGTGAAGAACAGGGTTTGTATGGCAGTCAGGCATACTCTGATGCGGTTTTCCAGGCAGGAGAAAACATAGTGGCCGTATATAACATGGATATGATTTCCTGGGATGCCAAAAATGGCCCGACGTTGCGGCTCCACACTCGTACATCTTCCAATCCTGGTTACAATGCGGACATGGCCATCGCCGTTACTTTTTCGGATGTGGTCGCCACCTACGCCCTGTCGTCCGGCCTTACGCCTATCATTACCTCTGACGGAGAAAGCGCTTCCGATCACTCATCTTTCTGGTATAACGGGTATGCAGCAATACTGGCTATTGAGGACGACTACGACGATTTCAACCCGTACTACCACACCTCCGATGACATTCGGCAGCGCCTAAACATGACCTATTTCACAAATTTTACCAAAGCATCTGTCGGCACCGTCGCGCATCTTGCCCTCCCCATGGATGCGCCCTCTTCAAGTGGCGGATGTTTCATTGCAACGGCAGCATTTGGCTCGCCAATGGCCGGAGAGGTGAAAATTCTACGGCAGTTCAGAGACAGCTATCTGCTGACCAATAATTTTGGGCGGCAGTTTGTTGCATGGTATTACCGCAATGGTCCTGCTGCCGCAAGCTACATTGAGGCCAAACCGTTTGCAAAGGCGGCAGTACAGGCGGCGCTATATCCTTTGATCGGCTTTTCCTTACTATTGCTTTCCGGCTATCTGCCTGCCGTGATAATTGGACTTTTTCTCTCTGCGCTTCTTTTCTTTCGAAGGAGGCTTGAGGGTGTTACCGGGGTTGAGGCCGAGGGGAGCTCTTTGCAGTCGAAAGCACCTTAAAATGGGTGACCCCCTGGTTTAATGGTTTTACTCGCCGCCTTAGATGCAGGCGTTACGAGGCAGTCCTGGCGTAGATGGGCAGTAATGAAGGTCTTGAACTGGTCATAGGGGCAATCGTAGCGTCCGCTGCACGCGGGGATCGCCAAGGGGATCCGTTGAGGAGGGGTATTTAGGGTTAGAGTCGTGCGGTAACGCATCTGGTCCAGCGTCGCGATCAGATAGAAGAGCCTCACCACGAGCTCTCCTCTCGGCTTTACCCTGTGGAGCTCGAAGACGAGTGCGCCGGCCGGGCCCGGGTCATTCTGCTGGAAACCCTCTGCCTTCCAGGTCACGCCGCCTAAAAATGCGGCGATGGCCAGCAGGTTCTCATCGTGAGCGACAAACAGCGTGAACTTGCTCTCCACGGGCGCAAGCATATCCGGATTCTTCACACCGCTCAGCCTCTGATCCATCGTGCCGACCAGCTGATGCATCAGGTTCGTTGAGCCTGCCTGTGCGAAGGAGGGGAGGCTGCAGGACAGTTGCATGTTCATTACATGTAGCTTCGTCATATCGTACAGTCCACCCGGCGGAATTGCCCCCCACCCCACGCACTGCGCCCCAGTGATCGTTGCGCACTCCTTGTCGGGCATCCCCTGGGCGTATTCGAGCTCGAACGTCTCCGTTACCGTATCGGCGACGTTGAACAGGGTTCCGCTCGCGAACGCAACAGGTCCAGTCGCTGTTATTTCTGTAGGAAGGTCCATTATTGAAAACTGGGTGACCGCCTGAAGCATCTGCAGCTGGGCGGAGTAAGCAGCGATGAACGAAACTGCACTCCCTCCTGTCTTGGCGTTAAACGCGGCCAGGTCCGACTCCCTGTCGATTTGGCACACCCCGGCTGAGACGGTGTCGATGTAGGGGTCGGGGGCCTGTAGATTGATGGAATGAGCCACCTGTATCCCACAGCCGGGCGTTCTCTCGGAAAAGAACATGCCTTCCCGGTAACCCTCCGCAGTGTGAAGCGTCCGCTCGAAGACATCCGCATAAACGAACACCGTCCCTGCCGCAGGACAGGACCCTCTCTGAGGCAGAAGCCCCTGGTCGGCGTAGAAATCGCGATACCACGACCCGAGCCGCGCAACATTCTGCTGGCCAACTATGGAAAGATTTCCAGGGAGATCCGGGTCATTCGCGGAGGGTGGCCAAATCGGAAAACCCTCTGACCGCTCGGTATACTGGTTCAAGCTCTCGACAGAAGAGGTTGGAGAACGAATCCCGTGCCGGCTGATTACGACTACGGAGAGCAGCTCGGTCTCGGCACTATCTTGAGTGGATGATGAACTACAGCCTGATAGGATCATGAGAGAAGAGCAAAAAGCAATCAGATATAATTGATGGACGGAAAAACGTTTCATGGCTATCCTTTCAAGCTTCCCTTAAAGGACTGTAAAGATTGGTTTATATCTGTTACTCTTTTGTAAGCGTTCCTTCTCAGGTACTTATTAGCTTTGTTTCTTAGCTCCTCAAAAACCTTGAAAACCGTTCAAAATGGTCAGGAGAAGTTCCACCAGAACATTTCCCATATATCTTTCCAGCTTTTCCCTATCTCACTGACGACGGTCGGTTCGAAACCGCAGTGCATCATACACTGCGCGCAGCGCTCATCTTTGCCGACCCCATATCTGTTCCATTCGGTCTTTTCCATCATTTCCCGATAGGAAGAATAATGGCTATCGGTGATAAGATAACAGGGGGCCTTCCAACCCTGCGGGTTGCGGGTAGGATTACCCCAGGGGGTGCACTCCAGATGTTTTTCACCCATAAGAAAACGTAGATACATGGGGGTAGAAAAGAACCGGTGCCTTTGGCTCATTTTGTAAACTTCCCTGAATTTACTTTCGATATCTCTCCGCTCCATGAAGAGTTTTTCGCCGACTGCCTCATAGCCGAAGCCTGGCGCTACCAGAAAACCGTCGACCCCGATTGCTGCAAGGGATGTAAAAAGCGAGTCTATCTCCGAGAGATCGGTCTCCTTGAAAATGGTAGTATTGGTACAGAGTCTGAACCCGAGCTTTTTGGCTTTTTTTATCCCTTCTATGGCAGCATTGAACGCACCTTTACACTCCAGTATCCGGTCATGGGTCTCTTCCTGTCCATCCATATGGACGTTCAATGTGAAATTTGGGTGTGGTCTCATCTCTTTAAGAGCATTTTCAAGCAACAGTCCATTGGTGCAGAGGTAAACATGCCTGCCCCGTTGCAAGATGCCTTCAATAAGCTCATAAATGTGCGGATAGAGGAATGGCTCTCCGCCGGTAATCGTTACAACCGGCGCCGGACAGTCATCTACCGACCTGAGGCATTCTTCGAGAGGCATCATCTGCTCGATTGTGTCGGAATATTCGCGGATTCTTCCACAACCGGAGCAGGTGAGATTACAGAGATGGGTCGGCTCAAGCATCAACACGAGCGGAAATTTATCGATTTTAGTCAGCTTGTTTTTGAGGATATAGGTAGCGAGATCTATGTTTAATTTAAGTGGAAAACGCATTACGGCTGATTCCTTTCAAAGTATCTGTTCATATCCAGCAGTAAGGGCCGAATCTTGCGTCGGCCCGGAATTGTGGCTCTTTTTATTCATTTGTCTTGGTGGTTGAGGTTGTTGCCGAAGGCTTTCTGTCCCGAAAATTTACTTTATCAGGGCTGCAATAGAAGCAACTTTTCGTTCGCCGGAAAAAAAAGCCTCTGCCGCAGCGGCAATCCCCGCCCCGTCCAGACCGAGATCCTTCCGCAATTGCCCCTGGCTGCCATGTTCTATGTAATGGTCAGGAATTCCTAATCTTTTCACCCTTATTCCGGTGAGTCCTTCCATCTCCAGAAGTTCAAGCAGTGCACTGCCAAACCCCCCCTGGAGAACATTTTCCTCAACGGTAAGGAGGTTGCCGGTCCGTAACGCCGCGCAAATTATCATATCGCGGTCGAGCGGCTTGACAAAGCGCGCATTGATGACCGTTGCGCGGATTCCCTTACTGCGCAGCAGTTTTGCTCCCTCCAGAGCTGGATATACGGTGGCGCCGATGGCAACAATGGTGAGATCTTCCCCTTCTTCGAGCAACTCTCCTTTGCCGATTTCCAGGGTAAGGAGCGATGGATCCATTGTGACGCCATATCCTCGACCCCGCGGATAGCGTAATGCAATCGGTCGGTTGGAGTAGAGGGCCGTTTTTACCATGTGCTGCAGTTCATTTTCATCCTTCGGCGCCATTATCGTCATATCAGGAAGGTGACGCAGGAAGGAGAGATCAAATACACCGTGATGTGTAGGACCGTCGTCACCTACCAGACCCGCCCTGTCCAGCGCCAGGGTTACCGGTAATTTCTGAAGACAGATGTCGTGAAAAACCTGGTCATAGGCACGCTGAGCAAAAGTGGAGTAGATGGCTGCTACCGGTCTGAAGCCGGAAACGGCCAGTCCTGCCGCAAAAGTCAGGGCATGCTGCTCTGCTATCCCCACATCAAAGAAACGGTCGGGGAATGCCCTGGCAAAAGGGGCCAAGCCGGTACCGTCAGGCATGGCAGCCGTTATCGCAACGATTTTCGGGTCGGTTTCGGCCAGTTTCAGCATTGTTTCACCGAAGACAGCAGTATATGACTTGGCGCCCCCCTTGACTGGGAGAACTTTCCCGGTCTTGACATCAAAAGGGCCTATTCCATGGAAAGCTGCAGGATTTGTTTCCGCAGGGGGGTAACCATTCCCTTTTTTTGTTATGACGTGAATCAGCACCGGGCCTTCGATCTTGCGGCTGTTGAGGAATACCTCGACTAACTGGTTGAGGTCGTGACCCTGGATTGGGCCGATATATTCAAAGCCGAGGGCTTCAAACAGTATCCCGGGAGTAAGAAATCCCTTGAGGGAATTTTCAGCCCGCCTGGCGAAATGAAGGATATTGTTGCCGATTGCAGGGATGCTTTTTAATAATTTCTGCATCTCTTTTTTAAGCTCCCGGAAATAGCTCCCGGTAAGTTTACGCGAGATAAAAGCGGAAAATGCCCCGACGTTCTGTGAAATAGACATGTCATTATCGTTCAGAACGACAATAAAATTTTTCCGCAGGTGCCCTGCCTGGTTCAGTGCCTCGAATGCAATCCCTCCGGTCAAGGCGCCGTCGCCGATAACGGCTATAACCTTGCTCTCGTTGGCCTTTAAGTGGGCTGCCGCAGCCATTCCGAGCCCGGCTGAGATAGAGGTCGACGCATGACCTGTGCCGAAGGCGTCATGTGGTGATTCAGATCTTTTCGGAAAGCCGCTCAATCCGTGGTATTGCCGCTGGGTGGGGAAAGCGTCGCGTCTACCCGTAAGGATCTTGTGAGTATATGCCTGGTGCCCCACATCCCAGATAATCTTGTCAAACGGAGAGTTGAAGCAATAGTGGAGGGCGAGGGTGAGTTCTACGCAGCCGAGGTTCGAGGCAAGATGACCCCCGGTCTTTGCAACGGTTTCTATGAGAAACTCTCGAATTTCAGCGGCAAGAAGGAGAAGATCACCTTCGCTCAGCTTTTTCAGATCGCCGGGGGAGTTTATTGTGTGGAGAAACTGAGACATGTTAACTCCTGAAAGTCTAAAACTTTAATCGAGCATATCCTTCGGAGCGAAACCAGTCAACAGCTTTCTGCAGGGAATCCTTAACCGGTTGGCGGGGGAGGCCCAACTCTCTGACTGCTTTTGACGGATCAAAAAACATGAATTTGGCGGCCATCTGGACGCCGGCCAGCGGTATGAGGGGTTCTTTCCCGGTGATCCTGGAGATGGCCTCATTTATGTAGGCGGCAACCAGAATCGGTCCGTAGGGGAGCCTGATCTTTGGCGCAGGGATACCGGAAATTTCTTCCAAAAGGCCAAAAATCTGCCGTAGGGTAAGGTTTTCGTTGCCGAGGATATATTTCTCTCCGACTTTTCCCCTCGTGGCGGCGAGGAGATGTCCCTTGGCGCAGTCTTCCACATCGATTATATTCAGGCCGGTGTCGAGATATGCAGGCATTTTCCGATTCAGGAAATCGACTATTATTTTGCCTGTAGGGGTAGGTTTTATGTCGAGAGGGCCAATTGGAGTGGAGGGATTGACGATGACCAGCGGTAAACCCCGCAGTACAAAAGCGTCTGCTTCCCGTTCCGCGAGAAACTTGCTCTTTTTATAATGTCCGACCATATCGGCAAAGGAGACGGAGGCCATTTCATTTCCCGGGGTACCATCGCCGGGGTTGCCGAGTGTACCGACGCTGCTGGTATATACCGCCTTTTCGACACCCTCTCTTAAAGCGGCTCCAAGAACGTTGCGGGTTCCATGCACATTGATGTCATACATGGTTGCCGGGTCTTTCGTCCAGAGGCGGTAATCGGCGGCTGCGTGGAAAAGGGTGTCACACCCTTTAAGCCCCCTTTTCAGTGACAGGTTGTCACGCAGGTCGCCTTCACATGCTTCTATATCGAGTTTCGACAGATTTCTCCGGTCGGAATTCGGCCTGACCAGGGCCTTGACCTCGCAGCCTTGACGCAGCAGTTCTCTGATCAGACTTGCGCCGATGAATCCGGTCGCCCCGGTAACGAAAACTTTCTTCATTCTTGTAATGTGTCCCCTGTTTTTAAGGATATATAAAAGCGCCGCTCCTTGATCTCAAAAAGGGAGAAAACAGAGTGACGAGCGGCCTACGCACTCCAGTTTGGCTCTGCTTTGTCGGAAAGTAAATTCAGGGATAGCCAAAAAAAAGAGCTTCGATCCCGCTCGGCGTGCATATGTTCCCCGAGCGGAGTCGAAGGGAGCAGAAAAGAGAGAGTCAATGGCTACAGTCGCCAAACAAAATATCTGTTCGGAGATTATCTCCGGCAAGGCTGCGGAATTTACCCAGAGCCATAAGAGGGAAGCAGTTGCGGTAAATATGGTACTTGATCATGAAATATTTGGGGAAACCGGTGCCGGTAAATTGATCTTCGTCCCAGGTTCCGTCAGCTTTCTGGGTTTTTAAAAGATACTGGAGACCTCGCTGTACCGATACCGAATGTGTCTCTTTTGTGACCATGAGGGCAAGGAGCGCCCAGGCGGTTTGCGAAGGGGTACTTTCCCCGATCCCTGCCAGTGAGCGATCGTTATAGGATGCGCAACTTTCTCCCCATCCCCCGTCAGCGTTCTGTTTCAATTTAAGCCAGAGCGCCGCCTTCTGGATGTAAGGCTGTGAAAGGTCTTCACCGATTGCAGCCAGCCCACTGACTACCGACCAGGTGCCGTATATATAATTTACACCCCATCGACCCCACCAGGGACCTTCCGGTTCCTGGTGCTTTTTTATGTAGTCGAGGGCCAGCCCTGCAGCCAGATGGTCCTTTGGATAGTCAAATGTCCCCATCAATTCCAGCATCCTTCCCGTGAGGTCTGCGGTAGGGGGGTCGATCAGTGCTTCCAGGTCGGCGAAGGGGATTTTATTGAGGATGTGTTTGGTGTTGTCCTTGTCGAACGCTCCCCAGCCGCCGTTCTTGCTCTGCATGCCGAGGCACCAGTTTATCCCGCGCCGAATGGCATGTTCCTTTTCGGCACGGTCTTTAACCTGCACGTCTTTAATGGCCATCATTACAATTCCGGAGTCGTCCACATCAGGATACCAGTCATTGAGGAATTCAAAGGCCCATCCTCCCGGTTCCAGGTCGGGGCTCTTGACCTTCCAGTCGCCAGGTTTCCGCACTTCTTTATCGAGCAGCCATTGGGCGGCCTTTACCAGCGCAGGATGGTCGTTCGGGACATCGGAATCGATCAGGGCTTTCAGCGCCAGGGCGGTGTCCCAGATCGGCGAGACACATGACTGAAGCACAAGGCTGTTTTCATCCTCGATACAGAAATTGGCCAGTGCATCCAGCCCGCTGACGACTGCAGGATGATCATTGGCGTAACCGAGGCAGTGCAGGGCAAGGACCGAATTGAGCATGGCCGGCTGAATTCCTCCCCAGTCGCCAGTCGGCTCTTGATGGTCTAGAACCCATTTCTCAGCCACGCAGAGGGCTTTCTTCATGAAAGGTCTGATCGGGTTGCTTTCATAAATTTTGAGCAGATGATCGACGCCTATAAAGAAATTTTTCCAGGTAAGGATTCCCTCTTCTTTGTTGAATGTATAGTCTATCGGGCGGGGTGGACGAACGTAAAGTTCCTGTACCCTTGCCCATGGCGGCAGTTTGCGCACCGGTCTTTCCGCCATTATGATTGAGAGGGGTATAATCGTCGCCCTGGACCAGCTGGAAAATTCATACATGTTGAAGTAGGCCCAGTTTGGAAGGAGAGACAGTTCTATCGGCATGGACGGGACACCGAACCAGGCGAACTCGCCGAACAGGGCGAGGAAAATTTTTGTAAAAACCCGGCACTTGATGATCCCGCCGTTATCCAGGATAAACGAGCGCGCCTTTACCATAGCCGGGTGATTGACCTCGTAACCGGATAGCTTCAGAGCGAAGTACGCTTCTACCGTGGTTGAAAGGTCGCCGGGGCCGCCGTAGTAAATCGTCCAGTATCCCTCGTTCGTCTGCTTGTCAAGAAGGTAATTGGCCATCTTTCTTTCCCGAACCTTGTCGACCATTCCGAGAAAGTGGAAAAGCATGACATATTCGGCAGTGATTGTTGCATTCGACTCCAGCTCGGCCCACCAGTAACCATCAGGAAGCTGCTCTCTGAAGAAAAATTCACAACTCCGCTGTATGGCGACATCAAGAGGGGTGTTCTGCTCTACATTTCTTTTTTTCCATATGGAGGAAGGGAGATGGTGAATTTTTGCGCCAGGTTTTGTCGAGGATGCTTCAAGATCTTCTCTCGGGGGGGTGTTCAGCGATGTCAATGCGCCGGAAATGTGATGCTTAAAGGATTTCATTGGGTAGTGCTCCTGGTCTGATCCATTTAGATGACAGCTTTGCAAAAGATCCGATTGCAGAGTCGAGGTTCAGTTTGTTCCGTTCAATCGCCAAGGATTGCATTTTTTCCCATCCCTGGCCTCAAACTCAACATGGTTTTCTCAGACTTGCATCTGGTACTTTTGACTTGGCTGTCCCTCTTCTGACTTGGTCGCTCTTAAGGCGCAAGCTTAATCTGCCCATGTCATGGATAACGAGGGAGGATAAACAATGTGTAACTACCATATTTTTACAAAAAGGTACACTATTTTTAACAGTTGAGACTATTATGTTACAATTTCGGCAAATCACGGCTGTGTAAGCCGGTTGATTTCATGTTGCAGCTATGTTACCCTCAGAGATCTGATCTGCAGGGGGGAAGCAACCATATGATTAATGAAAAAATAAATGCCGGATTTTTTGGCTTTATAGCCCGGAACGCGCGTTCCATTCTTGCCATAGCACTGGTCCTGTCACTTGTTTCTATCTATTATACAAAGAACAATATGACGTTTCTCACCGGCAGAGACGATCTTATGCCGAAGAATACCCAGTTTCAGAGGGATTATAACGAGTACCGGCAGGAATTCGGTGACATGGAGGAAATAGTAGTAGTAATCGAATCTGCTGATCAGGAAAAAGCAGCACGTTTTGGTGAACTTCTCTATCAGAAGCTGAACAAAGATAATAGAACCTTCCGGGAAGTCTTTTATCCCTATAATCTGCCATTTTTCAAGAATAACGGTTTTCTTTTCATGCCATTGGCAGAACTGAAGGCCCTGCATGAAAATATTGTCAAGGCCAGTCCAGTTTTGCAGCCCCTGTCGGCCTCTCCATCGATCCGGACCCTTTTTTCTTCATTGACCGAACAGATAGACTCTTTCCTGGCGTCTGGCGGCGGCACTCCCAATGGCAGTGAAAAGCTGGCGAGTCTTACTTTCATGCTCGATAAGCTAGGGAGGGGTTTCGAGGGATTTGGCAAAAAAGGTCAAGCCCCTTTCTCCCTTGAAGAATTCCTTATGGGTAAAGGGAAGAACGGAGAGGAATCATCCTTTGCCAGGGCTGGCAGAACACAGATCTTGACGGTGCTGCCTGCAAAGGATTCCTCCAGTTTCGTCCCGGCGGAAAAGGCCATCAAGCTGTTGCGCTTACATATCAAGCAACTCCAGGGGATGAAAGGTTTCAAAGATCTAAAGGTCGGGCTTACCGGAACACCGGTTCTGGAGTATGAGGAGATGGATACGAGTCAGCGTGATATCGCCATTGCCACTATCATTTCCCTGCTCCTTACGGTTATCCTGCTTCTGTTTGCCTTCAGGGGGGTAGGGAATGTTTTTGCCGCAATGCTCTCGCTCCTTATTGCCCTGGCGCTTTCTTTCGGGCTGGCGACGTTACTTGTAGGCCACCTGAATATACTTTCCATGGTATTTGCCATTATGCTTGTCGGTATCGGAATTGAATACGGGATCCAGGTGGTGCTCAGGTATCAGGAGGAAATTGGCAAGGGGAGTACGGAATTCGATGCCATAAGGGCCGGTCTTGAGAAAAATGTCTGGGCTATTACCATGGCAGCAGCAACCGTCGCCTCTGCCTTTCTGACCTTCGTCCTTACCGATTTCAAAGGGATAGCCGAACTCGGCATTATTGCTAGCTTGGGCATCGCGATCTGTGTCGTCGTTACATTTACGGTCCTCCCTGCGATCCTGGTCGTCATGTCGAAATACAGGAAGCCGGGGAAATGCGTATCGTCGGCCCCGGTGAAAAATCCGGAGCCTGCTCTGCTGGTTCGTATCCTTTTCGGCTACCCGAAGATTGTAATTGCCATTACTCTGGTCCTTTGCATAGCTTCGATCTACCCCCTGCTCCACGTAAGGTTTGATTATAACCTCTTGAATCTCCAGGCAAAAGGGCTGGAATCGGTAAGCTATGCCCACAAGTTGATGAAAAGCTCGGAGAACTCCGTCTACTTTGCCGTGGTCACCGCCTCTTCGGCTTCAGAGGCAGCCGCAAAAAGCAAGAAGCTGGAGGCGCTTCCGAGCGTTGACCACGTAGTCACCCTGAGCTCCTTTGTTCCCGAAGATCAGAAGCAGAAACTGGCGATAATAGCTTCCCTGCGAAGAATTTTTGCGGAGATCAAACCGGCTGAATACGAGGAAGAGCTGCGGGTTATGGAACTCCCGACGGTCTTTGAAAACTTCCGAAATGCTACGGAGAGACTGAAAGTCTACCTGGAGAAGGAAAAAAAACCGGAAGCGGTTGAGGTAAAGAAATTTCTGAATACCCTCGACCGCTTTTTCACCGGCCTCGAAAAGGAGAAAGATAACGGCGCATTGCTCATGCTGAAGGATTTCCAGGGGGGGATGCTGGCCGGTCTGCCGGAAAAGATCGGCTTTCTGAAGGCAAGTCTCAACCCTACGCTGGTCACCATGGCCGACATCCCGCAGGAACTGAGGTCGCGCTTCGTCGGCAGGTCTGGCAAATATCTCCTGCAGGTGGCGCCAAGGAAGGAAATCTTTGAACGGGAACCTCTCGAGGCCTTTCTCGTTGATGTCCGCAAGGTGGATCCCCATGCGACTGGCGAACCGGTTATGGTTTACGAGTCGATGACCATTATGCGTGATGCTTACCGGGGTGCATTCCTCTACGCCTTTATTGCCATTTCGGTAATTCTGCTGATTACTTTCAGAAGTTTCAAGGCGGCGGCTATCGGGCTGATCCCGCTCGTTGTCGGGGTCCTGTTTATGGTAAGCGGCATGTGGCTGACCGGTATAGACTTCAATTCCGCCAATATCATAGTAATGCCGCTGATATTGGGAATTGCTGTTGATTCTGGTATTTACATTATTAACCGCTTCCGCCGGGAAGGTGAAACAAGCGTGGAAGTGGTATCTCGCAGCGCCGGCAGGGGTGTGATCTACAATACCTTCATGATCATGGCCAGTTTCGGGGCGCTTATGGTGGCCCATCACAGGGGGCTCTTTTCCATCGGTGCGATAATGTCAATGGGGATGGCAGCCTGTCAGGTCGCATTTATTCTGGTCCTTCCTGCCGTTTTGACACTGTGCGCCGGCAAGTATAAAAGGGAACCGTAGTTTATATGGTTGAACTCTCCGTAAAAGGGCCCTTGGAACTCTTGCGTGGTCCGGTTGCCTTATCCCATCTCTTTCTGCGTGAGAGGGTGAAGCCTGGTGACCGTGTAATCGATGCCACCTGTGGCAACGGTGGGGATACCCTGATTATGGCAGAACTGGTAGGGAAGCTGGGCAAGGTCTGGTCCTTTGACATAGAGAACGAGGCGCTTTCCCGGGCGAGTACCCGGCTGATTGCTGCCGGTTACAGCTCGTGGGTGGAGTTTGTGGCTGCCGGACATGAAAGGCTTGCCGGTTATGTCTCAGAGTCTGTGCGTGCGGTGGTTTTTAATCTTGGCTACCTGCCTGGGAGCAGCAAGGAAAACGCTACTCGACCGGAAACCACCCTTGCCGCACTTGAGCAGGCCTCCCGGCTCCTGATCAGAGGTGGTATAATTCTGGTGGTTGTCTATACAGGACATCCGGGCGGAGCGGAAGAAGGGCGCGTGGTGGAAGAGTGGGCAACCGGGTGTCCGCAAAATGACTTTAATGTCTGGTGCAGCAGGATGCTCAACCGCCAGAAAAATCCGCCTTATCTTTTACTGATAGAAAAAATGAATGCCTGATATCAACTTCGGGAGAAGTTTCTATGCTCTATAATCTTCTGCCATTTTTAATTATTTCACCACCGCTTTTCTACGGCCTCTTTTCCCTCTATTGCGCCCGGGATTTTTTTTCCCGCTCCCACCGGGTTGACCGCTCATCTCCACCTGTTACGATACTCAAGCCGGTCAAGGGGCTCGACCCTGAAAGCTTTGCCAATTTTGCTTCTTTCTGCCGGCAGGATTACCCCCGGTTTCAGATAGTTTTTGTGGCAGCTTCTCCTAACGACCCGGTAATCAAGGTTATACGGGATCTCATTACCCAATATCCGGACGTTGATATGGAACTTGTAATAGATGACCGGATATATGGCGCCAACTACAAGGTCTGCAATCTGATCAATGCATATCACAGGGCAAAATATGACATTCTGATCGTTTGTGACTGCGATATTCTGGTTGACCCCCTTTACCTGCGGCAGGTCATTGCCCCCTTCGCCGATCCGGCAGTCGGTCTTGTGACCTCGCTGTATCGCAGTACGAAAGTTCGAGGGTTCGCCACCGCCCTGGAAGCGATGGGGTTCAGCTCGGAGATGGTTCCGAATGTCATGGTCGCCATGAAGCTGGAGGGCCTTTCATTCGCAATGGGAGCCACGATGGCGTTGCGCCGGGAGGCGTTGTTGAAAATCGGTGGATTCCATGCCCTGGTCGACTATCTTGCCGATGATTACCAGCTTGGCCAGATGGTCCGTCGCGCCGGTTATAAACTGCGCCTCTCCCGGCATTATGTGGAAAGCGTAATGAAACGGGAAAGTCTGAAAGAAATAGTTTCCCGCCAGTTGCGATGGGCAAGAACCATGCGGGCCAGTCGTCCGGCCGGGTTTTTTGCGTCCGGAATCACCCAGACCGTTCCACTGGCGCTATTTGCCCTGATTGCTTCCGGTCCTTCGGCGGCCGGCGGGTGGGCCGTTCTGCTCCTTACTTCCGTCCGGATCGTATCTGCCGTCACATTCAGCAGGTTCTATGTCAGGGATGCCATCCTCCCCCGTTTTCTCTGGCTCCTCCCTCTCAGGGATATCCTGTCGAGTATGACATGGGCACTCTCGTTCCTTGGCAATCGTGTCGTCTGGCGCGGCGCTCTCTTCCGCATCCTGCCCGGGGGCAAAATAATTGAGGTAAAGAAGAAACTGCCGGAGTCTAATCCTGGAACCCGTAGTTTTCATCCGGGGTTTACGGATGGAAACTGATTAATCCATGCCGGGTCTCCTTTACTTTGCTTTATAGATCTAATATACTTTTTTTACTGAAACCTTTCCGGGGCGCCAATGCTTTTTTTCATAGAAAAACTGGGTGGTCTGAGCCTTGCTCTTCTCCAGGAAATGGGGAGGATGATGAACTTTATCCTCTACTCTTTCTACACCATAGTCCGTGCGCCGGGGAAACCCTTTGCACTATTCAAGCAGCTCCATTTCATTGGAGCAAAGTCCTTTTTTGTCATCTTCCTCACCGCTGCATTCACCGGCATGGTGCTTGGTCTGCAGGGCTATTACACCCTGTTGAAATTCGGTTCCGAGGGAATGCTCGGCTCAGTGGTTGCCTTGTCACTCATCCGGGAGCTTGGGCCGGTACTCTCCGCACTGATGGTAACCGGGAGGGCCGGGAGCGCCATAACCGCCGAGATCGGGATTATGAGAATAACCGAGCAGATAGATGCCCTCGAGTCCATGGCGCTGGAACCCTTCAAGTATCTCATGTCTCCGAGGATTTTATCCGCGCTCATTGCCTTGCCGCTATTATGCTCGATTTTTGATCTGGTGGGTATATTCGGGGGGTATGTTATCGGGGTAAAGCTTCTCGGTGTCAACCCCGGCGCCTATTTCCATGAAATGCAGAAAAGCGTTGAATGGAAGGATATCTGGATCGGCTTCGTCAAATCAATATCCTTCGGATTGATTATTTCCTGGATATGCTGCTATAAGGGGTATTATACAGGGCATGGGGCGGAGGGGGTTTCCAAAGCTACGACCTCTGCGGTGGTAATGTCTTCGGTGCTGATACTGATATGGGATTATTTTCTGACTTCGGTGCTTTTATAATCCATTTATTATTGCTTCCATGCCAAATCGGCCAAAAAACCAAGGCCAAAAAGTCTACGTAACCGAAAGATGTTGCTGGACGGCTGGCTGTGAGGATTTGAACGGGATAATGATCAGACTTGTCAAGCTGAATAAGGCTTTTGGAAGCCAGAAGGTTATCAACAACCTGGACCTCGATATCCCCACCGGGGCTATAACCGCAATTATCGGTCCTAGCGGGGAGGGAAAAAGTGTTCTCATAAAGCTTATGATCGGGCTCTTGAAGCCCGACAGCGGTCAGATCCTGGTCGATGGGGAAGACATTACCGTAATGCGTCGAGATCAGTTGAACAGGCTTCGGGAAAAGTTCGGCATGCTTTTTCAGAACTCCGCACTGTTTGATTCCATGACGGTATACGAAAATGTTTCGTTTCCCCTTGAGGAAAAGACCCGGCTTTCCAGTAACGAGATTCGGGAGAGGGTGCATGAGGCGCTGGAACATGTGGGGTTGAAAGGGGTGGATGACAAATTCCCGGATCAACTCTCCGGTGGAATGAAAAAAAGGGTGGCACTGGCAAGGGCTCTTCTTCTCAACCCCGAGATCATCCTTTTTGACGAACCGACCACCGGGCTTGATCCGATAATCAGCAGGGCGATCAACGGGCTGATCCGGAAGACACACGAGCGGTTTGGTTTCACTGCAGTGATAGTTACCCACGAAGTCCCGGAGATATTCGAGTTATGTGATTATGCGGCGATGCTCTATAAGGGTAAAATTCTGATGTCCGGGACTCCGGGGGAGTTTCTTAATTCCAAAGACCCTTTGATAGGGCAGTTTGTCAAGGGTGAGCTGGATGGACCTCTGCAGTTCAGTTGATGCCGGTTGCTCTTCCGGTTGCTCCAGACCGACTTGTTGCTGGTGAGACAGGTCGAAGACCGGCTGGGGGACAATCTTGAGAAAAGAGTTATGATCAGTTGAAAAGGGTATAACATGAAAAAAGCAAGCGTCGAGGCGGTCGTAGGTGTTTTTATGCTCGTAGGCATACTCTCTCTTGCCTACCTTTCCATAAGGCTGGGGAAGCTGGAACTCATGGGAGGGGATTTCTATGATCTCAGCGCCACGTTCAATTCGGTCTCCGGTCTGAAGTCGGGGGCTTCGGTCGAGATTGCCGGAGTTGAAATCGGCAGGGTTGACCGGATTGAGCTGGATCCGTCCAGGGGATATATGGCTAGGGTACTTTTGCGGGTGCGAACCGGTGCAAAATTAACTGACGACTCGATAGCCTCGGTTCGCACCAGAGGAATAATCGGCGACAAGTACATTTTGATAAAGCCTGGCGGTTCGGATAAAATCCTGTTAGGCGGCGGGAAGATACGCGAGACGGAGTCTGCGGTAGATCTTGAACAGCTTATAAGCGAATATATCCATGGTAAAATCTGAAACGAGGTAGAGCTATGAAGCTAATTTTTACAGTAATATCGATCTGTTGCATCTTTTACCTAACTGCCCTTGCGTGGCCTGGTAAAGTGACGGCCGGTGAAGTTGCCGTTGAAGTGAAAAAGACCGTGGACGCGGTGGTTGTAATAGTAACCGACAATGATTTGAAAAAGAAGCAGAACGGGCAGAAAAGGCGTGCTGCACTGAAGCAGGCAATAGGGAGGATTTTCGATTACACAGAGATGGCCAGGCGTTCCATGGGGGCCCACTGGAAAGAGTTAACCCTGGTGCAGCAGAAGGAATTTACGGATCTCTTTGCATCGCTCCTGGAAAATACCTATGGGGGTAAGATAGAATCCTATAACAATGAGAAAGTTTTGTACGGGAAGGAATCGGTGGAGGGGACCCATGCCGAACTTGAGTCACGCGTGATCACGGCCAGGGGAAATGACTACACCCTTGGTTACCGGCTTCTCAGAAAAGAGGGGCGCTGGATGGTGTATGATGTTTATATTGAAGGGGTAAGTTTGATTTCGAACTATCGGACCCAGTTCAACAAGATTTTCAATGAGCGGGGGTACAGCGAACTGGTCAAGAAGTTGCGGGCAAAAAGTGCCGAGCAGGCCGAGTAGTACTCAAGGCCCCACAATTGAGCATAATCTATCAAGGTGGGGGGGATGAAAACAGGATGCAAGGGGGTTACAACCTGCTTCAGGAAAATTGTCGTTTCGGGCAATAGTATACAATGTAATATCTTTGTAATGCGATTTTCACTTCATAAAACGATTCAGCTCCTCGTCTGGTTTGGTGGTTTTCCCTCCGGTAATCCAAATTTTTTATTTTCAATCGCTGTTTAACAGGGTATAGTGGGCTCGCCGTGGGATAGGTCATCTCCCCGCGAGTTTCCGTAACAGGGCTTTTATGATTATCGGCACCGGACTTGACATAGTTGATATCTCCCGTTTCGATCGTTTCCTCCAGGAAGGGAACGATGCAATCTTTCGACGTTTGTTCACCAATGCCGAACATGAATATTGCAGCGGGAAAAAAAGGAGCTCCCAGCATTTTGCGTTGCGTTTTGCCGCCAAGGAAGCTTTTTTGAAGGCTTGCGGCCTTGGCCTGCGACAAGGCATTTCCTGGCAGGATATTGAGGTGGTCAATGACCGGTACGGCAAACCGGAACTTCGCCTGTCCGGTGAGGCCGGCAGAATTTCCCGTGAAATCGGGATGAAAAACAGCTTTACCGCCCTTTCTCATGATGGCGCCTATGCGGTAGCCATGGTGGTACTGGAGAAGTAATGAAGGTCGTTACAGCCGAAGCTATGAGGGATGCCGAGAGGTTGACCATTGAAAAGTTCGGGATTTCCGGCCTGACCCTGATGGAGGCCGCCGGTAAAAGCTGTTCGGACCTTATTCTTGCCGATTTCGGTCAGGGGAAAAAAGCCAGTGTGGCCGTTATCGCAGGTAAAGGGAACAACGGCGGCGACGGGTATGTCATAGCCCGCTCTCTCCAGCAGCATGGATGGGAGGTAAAGACCTACATTGTCGCCAGACGCACCGACATTGCCGGGGATGCGGCTGTAAACCTTGCTCTTCTGGATGAATCGTCCCTCTTTTTCTGTCCGGAACCGGGTGAGTTGAGCTGTTATGCGAACGAATTGGCCGGCGCCGATCTCATTGTCGATGCCCTCTTCGGTACCGGTCTAAATACCTCTGTCCGCGCTGTTCACGCCGAGGCGATCGAACTTATCAATTCATCGGGGAGACCGGTTGTTGCCGTAGATATACCTTCCGGCCTGGATGCCACTTCCGGCAGGGTGCTAGGGGTGGCGGTAAAAGCTTCGTTGACGGTAGCTTTCGCTTTTGCCAAGGTAGGCCATCTCCTCTACCCTGGGGCGGAATATTGCGGCTGTTTGAAAATTGCAGAGATAGGGTTTCCTAACGAGGTTCTCTCCGGTACGGTCGGGTACGAATTTCTGGATTCCGAGACGATAGGACCGCTCCTCAGGAAAAGGGAGCGGGGCGCTCACAAGGGTGATTATGGACACTGTCTGATTCTTGCCGGATCGACAGGAAAGAGCGGCTCCGCGGTCCTGGCCGCGAACAGCGCCGTCCGGACCGGTTCCGGGCTCGTTACTCTGGCCGTTCCCGGCGCTCTTAACGGGATAGTCGAAATCAAGACGACAGAGGCCATGACGCTGCCACTGGATGATGAGGGAAGAGGGTTTGTCGACGAGCGCGTTTTTGCCGAAATACTAAAGGCCTCCGTCGGAAAAAGCGTTCTTGCCCTTGGCCCTGGCGTTTCCTGGAGACCGGGGACGGCATCGTTGATTCGCAGGCTGGTTAGCGAAATCGCCTTGCCGATGGTTATTGACGCCGACGGCCTGAATGCCCTCTCCGAGGACGTTTCGGTGCTCTTGCGGAAGAAGTCTGACTCAGTTATCTTGACCCCGCACCCCGGTGAGATGTCCCGTCTCTCTGGTCTTTCCATCGCTGAAATTGAAAGGGACCGGATCGCCATAGCTCGGGATTTCGCGCAGAAATATCATGTCTACCTGGTGCTCAAAGGGGCAAGAACCATTATCTCTACACCCGAAGGGGGTGTTGCGATTAACGGTAGTGGTAACCCCGGAATGGCTTCCGGAGGTATGGGAGATGTCTTGACTGGAATCGTTGCCTCTCTGGTGGGGCAAGGTTATTCTGCCGACAAAGCCTGTAAAATAGGGGTTTTTCTGCATGGGAAAGCTGCCGATCTGGTGGCTGCCGACAGTGGAGAAATCGGCATTACGGCAAGTGATGTGCAGGAACGGCTGCCCTTTGCCATGAAGAAACTGATGGAAATATAGGAGGCTGACATGCTGACCGCCAGCGAAATAATGACTAGGGAAGTTGTGACTGTAAAGAAGGAGACCACTATTCGGGAACTGGCTGAACTGTTTACCGTTCACCGGATAGGAAGTATCCCGGTAGTGGATGATAAAGGCGCATTGATAGGGGTAGTATCGGAATCGGATCTTGTCGAGCAGGACAAAAATTTTCATATACCGACGGTGATTTCACTTTTTGACTGGGTCATTTACCTGGAGAGTGAGAAGAAATTTGAAAAAGAGCTGAAAAAAATGACCGCCCAGACCGTTGGTGACATCTACAACGAAGAGGTCGATACGCTTGCCCCAGACAGCCCGATAAGCGACATTGCGGATCTGATGAGCAGCAGAAAAATCAACTCCGTACCGGTGGTTGACGGTGGACGGATTGTCGGAGTTGTTTCCCGTATCGACCTTATCAGAACCATGATCAGGTAGCCGCAGAATGTACTATGCCGCTACTCATGATGAAACGGAAACGATAGTCCTCGGTGAAAAAGTCGGCAAGATGTTGCGTCCCGGTGATTTTGTGGCTCTCTATGGAGATCTCGGTTCAGGTAAAACCCGGTTTGCCCAGGGGGTTGCCCTCGGGATGGGGGTTGGGACCTCTACCCGAGTGACCAGCCCTACATACACTATCATGAATGAATATTCAGGCGCTTTTCCTCTCTATCATTTTGATTTGTACCGGTTGGGTGGAGATTCCGATGTTACGGAGCTCGGTTTTGAGGAATATTTTTCCGGTCAGGGGATTTGTCTTGTGGAATGGGCGGAACGGCTGGTTAGCGAACTTCCCGACGAATTCCTGAAAATTTCCTTCTGCCATGAGGGGGGAGAAGGGCGTACTATTTTGTTTGAAGGTTTTGGAGACCGCTATCTGGAACTGCTGAGGATGCTTTTCCGGGGGGGGGTAGGATCGTTTGATTGATTTGAGACGCTAGCCTGAACTTTTTACCGGCAATCTTTTCTCTTGAAGATTTGCCCTGTTTTCATAATCTGCTGATGATGAGGAGAATCTCCATGGCTCTGGTAGTGCAAAAGTACGGTGGTACCTCGGTGGGCGACATTGAACGCATTCGAAATGTGGCCGAGCGGGTCGCCAAAACCTATGACGCCGGCAATGATCTCGTAGTGGTGGTTTCCGCCATGTCCGGGGAAACAAACAGGCTGGTTGCGCTTGCCAACCAGGTGAGCGAGTTTCCTGACAGCCGCGAATATGATGTTCTCGTCGCGACTGGAGAGCAGGTTACCGTTGCACTGCTTGCGATGTGCTTGAAATCTATGGGGTATAAGGCCAGATCGTACCTCGGATCACAGGTTCCGATTGTTACCGACAGTTCTTTCGGCAAGGCGCGCATTAAAAGGATCAGTGACAAAAAAATACATGCCGATCTGAAGGCTGGCACTATCATCGTTGTAGCCGGTTTCCAGGGTGTCGACCAGGATGCCAACCTGACGACACTCGGCCGGGGCGGCTCCGATACATCCGCCGTTGCGCTTGCCGCTGCTTTAAAGGCTGATCTCTGTGAGATATTTACCGATGTCGACGGTGTTTATACCACGGACCCGAACATCTGTAATGATGCCAGAAAGATTGAGAAAATCTCTTATGATGAAATGCTCGAACTTGCCAGCCTGGGGGCAAAGGTCCTTCAGATTCGTTCCGTGCAGTTTGCAAAGAAATACAATGTAACCGTGCATGTCCGTTCGAGTTTTAATGACACTGCGGGAACTTTGGTTACCAAGGAGGATAAAAATATGGAGTCGATTCTCGTTTCGGGGATTACTTATGCAAAGGATGAAACAAAGATTGCCGTGATGAGGGTCCCGGATAAACCCGGTATTGCCGCCCGTCTCCTTTCTCCCCTGGCTGATGCCAATATATCAGTGGATATGATAGTGCAGAATGTGAGTGAGGATGGCCACACCGATTTTACCTTTACGGTAACCAAGTCCGATTTCAAAAAAGCGCTTCTCATCACAAAGGAGGCCGCAAGGGAAATAGATGCTAAAGATGTTCTGACCGATGAAAGCATTGCAAAAGTTTCAATCGTCGGATTAGGGATGAGAAACCATGCGGGGGTGGCGACAAGGATGTTTGAGACGCTTGCCAAAGAGGGGATCAACATCCAGATGATTTCAACCTCCGAAATCAAGATATCGGTCATTCTGGATGCCAAGTATTCCGAGCTGGCGGTCAGGGTGCTTCACGATGCCTTCGGCCTTGCCGGTAAAGATGTACGGCCGGAATAACCCCGCAGGGGAGGCAGGAGAACAATGAACTCTGAGAAGGTACACTTATGCGCCTGATTAAACTCTATGACACGACCTTGCGTGATGGCACCCAGGCGGAAGACATCTCGTTTCTTCTGGAAGACAAGCTCCGTATCGCTCGAAAACTCGATGAAGCTGGAATCCACTATATTGAAGGTGGCTGGCCGGGGAGCAACCCTAAAGATGTGGCGTTTTTCAGGGAAATAAAAAAGGGAAAACTCATTCAGGCTAAAATTGCGGCATTTGGGTCGACCCGCCGGGCGAAAACAACACCCGAAAAAGACCTGAATATCCGGACCCTGCTGCAGGCGGAAACCGATGCCGTAACCATTTTCGGGAAGACCTGGGATTTCCAGGTCCGTGAGGCGCTCCGTATTTCCCTCGAAGAGAATCTGGACCTGATTTTTGATTCACTGGAATACCTCAAATCGCGCACGCCCGAGCTGTTTTATGATGCCGAGCACTTTTTTGACGGTTATAAGGCTAATCCCGAATATGCCATAAAGACTCTCCTCGCGGCAGAGGCTGCCAGGGTCGATTGCATCGTGCTGTGCGACACCAATGGCGGTACCATGCCTTTTGAGCTGGAACAGATCATACTGGATGTGCAGAAGCAGATAAGTACTCCGCTGGGCATCCATACCCATAACGATTCCGAGTGTGCTACGGCAAATTCCCTGCATGCTGTTAATATGGGGGTGGTCCAAGTCCAGGGGACAATCAACGGCTTCGGCGAGCGTTGCGGGAACGCCAACCTCTGTTCGATCATTCCCGCCTTGAAGTTGAAAATGAAGGTCGATTGTATTTCAGATAGCCAGTTGAAAAAGTTGACTGACCTCTCCCGCTTTGTTTACGAACTCGCTAATCTGGCGCCGAACAAGCACCAGTCATATGTAGGGAATTCTGCCTTTGCCCACAAGGGGGGCGTACATGTCAGCGCTATTCAACGGCACCCCGAAACATATGAGCATATCCGTCCGGAACTGGTCGGTAATGCCACCCGGATACTCATTTCAGACCTCTCCGGACGTGCAAATATTCTCGCTAAAGCAGAGGAGTTCAAGATAAACCTGGACAGCAAGGATCCGGTAACCATTGAAATACTTGACAATATAAAGGAAATGGAAAACCGCGGCTACCAGTTCGAAGGGGCGGAGGCCTCTTTTGAACTCCTTATGAAACGGGCACTTGGAACCCATAAAAAATTCTTTTCGATTATCGGCTTCCGTGTTATTGACGAGATAAGGCAGGAGGGTCAGAAGCCCCTCTCGGAAGCAACGATAATGGTAAAGGTCAGTGGTAAGATCGAGCATACCGCGGCGGAAGGAAGCGGACCGGTCAATGCTCTTGACAATGCGTTACGGAAGGCCCTCGAAAAGTTTTATCCAAAGTTGAAAGAAGTCAGATTGATCGATTACAAGGTTCGAGTTCTTGCAAGTGGTCAGGGCACTGCCTCGGTAACCAGGGTTTTGATCGAGTCGGGAGACAAGGAACACCGTTGGGGGACAGTCGGGGTATCCGAAAATATAATTGATGCTTCTTATCATGCCCTTATTGACAGTATCGAATACAAACTGCATAAGGATGAAGAGGCGGAATTGGCCCGGAAATGAGGGAGCGTCTGCGACGTCTGGTACTCTGGGCGATGATGCTTGCATTAGCGGTACTGCTATACATAAGAAGCCACGGGACTGAGCATAAAGCTGGTCCGGTGGCTTTTTTGCGTGATCACCCTGTTGGGATAAAAGTGAAAATTACCGGAAATGTTCTGTTCCCGGGTATTTATCTGCTCCCTGAAGAGTCTGCTCTCGAGACCGTCATAAAAATGGCGGTACCTTCGGGAGAGCAGAAGAGGGTGAGAGGTCTTTCGCAGGGTCAGGAATTAATGAGCGGAGATGTTCTGGAAATGCTCCGTGATTCTGGTCAACGTATTGATGTTACAGTCAAGAAGATGCCGGTCAACGAAAAGATCATACTAGGTATTCCTCTGGATATTAACCGGATGGATGCTGAGGATTGGGACTCCTTGCCCGGAATTGGCCCTGTAATGGCTTTGCGGATTTTGAGCGACCGTCAAATAAATGGCGATTACAGGTCTGTTTCAGATCTTCAAAGGGTTCCTGGCACGGGGAAAAATAAAATCAAGCAATTGGAAAAATTTTTTAATAAAAGATAACTATAATGAATTGTTAAATTTATCAGCTCTGGATCCGGGCATGGAGTGCCGTGCTGGCAAACTCTCTACTCTCTTGGCATGCATGATGTATGGTAGTCAACACTATCATGGTTATTTCGCTGATGCTCGGGGGGAAATGTTATGAAATGTCCAAAATGCAGAGGCCGAATGTTTTCTGAGAAGTACTACGATTTTGTCCGGTCGTTTTATGCATGGAAATGCACATGCTGTGGTGAGGTTCTCGATCCAACGATCTTGGCAAACAGGGCAAGAAACTGCAACGTTTATCTGGGCTGAAATTTATCTTTCAGGTTCCTGCCGGGAAAGTGTCGTACAAGCTTCCCGGACGGTAGAGCGCGGAAAGTGCTATCCGCGCTTCTTCCTGTTCTGATTATCCACAATCTCATCTCCTTGTCTTGTCTTGTCTTGTCTTGTCTTGTCTTGTCTTGTCTTGTCTTGTCTTGTCTTGTCTTGTCTTGTCTGATCATTCACTACATTCTATTTTCTCCCCTTATCACGCTTCCGTATGAGAATACGCATTTCGGGTCTGATATTGATATGGTCCACTGTTCGACGGAGATAGTTCGAGCAACCGGCCGGTCAGTTCTGAAATTTCGTGCACGTTTAATGCGTTACAGATCTGAAAAATAAAATAATTCCCGGCGGCAATGAAGCCCGATAGAGAATCCTCTGCCGGGCTTTCTCTATTAACCGAACAGGACGGCTGGCCGGTGACGTGGAAAGGAGAAAATTATTGCAACATCATGCAAGGAGAAAAAGATAGAGGGGGATCCCTGTTTTGGAGGGGATCATCACAAAAACGGCCGTATGCACCTGCCGGTTGCCCCTCGGTGCAATATCAAGTGCGGTCCCCAGAGGTTTTGCAAAATTTCGCGCTTTGTCGGCAAGGCCTCACGCTGGCCGGTGCCGAGTTGGAAGGCGGTGGTTGGAGAAAAGGTCTTTTCACACGAGTCGGGCCTGCATACCGATGGCGTCATCAAAAACCCGCTTAACTATGGAGGCTTTGATCCCGCCGAAGTAGGGCTCAGCCGTCATCTGGTGCTTGGCAAGCATTCCGGGACCAGTGGGCTTCTGGAGCGTTTTAGTCGGATCGGGATAACAATCTCCAGGGAAGATGCTTCATCTCTGATGGAGCAGGTAAGGTCTGCAGTTCAAAGGGTAAAAAGACCGTTGAACGATAATGAACTGCGCAGGCTGCACGAATCGGTTCTCTATCATTAATTGTTCCCCGCAGAGTCTCAGGGGGGATTTGCAGATTGGGGGGGTGCGTTTGATCCGGTTTTGTTTCTGAATAATATTTAGCGTCAGCTGCATAAATAATGTGCAATAAATGGGGCCCAGGATTTGACTGGGCCCCATTTTCATTTTGTTTTTGACTACCCTTACTGTAACAGATTGAAAACATTATGAAATTTGTTTTGTAAAACGCTGGCACAACTTATGCTAAGAGAGTAGACAGATAGCGTATCCCGTTTATCGGGGTTAGATTTTTAATGATTGAAAGGGGGGTGCCGGTTTTTGGTTGGATAGGATGATGGAACCATATTTACTTCGGTTGATGTCTGGTTTTAACATTAAATTACTAAGGAGTCCACAATGAAAAAGATTACAAAGATTCTTATGCTGGCAATTTCGCTTCTGGTTGTAACCTCAGGGGCTGCCCTGGCAACCCCCTCAACACAGATCTGGATCCCATCAACGGATATTCAGGCCTACAAGACGGTCCATCTCGGAATCGACAACTATTTTCGTGCCGCTTCTAATCCGAATAGTGTCACTGGCAGGGACGCAAACGTAATGGATATCGGTCTGACCGTGGGGGTACTTCCCTTTGAAAAGCTCCAGATGGAAATCGGCTTCGACTTTCTGTCAATGGCCGGGAATCCTAACGACAATCATCCCTGGAGCGCCAATGTTAAACTCGGAACCCCTGAAGATTCCCTGTTCAAGTTTTCTCCTGCCATCGCCGTCGGTATGTATAACATCGGGCCGTCACAATTGGATGATAACGCGCCATTAGTAGTGTCGGGACAGAATATTGTCTACGGGCTTGTTGCCAGGACCCTCCCGGCCATCGGCGCAGTTCCATCTCTGGGAAGACTTTCCGCAGGTTACTATCGCGGTGGAGCACGGGCCTTGTGCGATCCGAATGGAGGAACTAACGCCAACAATGGAGTCCTCCTCTCCTGGGACAGGACCATGAGCGAGATTTCAGACAAACTCTGGCTGGCGGTCGACTACATGGGTGGTAACAACGTCGATGGTGCGGTAAGCTTCGGCGCCTCCTGGGCGTTCTCAAAAAATGTATCGGTCATCTTTGGCTATGGCATATACAAGGAAATTGCACTCGCTGGAAAAAATACATTTACCACACAGCTGGACATCAATTTCCCCTGATAGTTAAAGCGCCAGCTGTAGCAGTCTGTTCAAAGGAAATATAAATCAAAGGCGATCAGAGAGAAAATGGAGGTAAAAAATGAAACTGATAGAAGCTATAATAAAGCCGTTTAAGCTGGACGAAGTCAAAGAGGCGCTGAACGATATAGGGATCATGGGAATAACGGTCAGCGAGGTAAAGGGTTTCGGCCGACAGAAAGGGCATACCGAACTCTATCGAGGCGCCGAATATGTCGTAGACTTTATTCCCAAGGTTAAACTGGAGATTGCAGTCCCTGACGAGATCGTAGCCAAGGTTATAGAAACTATCGAAAATGCCGCAAAAACAGGCCGTATCGGCGATGGTAAAATCTTCGTCCTCCCGTTGGAGGGTGTGGTACGGATCCGGACCGGTGAAAAAGGGGACGTGGCACTCTAGAAATTTACTTTAACGGACAGATATATATAAACAGTGGAGGTATTTATGAAAATCAAAGGTTTGTTGACAACTCTTTTGGCTGGAACGGCAGCCGTTCTGATGCCGCTTGTGGCGCTTGCAGGAGAAGTGGCAAAGGTCGCAGCACCCCCTGCCAACCCGGCAGCGATACTCAATACCGGTGATACCGCATGGATGCTCATTTCTTCGGCGATGGTACTCCTCATGACCCCAGGTCTGGCCTTCTTCTACGGTGGTATGGTTCGCTCGAAGAACGTACTTTCGACCATTATGCATTCGTTTGTGGTGATGGGAATTGTGGGAATCCAGTTTGTGGTTATAGGCTATAGTCTCTCTTTCGGACCAGGCAATGATTTCATTGGCGGTCTTGGGAAGGTGATGCTGAACGGGATAACCCCTGAAACCCTGTTCCAGTATATTCCCACCTCAGCCAATGCGATTCCGGAGTATGTTTTTGTAATGTTCCAGATGATGTTCGCGATAATCACCATCGGTCTGGTTTCCGGAGCGATTGCCGAGCGGATGAAGTTTTCAGCATGGTGTCTCTTCGCTATTCTCTGGACAACCCTGGTATACGATCCGATCGCGCACTGGGTATGGGGCGGTGGCTGGCTTATGCAGATGGAAAAGTATGCTGGGCTCCCTAACGCCTTGGATTTTGCCGGCGGAACAGTTGTCCACCTTTCTTCCGGTATCTCTGCCCTGGCGCTGATCCTTTTCCTTGGCAAGCGTCACGGCTTTCCCCATGAGCGGATGGCACCCCATTCCTTGCCCCTTACTCTGCTTGGTGTAGGTCTACTCTGGTTTGGCTGGTACGGTTTCAATGCCGGAAGCGCAGTTGCCTCGAATGGTCTTGCCGCTCTCGCCTTCACAAATACCACGGTAGCACCCGCTGCCGCCGGTCTTTCCTGGATGTTTGCCGAGTGGATTCATTCCGGCAAGCCAAGCGCCCTAGGTTTCGGTTCCGGCGTTGTCGCGGGGTTGGTTGGTATTACTCCTGCTGCAGGTTTTGTGACCCCGGGGTGGGGCATCGTCATCGGTCTGGCTGTCGGAGTTGTCTGTTATGGAGCAGTTCTAGTCAAGGCCAAGCTGAAATATGACGATTCCCTTGATGCATTCGGCGTTCACGGGGTCGGAGGAACTTTCGGCGCAATCGCTACCGGTGTCTTTGCCACGGTAGGCGCTACCGGCCTGATTATGGGTAATGTCAAGCAACTCCTCACCCAGTTGCTGGCGGTGGGCGCTTCGGCTGCTTACGCCTTTATCGTGACCTGTATCCTCGCTTTCATCATCGATAAGACCATCGGCCTCAGGGTTGAAAAAGAAGACGAGATTGTCGGTCTTGACCAGACTCAGCACTCCGAATCGGGATATAATCTGTTCTGATCAATATCGCGGCATAAGGTCTTCAATAATTGGAAAGACTGGAACTGTTCTGTCCAGAAAGCCGCCTGTTTCAGGCGGCTTTCTCAGTCTGTAACTGTGAAAAACGCCGCCTTGGCCCCGGAATTCCTGATGCTGTTATGGAAAGGATTTACGAACCATTTTTCAGCACCAAGCAGCCTGGAGAGGGTACCGGCCTCGGCCTCTTTATTACCATCAAAATTATGGAGGCGCTGGGTGGGCGTATGGAAGTTGAAAGTATCGAAGGAGAAGGCACCTCTTTTACCCTGCTGTTGCCGATAAAACCTGCTGAGCCGCTCGAAATATAACCGTCCGGAATTTAAGAAGGATGTAATATCCCCGCAAGGTTGCCAGCGGATCTTCTTTTTGTTACTATTAACAAGGATGTCGGATTTTAATTGTGCTGCAATCGGCTACCTTCCTCAGTTTTGGGCGGCGGCTGCGGTAAAAGGCCTTTTATGAATAATGATTTTGATCTGTACAACTGTCTTGATATTGCGATAAGCGCGGCCAAGGCTGCCGGATCTATACAGCGTGACAGGCTCTGCTCTGAACTTGCAATTGAATTCAAGGGGGATAAAAATCTCGTTACCGAAGTGGATCGGATATGTGAAGAATTGATTGTCGCTGCTGTTCGCCGGGAATATCCGCAATGCGACATACTTGCTGAGGAAAAATCGTATACCTCTTTTTCATCACCCTTAAAGTGGATTATAGACCCGCTGGACGGGACCACCAACTATGCCCATGGTTTCCCCTGGTTTTGCGTCTCCATTGCCCTTGAGATCGAGGGAGACGTCAAGTTGGGTGTTATCTACCATCCGATGATGAATGAGCTTTTTACCGCAGTAAAGGGAGAAGGTTCTTTCCTGAACGGAAGGGGGTTGCATGTCTCCAGCCGTCATCCACTCGGAAGTTCTCTTCTGGCCACCGGATTTCCATATGACAAAACCCGAGACAACGAAAACAATTTTGCCAATTTTGTAAATTTTCAGCTCTTGGCACGGGCCGTTCGCCGGGCCGGTGCGGCTGCCCTCGACCTGGCGTACGTCGCGGCGGGCAGACTGGACGGCTACTGGGAGTGCAAAATCAAGCCGTGGGACATAGCGGCGGGGAAATTACTGGTGGCGGAAGCAGGGGGAAGGGTTACCGGTTATTCGGGAGAACCCACTTCCCTTTATGACCACCGGATCTTGGCCAGCAATGGTCTTATCCATGAAGAGATGGTGGAGTTGCTCTCGCCACCCGGCCTTCAGAGAGCTCCACTGTTTTGACACGTAGCCCCAGACCGGGACCGGAGATATATACGAAGAGAATTTCTGCCTCCCCTTTTCCCCATGGAGAGGAGCTGTAGTCGTTTTTGAACTGCTGCAGGTAAGTTCTAGTTTTACAACCTTTTTTGATGTCAAGGGTCTTGACGATATCGGTTGTTTCGCCCCTTCCCTTTGTCGCTTGAGGGCTTTCCCTGTCCGGTCCCCAAAATATGGCGAGCGCTCCCGAAGCGGGATATTCGCTCAGGCAGAAGTCATAGAAAAGGACATCCGTAATCGATTCCTCTGCCTCCCCCTCAAAATAACTGGTTATAAATTGCCGGAAAAAGCCGAACAGTCCAGGTTGTGACAGGTCGCCGGATATCTTGTTAATTTGTGTGAAGTGAGCCAGTGCATCGAAAAAGTACGCCAGCTCGACCCGTTCTGCGACGGCTTGCATGGTTGTGCGGAATTTACCGCTGTTGTAGAAGAGGTCAAGCAGTCTGGAGATCTTTTCAACGCGGGTTATTTCGCGGTAGGAGAGCCATGGGGTTTTGAGGATCTTGTATGGCGGGTAATCGGAAAATTGATATCCTTCCTCCAGCGCTATCGACTCCATTGGCGAGCCCTTCAGAACCTTGAGTGGTTCCACCTGTATATGCTGGGGGAGTACGGCAAAAAGGCGCTGGAGAGAGTGAAGAAAGCCGGTAAAATCCTCGTGGGGCAGCCCGGCCACCAGGTCCAAATGGATGACTATTCCGGTTCTTTCCCGCAAAAATTCCACGTTGGCAAACAGTTTTACAAGGTTTGTTTCTCTCCCCACCCTGACCAGGGTCTCTCCTTCTCCAGACTGTACCCCGATCTCGAAACGAAAAAGTCCGGGGGGGACCTTTTGCAGCAGGGTGATATTTTCACTGGTCAGCAGGTCGGCGGCAATTTCAAAATGAAAACGGCTGTTACGGTTCTGCTGCAGGATAAAGCCCCATATTTCGTTTGCCCGTTTAGCATCGTAATTGAAGGTCCGGTCGACCAGCTTTACGGTTAACGCATTATTTTCCATGAGGTATGAGAGGTCCCGCACTATTCGCTCCATGGAGAACGAACGTACCCCAGTTTCTATCGAAGAGATGCAGAAGGCGCAGGAAAAGGGGCATCCCCTGGATGTTTCGAGGTAGATCAGAGGTTTTTCCATCTTCACGAGCCCGGCGCTGAAGGGGGAGGGAATGTCGTCAAGAGCGGCGATAGAACCGGCGTCAGAAGTTACGATGATATCGTCCCCGCTGCGGAAGGCGATCCCGGAAGAGAAGGTGCGCAGGGGGGCTTTGTCCATGCCGGACTGTTGCAGCTTCTCGACAAGTTTGCGAAAAGTCTCTTCCCCCTCTCCCATAATAATGCAATCGATCGCGCGGTTTTTCTGGAGAACTTCAGCAGAATTGAAGGAGACTTCCGGCCCCCCCAAAAGCAGAAAAGTCTCCGGGCAGACCTTTTTCAGATCCGATGCCAGCCTCAGCGTCTGGTTAATGTTCCAGATGTAGCAGGAAAAGGCCACGATATCGGCTGCTTCGGAGACAATCCTGCTTAAAGAGAGATCGTGCTGCTCGTTAATGGTAAGCTCGAGAATAGTGATATCTACCCCAGGGATCCCTTCGCATGCGACGGCCAGGCAGGGCAACGCCAGGGAGGAATGGGCGTACTTGGCATGCAGTGTTGTCAGAAGCAGTTTCATGGGATTATTGTAGCGGATACTCTTTTTCATTGCCAGAGAAAGATGCCAAGGAGCAATTTTCAACCTGGCCCGGCCATTCTTTCTGCCTACTTGTGCGGCGTACCGATGTCCGCCTCGGAGCAACCCCTTGATTCCCTTGCCGGTAGCAAAAATTCCCGCTTTCCGAATCGGCAACCGATAGCTTCTGATCCAGAGTTTCCGGATGGAAGCCAGGTAATATAAATGTTTGTCTGTTTTCCATGGACACTCTTAACTCTGCGAGTTATAAGTATCAAGTTTGATATTCTATTCAAAATCAAGAAAACAAATCCAGAATTTATTACTTTGAGGCTCTTGCAAAAAGATTGTCATCCCCTAGCCTCTTTCAAAAGGATATTAACAGAATAATGAAACGAAGAAAAATGCCTAAACTGGTGTATGCCGACGCAAAGGGAAACATTTACGATCACCCGGAACTTTTCATGGCCGGGATGAACGGTACTGAAGCGGTAGTGCCGGAAGATGTAGAACTGATTCCCTTGCCGCCTGACAGCAGGCTTTTTACCATTCCGGATACTCCGCCGCTTGCCTGGGATTGCAGGCTGCGCAGCTTTACCCCGGTTGCCTTCACCCGTGGCGGAGGGCGACAGGTAAAGGTACAGGCGGTTTCGGCATTCATGGCGCCCGGTTATGTCCGGACCCTGCTGCCGGCCTGTGACTACAGCCGTAAAAAGGTGCACCTTCCCCTCTGGTCCTACACCGCCGTCGGCTGGGATGAGGAAGAGGAGCGTTTTGTCGTGGCTGCAAACCGTGTGGATACCAACGAAAACTGGAACCCGACCAACTACGATGACCGCCTGCTTGATCCGTTGGTCCGCAAGCTGCTGCGGGAGATGCCCGATAACCGCCTTCTGGAGCAACTCGCCCGATGTGCCCTCGATTACCACTGTTTCGCTGCCAAAAACCTCTTTTACCGTCGATGGGAGGCGCCGTTGCCGACCTCACCGGTCTGCAATTCCCGCTGTCTTGGCTGCATCAGCCTGCAGCCTTCGGAATGTTGTCCGGCAAATCACGAGCGGATACTGTTCGTCCCGACCCCCGAGGAGATTGTCGAACTGGCGCTGCCGCACCTGCTGCATGCGCCGGAACCGATCGTCTCCTACGGTCAGGGATGCGAGGGGGACCCGATCCTCCAGGCGGATACAATTGCCGAAGCCACAAGGAAACTGCGCAAGGCTACCTCTGTCGGCACTGTCAATTTCAACAGCAACGGTTCCCTTCCAGACAAGGTCAGGATGCTCTGCGATACGGGTATCGATTCCATGCGCTTCTCTCTGAATTCGGTACGGGAGGAATTCTATAACCGTTACTACCGACCGGTAGGATACAGCTTTGCCGACGTGAAGGAATCGGTGGGGGTAGCGAGGGAAAAGGGGCTGTTCACCATGATAAACTATCTGGTCTCCCCTGGTCTTAACGATCATCCGGATGAAGTGGCAGCCCTGCTCGAGTTTATTGCCGCTACCGGGGTTGACATGATCCAGATGCGCAACCTGTCGATCGATCCCGATTATTATAATGAGCAACTTCGGGTCAAGGGGAAAGGGATCGGCATGTACCGGATGATGGAAGTGGTGAAGAAGGCCTTTCCCCGGATTCAGTACGGCTATTTCAACCGTACCAGGGAGAATTTTTATCCCGAGGGGTTGGAAACTGCCTGGCCGATCAAGATGACGCCTTGATAATGCAGGCCGTTTTACCGAAAATTAAGCCATTGTAAAGTCTATAAAAACCATTTACCTGAACGAAAGGAGTTGAAAGGATGATTAATGGAAAGGTTGCCACCATGTTTTTAGTTTTATCCTCTCTGATCTCCCTCTGTTCAGGATGCACTGACAGCGCCCATTCCGCTCCTTCCGTAAAAGAGCCAGTGATATTCATTAGCGGCGGAACCATTGATGACCATGTGGCGTCAATACTGTTGTTCACCATGGGCAACATCGATTACCGGGGGAACATTACTACAAACTCCGACTGTATTTATAGTTACGCTATGCAGAACCAGTGGAAGGTGCAGTCATACATTAACAGAACATCTAGCCCTATAACCTTGAGCGAGGCGAGGGGTTGGAACCCCTTTCCGATGAATTATCGCAAAGATTCCATCAAAGTTTACAACTCCGCCATCCTGCGAGGATATTCTGACAATCCGCAGTGGCCCTCCTCCTACATCTCCGGTGAAAGTTTTCTGAAAGAGCAGCTTACCCGGGCGATTGCCGAAAACAACCCTGTTACTCTGCTGATAACCGATCCGTTCACCCCGTTAAGCACCGTACTCAAAGAGAACAGAAGGCTTGAAAGAGGGATAAAAAGGGTGATTTGGATGGGGGGAGCGATAGATGTTCCGGGTAATCTTGATCCAAATACCATCCCCCCTGAACTGGCCAACCCCAAGGCAGAGTGGAACGCCTACTGGGACCCCTACGCAGTGGATTGGATCTTCAAGAATACCTCGTTTCCGCTGATCCTGTTTCCGCTTGATGTCACAGATCAGGCCAAGCTGACAACGGAGTTCATGGCAGCGCTCAAGGCTCAGGGGCCCGCATTCCGTTACTCGAACCTGGTACTGGGGCTGTACAGTCTTGTCGAGGGGCAGCCATATTTTGAGATGTGGAACTCTCTCACCTCGGTCTATCTCGCCCGCCCGGACATCTTTGACCCCCCGGTTTTGATGCGGCTTGCCATAGAAACGGAAGGGTACATGCAGGGTTCGATTACCCGGAATGCAAATGGCAGGGAGGCGAGTGTCATACTGAACATCAAGGATAAAAATGCATTCTATGACTATGTTATTGCACAGCTTCGACGCAATTGAGTCAAGTGTGGGAGATAGGTCTCAGAGTTACAGATTTGACAAAACCAGATAAACAAACCTAAGCATTTCGTAAACGGTCGACTACCGGATTTTGCCGGAGGGGTATCGGCGCGTCCTTGTCAGGACGCAGCACGATCCATCGAAGCCCGGCTATCCCCCCCGGCCACCTGCCCCTCTGTCCGGCTAATCTCAGACCGAATCGGCGCTACGGGGCGTACCAGTTGACAACTATGCCGAAATAAATGGGCTGATGACGAATATCCTTGACTACCTTGTCCTCGATGGGGAAGTCTGAGCCAGCTCAGAGTTGTCATACGGGACGAGGTCACCCCAGTAGTTATCTCTCCTTCACGATCAAGGTGGTTGACGTTGTGCGGAAATAGTCTGACAAGTCGGTGTGAATGTACGGTTTCAGAGGAAATTTTGCCGGAAGCGGCGGCACGATGTCGCAGGCGACCAGTTCGATTGTTCCGTCGTGAATAGCCTCCAAGGGAACAAATATATTCGCCGGCGGAGTTCCCCGGTAGTCGAATTTTGCACACGGTTTGAGATTGCCATGTTGATCCTTGAAATGTATCAATATCGATTCGGCAGGGGAGTTGCCAGAATTCTCGGAGATGAAACCAAGATTTTTAATGCTGATTTGACCACCCTCCTTCCCGATCCTGACATTGGATGTATCGAACATGAACCTGGCGTTCCGATGATCAAATCCAAGATTGGACGGGATGGCCTCGGAATATTGAATCTCTCCAGCTGGATCTATCCATCTGTGCACGCCTGACCCGGCAACCCAATTACCGGTGATTGAAAATTTCGGATAGACGACATAGGGGAAGAGATATGGACTGCGGTTGAACTGGTTGACAGCCCCCTGGATGTATGAGCCTCCGAAACGCCCGGTGAAAAGCAGAAAATCAAACTCATCTCCCCCCTTGATTCCGTTGACATTGGGGAGCACTTTCACCTTTCCCAGATCAGAATCGCATGACTTATCTCCGTACCAGAATCCACCTCCGGAGTGCATATCGGCGTCTATGCTCGTCCCGCAAGTCGCCTCTCTCTTGTCGGTTGTGAAAAACGAGGCGTGTGAACCGTTGGCTACGTAGACGACGGGGTGTGATGTCGGTGTGCCATACGGGGCGTGCTTCCTCACGTTCTCCCATGGCTCGGCCGTGCCTTTGAGATGCTTGGCGTAAGAGGCGCACAATGGTTCGAGTCCATTTTTGCCCGGAATGAGCGCGATGGAGATATTTTCGACCTCACCTTCATGGTAGTTCCCTGCATTCCAGATCCAGCTTACCCCTTTGGGGTTGACTTTGAGGAGGGCCAGGTGATTGACGTAATAGGGGAGCCAGTATTGCAGGATGACGGCGTCACGATAGCTTTTCCCTCCCCAAAGGAGAGGGGTTTTGACGGCACGGCCATAAATGGCGTTGGGGTACTTGTCGACGATAGACCGCCAGAGACTGGTAGCGCTGTCGAAAGGTTGGGGTAAATCGATGAAGTAGTCGTCCTTGCGGCCGTTAAACAGTGACATGTTCTCGGGCGTGGGCGTTACGGACATCAGCGTGTCTTCCCAGAGGTCGCCTTTAATCATGGCTCGTTCTGTAGTAGTGATGTCCGGCGCGCCGCCAATGATTTTCGCTATGTCCTTGGGCCCGGGATCAACAAACCTGATGCCTGTGTTGGGGTTTGTTACGATATCCGTCTTCAGAATAGGGGAATATTTATTAAGCAACCCCTCTGCGTTCAGCCCTCCGGTATTGAGGCCTGTAAGAGCCCTGTCGTTGACGAGGTCGGTATCCTTAAGAAAGAAGGTGTCGGCTTCATCGACAAGCAGTTTCCTACCGTCCGCTTCTTTTCGAACGAGGAGGAGTGAGACTTCGGCAAACAGCGGTTGCTCGAAAACATATGGTATGGGACCTACCTTGAACGATTCATGCCGACCGGCTTTCAGCCTTCCTATCGGTGAACTGAAGCTGAGGTTTTCCAATGGTTCGTGAAAATCAATGACAATCTCGTAGTCCCCCTCGACAGTGTTAAAAATAACCATCTCCGCAGTGGCGCGTTTTTTTTCATCGAAGCTCCATTTAACGCTCCCAATGAAGCCTTCGCTGACCGACCTGGCAATCTCTGCCGCATCGATCTCCTTCAAATCCCCGCTACGGTTACAGATTCTTTCCTTGGTATCCTTTAGCAGGATGGGGCGGATGATTCCACATCCCGACAAAGTCAGGCAGCAAGCGACTACGATCAGGAGTTTATGACAGAGTGTATTCATAGCGATGACAAATTATTTCCTGGGTGGCAATAGAGAAAGCGCGCTTTCGATAAATTCGGCTGTATCGATGAGATCGACAATCTGTTCGGCGGGTAAATCGGCGGGAAACATCATCGATTGCCAGTACGCGTCAATATTGCCTGATTTGATCGATGCGAAACTACCGAATTGGCTCAGCAGAGTCCATTGCCCAAAAACACCATAAGGCTCTGAGCAGATCAGTATCGGATATTTGCTGTAACCTTCGGCCAGCTTGAATTGATGCCATTGAACTTCACGCCCCCCCAGCATCTTTTCCAGAAATCCTTCATAGGTGTACCTCGCCTTTCCAATGACCGTTGTGCCTTCTGCGGAGAGGAATGTGAAGATTCCCTTTTCAATTTTTACCCGCTGGATATCTGTGTGAACATTCGCTGAAAAGTATTCCCTGATTTCGTTCGCCGTATATACCTTTGAGATTGCCGCCGCTTTCTTGAAGAGACCCCTTTTTTCGATTGCGTCCATTTGTGCGGATACGGAAATCCATTCACCTTCCCATTCGGCGGTTTTGTGTACGTTCAAACTACTGAGGTTTTTTGTCGAGGGGGGCGCTCCGGCAAAGGAAGGAAGGAAGGAACCAATGAAACAAAGGATGATCGTCAGGAATATTGTTGTTTTCTGCCTTGTTTTTTTCATCTTTCACCAAAATTAAGGACGGTACCCCCCCCCTTATCCCTCTCTCGTCTGCGCTTCTGATTTGGAAATAAAGGGGTAATAATTTGCTTTTCCAGAGCCGCAACAATACCACCGGGTATGAGCTACTGTCAACGCAATTTGGGGATTTGGGGCTGTAAGCCCAAACCGCCTGATGCAAACTCAGTTTTATTGGAGAGTATCTCTGTATCGAAGCTTATTCTGATCGAAGCCAATTAGGGCCGGGCCTCCAAGTTGACAAATTTTCAAATTAATGTATCATCACGGCATTGCACGCAAACCACGAATACACCTGCCGGGCGGTCTCTTTTAATATGCGCAAGAATGTTTTTCGAATGATTATGAACGGCCTCGTAGTTTCTCTGCTTTACCTGCCGGGTTGCACCACTTTGTCCTCTTCATCTCCGACTCGAGCTCAATTGAAGGTGACCTGCTCGGCGATAGCCGGTAGAACAATAGGTGACGTAACCGTCACCTCGACGACATGGTTCGACGAGTCCGCTACCACCCCTCCCTTCTGTAAAGTCAATGGAACCAGGGCTCCATATCTGGATATTGAAGTAGATCTACCGAATAGCTGGTCCGGACGATTGTGGCAGCAAGGTGGAGGCGGCTTGGACGGAACAATCAGGTCTGCAATCAGATTAGATTCGACTGGAGCTCTAACCGATCTGAACATAGCGTTGAAAACGGGGCGTTCGGTCTATGCAGCATCTAATGGCGGAAATCGCGCATCGGTAACGCGACAGAGTCCGCCACCGCCTGAGGCAGCGCCACTTGTCTGGACAAATGGAACGCCGGATGGTGTTACATCGGCCAAAGACTACGCCTACGATGCTCTCAATACGACCCGTGAATTCGCTAAAGCCGTGGCAAAATCGTTCTATGGAAAGCTTCCTGATCATACCTACTTTAATGGTTGTTCCAACGGTGGCCGCAACGCCTACGTTGCTGCGAGTCGCTCGCCCCAGGAATATGACGGCATTGTGTCGGGCTGCATGGGGATGGACCTTGCCGGACAGACTGCTGCATGGATGAATTTAGGCGCGCGTGCTGGCACCCCTTCCATGCCCTCCTCAGACCAGTGGAAAGCTGTTACCGCAGCTGCAGTCGTAGAGTGTGATGCGCTGGACGGCGTCAAAGATGGAATTATTGCAAATCAATCGGCATGCGCGTTTGATCCTGCTACATTGCAGTGCGGAACGGGGATAAATTGCCTGACCGCAGCACAAGTTCTGACAGTAAAAGAGATTATGTCCGATGTTAAACTTGCGAATGGCACTACGGTTTATTCCGGCTTTACCTGGGCTGACTGGGGTTCTGCTATCGAAGGGTGGAGTATTCTGGGGGGCGGAAATGCCATGCTGGCAACGGGAGATCCGACATGGTACAGATCACTGCCAAAACAGCAATCTTTCAACTTGAATAATGAGTACGCGATTTTTCAGTATGGCCTTCGTCTCGCCGGAGCTGATCCCGAAAAAAGCAAAGTGGCAGCCTTTGTCGCTTCAGGGAGGAAGCTCATATCCTGGCATGACGGAGCAGACAATCTGGTGTCGGCAAACGACCATCTCCGGAACTATTCTGCAATGACGGAGATGGCAAAAGGAGCAGGCTTGACAAATCCCTCAGCCAATACCCGTTTTTTTATTATTCCCGGAGCAAGCCACGGAAAAGGAGAGGCTTTGACAGATGTAGACTGGTTCACTGCGATCACCAATTGGGTTGAAAATAACAGTGCCCCTGAACAATTGGTCTATAACCGGAGAGATGCCACAACAGGCGCGGTTCTTCGTACACTGCCTGTTTGCCGGCACCCCAACTATCCGAGATATAAAGGCGCTGGTGATCTGAATTCAGCTGAAAGTTATACCTGCACCAATCCTTGAAGAGTAAAGGTTCGCAGATGAGTAGAGATATCAGTTGCCGATTTTTTTGAAGATTACCTCATATATAAGCGGCTATCGTTTTTTTACCAGGGGCATCTCATTGAGACTCTGCCCACTAATCTAAAAGGAGAAATAAAATGAACAAAAAGTTGGCTGTAGTTGTTGCTGCATCGATGTTATCCCTCTCGCTGGCAGCCCCATCGATTGCGGCAGATGCGAAACCTGCTGTAAAAGCGAAAAAAGCTGCTGCTGAAGGTGTAAAACCATCAGTCAAAAAAGAAGAGACAAAGCAACTGACCGCTACTGTTGTGGCTGTTGACTTTGACAAACGGATCGTCACAGTCAAGGGTCCCCAGGGAAATTTAGCTGACATCAAGGCGGGCGACGAAGTTAAGAATCTTGCCCAAGTCAAGGTTGGTGATACTATTGAGCTTACCTATTATGAATCAATAGCAGCCAAGGTATACAAGCCTGGCAAAGTTCCGCAAGGGGTATCAGAGAGAGTTGGTGCAGAGCGCCTCTCCAAGCCGGGAGAAAAACCGGCTGGCATAGTCGGCGCTCAGATTACCGTGACCGCAATTGTAGAATCGATCAGCCCGAATAAGACAACGGTTACACTGAAGATGGCTGACGGAACATACAGGGTGGTTAAGATTGAGGAGAAGAAAAACCTTAAGAACGTGAAGGTCGGAGACGAGGTCGTAATTACCATTACCGAGGCATTGGCGATTGAGGTGAAGCCGGCAGTTAAGAAGTAGGGTTTAAACCTATTCTGATGCTACTCGGGATTTGTCATTCCTGCGGTGATTTGAACCGGAATCCGGTCTTTAAGTTATTGGAATTATGGGTCCCCAATAGAAGCACTCGTCGAATATTCAGGGGACATAATGCAAGTTGGTAATTTCACGGTGACGTCCTGAAAATAACTGCATTATGTCCCCCGATTGCACCTTGGAGACAATCGGGAGGCTGTGGGGTCGTTAGGCTATGGGGTCAGGCCTCCAAGTTGACAAGTTGAAAAGGGTGTGCGAGGAGGAATAGATGATAAAAGTGAAAGTGATTTGTCTGCCCGTACTTCTTGCCGCGATGGGTCTATACGAGCCGGCGCTTAAAGACTTGCGCAGGTCTGAAACATTGGCTGCAAAAAAAGATGACGGAGAGGAGGCGGTGCGCTTTGCACTCAAGGGGGTAAGCATCGACAGGAATGCCCAATACCTTGACACAGTGGCGGCTGCTCAGGCAAGGAAAGGCGATTTCAAGCAGGCTGTTGAAACCGATCAGGCGGCGCTGGATCTGCTTCGAAAAGAGAAGGCAGTACAGGCAACCATACAGGAATATACCAGACGCCTTAGCCTGTACAAAGAAGGTAAGCCCTACACGCAACATCGATCAGAATAGCTGGCGTGGTTGACAACAACATATATTATGGAGGATAAGATGGAAAAGTCATCTGTCAAGAAAGTTCTGGTTATGGCAGCAATGCTTGTTTTGGTCTGTATTGCCGGTATTTCGTATGCAGCGGATGCGCCCAAGGCAAACGCAGTTACAGAAAAGGGGGTGTCTGTTAATAAACTTGATAATGCAGCCGGTAAAAAGATGGAGTGTGTGAAGGAGGGGTCGCCGAATCCATTTGCAGCGGGATCATCCTCAACTATGTTTGCAGCCAATAAAGGTCGTGATGGCGCGGCATGTTCCAGCAATGCTGAATGCGTACATGTCTGTGAAGGCGGAAGCTGCTGCACCAATTATGGTGACGACTGCGATTCGAGTTCGCATTGCTGTGGACATCCATCTCAGGGGTGTACTAACGGCAAGTGTCCGAATTAATTGAGATGGGAAAATAAATGAAAAAGAGAAAAATAAAGCAAACTATGAAAACAGCATTAAGAGCGTTGTTCATTATTGCCATTGCAGCGATGATCTGCGCAACCCCCGTTATGGCTGAAGAGAAGCTGACAGTGCCTGAAATCAGAGAGGTGCTGGTTAATTATCTTGGTTGGGGATCTGGTTAACGATTTTTACCAAACCCTGCAGGTTCCCGGACCTGTTTTAAAATATATCACTACCAATTAACGTTTGTGATAAGGTTGCGAACAGGCAGGAAGGTGGTTCTGACTCTCTGATGGAAAATGAGATAAAGGTCGTATCAAGAAGGCTGGTAAAAGTAAATCAGAAGGTACCCAGGGGTCGGTCAGGCGCGGGAGTTGCTTACGGGCAAAGATTCTCGTGCACCTTCGGGAAAATAGCCGATAGAGACGAATAAATGTTCAGTCGGATAAAAGAGGACGGGAATTTGAAGAAGATTGTCGATGGAATATATGAGAAGCCGAAGAGTGTCAATCTGTAGAGCTGACAACTGCTTGGGGCCCGGAGGAATCAATGAAATTATTGAAAAGAATTTTCGAGCATGAGGTGTTTCCCGCTGTCGGCTGTACAGAGCCTATCTCCTGCGCCTATGCGGCTGCAGCGGCTGCCGGACAGCTTGATGCTCCGGTGGATAGAATGGAGCTGGTTGTTGACTCCGGCACATTCAAAAACGGCGCGGCAGTTACGATTCCAAACAGCAATGGCCGGAAGGGGAATCTCATAGCGGCGGCTATGGGGGCGATTATTGCACGACCGGAGCTGCGGCTCGAAATCCTTAAGGAGGTGCCGCCGGATATTCTGGCGAGGGCTCAGGCGCTTATCGATAGCGGAGCGGTCTCTTATCTGTGCAAAGAGGACGAAAATCGGTTTTACGTCGAGGTTAAACTTACGGGCGGCGCTTCCACAGCGCGCGCTGTTGTCATCGGCGGGCATACCAATATCGCCCTACTTGAGAAGGACGGCAAGTCGTGCATCGGAACATCAACTCAAAAGTCGGTCAGGAATGATCTTTATCGCGAAAAAATGAAAAACATGAGGCTGGAAGAGGTTCTGCGCGAGGTCATAGATTTAGATGATGAGGAGCGTTCTTATATCCAGCGAGGTATCGACATGAACCTGGCGATTGCTGAGAAAGGGGTCGATTTAAAGAGGAACGCTTATCAGCTTCGGCAGATGATGAAACAGGGTCTCAAGGCGGATGACCTTTTTTACCGCGTCAAGGAAAAAGTCGCCTCCGCTGTGGATGCGCGTATGGGCGGCTTGCCAGAGCCTGTTATGACCAGCGGCGGTTCCGGCAACCAAGGCGTGCTCACCGTTCTTCTCCCTTACCTGGTGGGGAGGCATCAGGAGATAGAATTGTCTCGCATTCAGGAGAGCATTGCCGTGAGCCACACCGTCAATTCATACATTAAAAGCTACACGGGCGAGCTGTCCGTTATCTGTGGCTGCGCTATTGCGGCCAGCATATCCGCCGCGATTGCCATCGTTTACCAGCAGGTCGGGATCGATATCGAGAAAATGACTTATGCTATTGACAATGTCATAGGCGATCTCTGCGGGATTATCTGCGACGGCGCCAAAGCCGGTTGCTCGATGAAGATCGTAACAGGGGCCGAGGCGGCAATGCGATCTGCATTCATGGCCCTGGGCGGTTACGGGCTCTCCGAAGATGACGGCGTTCTGGGTAGGTCGGCGGAAGAATCGATCCGCAACTTGAGCAAGATTTCGCTTGAGGGGATGCAACTTGTCGATTCCACCGTAGTCCATATAATTCAGGATAAAACGCCGCGCAGCGGTCAGGCTTAGCAGCCATCCGGGAAATGCGACATCGATACCTTCAGCTCCCTTACATTGCCTTATCTCTGGAGGGGGCCAGGGGGGAGGGGCTTTTCTGAGGATTTGCGAGAGCATCGTTCATAGGACGAATACAAAAAATCGGCTTGTCAGGGAAGGATGAATAAATGGGACCTACAACAGGTTCTGACTTTGCGGTAAAGGCGTCAGCCGCCAAAATGTCGGGGCTGAGCAAAGAGCAGTGGAAGGAAGCCACCCGTTTCGACAGTGTCGACTGGGGCTGGGTGATCATGAGCATCGGCATGGCTATCGGGGCCGGCATCGTTTTTCTCCCCGTGCAGGTCGGACTGACAGGACTCTGGGTCTTCCTGCTCTCATCCGCCATCGGGTATCCCGCAATGTACCTGTTCCAGCGCCTGTTCGTGAACACCCTGGTCGATGCCCGGGAGTGCACCGATTACCCCGGGGTTATAACCAGCTATCTGGGGAAGAACTGGGGAATGGCTATTGGAATATTGTATTTTGTAATGCTGGTGATCTGGGTTTTCGTATATTCTACGGCAATCACCAACGACAGCGCTTCATTCATCCGTACCTTCGGCTGGACGAAGAGGTTGCTTTCCGAGAACCCTTTTTACGGCCTGGCGCTGATTATCTTCCTGGTGGCAGTGGCCTCTCGCGGGGAAAAGCTTCTGTTTAAAGTTGCTACTGGCCTAGTTTTGACCAAGCTTTGCGTTGTTGCTTTTCTGGGTCTTTCAATGGTTTCGGCCTGGAGTTGGAAAAATGTCGGTCTGATACCCCCCCTGGGTGAACTGATCAAAAAATCCATTGTCATGCTCCCTTTCACCCTCACATCCATCCTTTTTATCCAGAGTCTTTCGCCTATGGTTATTTCTTACCGGGCCAAGGTAATGTCCATAGAAGTCGCCCGGTACAGAGCTATGCGGGCGATGAACATCGCCTTCGGCATTCTCTTTGTCGTGGTTTTCTCTTACGCACTCTCCTTTACCCTGGCGATGGGCCATGATGCCGCAGTGGAGGCTTACAGGGAGAATATCTCGGCGCTGGCGATGGTCTCATCGATGATGACCGGTCACGGAGCGCAGAGCACGGTGGTGCAGGTATTGTCACTCATCCTTAACATATTCGCGGTTATGACGGCGTACTTCGGCGTATTCCTAGGATTCCGTGAAGCGTGCCATGGCATTGCCATGAATGTTCTGCGCCGAACCATGCCGGAAGAGAGGATCAACAAAAATTTAGTCTCCAGAGGCATTCTGCTCTTTACTGTCCTGGTATCCTGGGGGGCGATCCTGCTGAATGCCCCTGTACTCTCCTTTACCTCGATATGCAGCCCCATCTTCGGCCTTATCGGCTGTCTCATCCCTGCCTATCTTGTTTATCGCGTGCCTGAGCTGCACAAATACAAGGGGCTAACATTGAAGATCATCATCGCAACCGGCATATTGCTCCTAATCTCACCTTTCCTGGCCTTTTCATGAAAATAATGACTTTTGATCAAGATGGTACGGGACTCCACCATGAAAACATTTGCCGCTCACCCAATAAGAATGACTCTCCTGTTGCTCTTCGGTCTCTCGACACTGATCGGCACCTACACCAACATCCCGGCGTGCACCACCGAAGATCAGGTCGGCTGCGTAATCTCGTATCGCTCCTTCGCAGAGAAATACGGGCCGGACCCGACCAAGCCACTACCGCCAGGTCAGCTCTGCACCAACCCGGCATCGCTTGCTGGCGGCGAAGGGGGTCTCGGGGGGGCCTACTTCCCCACGGCAACGAACCAACCTGCTCTCGGCACCTGGGCCAAGTGGCCCGATTCAATCAAGACACCATTTGTTCTGCTACGCGACTTCTACACGAGCGAGTGCGTCACGCAGGGGAGTGGCGACTACCTTGAGATCCGCGTTCGTCCAAGGCCCCCCGACACGCACGAAAATCCCATTCCGTTCCCCAACCTCGCCTTCTCCCCCGCGAACTCCGCTCTTCACGTGCTCGACTACGATTTTGCGCTTGACGACTTGATGCGACTAGTCGCAGCGAAGGCTACCGCGAAGGGTCTCTGAAGGGTGAGCCGGTCGAACGGTCTCCCCATGAATGCGCCGCCCACAATCTTCAGCTTCAACTGCATGCTGATACGATCTATGGTCTTGTCTTTGACGTCGGCCATGACTATTCGAACAGCAGCAGTGACGGAAGGAGTTCGGGGTAAACCATTCGCAGTAAAGTATATCCGATGCCTGACGCTCCCTTAAAGAAATTCAGACTGGAGGGTGTCGCCGAGTCCGGGATATAAGTTCCCCTTGTGCGGGACAATGCCACGATTTTAGAAGCATTTGCCAACGCACCCCTTTTCAGCTCCAGGCGGCCAAGCCTGCACCCGGCAGTAAAGAGGATTTCGGCCCTTCCTATGTTGCCGCAGCAGAGATGGTCAGGAGCTGAAACAGGGTTCTGGTCAAGGACGGAAAGCATGCCGGTACGGAACAGGGTGTCAAACAGCTGCCTGCCGGCTCGTATGCTTCTGCCGGAGAGCCTCCAAGGTTTTTCAGAGCAGCTGCCGCCTTGTCAGTTCGGCAAACAGCCCTTCACGAGCCATCAGCTCATCATAGGTTCCGGTTTCCACAATTCTCCCCTTGTCCATAACCACGATCCGGTCTGCCTTGATGATGGTGCTCAGCCGATGGGCGATGACCAGCCGCGTCGCCTTGAAGCTTTCCAGGCTGCTGCTAACGATCGCCTGGGTGATGTTGTCCAGGGCGCTGGTAGCTTCGTCAAGGAAAAATATCCCCGGTTTGGTGACCATGGCCCGGGCAATGAGGAGCCGCTGCCGCTGTCCGCCTGAAATGGTACTCCCCCCGGGGGGGATGACCGTGAACATCCCCATCGGCATTGCCTCGATATCCTTGTCCAGACCTGCCAGGCGGGCGGCTTCCCATGCCTCCTCATGGCTCAGATTGTTGGAGCCGACGATATTGCTATAGATATCTCCCGCCATGAGCTGACCGCTTTGCAGTACAACGCCGATCTGGCGGCGCAGCGCCTGAAGATCCACCGTTTCTATATTCTGGTTGTCGTAATAGATCGAGCCTGCCTCCGGGGTCTCGAACCCGAGCAGGAGCCTGAGCAGGGTAGATTTGCCGCTGCCTGAGGTGCCTACGATGGCGATGAATTCACCCCTGCCGACCTGAAGGGAGATTTCATTCAGAATGAACGGCCCGTCTTTGGCGTAGCGAAAACAGACCCCCCCGATTTCAATGTTTCCCGTCAGGTCGCCCGGGTCCGTTTTCCAGTTGTCAAGCTCCGGCAGAGCCTGGAGGATCGGTTTGGCCCGCTCGTACACCGGTAGTACCGGGATTACGGAGATGAGCGAGGTGGAGAGTCCGACGGCTGCGGCAAGGAACTGGCCGAACGCGGCGGTAAAGGAGAGAAACTCACCCGTGCTGAGCGTGCGGTCTCTGAAGTGAAAAAGCGCAAATATGGCCATGGTGAACAGTACCGGGTATACGGCGTTGAAGGTACCCATATGGCCGCCCAGAAGACCCGTCTTGCGGCGGCAGAACGACTGGAGCCGGAACTCGTGCAGCCAGCGGGCATATCCTCGCGTCTCGGCTCCCGCAACCTTAAGCTTGGCGATGCCGCTGATGAACTGGAATACCAGGCTCGAAAGCCTGCCCGTACGAGCAATCAGCTCTCTCTGATAGCGGATGTCAATCGCCATGAACAGCGACAGTACAATGACGACCAGAATGACGAGACCGACCGCCGTCGCCGCAAGGGATGAGCTGTAGTAGAACAGCAGCAGCAGGTTGAAGGTCGAGAATACGCTCGCAAGCACTGTTTTGGTCACCGTACCGGTCAGAATCTCACGGATGCTGTTTATGCCAAGCACCCGGTTGGTCAGGTCGCCGACCGAATATTTTCTGAACAGAGCTGTAGGGAGGGTCAAGAGCCGGTCCATGATCGCCGCCTGCAGCGAGGCGTCCGCTGTTCCCTCGATTCTCTGGAGGGCGATAGCTTCGGTCATGCTGAATAATGAGCCGGCAATGGCGCTGACCAAGAGCGCAAGCCCGACCTGAACCATCTGTCCGGTCTGAGCCATCGGGATGATTCCGTCAAACAGAACGGAGGTCAGGAGGGGGAGTACCAGCCCCAGCATGCCGCCGGCAATCCCCATCAGGATAACCATGCTGAAATCGCGAAGGTTTCCGAAAGCTGCAAATTTCAGGAGAGATAATGCACCTATCGGCCCCTCGGGAAACGGGCGGTAGAGCATGAAACCGAACGGTTGCAGGGTGGCTGCCGTTACGTCGTCCACCTCTGCTGTGGTGACTGCGGTCGGGTCATGCAGCTGATACGACGCGGGTTTCGACTGCAGAAGCGCCACCGGCCGGTTGCCTTCTTTTAGAAATGCCAGGATGGGACCGTTGTTCTTCCTCCACCAGACACCCTTGAGCGCCAGTTTGCGGATCCGGATGCCGGAAGCCCGCGCCATGGCGGAGAGGGGGTCGTTCAGACGTCGTTCCATTGTTGAAGAGGAGGGATATTTGACGTATATCCCCAGCGCTTTCCCCACAATCCGGCATGCGCCGAGAAGAGGATCGGCGAGCGTATCAGAATGGATGTCGCCCCAGGTCTCTGCGGGTGCAACGAATGCCCTGAGGCTGCCTGCCATCTCCCGTTCGTCCTGTTCCGCCCGCCTCTGGAGCCGGTCGGCTTCCGCCGAAATTTCTTCTTCAACGGAGAGCCTGATGCTCTGGCATATTTGAGCGTGAAATGTATCGAGTGAACGCCAGGTACTCTCTTCAGCCAGGGAAGCGACAGGGGTTGAAAGCTCCGGCGGAGCCGCTACCCTCCCCTGGGCAGCTGAAAGGAGATTCTTCACCCAGCCGTCGAGCAGCTTCCCAGCAGAGTAAGTGGCTGCACTCTCTGCTCTGCTGCCGGTCAGACGATCCCGGCTGATTTTAACAAGTTTTGAGCCGATGACGCCCACCGCCAGAAGAGCGGTCCCGCCGTTAACAGCTTCACCGGCAATACCGAACAGCGCATCCCCTGCGAGAGCCGTGAAAAGATGACGCCGTTGACCTTCCGGGTAGCCTCCCCGGAGACGGACGGCAAACAGCTCCACGACGCCACCGGTGACTATCCAGAGCTGGCCCGGTTCATTCAACAGCAGGGGGTGGCTGGCGGTGACTTCTACGGATGCGCCGCCGGCAGTTATGTCGTTCAGTGAGATTTCCATCTGTCTGTCAATGCCTATGTTTGACTGATGAGGGAGAGATAAAGCCCCCCCTTTTGAATGAGTTCTTCGTGAGTTCCCCTCTGGGCAACCTTGCCGTTATCGAGGACGATAATCTCGTCGCAGTCTCTGATGCTGCTGAGCCGGTGTGCGACTAGCAAGCAGGTGCAGCCTCTGCGCCGGAGATTGCCGTCTATGAGCATCTCTGTTTTCGGATCAAGGGCGCTGGTGGCTTCATCTAGGACCATGACCGAAGGCTCGGAGGCCAGAGCCCGAGCGATTTCGAGACGCTGCCGCTGCCCTCCGCTAAAATTGCCTCCCCATTCATCGACCTTGCTGCCGTAGGCGCCCGGCCTGGCCGCAATCTCTTCATGAATAGCTGCATCCTTGGCTGCAATAATAACGGTGCTGTCCGGGATACTGGCGTCCCACATCGTCAGGTTTTCTCGCACCGTGCCTTCAAAAAGAAATATGTCCTGATCGACCATGGCCAGGGAGTTTCTCATCAGCAGGGGGTGAATGCTCTCTGCCGGTCTGCCGTCAAAGAGAATTTCTCCCTCCCAGGGATCGTAGAGCCCGGAGACTACCTTGGCCACGGTTGATTTTCCGCTCCCGGATGCCCCGACAATGGCAACCCTGGCGCCCGGTTCCAGAATCAGGTTGAGTTTTTCGATAAGCGGCGGCTCAAGGCGGCTGTATCCGAAGGTCACGTTACGCAGTTCCACCCTGCCATTGAGTTTTGCCGGCGGACCGGCCAGGTCGTCCACTGCTACGCGTTGCCTGAAGCGCCGGTCTGTCTGGTAATGCAGCACATCATCAAGCCGGTTGATATCCGCTTCCGCCATCTGCATGGCGCTGCCGAGGGAGACCAACTGATTGACCGGCGCCATGAAACTGCTCATGAGGGTCTGGAAAGCGACAAGCATGCCGACGGTCATAGAGCCGTCAATCACCTTCATGCCGCCGATGGTCAGGATGAGGGCATTTGCAAGCATCGTCAAAAAGGTCGGGAGCACGATAAGCACGAGACCCGAAAGCCCCAGTTCCTGCTGCGTAGTTACCACCTTTGCCTGGTAGCCGGCCCATTTGGAAAAAAAGTCCGACTCGGACCCGCCCGCCTTCAGGGATTCGATCACCTTCAGACCGTCCATGGTTGTTCCGAGCAGTTTCCCCTCCTCCTGCTGGAGCCTTCTGTTGGTGTCAACCCGTTTGGCAGAGATGTATCTGAGAGTAATGAAATTGACGACCGCAATCACGATTCCTGCAAGGGTCAGGAGAGGATTGTAACAGACCATGACCAGGGCATAAAAGACGATCATCAGCAGATTGACCGCATTGGTGGAGAGTTGCCCCGACAGGAGGCCGGCGATCCGGTCATTGAGACCGACCCTGCCGGCTATGTCTCCCGGATAGCGCTGGGAGAAAAATTCCATCGGGAGGTGGAGCACGTGCCAGAAGAACCGTGATGCGGAGGTGACCGCGAATTTGAACTCAAGTCGGACGAGGAAATACTGTTGCAGCCAGGTCAGCACGCCGCGCAGCAGGGCAGTGAAGCCCATGCCCCACAAGAGCGGGAATATCCAGGAGCTCAGGCCGCCTACGAGAATGTTGTCGACGAAAATCTTTGAAAACGCAGGGATGACGAGACCGGGAACCACCAGAAAGAAGCTGGCAAGAGTCAGATAGATGAAAGCTCTCTTCGTTCCTGCCAGCCGGGAGAGAAGGGAGCGGACTATGTCCGGCCTGCTCCCCCTCGGTTTGAAATCCGGGCCCGGTTTAAAAGTCAGGACGATACCGGTGAAGAAATTGTTAAACTCCTCATCGGTGACAAAGCGAGGGCCGTACGCCGGATCATTGAGGCATACTCCACCTTTGCGGAACCCCTCTACTACGACAAAATGGCAGAACCCCCAGAATACGATATTCGGGAACTGCGCTGAATAGAACTCCTCGAGTTCCATCCTGAAACCTTTGGCAATCAACCCATTGGAGCGAGCCGTTTTGAGGATGTTGCTCGCCTTGCTGCCATCCCGGGATACTCCGCACTCCAGCCGCAGTTTTTCAAGGGGGACAAACAGCCCGTGGAATGCCAGGATCATGCCTAACGATGCCGCGCCACACTCAACCGCTTCCATCTGGAGCACGGTCGGTGTTATTATGCGCCCGGGACGTCTCCTGTTCCGCACCACTGCTGCTTCAAGACTATCCATACTCATTTCCGGCTACATCCCATAGAGATATCTTCTGATAAAAGGAATCACCATATCTATCGGTTTCTGCTCCCTTACAATAAACGTGGCATTGCACCGGGTGCCTTCGTCGATGCTAATCATACCGCCCCGTTTCGATGACCATTGGTAGCCGTCATTGGCGTCAGGCTCCAGTTCCACCTGCACTCTGAACGGGGCCCCCCCTTTCGTAAGCTCATCCACGAGAGTCTTGTTGTGTAGCAGATCCATGAGCTCTTCCGTAGCTGAAGGGAAGCGTGACGTATTCATGACCCGCCCCTTCATATAGCCGTATTCGTCCTTTTTTGCCTGTATCGGAGATATCTGGGCCTTCATCCCTTTGCGGATCAGTTTTGCCTCGGCGGCGGTCACATACGTTGTGGCGCTCAATTTCTGCTCATCTTTCCCTGTCAAAGAGAGGTTGATCACAGGGGTATTCATCTGTACTACCGAACCTTTATCAACCATTGCTGAGAGTACGCTGCCATTGAACGGGGAGAGGATCACGGAGTTTCGTTCATGCTTTGCCTGGAGCTCCGTCAGGGTCGACTCCTTTTCCTGAATCTGCTTTTCATAATTGAGCTGTTTCTCCTGATTGGTGTTTTCACTGTTGCTCTTCTGAACCGACAGCTGCTCTATCTGGCTGGTGAACTGCTTGATGTCCGATTCCGCAGAATCGAACTGCTGCCTGGTCGTCATCATATCTGATATTGGTATGATTCCACTTTTTACCAGCTCTTCCTGCGCTTCTATTTTTCGTTTCAACCAGATCAATTGACGTTTGGTGTCCTCTATCCTCTTCAGGTAAGCTCCCTTCTGGATTTCCGAATAGTTGCTGTTAAGCAGGTTGCTGTTCTTGAGGTTGGTAAAGAGAAGGCGGTGCTGTTTCCGTAATGTCTCAAGCTCTTTGCGGCAACTGTTAATCAAATTGGTCAGTTCCGGCTGGCGGACCTTTGCAATGACCTGTCCCACCGTAATATTGTCACCCGGTTTTACCCCGAACTCATAAATTTGCCCGCTGGTTTCAGAGACAACTTCATACACGCCCCCTTTCTTGATGAAGATACCGCTCCCATTGGCTGTAATGGGAATGCTGCCGAAAAACCCCCAGACAGTGACAGCCGCAATAACCAGCCCTGCGGCAAGCAGTGCAAGCCATCCGACCGGGGTTGTCACCTGCATCAGTTTGTCAAGCTCTTCTGGAGATGAAAGCCGGTCGACGGATTCTTTTCTGAATAGATTCTTATTCATCTGCTTTCCCCGAAGAGTTCTGTAGCGATCTTTGCGGTCATGTGAGCTGCATCCCCTGCACCAATGCCTCTGCGGCGATAACGGAGACGACCCTGGTCATATTGCGGTCAACCTCTCATCTTCTGTTTCAGGCGCCAGTCATGGGCAAAACCGGCCACGATTGCTATAATTAGTCAAATTATTTTCCCAGTCAATTTCTAATTTACTGAAAGTGTTGTTACTCTGCATATTTTTCAATTCTATAGATAGAATCAGGGAAAACCCTGCCGATCAAATAATGATCATGAAATATATAGTAAGAGAGGTTTGTTCCCCGACAAGCCAGCTTACATATACAAGAAGACGCTATGCAACGGATTGTAACAGAGATTACCTCTGTTGAAAACCAGATCTGGTTCCCCGGAAAAAACCAAAGTGGAAAATAAACTTGGCCAGAACCGACTTGAAGTGCTAGATTACCATGCTCCTCGACATGAATTCCCCTTCTACTCAAAGATTTGAGGTTTTGAAATGCGTTACAGAATAGGCACGTAGCCCCCCATGCGTTCCACTTTTCATGACAGTCGTCCTGCTCAACAGGCCAGGAATCTTTTATCTGGTTGTCATCTGCTCTATTGATTAACTCTGTTTTGACAACCGTCAGTACCTTATAAATTTCGAGGTGGGTAAATGGAAAGACGAGAATTCCTGAAATTATTGGTTTTGTTAGGCGTGGCTGCCCCTTTGGCTGGTTGCCTCGGCTCCGGCGACGGCGATCACGGCGCGGAATATTCCGAGTTGATATCGACCATGCGGGCTGAAATCGCCAAGCAGATGAGCGACAACCAGGTGACCGGTTTGTCCGTATGCCTGGTTGACGACCGGCGGGTCGTCTGGGCCGAAGGCTTCGGCTTTGCGGATGCGGGACGCGGCATAAAGGCCGATGAAAACAGCGTCTTTGAGATCGGATCTTGCTCCAAAACCTTTACCGGTTTTATGGTCATGCAGCTTGTTGAAAAGGGACTGGTCGGCCTGGATGATCCTGTTACGATGTACATCCCTTCGTTTTCACTTGGTTCCCCAGGCATTAGCGCCCCTATCACCATTCGATCCATGTTGACCCACCATTCCGGCATTCCCGGCGACCTTTTCAACGGGGCGTTCACCACTATCTTTGATCCACTCTTTAACGACGATCTTCTGGATGTGATCAAGAATGACTCCGCCTCCTGGCCGGTGGATACGGTCTGGGCATATTCCAACACGGCCATAAGTCTGCTGCAGAAGGTCATCGAGGCGGCGTCAGGGATGACTTTCATGGCGTATTCCAAGGTTTTTTTGCAAAGTATAGGGATGTCCTCATCTTCATTTTATCTGAACGGCCATCCGGCCGAGACACGGATTTCCAAGAACTATTATCTCGGAACCGAGGTTCGTACACCTCAGATCAATATTCCTGCCAGCGGAAGCATTCGCGCATCAATAGCGGACATGTCCAAGTACCTCCGCATGGTTATGGCCGGGGGCGAAGCGGACGGTGTCAAAATAGTTGCCCCGCAAACCATCGCAACCATGCTGACCCGGCAAAACGCAAATGTCGCCCTGGATTTTGACACCTCCATCGGAATCACCTGGTTTTTGTCCGATGCAGATTTGGCCTATGCCGGTCCTTTGTGCTGGCATAACGGCGGGACTCTCTCATCCAATAGCCATATGGAAATTTTGCTTGAAGGTGGTTTGGCTGCCATCTGCATCAGTAACTCGGCTACAGGCGCAGGTACTGTCGCTTCGATCGTCAAAAATACCTTGAAATTAGCCCTCAAGGTCAAGAAAGGGAAGGATCCGTCATATCCTGTCCCCCTCCCGTCGGCGCCGGCGATTAAGCCTCAGGGTGAAATTGACGCCCTGGCGGGTATCTATCTGGATGGTGGCAAATGGCACAAGGTGACTTCAGTTTTCGGGGGGTTGGATATAATCATGGACGCCCAAAGCTACATATCCAGTCCAGATATACCGACTCCGATAAGGATGATCCCGAGGGTCAATGGATATTTTTCAAAAACGGATTCCCAGGAAAACCAATTGGAATTCAAGACCCTCTCCGGTCGTTCGATTTTTGCCTTGCACAACAGAGGGGCGGGGATGCTGCTTGGCGAGCGTTATTCGCCCCAGTCCGTTTCAGCCGCCTGGACCGCACGTTTGGGCGAATGGGAGCTATCCAACAGGAGTCCCATAGATATTTCCCCTCTGATGCCAAAAGAACTGGCGTTAGTTGGAAGCCAGGCCAAATTGCTGATGTCGGATTCCATGCTGGTCTTGTCGATCAATCTCGGGTATTTCGTGCTGGAACCTTTGAGCGACACCTTGTGCAAGGTTAGGGGGCTTGGCCGAAACAACGGCAACTCGGTTTGGATCGTGACCGTCAACGGGAGTGAAAGGATGCATTTCCTGGATCTTGAGTACGCAAAAAGTTAGGCGCTTACATCTTGAAATATTGAAGCAGACAGAGAAGGCTATGGGTCGAGTTGCTGACTTGTAATGGTGTTTATTCTATTGTAGAGTGTAGAAGCGTTGCTCCATGATAAGCCCGGCGCGCAGATCTCTCCCCCCTGCAGATCATCAGTCCGTGAATTCCACAAGTCAGGCCAGGATGGGGGTCAGGTCAGCCGGTCTGATAAGCTTTAACCAGCCAATATTCTAGGAAAGAAGGTCCAATATGGCACTCATCTTGCTCAGTCAGTCAGTCAGTCAGTCAGTCAGTCAGTCAGTCAGTCAGTCAGTCAGTCAGTCAGTCAGTCAGTCAGTCAGTCAGTCAGTCAGTCAGTCAGTCAGTCAGTCAGTCAGTCAGTCGCTCAATTAGTCATGACCCGCTCCCCCACAAAGCTAATTTAGACCTCACAGGCGCTCAGTCAGCAATACTCAATCGATGACCCGGCATTTCACTCCGCCTGAGTCTGGCAAGGGCTGCAAGGCGTAAAACACGCCCAGACTGCCCAGGCTCATTCACTTAGTCACTGACACCCGGCCTTTCCCTCAGCCCGAGTCTGGCAAAGGCCTTCAATATTTATTTTAATATTTACAGCTCAAAACTTGATTTTTTACAACATAAGTAAAAAGAGGTCGAACAGCCTAATCTAGCAAAGACGCAAAGGCTTTAAAGCATTAAATACGCCCAGGCTCCTCAGGCTCGCTCACTTGGTGTCACTTAGACCCGACCTTTTCCCTCAGCCTGCGCCGCTCACCTGGCCGGGCGCCGCCCCGAGCGCGGCGTTAAGGGACGCGAGGAGGGAGGCCGCCACCGCCGCGCGCAGCGTGGCGTTGCCGCAGTCGAAGCGCGCCTCCAGCGAGGCACCGACGGCCGTCCACGGATCATAGGCGGCGAGGGTCGCGTTGCTGAGGGGCGGCGAGCCGCCGTTGTTGTTGTACGCGCCCGGCGACGAAAAGTTGGCGGAGAACACGGGCGGGCCGGCGAGCGCTGCGACATCAGGGCCGGGGGATCCTGAGGGTGAGGGGACCGGGGTGGCGCCGGGCGCAGGGGCCGGCCCCGCCGCCAAGGCGGCTTTGGCGGCAGCCTCGTAGACGGCGACCCAAAAGGCGATCGCGAACGCGGTCTCCCCGACGATCACGAACGGGGCCAGGGGATCCAGAGGCAGCGGCAACGGCGGCGAGGGCGGAGGGGGCGAGGGAGGCGAGGGGGGTGAGGGGGGCGGCGTAGAGGGATCCAGGGGATCCGGAGGCGAGGGCGGC
>CAIWTU010000052.1 GCA_903915655.1 uncultured Geobacter sp.
AGTTCATCCAGGTCAAAAAATTCCATCCATCTCTGAACTCGCCAAGAGATTTCAGGTGAACCACTTGACGGTTCGACAGGCGATTGACGAATTGGTCCAGGAAGGTTTCTTATTTACCTGAATCCGTGACTTCTTTTTGGGCAGGGAAAGTCTCCGCTGTTTTCGGTCGTTATTTATCCGGTCTTACCGCTTCATGAGGCCGACGCCGTGAAGAATGGCATCCGGTTTTGCTCTGTGTCCCTCGCTCTTTGATAATCGAACCGTTTTACAGCTGCCCTGATCGTTTTTTGCGCATGGTCGACCATGGCCTCTGCCGGCCTGTGTCATCTGCCCGTTGTCTTTAGCCCGCCTCCGCCTTATCCGTAGGCCAGCCGCTGATAGGCATGACGGAATGCCTCGAAGTGATCACGAACATGACGACTGAACTGAAGTTTCAACCGACGCCCGGTTACGATGAGCCGAGCGGCACAGTAAATCAGTTCCTGGATGACGGTCTTGATCCTTCTGCGCTTGACCGGGTGACGAATGATTCCTCTGCTGGTCACAAGGCTCAGTTGACCGATGAACCGGAGGATGTTGTACACCAGGGCGGCACAGGTCATGACGAGCCGGTTCGTGGCAAACTTGCCCGAGGGGAATCTCTCCAGGTCCATATCAGTCTTGATCTCCGAGTGATATTGTTCACAAAGACCATGCCCCTGGTAGAGCGCAATCACCTCTTCGTCTTTGACGTTCAGGCTGGTCCACCACCCCTCCAGTTCGATCTCGGGAATCAGAAGCGGATGTCCTTTCTTATCTGTGGTACGCTCCGTGACCCGCATGACCCGGCGGAAGGTAAGCTCTTTCTTTTCGCCGTTTTCATCGGTGGCGATGTGCCGCTCCGTGACACTGAAGACCGCCACCCGCTTGCCCGGACGGGGAGATTCCACATTCCCTTTCGAAAAAGCCAGTGTCTTCCATGCCTCGGGATCCTGTTTGCGGGGGTTCCACTTGATGATGTAATCCACATCGTCATGCCGGGAGAGTTCAACCCGGTTGTCTACCGCGTCGTGGGCCGAATCGGCGCGCACGAGGATCTTCTCCTTGCAGATCTGCTGAATCTTCGCCAGCGCCCGCTGCAGAAGGGGAATAAACGCTTTCTGCGGATGCTGGGAGCCAGGCAACAGCGGACATTCGATCAGCCATCCTTCGTTGGCGAGGTAAACCGGCATCGCAAGGTACCCATCAAAGTTCCGGTAGGTACGGCTGACACACTCTTTCTTCGTACCGGAGTTGTCCATCGCGAAGCCGTCGATGTCCACGGCAATGTGCCCGGTGGAAAGTGAGGTCAGCGGAACCTCGGCTTTCATCAAAAACTCGACGGTTGCCCAGGAGACCACCCGGAGAAACTCTGCGGCATGGTCATCCATCCGCTGGCGCAGGGTCGCTTCCGAAGGAACCTGCGAAAGACCCAGGGCTTCACGGAAAAAATCGTCTTCCCGGTGCTGCTCGATGGCTGCATAATCGCTCTTCCCCTGAGCAAGCAGGGCACAGAAGGATCGAATCACATCGGCATGCGAAATTCCATGAGACAGAGGAACCGCCTTGGCAATGGACGAGGCGAGGTTCGTGAAACGGTTTAACGCATGGCCGACCAAGGCGATGCCCGAAGTTGAGGTGTAAAATTCTTCATCAGAATGCTCAAGGATAAATCGCTTCATGGAATTCACCCGTCCAGTGAGTTTTTATGGACAATTCAATAGTACAATTATCAAAGAACATCATTATGTTATGTAAGATAAAATCAAATCACTCTACTTACAGGCACGGATTGAGGCATACTCCAGAAAGTAGATCATAAGACCTTTGTTTGTGAATAAATAATGCTTCTTTTGCTTTTTTTGAATCCCCAGCTTTTAAAAAATCATAAATTTCTTCATGCTCTTTAATGGCTGGCTCAATCCTCTCTTTAATAAGAGCATAGACGGCTTGGGTTCTGGGAGAGATATTCCAAACTTGCTGAATCAATTTATAAATGACGACGATAAAGTGAGTAGATTTGAAGTTAACCAGAGACCAACTATTGGAGTTGAGTTTGGATCAAGAATAATTGTTC
>CAIWTU010000053.1 GCA_903915655.1 uncultured Geobacter sp.
CATTCCGGAAATCCCGAAAAAGTGTCCAGTTAAAACCGGAATCAGTGTCCAGTCAAAACCGGAATGACTGTCCAACCTTTTCCGGAATCGGTGTCCAGTTCAAATCGGAATCAGTGTCCAGTTTACTCCGGATTTTGCATTAGTTGAAGTAACCATCAAATACAGCCCGTCTTGTTTCCAATCATCGTTCCATCTGCAGTGACCTCATCAAAGCAATTTGTAACGTAACGTAACGTAACAAAAACGGAATTGCAACGTTGCAGAAATTGCCTGCCAATCTTTTTCCTGCCAATATCCGCTCCATAAATCAGAATAAATGGAGGCGGAAATGAACAAAAAACTATCGGCAATAACTCCACTTCTCATGGCTCTTCTCTTGACCGCCGGCTGCGCGTCTATCGTTTCCGGCGGTCCGAAGAGCCTTCCCATCCTATCAAGGCCTGATAACGCCGAGTGCGAGATTGTAGATATGCGTTCTGGTATCACGATCATGAAGACCCGGACACCCTCTACAGTGACCCTGGCTAACGATGCCGGTTATTTCAAGAGCGCAAGTTACAAGGTAAAAATCAGCAAGGATGGTTTCATCCCACGCGAGGTGGAGATAAACTCCGGACTGAACGGCTGGTACCTCGGAAACATCGTCTTCGGAGGCCTGATCGGCATCCTTATCGTCGATCCCGCCACAGGGGCCATGTGGAAAATTCATGAGGATGCCATTTCGGTGGACCTGTTACCGGATACGCCAGAAGGGAGGCAATCTTCTCTTGAGGATGCAATCCGCCAGGAGAAGGCAGAAAATAAAAATAACGATAACCTGGTCCGGATGGGGCAATAGGGGGAGTACCATGATCGTCTACGTGCAAACCCAGGGGGCAAAAATAGTCAGGGAGGGGCGTCACCTGATTGTCAGAAAAGACAACGACATTTATCATACCCTGTTTATCTACAAGCTGGAACAGCTGATTATTATGGGGAATGTGATAATTACTCCACAGGCCTTGAAACTTCTTTTGCAGGAAAATATCGATACCGTTTTCCTCCGCATGGATGGCCGATACCAGGGGCGGCTCGCCCAGGCGGAACCGAAGAATGTGTTCCTTCGGAAACGGCAGTTTGCTTTGTCCGATGATAAACAGTTTTGCCTCTCAGTTGCTCAAAGCATCGTCCGCGGCAAGCTTTTAAATATGGCGACTGTGGCGCAAAGGATTCAGCGTACCAGAAAGGACGAACGGTCGGGCATAATTGTCTCCGAGATACGTCGTATGGCCGGGAAAATTGAGGACACAAAACGCCTTGACAGATTGAGAGGAATTGAAGGGGAGGCATCCGCCTCATACTTTGCGGCACTCAGGATTGGTCTGGATGTGGACTTCGGCTTTACCCGGCGGGTCCGCAGGCCTCCTACCGATCCGGTTAATTCTGTCCTTTCGCTGCTATATACATTCCTTATCAACCGTGCCTATGCCGCTGTACGGATTGCCGGCCTTGATCCCTATCCAGGCGTACTGCACAGTCTTGAATACGGTCGACACTCCCTTCCCCTCGACCTCGTTGAGGAGTTCCGTACCATCCTTGCTGACACCCTTACCCTTGCCCTTTTCAATCTTGGCGTGCTGAAGAAAGGAGATTTTTACACCGTCCCCCCGCTTGAACTTCCTGCAGAGCATGATGACGAAGAAAAACTGATAGATGTCGCCTGTCTTGACAGTATTGGTCAAATGGGGGTCGTGGAGGAGGATGATATCTTTGACCTTCCCGAACAGCAACTCGCCGACGTGGCGTGCCCTGAGGAGATCAGTGACGGGAAGGGCGCCGTCCGTCTCTACCCCCCAGCCTTTGCCCGGGTAATCAAGGCGTTTGAAAAAAAGATAACGACCGAGTTCTATCATCCTGTAGCGGACAAAAGGATGACATACGGGGAGGCTATGGTCTTTCAGGCACGCCTGTTCCGCAGGGTGATAGAAGGTGATGCTGCCCATTATCAACCGCTGTTGCTAAGGTAGAGACCCATTGAATGCGTCACTGCGAAATTCAGATATTTCGACATGTTATCCGTGATGCTCTCACAAAAAGTCATTCCCCCTTCCTTGACGGGAGGTCGCCAGGGGGTGGGTGGAGTTGCAACTTGACGTTTTCATGGCAACGTCCCCCCCCAACACCTGGCGACCTCCCGCCAAGGGGGAGGGGATTTTCCTGATAATTTGCGAGTGCATCATCCGCTGATCCTTTTGCAAAGGTAGAAGAGGTTCTGGAATGATTGTTCTTATCTCATATGACATAAGCTCGAACAAAAAGCGCGGTAAGCTTCACAAATTTCTCAAGGAATTTGGGCTGAATACCCAGAAATCCGTCTTCGAGTGCGATCTCGACCGGGAAGGGGTGTTACATATAACTTCATTTGCCCGCGCCCTTATTGATCCGAAGACCGATTCTGTCAGGATACAAACGATCTGTGCCAGTTGTTCGCGGAAGGTCCAGATATCAGGTCAGGGCATCAAGATTACGCAGCTTGATTTTATGATCGTTTAAATGGGGAGATTGTGTCACGGTAACGCGACATCCACCGGTTTTCATGATTATTTCTTTCTATGCGGAGAAACATGCAAACCCTCTCCACCGTTAAATGACGGCCTTGGTCTGATAAACCGGTCTTTACATGCAGGTGAAACGGGGATGAAGAAGGATTTTACCATGAATATGATCGTTGCCTACGATATTGCCGATCCAGGGAGGCTTCAAAAAATTGCCAAGGTTATGAAAGATTATGGTCTGCGTGTCCAGAAATCCATTTTTGAGGTCGAGGTGGAGGAAATTACTTTTAGACAGATGCGAAGAAGGGTAGAAATAATAATGAGCCGGGCAGAAGACGGGGTAAAGTACTTTCCGCTTTGCTATCGCTGTGCAGACACCCTCATAACTATCGGCCTCTGTTCGGTCATGCGGGAAAAAGAAGATTACTTGATCCTCTAAAGCTTTTCCCCCAGCGCCAGCTTTGGTAATGAACGGATTGGGGATCCGCGATTTGTTGATTGTAAGAGCTTTACGTGATATGAATGAGTTTTTGACAAAGCTGTTATCTTCGAGTTTTTTTATCATGGATTCAGCTTTCATACCTCGAAAGATCAATGGCTTCCCGCGCAGAAGCTTCCCTGGAATGACAACTTCAAGAGCTTTGCAAAAGGATCGAATGTAATTATTTCGCAGGGGCTGTTGAAATTACAATTAACGTTCATGATACGCACGCTGAGATGCTTTGACGGATCGCATGCGTCTGCATAGGGGATGAGGAAATGACAAAGGCGCTCCTTGTATCGGTCGGCGGTTCACCCGCACCGATTATCTACAGTATAGACTGCCATAAACCGGATTACCTGATTCTCTTCGCTTCGGACGATTCGCGCAAAACTGCGGTTCAACAGGTCCTCCCAGCCCTGCAATCCCAGCCGAAAGATCGGGAATTTCTCATGACACCGGACGAGCAAGACCTTGAAAAATCGGTGTGCGTAATCCTGAAAAGACTTCCCGATATCCTGCAAACCTGGGGACTGGAATTTTGCGATCTTGTCGCTGACTATACCGGTGGGACCAAGACAATGTCCGCAGCTGTTGTTCTTGCGCTCTCTGGCCATCTGAATGACTTCAGTTACGTTGGAGGGACGGAACGGGACAAGAATGGGCTTGGAGTGGTTATTAACGGCAAAGAGTCGATGCTCTACCTCAAGAACCCCTGGAACGAACTGGCGATAGAATCGCTGAAAGATATGGCGCTTCTATTTAACCGCTGCCGTTTTCAGTCTGTTGTCGAATTGGCCGATCTGACCGGAAGGAAAACGCCTAACCGAAAGCCGGTTTTTGATGCGATCAAAGCAGTTGCCGAGTCCTATTACGCCTGGGACAACTTCTATTATGGCAAGGCCTTCAACAAGCTGCGCGAAGCTGAAAGCAAGATGCGTATGCTAACAGCGAATTCGGAGAGCTGGCAGTTAGCCGCATTGCGTCAGGGAATTGCAGCTAATCTCCCTTTTTTGGAGTCGGTTGTATGCGAACTGAATAGAATCGTTAAATCTACTCCTAAAGAAAAGGGGGGCAACCAGATGGAGGGTTGCGACGGGACCCTCATTATCAGGGATCTGCTGGCAAATGCAGTGCGCCGGGCAGAGGTTGAATATAAGTACGATGATGCCGTTGCCCGACTTTACAGTGCCATTGAAAAAATGGCCAAGGTACGGCTGAAAACCGGCCATGGGATCGACAATTCCAATCTGCTCCTGGAGCAGATCCCTGAAGGCGCATTTCGGGAAGAGATCCTGCGTGCGTGTGCCAACGAGCGGGAGGGGGGGAAGATACAACTGCCACTCCTCAAGAGCTACCAGTTTCTGGCCTTCCTTAAAGATCCTCTGGGAGTTGCGGGGATGGAAAAAATAGTGGAGTTGGGGAAGGTCCTGACAACGCGCAACATGTCGTTGCTGGCCCATGGCTTCGAGCCTGTCAGGCAGGAGACGTACCAACAGATGCTGGAGATAGCCCTGCATTTTCTCGCTGCTGTTAAAGGTGATCTCCCATCCTTCCCCCAGATGGCCCTTGAGTGGGAATGGCTATGAACAGTGGGGATTGCAAACGGATGTTGCGAGCCTGGCTTCTGAATGGAGATATTGACCTCTTATTACCAGAAGTGACCGCCCTCCGAGGGATTCCACAGCCCGAAGAATTCCACCCTGAGGGTGATGCCTGCATTCATACCCTGCTGGCGGTTGAAGCGGTAGACGATGGGGAAGATCAGCGGGTCTTCTGGGGTGTTCTTCTGCACGATATCGGTAAGGCCACTACTACCTTCTTCAGCGAAGGTCGCTGGAGGGCTCATGGGCATGCAGATGCGGGCGCGAAGAGAGCACCTGCTATTATGGCAAGGCTCGGTCTGCAAGAACTCGCAGACGATGTGGCCTGGCTTGTGAAGAACCATCAGTACCATTTTTCCTGGCAAATCAGGGAAGGAGAGGCGTTGACCATACGTCAGAAACGATTCACGGAACACCCCTTATTTCCCCTCCTTGAACGGGTTTGCGCCGCTGATCTGGCGGGAAGAGGAAAACTGGAAAACTAAGGACATCCATGATAAGTTTTGTCAAGGGGAAAACGGAGATTTCCCATAACCTTCCCGACTCCACCGGTGGCCTTGCTTTTCGCCTTCATGCCGTCCAATCTTTTTAATCTTTCCAATTGGTCCGCACGATCATGCGACCAGACATCCATTTGCCGCACCTGGTTTTTATTACATGGAAGTGGGGTCTGGCTTCCAAGTTGTCAAGTTAATTTATCAAAAGCAACTTTCAGCAACTGCACCCGAACTCTTTGCCAAGATAGGCAAAATGGCTGCTCCATAGAGAGACTGTGGGGTCAGGATTTGGTGCGCCGGTCAAAACCGGCGAGAGATAGTGGGTGAAAGTCCCATACGATGAAGGAATAGCGAACCGCATCGGCCCCGAGTCATGCGCAGGCGACCGTAAGGGGGTCTGCGAAGCGTTGACAGGGG
>CAIWTU010000054.1 GCA_903915655.1 uncultured Geobacter sp.
AGACCCGTGTGCCGTTGGAAGATCTTCCGGAAGGAACTGATGTCTTCGTATCCCACACGATAAGTGACTTCTTCAAAAGTCGCATAGGGTCCTTCCAGCAAGACTTTTGCTGCATTGATCCGTACCTTCTGTAGATAGACAAGGGGCGAATCACCTGTTGCCTGCTTAAAACGGCGTTCGAAGGTGCGGTAACTCATGGCAAATCTATCGGCGATCATGGAGATGGTGATGTCCTGCATATAATTTTCCTCGATCCACCTCTGGACGGCTAGTATCTCCTGGAGGTCATGATGACTATTGAAGAAGCACGGGAATTTGCCTCCCGGTGGCTACCGGCATGGACTGGCAACGATCCGGAGAAATTAGCCGCTTACTATTCTGATGATGTCTTTTACTCAGATCACTTCGTACCCAAGGGGGTTAAAGGTAAGGAACAACTCCTTGGCCACCTGCGTAAGATGTTGGGCCAGAATCCCGACTGGATCTGGACGCTGATTGAAGCAATTCCTATGGAAGGTGGTTTTCTCTGCAAGTGGCTGGCTCGGATACCCATAGGCAACAAGGTCATCGAATGTATCGGCGTTTGAACAGTGCAATTTAACGATCTCGGGAAGATCCGGCGCAACGAGGTGTATTTTGACCCCAGCAGAGTTATTGAAGAGATTATCAGATTAAAACAAAGGAAATGAATATTTAATGAAATCAGCTAAAACTGGTGGCGGTGAGTATTGAATCCCGGGAAGTCACCAAACGTCTGCGCAGCTATAACATGCCGGGGATTGGGTAATACGTGAGGATTGCCTACTGAAGAAAGACCTTAAGGAATTCCCATGCACATCGGCTTAAGTCGTTGATGAGTTTTCTTTCATGAATAAAATATCTACGCAGAATCTACCGAGTGCTGAAGATGAAATAAATTAAATGACCTCTTGAGTACGCATTGAAATCAAGTATTATGCAAGAATTCCCATCTTATTGACTTCATTAAACAATATCCCCGATCCCGAAAAATCAACCGTCGCAACATGTATGTTTCGATCGGAACTCAATAAACAAGTGGATACTTGCCAGCAACGCTTTGAAAGATATCCGCCTTTGCTGAGCGAAGGGGGAAGGCATATCTTGACTCGTGACCGTCTTTTTACCTGATGTCCGGAACTTCGTCCGCTGACATATTATGGCTTAAGTATCTCCGGTTTTGGCCGATATTACAAACATGAAGATAGCACAGTCAGCCGTCTCGATGCTCTCCACGCATGAATTACAAACCCGAGAGAGCCGATCGGAAAAATTGGAAGCCTGGGTAGGGTCCTTACCCGGCGAGCATTCCCAGCAACCGGCAGATAAGGTGACCCTTATGAGCGGCATGGGTGTCGACCAATCGCTATGCCCTGATAAGACAAAAGATGCCGACGGGATGGACGGGTCGTATACGGCTGAGGACCGTGCTTTTATGAAGATTAAGATTCTTTTTGAAGCCCTGTTGGGTATCAAAATATATTTGATAAAGCCGAAGGCCCCAGGAAACCCTGCCTGTAACGCAGCCCAAGGCAATGCTCCAAAAAGCGATACGGCAAATTCCCCACAAGGAAAAGATGGGGAAATCCGTTATGAGGAAAAGAATGTTCATGCTGAAACGGAGCAAACGACCGTTGCCATATCGGGCATCGTGAAAACCACCGATGGCAAGGACATTTCTTTCGAACTCAATTTACAGATGTCCCGGAGCTTCGCCGAGGAAACATCCTCTTCGTCACGACCCGGGAATGCTCAAAAGGTTGACCCGATTGTGGTCAATCTTGA
>CAIWTU010000055.1 GCA_903915655.1 uncultured Geobacter sp.
AGTGCATTTCCGACCGGGAGGCGAGCCTCGGCCTGTAACCGGGGGATCCATTTTCTAACTCTTGTTGAGTAGAGCTCACGTACTATGACCTTAAAGAACGAAAAAGCTTGTCGTTCCTCACATTACAAGATAATTGTCATCCCGGCCCGCGAGCCGGGATCCATTTCCTTAACTTTTTCGGGCACAGCACGAAAAGCTATCAAATTCCCCTTATGCTCCAGGTTCTCGATGGCATCCAGGAGCGCACAACCGGAGCTGGGGCGGTAATTTGAGGGATCCGGTTCCACCCACTTTAGGTTTTCCCCGATCTTCTCGTGCTGACCGCTGCAATCTGATAGCTTTCGTTTGTAATTGAGAGGAGCGAAGCGACGTGGCAATCTCGTACTCCGGTTTTCTGCAAGTGCATTTCGGACATAGGCGGCAACCAAATAAATATGTATGTCCCGAGTATCCGCGGGTGTATTTTTGGGTACTAGCGCCTTACAGGCCTATTGGGCATCAATTCTGGAGAAGGTTTTGAACTCTTTGGAAATAAAATACATTTACCCTGGTAAAATACCATTAAATGTGTAAAGAGTTGCTGTTATAACTATCGTCTGTGTTATCATTAATTATCATTAAGCGCTTGTTTAGGATAGGTATTTGAAGCTTGTAAGGGGTTTCGTTCGATTTCTCCTATTGCTGGCCATTATTCTTGGGTTTATTGTGGGAGGAGTGTACTCCTACAACGTGCAGCCCTATAAAGGCTATGTCGATAAGATATTTCATAAAATTGGAGTCGGACAAATTTCGGGGATTATTGGCAATTACAAACTCGGGTTGGTTGAATTAAATGGTAACTATTACGCAGACAGTTACGGCAGGCCCATTGTACTGATAAACAACTCCGACGCTGTCGATCCTGCCTATTCCGACCTGCTGAACTTTCTACTCAAGGATGACACTGACTCATTCCCTAATCAACCAGAGGTTGCTAACCATCCAAGACCTACCTATTCTGGCTCTATTCAAAACTCCGTTGATATCAAGGAGATTCAAAAAGACATTGAAAATCTTTCGCCCTATCCCGCAGTTCCCAGGTTGGCCGCAGATTTTGCGGAAAGGCTGCATAATAACTCCGAGATGGCTGGTATAAGATGCGGCTTTGTGCTGGTGCAACTACAGGGATTTTTGGGTGAATATCCTATCGATGTCTATAATACAAGTGACAAAGGGTTGGTTTATATTGATGATATTGGCAGTCTTGCGAATTCCGGGATAACAAATTCTGACAAGTTAGTAGATGTTCAGGCGGGCCAACCCTACATTCCCCAGAGCCTGTTTCCGGGAGATAATTTGTATTCATGGACTACCCAGGGAGTGGTGGATAGCATAAACATCATCTGGGATGGCACTTGGTAGTTTTGTAAAGGTTAAGGAAGAATAAATCGAGACAGATAAAGATCGTGTTAAACAAAAAGGAGCGCCCCGTAGTGGGCGCTCCTTTTATTGTATCGGGATGAACCCTAGTAAGACTGGTAAGCCATCCTGCGGCCTAACCACAGGCCGAATATCAAGGCTACGATTATTGCCAGCGCACCCCAGACATAGATGATCCAGCTGGGCCACATGAATCCTATGGTGAACGTGTTGGCCGTGGACCACCCGCTGACGTTGCCGGCCGCGTCCGTGGCCTGTACGCGCCAGTAATAAGGTGTTTTGGAACCGGCGGTCTTAAGCTTCTCCGCTGAGGTCATGGTATAGGTCGCCGTTGTAAGCCCTGTGTGTTCCAGGATAAGTGTGGCGAAACTCTGGTCCTGGCTTATCTCTATCGTGTACGCAACACCGCTCGAATCGGTGACAGCTTTCCAGGTGAACGCTACTGGTTGCCCTGGCTTGGAACTGGTGACAGGCGTCACCAATGCCGGCGCATCCGGAGCGGTAGAATCCATGAAAAAGGCGAAATTCTCGGTAGTCGTGCCGTCGCTGGCGCTGATTGTATGGTTGCCGGAAGGTGCCGCCGGTACTTTGAATGTGGCAGTGAACGAACCGCCGGCGTCGCTATTGACAAGGGCTACTGTTACCGGCGCGCTGGCAAAAGTGACCGTTATGTCTTTGTTCGGTTTGAAGCCGGTGCCATTGATGGTGAGGGACATGCCTACCCACCCTGGATTGCTCTTTGTGGTGGAGATGCTGATAGTAGCTTTGTCGACGGAGTTAAAGCTCAGGGTAGCCACGTTGTTGCCGTCGCTGGCGGTCAATGGGATCGCGCCGGCGCTGGTGGCGGGAACGGTAAACTGGCAGGCGAATGCGCCGTTGGTGTCGGAAGTGACAGGGGAAGGTGTGATGCTTAGTGCCTGCCCGTTGTACTTGAGTGTGATGCCCTTGTTGGGCGCAAAGCCGGTACCGGTGACGACTACGATATCTCCGGCGGCCCCGCTGGAGTTATTGAGGCTGATTTTTTGCGTTACTGCCAGTGTGGCCTGGGCCGAGGCGCTGCCGTTGTCGGTTGCCTGTATGGTCCAGGTGCCGTTAGCGATGTTTATGACGCTGAAGGTGGCACTCCCGTTGCCGTTGGCGTCGATGGCAACAGTGGTCGGGGTGGTGCCTAGAGGAACGCCCACAGTGCTGGATATGAGCAGACTGGTGGTGGTGATTGTGCTGCCGGCGGTAAAC
>CAIWTU010000056.1 GCA_903915655.1 uncultured Geobacter sp.
CACGGAAAAATGGCACGACGCCATAGGTGATCCCACTATTGCCGACGCGGTGCTGGACAGGCTAATTCATAACGCACATCTGATCAACATGAAGGGAGAATCGATGCGAAAACTGTTGTCAAAGAACAAGTAATTGGACATCCTGAAACCACAACTACGACAGGAAGAAAAGAAGAAAACCACTGTCCAGTTAAAATCGGAAACCCTGTCCAGATAAAACCGGAATCACTGTCCAGTCAAATCGGCTTGACCACTATACTCATGACTGCCGAAATAGGACGGCTCCAATATAGACTTCCTACCAAGCCGGTTAGCATGGCCGGTAGCATGTGCAAGCTCATGAAAACGGGTATTTTGAAAGTGCTCTATGGTATCGAAGGTATGCTGGTGTGGTAGCTGGATGTAATCTAATGAGGGGCTGTAGTATGCTCTATCGCCGCCATACTTAATCTCTGGTCTCATAGGCATGTTAGTTATGATGTTTTCTGCTATGGTGATTGGTTCGAAGTCGCTATGTATCTCTTCTGTTTCTGGTGGTGTAAGTGAGGTCTGCTCTATATTGAAAACTGAATAGTATCTGAGTAATGGTATCTTGCCTTTGGTGCTTGTATCTCCACTCGTAGGCTCCGCATCCTTCTTGCCCAGCCACTGAAAGAATATAACTGGTGTACTCTTTGATCCTTTTATAATATGGCCTCCCTTATCCTGACATTGCTTGAACGTAAGCCAATATGGACTGCCATACTCTTGACAGGCAGTAAGCCATACGTTTATGCCTTTGTAAGGCTTCATGCTGATGAGGTTCATTGGTTGTCCACCACCTGCGGCTCGCCAAGGCTTCCTCCAAGGCACCGTTCCCTTTTGTAAAAGTTCTAAAATCCTCTGATTGATTACATCGTAAACATTAGCTCCCATGATATACTTCTCCTCTCCAGCTTAGTTTTGTACCTCGTCAGGTACATGCAGTCAGACTGCTGGAAAGGAAAAAAGGCCCATAAGCTGTGCTAGCCTATGGACCTTGATGGTAATACTTATAATATGGTTTAGAAAGTCGATACGGGGTCGTTATATAGTCAGTCGGGTCCTACTTCTTACCTACCTTACCTGCCTACGTATTCCGCTTTAGTATTTTTAACACTACCCCCGGTCTTTTGTTTTCGACTCTTTATATACGGTTTGACTATACAGGAGACAAATGTCAAAACGAAATGGGTCTCAGATATAGGAATGAGCATCTATCTACCTATACTTAGACCTGTCTACAAGTCTATCTCACTTGAGCTATTTACTCACTTCTGATCTATTCTTAGTGCCCCTGCTCATACATCTATTAGCCTGGGTCACCATGGCACTCATAAGCTTTTTCGGTGTCGTCAGAGCCACAGTGAGCACATTGGACACCATCTCCTGTAGTTGTTCCGCAGTTAAAGCAAGAGTGCTTACCACAATCATTGCACTGATAGATCCACATAAACGAACTACATACGCCATAGGGATTGTGGTCGCAATTCGGACATGTTGCCATTGTATGCCTCCTGTAATGTTTTTGTTGCTCTTATTGAGAGCAATCTAAGTTTAGTTATGAATTTTTCGTAAAAGAAGGCGCAAATAGCCAACGTATCAAATGACCTACTGTCCGGAACGAACCGGCCATACATAGTTGTTATCGTACCTATAGCCGCTGACCAGACTGCTGTCCTTCATGCTCACCATCCAGGCACCGTTAGCAATGTTCTCAGTACCAGACCAATACCAATCCGCCTGAACGTTAGTAAATCCAATACTGGCAAGCTGGCCATATAGCTTCTCTCTTTCACCTGATTTCACAAACTGTGTTAGTTCCATTTTATTTGGCAGACGCCAATCTTTGTGACCACCAATATCGAGGGTACTTACCCACCCCATAGCTTCGCCCCACGGCATCCCTCTTCCAGCAATATTGGCGTTTCTTGCCCACATCAAGCCGGTGTTTGTATCAAGCGCAGTAGCGCCGTCCTTAGAAAACTGGAACCGAATAGTTATCGACTCAGGGAGTAGTTTGGTCTGACCTTCTGGGCCGCTCTCAGTCTTAATTGTCAGGTTTTTATTTGTGCCATCCAGGTAGGTATTCAGTTCATAAGCAGAGCCAGGAAAGAGTTTAGTAAACTTGAATACACCATCCGCTCCTGTCGTGCTCTCAAACTGTTCATACCCTTTGATCGGCTGTTCTTGCTTGGCGACAACCTTTACACCAGCCATAGGACTGCCTTTGCTGTCAACGACCTTCCCCTCAAGTGCTGACTTTTTCCCACAACCAAATAGCGCCAACGACAACAACATGATACTCATTACAACCACCGCAACCTTTTTCATTACCTTTTCCTCCTGTCATGTGGAATAAATCTCAGAAAATACATTCTGAGCTATCAAGTCTACAAAAGAGGGAACACTGATAAGTCTGTTGGATAAGTATCATTTGCGTCAAATGGGATATAAATCAAATCTTGTTTATCGCTTACACATGGAGTATTGTGCTTTACTCATCTATGAGGGAGGAATCTACCATGACAACACCCTGGAAACCAAGCGAAATAATCAAAGCTCTCTTAGAGTTTATGTGTTTGTGGTGGTGACTAGAACTTGATGCCGGGGCTGCAAATGCGCCAGAAACACTTACCCCATACCCTACATAGTCTCCTGTTCTCCTCCTACACTTAACTTTCAAATATATAAAAACCCATTTCCAACCCCACCAGAATCTTTGCACTACCACATATAAAACACAAAACGGTTTCTCCTACAAACATAGCTTTTTTTATATATAAATAACAAAACCAAATTTCTACAGGAATTGCCGCTAACATTCCATCCTCTTACCCATGGTACTGTACCTTGTTCGAGTAATTCTATGATTTAACTGTTGACTACATCGTGGACTTTACACATAGTTACTTACCCCTGTGGATAATACAGGGTTAGACGCACCAATGCCCCTATGGCTTGATTTATTGGCCCTGTTGGTGATTTACATTGATGTGATTGTGTTGGTTGATACGAGGTAAGGCAATTTGAATACTACTGAGGACAAACAAAAAGGGCCTTACCTGTAATGGCAAGACCCTCTATATATGGCTGGAAAATGGACCCCGGCGTTCTGGTTTCAACTTAATGACTTGTTTAATCCTACAAAACCCACTCGTAACATTCCTATGGTTCATGTTTCGATCCTTCTAATATAGAAAATCTTAAAATATATAAATACCGAAATCAAATATCTATGGAAAGTTTAGTTATTGGTTCGAGTTGCAGCTTGCTCCCCAGAGTTGACATGTTTGGGAAAAAAGTTATTTTTACGATGCTATGGATCACCAGATTGACCTGATTATACATTCAGCTTTTCTATAGAGCCGGATATAAATTAAAAAGCAACCTGTTTCCACAAGAACTTAGCATAAGTAGAGTTAGTAAAGGTCATATCAGTAAAGGCTTAATTGCAATTTGGAATTTATTAGACAAAATACTCAATGGCTCCACAAAAACTAACTCTTCCTTTTCATTTAATCTGTTATAACAATCGCTAAACATCTTAATTATTGCCATATCAAATGAGTTTGTGCTGTGATCAGAAACATGTTCCATATGATATCCATTTAGTATTTCTTGAAACCTGACAAAGTCATATTTGCCACCACGACAAAACATATCCATCAGGTACAATTCAGTCATTAGCAATTTATCAACAGAATTGTCATCAAGAATTTTTGTTATATTGTTGCCATCATTCAAATATAAATCCCTAATAAGAAATATCGAGAAATAGAACAGTGAAACTGGAGCCACTCCTTTACTTATAGAATATTTTTCCGCCAAATCACATAATAGATAATCCGCCTTTTCTTTAAATTCAATGCATGCTTTGTATATTTTATCTAACTCTTTTCTGTATTTAAAGATGGCAAAGGCAGCTTTTAAACTAGATATGTCCATAATCACTCCGCAACAAATCACCCTTTAATTTAGACTTTATTCATAAGCCCTACTTTAAAATACTTTTGTTTGTGTATAAAGGGATTCGATTATTGTTATTGTATTCATAATTATTTCTAGGCTATGAATATAGTCATTTTTCGAGTATTCTTTCTTGTAATGCACCGTTTTATTTCCATTAAGGCGTATTTTATGGGCATTTTTTTTGAGGTTTTCTGAGATAATATTTAGCGAACTCGCTATATTTATATTTTCAAATAAGCTGAACTCAAAATGAGGGTTGTCTTTCGCTTTCCTGCTTAAGCTTACAGCATCCTTGTAGCATTTTTGCTTGTAAAGGCAGTCAGCAAAACTAATTTCCAATAACATCCTACATAGCGCGATGCACGACTTATGCAATCCATAAGCATAAGCTTCTTTCAGTTCATAAAAGTAATTATTTAGTTCATCTGGTAATGAGGATGAAGTTAACAGAGGACCAACCTGCAATTTATTGCAAATGTATGAATTGATGTCAAATTTGGAATGAAAAAGCTCAAACAACTGATCTGAGTAATTTGCAGCAAAATCAGATATGTCTGGATTAATAGCATCCGTACTTGAAGGCTTCAAGTATTCACTAAGAGTTATGTAAGCTCCAGCAGTCAAAAGTGGCTTATCTTCTCGAATTTTCTTTAATATTTCACGGATATCTTTATCATCTATTTCCAGGCATTCAGGATCATGCTCGGCCAGGGCAAGTTTTATCTCATTAACCAATTTCACTGCCCCAATGATTAAATCAACAATTTCTGATACATCACGATGGTCTGACGATTTAATCAGCGTGAGGTAACGCTTATCTGTTTTTATGATTTTCTTGGCTATTTCGATAATTTCTTCCATTATTGCATTTCCCTTAAGTGCTTCACATGTAACAATTGTGCTTAAAGTTAATGTGGTGGATCAGCTTCGTTAAACACCGCATAATTTTTAAATCCTTGAATAGTTCATTTTGTCGCATTTATCTGACTTTCCCGTTTCAGCAACATGGGTACTTATAAAAACATGTTACTCCATTAATTACCTTCAGAAGACAATCTAAACAAATCTTGATAATTCCCAATTACCAGTTTATAGTCTCGCGAACTAACTGGAGGAAATCTACCATGACAACAACCTGGCGACCTAGCGAAATAATCATTAATGAGAAGGTTCGCGAAGATCCAATTACCAAACACATCTTATCTCTCTGTTCAGATATTGAGTTGCCTATAAAGTATGTCCCAGACTCCAAGCCAGAAACCATAAAAGCTGCATCAGAAATACTCTCCAGAGAACATGATGGCGTCCTGAGCATGATTACCAGTGGTAAGCTTGTAATGCATATCACTCCGGCCTCAAATAGCGCGCTAGGCGAGTTTGTAATGGAAGACCATAGGATGATGTGCCCCGAGTTCGACAAACTCGTCCTGTCGTCCAATGGGTGCTTCTACAACTGCGATTGGTGCTTCCTCAAGGGTACATATAGGGCGAACCAGAATTACATTACAGTACGTGTACAGTATCACAACATAAAAGAGATGCTAGCTAAGCGCCTAACTGGAGCGACTGCGCCCGTTATGTTTGATACTGGTGAGATGGCTGACTCCCTGGCTATGGAGCATCTTACTAAATCTGCACAAGAGTTCATTCCTTGGTTTGCCAAACAAAAGAATGGCTATCTCTACCTTCTCACTAAAAGTACTAATGTACATTCGATTCTTAAGTTGCCACACAACAAACATACTATCATTGCTTGGAGCGTAAATGCTCCCATAGTATCAACTTGGTTTGAAATCGGTGCTCCCAAGCCATATGAACGTCTTTATGCTGCCAAACTGGCCCAGAAAGCTGGATATCCGGTGCGAATAAGACTAGATCCAATTATTCCAATAGACAACTGGAAACATTTCTATTCAGGAACCATTAAGCGCATCTTCGAGGATGTGCAGCCTGAACGAATTACCCTTGGAACCTTGCGCTTTGAGGGTCAATTCTACAAGATGAAAGATGTGATACTGGCTCATCCTAAGCTCAAAGAGATTGTGAGTACGATGAAGCCAATGCTTGACGAAATCAAGCTTGCAGATGGGAAAAAGTCTATCGGTAAATACAGTTTCCCAGTAGAGCAGCGTATAGAGATTTTTAAGTTTGCAATCGATGAAATCAGAAAGTATTCTCAATGCGACATTGCTCTATGTAAAGAGATTGCACCTGTATGGGAGGCTGTCAGTCTCGACCTTAAAGAATGCAAGTGCGTTTGCAAATATACTCACGTGGATATGACTAATAGACCGGAAAAGGAGGTTTCAAAAGTGAATAAAGACAAAAACCCAGGAATTAAGGAAGTGAAGGAAGCTCAATCAGCTAGCAAGGACAATGTGAATAAAAAGGTTTTATCCGATACAGAGTATGAACCTCGAACGCTTTACCATTTGGACATAAACCTTCTGTCTCCTGATCCGGATCAACCAAGGAAGTCTATTGATGAAGCTGAATTAAAAGAACTCTCTGCATCCATTCTGAAGCATGGTGTGCTCCAGCCGATACTATTCAGAATAAATGGCAAAGGTGAGCTTGTCATTGTGTCTGGTGAGCGTAGATACCAAGCATCTCTATTAGCCAGCCAGGATACTATCCCTGCTATTCTTGTTGTAGGCACGCCTTCTGAGATTGCACTTGTAGAAAACTTACTGCGAGTAGATCTGACCGCAATAGAAGAGGCTGAAGGTCTCCAGCGGCTTAAGATTGAAGCGAAATACACAAACAGAGATCTTGCTGGAGTTTTTGGGAAAGGTGAGGCAACGATATCTGAAATACTAAAACTCAATCAAATTCCTGAAAAACTTCGCGATAAATATCGCACAAATAAAGATCTCTCCAGGAGGTCTTTACTTGAGATTGCTAAAGCTCCAATTGACGACATGAAAAAGCTTTTCAAAAAAGTCTTAAAAAAAGAATTGAAACGTGACGATATTCGTGCGGAAAGAAATGCAGTGACGAGAGGACCAGACGCAGTATGCAGAACAATGAGTAGTGGCTTGCTTAAGGTGCTGACTGGCTTGGACTTGGCAGCTGTTGCAGAAGATAAGCGAGCTGACGTTGAAAAATCACTGAAAGACACGCTGGATGCACTGGCAAAAAAGCTGGGATATTCACTGGTTAAGCAATAATACTTCGGCGCGCCGAAGGTCTTGGCCTGATGGCTTTCTGCAAGCGGTCTTGAACAATATTAGGGGTTTGCGCTCCATCTTTTCCAGTAATGAGGAGCATCGTGGTGGTAGCTGGTTCTAGTTGAGAAGCAAAAAAATACTATGCACCCGGTAGATCTTACAGCCCTACATCCCTCCAAGGATGATAGGGCTGTTTAGTATGATTACAGTGTTATAAGTTCTACTGAACAATGTCCACATAAACAACATTATCAATTACTTTGGTCTGTATCCTAATCTTACCAAGAAAAACTCTCTTACCAGCTCTTATACTAGAAACCCTTCTGTAATGATGACAGCTCCTAGAGCATATATGCTGTGTAGAGTCCTCACTTACTCCGATTACATTGTTTTGAAGTGCTGGTGTCTTTCCTGTATAGCTGAAGGCTCTCTCTATTAGTTTATTGATCGCCGCTATAAGCCTCCACGGTTCGGTTATGCTAGTGTCTCTGAACTTCTGGAACACTGAGCCAGCATTTGAATATGCAGGATTATATTCAGTGGCACATTTAAAAGCTTTATTTACGTAAGCAGTGTATAGCTGCAACATCTTGTCTCTGACAAAGTCCTTGTGTCTAGCTTGGCATATAATAGAGTCATGTACTGTAAGGATAGGTATCTTCATCTTAGTGAATTGTTTTATGATCTTTTCCAAAACACATGAGTCGTGATACTGTAGTTCACTACCATACCCCTTAGCTATGTAATCTACTATAGGAGCATGCTTCTGTTTTAAAAGTTCGAGTTTGTCATATACCTGTGAATGTTTCTTTAAGTTGAACCGGTGTTTGATGCCATCATCGATAGCATTCTTGAACACTGCTTTAGCGGTCTCCTTAGCGTTCTCAGCATTGTATGCAGTCAGCAGGATACGTTTGTTCAGCTTTCTATCGGGATCGTTCTCTACAAGCTCGTATGCATCTGTATGTAGCTCTGCAAAATTAATCTTCTTGAGCGCATATAAAATATATATGTGAATTCCAGAAAAATCTAGCTCAACAGTAGGCTCCCCTTGGATAGTAATGTATTTCCTCAATATGCCTGGACACCCTGTCCAGAAAGCGCCATAGAACCTACCGCCATTTTTGAAGCTGCCGTTATTGAACACCCTATAAACTTGCTTTGATCCGAGATTGATTGAGTATCTGAACTTGTCTTTTGCGTGTAATAATCTGTCCAGCAGATCTTCTCTGTCGGCCTGGGTGATGCACTCTGCATCAATATCAATATGAGTTCTTTCCAACAAGAGATTGTACGCATCAACAACCTTACGCATCTCTGTAGTCTTGCCAGTTTCTTTGTAATCAGGAATGAGAGGCTTGTATTTCATAAATCGCTTCGTACCGTTGTGCATGTAGGGTATCCGTTGCACCGGACCTTTCAGTATAATAGTCTCTTCAGGCTGAAACCTCTTTATCATTCCAGGGTTGATACCGTACTCTCCCCACAAAGATACCAGTGCGTCAGTAACTCTCATACGAGAATTGAATCCATACGAGCCTCCTTCACCATCCCTGAAATAACCTCCATCAAAGTTTTCTATGTAGCCCTTGGAAACAAGATAGTCTATGCAGCCAACAAAGAAAGTGAATGAAATATGTGGGTTCTTGCTGTACCTGTTTCCTATATTCTTACCCGTTAAATAAACCTTGAAATTATATTCCACCGGCCTCCTGTAGTATGCTAAGAACTGCTCTCGATCAGTAAGATATGAGTGATAAAGTTCCATCAGCAGTGTCTTCATGTTGAAGCTGTAACCATCTAGCTTCTTGATGCCAAGCTCTACTTTCATGCCTGCTATCAGAACATTAATCAGTACATCCACCTCAGTGGCATTACTCCAGCGGTTAAAGTCAATCTTCCGCGAGTTGCGATACTTCTCATTGACTACATACATGCAGTTCACCATTCAACCAGACAGCCAGGGGATAGTATGCCTTTGCCGCTTAGAACGCTTCACAAGCCTAATTTGGAAGCCATAACCGCAACAGATATACCACTACATCCCTCCAGAAACAAGAAACCCAGAAGAACAAATATCTCCAGGGTAGTGAGAGCTTCAATATGATTGTAAAACGTGCAGATTACATACTCCCGTACTGCCCCATGGAAAACAATAAAAAACATCTCTATCAGACAATACTCAAAGATGAGTACAGCTATCACGGCAATTAAACTGATAAGTGCATCTAAAGTGGGTGGGTAAACTATGGAAAGAATATATTATTGAAATAGGAATGCGTTAGAATGATACTAAGAACACTAAAAGAAACCGTATACGGACTAACACACCGTAGCCACCTTAGCAATTACTGATACTTACACAAACGTGCTACCAGATCTGCTAGACATTGCTGCTACTTTTACCATATCAGACCATACAGGACAACCACCCACATGGTTATAATGACCCGGATCGAGATAGAAACATTTCGGCTTTTTGAAATGATTCTGTCGAGACCGGACAGCGAAGCTGATAACAACCTTGCCATTACCACCATGGCACCTTACCTGCAAATCATATCCTCGATACCAGATGGACTGCTGAACCTACCACCATGCGACCCAACACGCTCCCACAAAGCTTTCTCTGGGGGTTAGGACTGTTTGTACCGTCATGAGGTTAAGCAGTATATTCGGAAAGCCTGCCGACAATCTAATCCAAACTCATTTATGCTGGCATATCAATTCCATAGTCCAAGTGCGTTAGAGCCGCCAATAGTGGCTTTGGTTCAAATCTTTTTCCGTATCTCTCGTTAGTTACAGATCCTATTGAATGGCCAAGAATCCCGGCTATCAACGTCTCCTGTACACCAGCTTGCTTCAATCCGTTAGCAAGAGAATGCCGGAATGAATGGAATACCCTCTTTGGGTTCGTAGTGATGTATTTTCTATTGAAATTCTGATACCACTTCCCATAGTCTGTCGAGTAGCCATCTCTCCTATTTACAAGCCGCTCCCACAACCTAGTCTGCTTCTGCTTCCTTAGCTCCTCAACATATCCCAAGAAGCCACGCCTGATTAACATAGGGTGAATCGGTATTATTCGCTCACTGGCATCATTCTTCAGCTTTTTGTCAGCATCGCTATTTACACTTATACAAGGCACTTCATCTATCACTACAATATCTGATATGTACAACTGACAAATTTCATCCAGGCGCATACCTTGATACATGCCTATAAGTGGAATCCAGAACCGATGAGGGTTGTTTTTGTCGTAATTCAGTTGGTCAATAATTTTCTTAATGTCCTCATTCGAGTATGCTTCCCTTTGCTGATCAGCTCGCCCAGATTTAGGCAAGGTTAAACCTTCAGCAACATTTGCAGTAATGTATCCGTGGCGTACAGCCCACCTAAACAGCGTACTTGCGCGAACAAGATATTTATTGAGGGTGGCTCTGTTTATGGGCTCAACATTCTTCATTGCCAATAACTGCTCAATGCTTTTGCCCTTGAATTGAGCTTTCTTATCTCGGTTTGCAGGTAGCCTTGACAGTTTTTCCCTGAACTGCATCATAGCTTGGTGAGTAATAATCTGGATATCAACATCTCCCAATACATCCAGGAATAATTTATAGATACCACTATTCTCACTTATGGTCTTCTCGCTCCATTTTCCACCAAGCTCAGCTTCCTTAACATGCTCAAGCATTACCTGTGACAATGTGACCACTGGTGAGGACTCGACTTCTTGTGACACAACAGAAGCTACAGAAGCAGATTGAACTACTGGCTCAATAGTATTCTCAAGAAACTTATCATACTGATTGTCATAATTGCCAGACATACGCTCCCTCTCAACCTTAAGAGCTTCGATCTCGGCCTTCAAAATCTCCCTACATAATGTTGTGTATTCTACCGATCCCTTATCTATTTCAAGATCTTTTGCTTTGAGAAACCAATCAATCCTAACGCTTATGCCCGTGAAGTCATTCAAAAGCAGCTTTCGTTTGCTGGACTCTATCAAGACATCAATGGCGCTAACACTCGTATCTACTATGACTTGTGCATCCGTTGCACCAAGTATCTGTTCTTGCTCCTCGCCTTTGTATTTGACCATAGCAATACTGCGTATGCTCTCGCACCGGTTCAAGTAAGCATGCAAATAATCCTTCACTAATTGTCTTATTTGAATATCAGAATACATACCGCTCCTTACATGCAGAAAAAGCTGCTCAGTGACGTAGAGCAGCTTTGTAATAGTAATCTTGGCAGACTTGTAGTTATTTGTTCGAAGAGACTTCCATATTTCCCTGCAAGAAAAATATGGCGCTATGTCTTGGGGGATGTTTAGCCTGAAGTAATATACGCTATTACGTTTAAAGAGGCAATTCGATACCATTGGGGTCGCTCCGTTCGTAGCAGTTGTCGTAGCGACTGCAACGTCGGAGCGTTTTCCCAACAATATCAAGTGTTTGGTGGAGATGAACGGGATCGAACCGACGGCCTCGTCGTTGCGAACGACGCGCTCTCCCAACTGAGCTACATCCCCGATGTCCTTTGCTGCACACGAGACGCTGAATGTTTTCTGAAGGGTTCTACCCTGTCTTCAAAGCCCTTATTCTGACTACGGGATACATTGATGGAGCGGCAGAATCACCTTGAACTGAGCGCCAACACCCGGATTGTTGTGTACCAGAATTTTACCCCCATGGTTGGTGACTATCTTGTTGGAAATGGGGAGCCCAAGTCCGGTTCCGCACTCTTTGGTTGTGAAGAAAGGGTTGAAGATATCGTTGAGAATTTCCGCAGGAATCCCTCCTCCGGTATCAGAGATCGATATCGATATTGCGGCATCACCATCCAGTTTCGTAGTTGCAACGGTAACTGACAGTGTGCCCCCATTTTTCATCGATTCAGCGGCATTGGAAAACAGGTTTAACATGACCTGTTTAAGCTGCTGACAGTCGCCCAGGAAAGCCGGAATTCCGGGATAAAAGCGCACCTTGACCCTGATATTATTATCTTCCATCGAGGCTGCCATAATAGCAAGGGACTCTTCTACAATGGTTTTTATATTGCAAGGTGAATAACAGATCGTGGCCTTCTTGGAAAAGAAAAGGGTGTCGGAGAGCATTCGCTCCAATCTGGCAACCTCACGGACAATAGTCTCTGAATATTTTCTTTCTGTAGAATCAGAAGCAAACTTTCGCTCCAGCCGTTTGGCCAGACCGCCTATGGAGACCAGGGGACCTTTCAGTTCATGGGCTAAGGAAGCAGCCATTTCACCAATTGCCGCCAATTTTTCGCCCTGAATCAGTCGGTGTTGAATTTCGCGGAAATCACGGTGGACATCTTCTATCCGGATATGCAACATAGAATTTTCTATGGCAGTTCCTGCCTGATTCATGAGGAGTTGTAAAAAGAGGAAATCTTCCCTGGCCAGACTCCTCCCCGACAGGGAGTTATCGACAATCACGAGGCCAACCGGATTCCCTTTCAACATGAGGGGGACGACAGCAAATGTTTTTAACCCGAAAAGATCAGCAAATTCCCTGTCTCCCGGTCTCTCTTTTCTTGGATCGTTTACGTAAATGAGTTTTTTTTCCAGTACTGCCCGCGACGCAACATTCAGACTTTTATCCAAAGGGATGCGTGTTTCTTTTACCATACGGGTAAATGAAGAATCCTTTTGAATAGGCATCTCTTTCCAGAAACTTTCCTCAGGGGAGGAAGCAGGGTCTTTCCCTGCCGGGGTCGTGTCTCTCTCCATGTCAGGATCGCAGGTAACACCCTGCATCCCCTGGATAACCCCGGCCCTTTCATTAACCAGGAAAAGCATGACGCGCTCGAATATGGGAGTCGCTCCTGCAACAAGGGCATTAAGGGTGAAATGCATTAATTCATCAAGCTTAATGGCCGAGTGCATGGAATTACTTATCTGAAAGAGGAGAGAGATCTCCTTTTTTTTCTTGTCGTTTTCTGCTGCCAGGAGGGCCATATCCCTGTAGACCGTGGCCTCGACCAGGGCCGATGCAACAACTTTAGCCATTTTCCCTAAGAAAACCAGATCTTCCTCTTCAAATTTACCTGTACTTCCATCATCTCCCGGTTTGCCGAAGAAGGTGACTGTCCCCAGCATTTGCGACTCATTCCGGATCGGCATACATATGTGGGAGAGGGGAAGGTCTGTATCGGTCGGTAGAGTGATTGCGAGCCGAGGTTTCCCGTCGCGCATGGTTTCGGATGAAGAGAGCGCTTCAATTTCAAGAAACGACGGCAGCCTTGATCGGAGACGCTGGCGGCATTTCTTGTAGACCGTTGGCATAAAGCCATTGTCATGAATTATTCGCAGGATGGTGCAGCAGGAATTGGCATAGAGATGACAGGCTCTGAGGATAACGGCCGGCAGGCCCGTGAAGAGGATCGGCTGATTTACCATCCTCGTAAATTCGTTCAGGGCGGTAAGGCTTCGAATACGCCCGGCTGATCGCTCGTTTACCGTCCAGCTTTGTATAAGCGCTGCAAGAACAGTGCAGATATCATGCAGAACCTTTTTTCCCTGGGGAGAGAGTGTAACATTTTCGCCAAGCCCCAGAGAAATAACCCCGTAAAGGTCTTTTTTCGCAACTATGGGTAGCGAAAGGATCGATTGCTCGGTTCCCTTGAATACTTCGTCACGATGCAGACTCTGGCTCCCTAGCGTGACGACCTTTCTTGTCGCTGCACAGAGACCTGCTGACCCTTCCTGCAGCGGGACAGAACATGCGATGATTTTTGCGGTGCCGGAATCGGGAATTTTTTTTGAGAGCCGGCGCCCTTCCAGATCGGGAAGATAAATGGTGGTTGAAACTGCCTGGAATGATTTGTTGATATGCCCGGCAAGAGATCTCAGCCTGGTATCGTACGGCAGGGTCGGGGAACCGGCTATCCGCATAACTGTGTTCAAGAGAGTATACCTGTTGCGAATAGCCACTAAACCCCCCAGGTTCAAACATTCGGCATGCCCGTTAAAGTACGTCCGGATGAGGAATTATTCCACAATATCAATGGTGGTTTTCTTTTTTTTCCTCTTCGATTTTACAGTCAATGCAAAGAGTAGTTACCGGTCGGACCTTCAGCCTGGCCTCACTGATCTCGTCGCCGCAAAGCTCGCAAATACCATAGGTACCGTTATCGATCCTTTCCAGCGCTTCCCTGATTTTATTGATGAGCCTTCGTTCCCTGTCCCTTATACGGAGTTCAAAGCTGCGGTCCGATTCTTGCGTTGCCCTGTCATTCGGATCAGGAAAGTTGGTATTATCCGAGGTCATTTCCGAAACTGTCTTGCCAGCCTCGTCAAGGAGCTGCCTCATCTCTTCCTGTAAAATGTGTTTAAAATATTCACATCTGTCCATAGCATTCTCCATACATCGATCATATCCCGACAATACTAAGTAAAAATTTTCTTTAAGTAAAGCGGAAAATTGTACGAGCTTAAAAGCGCGGGTCTAATAAAAGCTCTCTTGCCGGATGGACACTAGATGGCATCCAAGGCTTCAGTGAGGTGCCCGACCCCAATGATTTCAATACCTCCCACAGATTTCGGGGCATTTGCCCTGGGTACTATCGCCTTTTTAAAGCCATGCTTTGCCGCCTCCTTTATCCTTGCTTCTCCGTTTGCGACCGGACGAACCTCTCCCGATAAACCTAATTCACCAAACACGAAAAGGTCCTGTTGCAAACAGACATTTCTAAAGCTTGAAACTATTGCCAGGACAACAGCCAGGTCCGCACTTGTTTCATTCACCTTGATTCCGCCAACCACATTCACGAATACGTCCTGGTCGGAAACAAGCAGTCCCCCATGTTTCGTCAGAACCGCGAGAAGCATGGCGATTCTGTTTTGATCAATACCAATTCCCAACCTGCGCGGATTTCCGTATTGGGATTCTACGACCAGCGATTGGATCTCAACCAGCAATGGTCGAGTCCCTTCCCATAGGACAGTGATGAGGCTCCCCGGAGAGGACTTCTCGGCCCGGGAAAGGAAAATGGCCGACGGATTCCTGACCTCTTTCAAACCCTTCTCCGTCATAACGAAGACACCCAGCTCATTCACCGGCCCAAAACGGTTCTTGGTTGTCCTCATCAGACGGTAACGCGAGTCCTCTGTGGAAGAGAGCATTATCTGCGTATCAACGATATGGCTCAGGGTCATCGGGCCGGCCAAAGATTGGTCTTTGGTTACGTGACCTACCATTATCAAAACAATACCGCGAGTCTTAACATAGCGGGTCAGGCATGCCGCGCTCTCCCTGACCTGGGTAACTCCGCCGGGTGAGGAATCGACACCTTCCATATACATTACCTGGATAGAATCTATTACTATGACTTCGGGATTCTCCCGGTCGGCAATTTCGCAAACCTGCTCCACAGATGTCTCAGTGAGCATTCTGATCTTGCCTGTCGGCAGTCCGAGGCGTTTTGCCCTGCCGGCTATTTGCTGTAAAGACTCTTCTCCCGACACATATAATACTGGACGATCCTCCGCAGCAAGACACATCGTCTGGAGCAGGATTGTACTTTTGCCGGCGCCAGGATCTCCTCCGAGCAATATTACAGATCCGGGGATGAATCCTCCCCCAAGGACACGATCGAATTCATGAATACCACTCGGGAGTCTCGTTTCAGCGGAAATTTCGACATCATCAAGTGTCTGGACAGTCGACCTCCCCCCGGAGAAACCATCATAACGTCCATTCCGCGAACTATTTGCGCTTCCCAGGTTGACCTGTGTAATGACATTCCACGACTTGCAACTGGTACATTGGCCCTGCCATTTCGGGTATTCCGCGCCACATTCGCCACAGACAAATGCACTTTTTTTGATCTTCGCCATTTATTCTTCCGAACCAAAAAGATTTTCAAGCAAATACCAAAGCCATACTACCATAAATTCTCGATATCCTGAAATCTTATGACAAACGGTCGCCACCAGCGGTAGATTGTCAGAACGTTCCCCTTATGGGAATGAGAAAAATATTTTCAGCAGAAGTGGTATAATTTGACAGATATTTTCTCCGCACGATAGAATTTCAGGGTCATCTGAATGGGAACCATAAAATGACGGCGAAAAAAATTCATACCATAAAGTCGTTGAAAGAGGTCAGTAAAGCGCCCAGCCGCAATGGTGAAGCCGTGGCAGAATTGTACAAGGCGTTGAAAGCCTCCTATTTCTACCCCGAAAAACACCCGCTCCGCTACGACATACTCCAGCGCGCATATCATCTGCTTGCCAAACTGATGGGCGGAAAAGGGCTTTCGCTGGTGATCACCCGAAACGGTTTTTCTGCTGCAGAGGGGGGGCTTACCGTACCAGATTCCCTTATGGCCAAAGCCCTGGCCAAAGAACTTTTCCTGAGGGAGGTCCGGCGCTTGACTTTCCTCCCCCCCCTCTCATTCCAGGATCTCCAGAATTTTCTTTCCATCCTCTCCGTTGACCCGCAGAAAATTGTCGCAGCAGGGGGAATGGAGAAGATTCTGGCAGAACAAGAGATCCGGAACGTCGTTGCCAACGATATAGATATTTCCACCGTCTTTACAAAACGGCATGACGCTGATGCTGAAAGAGGTAAATCCTTTCCGGAAATTATGGAGACGGAAAGTATACCCCCCCTGATGAACCTTCTCCCCCCGGATGAAATTCCCGAGATGGAGATCGATGAAATTATTTCCACGATGGAAACCGAACGGAAAGATAGCCGTTATCTCCTTCTGGCCGATCTGTTGTTGCAGAAAGCGCAACCCCTCAAGGAGCGGAATCAGTTCGAACCGCTTGTTCCGATCGTCTTATCCCTTTTAAACCAGAGTCTGGACTCCATGAGGAGCCCGACCCAACGGGACTCGGCTCATGCCGCCTTCGAGCAGATAGCTGACGAGGAGATGATCCAGTTCTTTTTATCCAAGCTCGAAGAGAGACGATTCGAGAAAAAGGAAACCGTCTGCCTGATCCTGCATTATCTCGGAGAAAAAGCCGCTCCAGCGGTAATCCAGCGGATCAACTTCGCTGAAAACATACACTCCAGGAAAGCCCTGGAAACGGCTCTTGTCCGGATTGGAAGAGCGGCCATCCCCTCACTGCTGGTAATGCTGCATGATTCCCGATGGTATGTAGTACGCAGCATGCTGTCGATCCTGGGTGAAATTGGAGGGAATGATTTTGTTCAGGAGCTCAAATTGACGGTATATCATGACGATAGCAGGGTAAAGAGGGAAGCGGTGCGCTGTCTGACAAAAATTGGTGGGCCGGAGGCAGCGGGAATCCTCATTCACCTCCTTGCGGACAAAGACCCGTCCCTGGTCAAGCGGGTTATTTTTTCCCTTGGCATCCTGAAATGCGACAAAGCGCTGGAACCGCTTATAGAGATATTGAATAAAAGGGATATTTTCCTTAAATCTGTTGCGTTGAAAAAAGAAGCGCTCCAGGCAATCGGACTGCTTGGTGACAAGCGCGCCGTCCCCCATCTGATAAAAATAGCAAAAAAGAGATATCTGCTTGCAGGAAAACATGGGGTAGAGCTGAGAATCTTAGCGATAGAGACTATCGGCCTATTGGGCAATGCATCATCTCTCGATTTTTTGCGCAAGGTGGGGAGCAGAGGCGGAGATATAGGGAAGGCAAGTAAAGTGGCGGTTGATTTAATCATGCAGAAAACCGGGGTCTTTTCTTGATCTGCAACTCGGAAGGATTGCCTACCCGACGGGCAATATCCCCAAAGCAAAAGCGGCAGACTCCCTGGTTTTCGAGAAGGGTGAACGGAGGAGATCCAATAGTTTTTGTTCCAGGTGGGGAGCGCCGATCTTCCCGAGTGACCTGGCTGCTTCAGCGTCGAGCAGGCCATCGTTTTCTTCCAAGAAGGCTGCCAGCAGAGGAACCAGCGCAGGATCGGAGAAGTTACCCAGCGCGGCTATCGCTTTCGCCTTCAACGCGGAATTCCGCTCTTTCAGGCATTCAACGAGCACCGGCGCAGCCTTGGGATTGGCCAGATTCCCCAAGACCTCTATTGCCGCAGATTTCAGATCTTCTTCGGGCCGCGATACGCAGTAGACGAGAGGGGGGAGGACCTCCTCCCCGCCTATCTTGCCAAGGGCGTACAGAGCCTTGATTTTTGTCGGAATATCACCTTTTTTCAAGGCATCCAGTATTTCATCCAGGCTGCTTATCCCCTCAAGAATCTCAAGTGCTTCTGCGGCTGCCGATCTGACCTCCGCTACGGGATCCTTCAGGAGCGCAATTAAAGCGTCCCTTCTGCTATTGACCAGTTCCTTCGTTTTCTTCATGATATATGAAGTAGTAGCAAAATTTAAACCCTTCGGCAATAATTTCTTTGCATTTTTTTGCGTCGCAGCTCTTTTGTATCTTACTCACTCTCCATCCGGAGCTTCCGACTGGAGACTACTTGGTCCGTGTAAATAAGGGGGAAATATGAAAAAAAAATTTACCGCAGCCATTTTGTCGGCTTTTGTCTTCCCCGGCCTCGGCCAGCTCTACCTGGGGAGTAAACTGAAAGGGGGCATTCTTCTCATCCTCGTTAACATCCTTATCCTGACCATGTCGGGACTCCTGCTGCTAGGTCTGTACAGGATCCCCCTCCCTCCGGCGATTCCCGATTACGCCACAGCAGAGAGGATTGCCAGACAGCTGATCAGCGAAACCCCGTCCATAACATGGAGCTTCGCTTTTCTTTTCTCTGTCTGGCTCTACGGAGTCGTGGATGCTTTGCTCTGCACCCTTAACGATAACTCTTCCTGACCCCCCTTCCCATTGCGCCTCTCACGCCGATAATCGGCCAGACAGGGAGATAATATTGATTTGACAAAGCGTTTCCATTTATGGGATATATTGAATACAATCTGGAACGGGGCCCCGGACAAGGGGCCTTAATAGTTTCTCATCCGGAAAGGGTCCTTTTTCCCCTTGGCGGAGTCAATCTTCGGGCTTTTTTGACCGATACTAATTGGAGTATGGAAATGCTGTATTCGAAGGTGCTGGCTACGGGTGGGAGAGTACCTGACAGGGTCGTTACCAACGATTTTTTTGCCTACCTGGTTGAAGATGCCGACGAATGGATATTTTCACGGACAGGCATCCGTGCAAGGCGCTTTGCCCGGGATGACGAAGCAACTTCAGATCTGGCAACCGCCGCTGCCCTGCAGGCATTGGAAAGAGGGAAAATCGCAGCAGGCGAGCTGGATTGCATAATAGTTTCCACATCCACACCGGACATGATTTTGCCATCTACCGCCTGCATGGTACAGAAAAATATCGGGGCGGCAAACGCCTTTGCCTTTGACATAAATGCCGTCTGCACCGGTTTTGTCTACGCTGTCGATGCTGCGGACAGCTTCATTAAATCGGGAAAATATAAGAGAATCCTTGTGATCGGCGCCGACACATATTCCAGGATCCTCGATTTCAGTGATAAAACCACCTCACCTCTTTTCGGTGACGGAGCGGGGGCCCTCATACTTGAGGCAACGACTGAAAGAAAAGGGGTTATGGAGACGATCATAAAAAGTAACGGTAATGGTTGGGACCTCATTCAGGTCCCTTCCTCGGGCTCCCGAAAACCGGTCACGGCTGAAACCATAGAATTGCGGGAAAATACCTTCAAGATGTCCGGTAGAAGAGTCTACAGCTTTGCCACCGAAATGATACCAAAGCTGATAGAAGAAATTACCGCAAAGGCCGGCCTGCAACTCGACGATCTCGATTTTATTATTCCACATCAGGCAAATATCCGGATCATCGACGTTATCACAAAAAAGACAGGGATTGCCAAAGAAAAATTTCTGCTCAATCTCGATCGCTACGGCAATACCGCTTCTGCTTCCGTTGGCCTTGCGCTTGACGAAAATTTGCGTAACGGTGTAATTCGGGAAGGCAACAGGGTCTTGATGATGGGTTTCGGCGGAGGTCTTTCCTGGGGCGGGGTCCTCATGCAGTTCTGATTCTCTCCAACCTGTCAATCCCTGGGCGGAGGGCCGGAGTGGAGGTGAAAAGGCCATGGAACGGATAAAGATACTGAAGCGATCGATGCTTTTTTCCGGGCTCGCTGATGAACACCTGCAGGAAGTGGCTGCAATCGCAGCGAAGAAGACTTTTGCCAAAGGGGAAACACTTTTTACCGAGGGTGAACCGGCTACGGGCTTTTATCTGCTGGCAGCGGGAACCATCAAGTTGTGCAAAATCTCCCCGGACGGCAAAGAAAAAGTGCTCCACTTTGCATACCCCTCTGAAACTTTTGCTGAAGCAGCTTTTTTCGGGCAAGGCGAATATCCTGCAGAGGCAAGGGCACTGGAGAGGGGGGAGGCGCTTTTTTTCTCCAAGGAAGCCTTCATGGGGCTCCTGGAAAGGAATCCGCGTTTTTCTCTCAACCTCATTGTCTCTCTTTCGCTCCTCCTCCGCCGCTTTGCCCGCCAGATTGAAGAACTCTCCTTTGCCGAAGTCCCCGAAAGGCTCGCTGCCTATCTGGTCGACCTTGCCGAAAAAAAATCTACCTCGTATCAGGGAAAGACATATCTTGACCTGGAAATGAAAAAGGGCGAACTGGCCTCACACATAGGGACTGTGAGTGAAACTCTCTCCCGCTCTTTGAAGAAATTAAAGGATCAAGGTATCATAGGAGTTGAAGGAAGTCGCGTTGTCGTTTATGATATGCCTCGTCTAAGGCAACTGGCGGGGAAAGAACTTTTTTGAAAAACTCCCCCCCCTGACGAAAGAGCCTTTCGAGTGGCGCTCAATAATAAGAACTGGACAGGACTAATGAATAAATTCGTATCCGAAGCGTTGGAAGCAAATCTGGCCACGACAAGAAGCAGAAAAATAGAGGTTACCCCGGAGCACCAGTGGTTTGTTGCCCTTTCCAAGTCACACTTCGGCATCCATAACCGGGCAGAAGAATTTATGCTGGAATACCACCACCCCTTTACCAACCAGGAACTGGTAGTAGACCTGCTCCGCAAGATTGCCCTTGACGACACCTGGTTCTACGTATCTCTTCCGGAACACGAAAAGGCGCTCTCGACCCTGGTCGAGGTTTTCAACAACATCCTCCGCCGGCCCCTTCCCGATAAGCAGCAGGAACGAGCCATGCAGACCCTGCTGGAATTCGCCGAGTTCCTTTACAAGCAGAACAGCATGGCGCCAGATATTGTAAGGTCCGCCATTGCCATCCTGCGGGACACTCTCCCCGTCAGCAAATATGTATTTGTCCGTTTTTCCGGTTTCATGAAGGTAAGGGTACGGCAGCTTGCGGAAGATCCGTCATTCGGGGAAACCATTCTTGAGCTGATGCGCAGATCTTTGGCGGAGAACATAGATTTCTGGGAAAATAGCAGCGCTATCGAGTCATGGCTGGATAACAAGAAGGATCTTTTTCATTCAGACATGACCGGGCTCATCCGGTACATAGGCAAGCCTTTTTTCGATACCGTCCGGGGGGCTCTGGCAAAGGCAAAAACAGTGGAAGAACTCCAGCAGGTAATGGATTTTTCCGGTATGGCGAACCGTTTCAGGAGTTATCTTGAGGAACAGGAGTCAGCCCTCGACAGGACTTATTATATCTTTTACCTGTTACATCTGCCGGGCATGGATCATCTGAAGGAGCATCTCCTCTGGGATCTGAACCGGATGCTTCGCATGGTAAAAAGCGAATGTGGCGAACAGGAGATGCAGACCTTCGTAGAGAGGATATTCCAGCTTTTCGAGAGCCAGAAGTCCTCGCATATGAACACCTTGCTGGATTGCATACTCACCCTCGGCAAAGAGGTCATTATTCAGGAAAACCCTGTAATAATTGACTATTTTATTGATAAACTGATCAAATTCGGTTTTGTTTCGGGCAATGTGTACGGCATCAACAAAGACTGGCAGGTCTGTGTCGACAAAAATCATATCAAGAGCATACGTGTCTGGATGGCTTTGATCGAATGCGCCCCCCGGACGATGCTCAAACTCCTTTCGGCCTTGATCGTCAATCTTAGAATCGGCGGAATCTTCATATCCGATACGGACCTTTTCCAGCGTGACATCACGAATCTGCTTAATGCGGACATCACCCCCACCTATAAAATGATCAAGCAACTGGCACGCATTTTCCCGGTTTATTACAATGAAATCGGCGCCGAAGGTGAGTTGCGGGAAATCACCACCGCAATGGACGAGGTATCATTCCGGCAAGACCGCCTGATCCACTTTCTCCGCAAGCAGGTGCATACGGAAAGTAACAACACCCATATCGATCTGACCAGAAAGATCATCCGCTTCTGGCATGATGGAAACAAAAAGGCCATAAAGGATATCCTCCCACGGGATGTTTACCAATCGATCCAGAACTCCGGAGAATGGTTTGTTCCGGTGCACGATATCGTGACCCGTTTGTGTGAACTGAATCAGGTCGGTCCCGAAGGGCTTATGGATCTGGATGATTTGAATCTGGAAGAACCGCTGCAGGGATGGCCGGAACGGGACCGCATCAGGGTAAGGAACCTGATAGCGATAAACAGGCTCCTGAAGGCAAAATACACCCTTGATTACCGGAACAGCATCCCGATATTGAAACAGCATAACCTTTTTCCCGAGAAGGAGATAGAGGCCTTTGCGGAGATGCTCCGCGAGAATGATCTGGAAGCAGCACTCGGTCAGGTCTATAAGTTCATGGATGCCCTTAACAGGATAATTCACAACCCGGAACGGTCCGAAGGATGGGAGAGCATCTACTATAAACGTCATATCGCCGCAGGGATACCATCCATGTACGGCAAGTACCACGAAGCAAAGTTCGAGGCTCTGGGTCTCACCTTCCGCCTGGAAAATCTTGCCACCGTACTGATGGGGAAGTTGATAAGTCAGACAAACATGAACTACATCACTGCCAAATCCCTCCGCAAAATCGCAAGGATTCTCGAACTCTTCCGTCAGGGACTCATCCTGGACGGGGTATACAACCAGGTGTTCGATTCAAACCTGAAGATGTTTCACTACAGCCTGACCTCCGCCAGTTTTTCCCTGGACCAGTTTGTAAACCTTTTCCAATTTATGGCGCAGGATATCCGGGCGATCATCAACGAATATTTTCTCCGTAATTTTGACAACCCGCTGAAAACGGTTATCATGCAGCAAAAGCCACCTTTACGCGGCAACTCGGCAGCAGCTCCGCTGGATCAGCAGTTCATTCACAAAAAATGCGAAAAATTCTACAGGGAAGTTCTCTCCTCGGCTTTTCTGATTCAGCAGCTTGACAATTTCATATCAACAATCCTGAACACGCTTCACACGATGGTAGGCAACCTGACACCGGAAGTCCTGCACAATGTCATGAGTTATGACTCAGATCTGGTTGTCAGCCCGATGTGCCAGGAAACTCCGGAAATGGATAACCAGATATTTCTCGGCGCCAAGGCATATTTTCTGAAGAAACTGTACGCTCAAAGGTTTCCGATCCCTCCCGGCTTCGTACTGACGACCGAGGTTTTTCGGCACCGAACGGCCATCGGGCTCCATCCGGAGATGATGCGGGAAGTCCACGATCGGATCCGCCTGGAGGTCGGCAAAATTGAGGCGATGACCGGCAAAAGACTCGGTGATCCGGTCAATCCGCTCCTCTTTTCGGTTCGCTCCGGGACGGCCATCTCAATGCCGGGAGCGATGGATACCTTTCTCAACGTTGGAATGAATGACGAAATAGCTGACGAATTGAGCCGGCAACCCAAGATGGGGTGGACAAGCTGGGACTGCTACCGGCGCTTTCTGCAGGGTCTCGGGATGGCGCACGGGATAGCTAGAGACGAATTCGACAAGATAATCAATCACTACAAGCACCTCTACCAGGTGGCGAACAAGGTTCAGTTCACCCAGGCCAACATGCGGGAGATCACCTTCTCCTATAAGGATCTCCTTCTTGAGTATGGCGTCCAGGTGGAACAGGATCCGTTCAAGCAGATTATACAGGCAGTCCGTTCCGCCCTCGACTCCTGGTATAGCGATCGCGCCAAGACCTATCGGAAACATCTGCAGATTGCCGAAGAATGGGGAACTGCCGTTATCGTCCAGCAGATGGTGCTGGGGAACCTGAGCGCCGAATCCGGCACCGGCGTGGTATTCACCCATGACCCGCGGGAAGAGAAGCCAGGAGTGAACCTCTACGGTGATTTCACCCTCTTCAGTCAGGGGGAGGACGTGGTATCGGGACTGGTTCATACACTTCCCATTTCGGAAAAACAGAGAACGTCGATGGCCGGGAATATCAGGATCTCCATGGAGAAGGATTATCCGCAAATCTACCAGGAACTCCTCTCCCGATCGCAGCAGCTTATTGAAAAACATGGTTTTGGTCACCAGGAGATCGAATTCACTTTCGAATCTCCTAGCAAGGAAGATTTCTATATCCTGCAGACCCGGGACCATAGCACCAGACAGCCGGAAAAAATCTGCGTCTTTGCCGCTGACAGGAAAGCGATGCGGTTTCTCGGCAGCGGCATCGGTATCGGTGGAGGAGCCTTGAACGGTATCCTTGTCTTCAACATGGAGGAACTGCTGGAAGCGTCTCTCCGCTTTCCCGGCAGGAAGAGAATCCTGGTCAGGCCCGATACCGTGCCGGATGACATCGATATGATTTTTGAATGTGACGGCCTCCTCACGGCAAGGGGGGGCGCCACCTCGCACGCCGCGGTCACTGCCGTGAGGCTCGGCAAGATCTGCATTGTCAACTGTACCGTGCTGCTGGTATTCGAGTCGGAAAAGAAATGCTTCATCAACGGGGAGGAGTTTCATACCGGAGATGAAATTGCCATCGACGGCCGGCTGGGTAATATTTATCAGGGGAATTATCCTGTTGAGTATACCGAGGGAAATTAGTTTCCAAATTGGAAGCAGATAATTTATTATCCGGTAATCAGAAAGCAGATTTCTTGACAGAAGAAAAAAACCATCGCAAAAAGGAGAAGAGGATGAGTGCAAGCGTCAACGGCAAGCGTCTGCTTGGCATCAACGGTCTTGGGCGAATAGGCAAGTTAACCTTGTGGAATTACCTCTATCGCAGACATTTTGACGGTATTGTGGTAAACATGGGAAGGGAAGTCGGCAGATCTGTAGATGACCTGCTCCAGGTGATAGAGACAGACTCGACTTATGGCTCGCTCGGCAAATTTCTCTATGGGCATTCGCGGAAATGTGAAATCAAAGTCCTGGAAGAGTCGACGAACGTCCTCCTTGATCTGGATGGCATGATGGTGAAGATTCTCCGGGAGGCCCGCAACCCCAAAGATATAAACTGGCGCAGGGAGGGGGTTCGTCTGGTCATAGATACCACCGGTCAGTTCCTCGATCCGACCGCTCCGGCCGATTTCAAGGGGGGCAGCCTCCGCGGACATCTGGAGGGGGGGGCGGAAAAGGTCATCGCCTCGGCCCCTTTCAAAATCAGGGACAAATCGTTGAGCGCCCCCGATGACAGCATCTGCCTGATATACGGCATCAACCATACTGATTTCGACCCGACCCGGCATCACGTCATTTCTGCCGCTTCCTGCACCACCACAGGGTTGGCCCACCTGATCAAGCCGCTTCTGGAAACCGGGGCGACCTCGAAGATCCTCACTGCCTCCATGTCCACCATCCACGCCGCTACCAACACCCAGAACGTACTCGACGCTCCACCGAAAACCTCCGCCTCCGATCTCCGCAAGAACCGCTCGGTACTGAACAATATCATCCTCTCAACTACCGGTTCCGCCAAGGCCCTGGAGCAGGTCCTGCCCCAGATCAGGCAGGTCGGCTTCATGGCCGATTCGGTCCGAATCCCGACAAGCACAGTTTCTCTTATCATGCTGAACGTGACATTCCATACCCCGCTTGACAGTGCAGGCCAGCCGGTGGTAACCCAGTCGTTTCTTAATGATATTTACAGAAAGGCTGCTGCCGGGGCTCAAAAGGGGTTGCTGGTCTTCAGCGAACGGCAGAATGTTTCAACAGACTTGATCGGCGAACGCGCCGCCGTTGTTGTCGAGGGGCACGAAAACCATGCCCGCACCGGCTTTATCACCCTCCAGCCCGAAACCCTCCTGGCTGCCGGAGTAGAGAGCGACAAAGAGGTTCAGATCCCCGTCACCCATGCCAAACTGTTCGGCTGGTATGACAACGAGTTCGGCAGTTATGTAAACTGCATGGGTGAACTGGCTGCCTATCTGGACAAGAATATGGGGTGATAAAACAAATTGATAGTTCTCCGGCCTGCCGGAACCGAAAAGGCCGCTTCCTTCCGAAGCGGCCTTTTCGGTCAGTAGCATAGGCGGCTAAAAAACAAGACATAAAGGCAATTGGGTCTGATTCTGAAATATCGGTTCTAATCGGCACAAAAAATCTTGCTTTAGGAGTAATTTATGGGCTGATTCAGACTAATTGTATCCTGCATCAGGGGTTCCAAGATGCCTTTGGGTGAAGACCGAAGACAAAAATGATGAGGGACGAAGGCTGTGAATGAGAGATGGCTAACGGTAGATGACATTTGCAAATATCTGAACGTAAGCAACGAAACTGTCTACAAGTGGATCGTACAGCTTGGCATGCCCGGTCATCGTGTCGGTCGTCGCTGGATGTTCAAACAGTGCATGACTGGGTGGAGAGCATGAAGGCGACCCGGCAGGACTGCGGAGCTGCTTTGCCCTGACCGAGCAAAGCCTCGATTCTACGCCCATCTGCCCAGACTCTGAATTCTTGCCTTCTGTCATAAAACTACCCCTTTTTTGATAATGGTTGATGATGCCCAACCATATGTCAGGGAAAAGAAGAAAACAGCGGCACCGATAAAAATACCTAAGGGTAAGGATTGCTGATTGAGGGAGGGGCGCTTTGTTGGGAAAGGGCATACTTGTTCTGCTTCTGCTCATACATTAGTCTGTCCGCTCGCGCAATGAGTTCGTCAAGAGAACAGGGATTTTCAGGATCATAGTAAGATGAACCTACACTAACAGAAAGTCTGTATCTCCGGTCTTCCTGCCTGTTTCGCGTGTCAATTAGAGACTGCAACCGGTCAGTAAAGATCTCCGATTTTTGGCTCACTTGAAGTATTTGTGGGTAGATTTCAGGGAATGGAGGCCTGAACAGCTACCCGGTTAATGAAAATAGAGCATCCCGTCTTCAAATCAGGCATTATGGGTTTCGACCAAGAAAACCAGTGCTGGAAAAGGAGA
>CAIWTU010000057.1 GCA_903915655.1 uncultured Geobacter sp.
CCCATTCCGGAAATCCCGAAAAAGTGTCCAGTTAAAACCGGAATCAGTGTCCAGTCAAAACCGGAATGACTGTCCAACCTTTTCCGGAATCGGTGTCCAGTTCAAATCGGAATCGGTGTCCAGTTTACTCCGGATTTTGCATCTTTTGCCTAACCTGTTATTATTGGTAAAAGGGTAAGGGGTGGGCAATAGTGTCTTAATCATTTTATCTGGAGGGTGTTAATGATGAACTCTCGTACTAAGCTGCTGGGTAAAAATCCAATGATACCAAAGGTTTGTGAAGGGGCGGGGGAACCGGGACTGGTCACTGTTATCATCCCGACGTTCAACCGGGGGTATTTCATAAGTAAAACTATTGATAGCGTTATCGCTCAGACATATAGTCAGATCGAACTCATTGTTGTTGACGACGGCTCCAGTGATGACACCCGCGCCGTGGTCGCAAAATATGGGCCACAAGTTCATTATATTTATCAGGAAAATGCCGGGCTTGCTGCGGCCAGAAATACCGGCTTATCAGTGGCCAGGGGGGAGTTTATTGCATTCCAGGATTCTGACGATATCTGGCTACCCTGGAAAATTCAGGCCCAGGTGGCGTTGATGCGACGCCTGCCAGAACTGGCCTTGGTCTGGACGGACATGACAGCTGTAGACCCGGAAGGTGTAATCGTCCGAGAAAAACACCTGAGTACAATGTACGCAGTGTATCAGCGGATTAATGTCAATAAACAGCTGCCTGCCACCGGGAAAGTCAATGATTACTGGCCTGATTGCCCCCCTGAGCTTCATCTGGTCTCCTATATGCACGGGGACATATATGCTTCTATGTTCCTGGGTAACCTTGTCCATCCCCCCACCGCACTGCTTCGTCGGCAACACGTCTGCCAGGCTGGGGGGCTGGACTTGACCTATGCCTGGACCTGTGAAGACTATGAATTTTTCTGGCGGGTATCACAATTTGGTTCGGGTGCGCTCATAGATGCGTCGAGCATGCTCTATCGAGTCGATGCGGAAGACCAGCTTACCAAGCCTCATCTCCTTTTGCCCATTGCCCGAGGGAATCTTCTGGCTCTTCAACGCAGATTCCAGGAGTTCATGGATGGCGTAAAATTGCCACATCAGACTATTCGGCATCATATGGCTGACGCTCATGAGTGGGTCGCAGTCGAGGAGTTGAAATCCGACCATGGAAGCCGTACCAAAGCGTTCAGGCATCTCTGCAGCTCCCTTGCCCTGAATCCATACAAAAAGAGGGCGTATGCCAATGTTGTCTGCCGCTTGATTCTTCCCAAAACCATCCTTACCCTGCTCCGCTCGACCAAAAGACTTTTACGGCCAGCGGGGATAAGTTTGTTGATCAATATTCATCCAAATGGAGAACTGTTAAATTCTTTGTCTGATTTCAGTGAAGAGCTTGCTGTTATCTCAGACTTGGCGCCGTTTCTGGTGATATAAACTAAATAAAGGGACGATATGCCAGGCAATGTTTGCCTTGGCTATGGTGAATCTATGGGAGATGGCTACGACTTGGTGACTGTTATAATCCCGACCTATAACAGGGCTATCGAATGCAAGCTTTCCGTCGAGTCCGTACTGTCTCAAACGCATGGCAATGTTGAGGTCATTGTTGTTGATGACGGCTCGATAGACAACACCAGAGAACTGATTTGCGGTATGGATGAAAGGGTCAAATACATCCGCCAAGCCAATGCCGGCGTTTCTGCTGCCAGAAATACCGGCATTGAGGCCGCTAGAGGGGAATATGTTGCCTTCCTGGATAGCGACGATGCCTGGTTGCCATGGAAACTGGAAGCGCAGCTATCAGTTCTGCGTGCGTTTCCGGAGGCCGGCATGGTATGGTCGGACATGAAGGCGGTTAACGAGAAAGGTGCAATATTACACGAATCATACCTTAAATTGATGTATGGATCTTACGCATTCTTTGACCGTGAAACCGTCTTTCGAACAAGCCGGTCGCTTTCCGATATATGGAAAAGCTGCCCCGCAGCCTTCGCCGACAGGAAATGTTATACGGGAAACATCTTTTCATGGATGTTCATGGGTAACCTCGTTCATACCTCGACGGTTTTGCTCCGGCGTGACTGTCAGAAAAAGGTTGGCCACTTCGATGTCTCCCTGCAGAAAAGTGGTGAAGACTATGATTTTCACTTCCGAACTTGCAGGGTTGGAGAAGTTGCATATCTGGATCTGCCTACGATCCACTATCGTGTTGGAGCGAATGACCAGCTTACGGAGCAAAGGTATATGGTCTGGATTGCCCGTAACAACTTGAAAACCATCAATAAAATGCTCTCTGTTGCCGGGGATGAGATCCGCTTACCGCGCAAGATGATTCGCGATCGTCTTGCGCGGTCCTATGCATGGGCAGGTCTGACGGAATTTGAAGAGAACCCGTCAAAAGCCCGGACCTGTCTTTTTCGCAGCCTGCAATATTCGCCTCTTCAGGCAAGGGTTGCCGCTTATCTGCTCCTTGCCTTCCTGCCACCAAGAGCAGCGATATGTATCAGAAAGTTAATAAGAAAGATGATCAGGTAGAGATAATGGTTAAGCACTACCCCCTCTCTCTTGAATTGATGAACAATGAAAGAGAAGAATTAAGAGAGGATAAGAGATCAGCGTGAGTGATTATAGGATAGATATAATTAGCAATCTGAACGATTGGGCGCTGATTCGAGAGCCCTGGAACGATCTTTTGGGGAAATCGGCTTCCAATAATGTCTTTCTGACGTGGGAGTGGCTGCATTCGTGGGCCGACTGTTTCCTTCATGACCAGAGAGAACTCTTTATCGTGGTTGTTTACGAGGATGAAGCAATTGTGGGGATTGCCCCCTGGTACATACGTAAGATCACCAAAGGGATATGCACTATTCGTCAGATAGAGTTTATCGGAACACCGGAAGCAGGTTCCGACTACCTGGATGTCCCCATGAAAAAGGGGAGAGAAAAGGGGGTGGCCCGCTTCCTTTATGACTTTCTTCTCGGAGATGGGAGAGACAGGTGGGACCGGTTAAGGTTGGAAGATATCCCGTCCAATTCTCTCTTTCTGTTGCATTTTCTTAACAGAATCAGAGAAAAGGGGAAGTATGTTGCTGTTGGAGAGTCCTCGTTCTGCCCGGTTTCAATCCTCCCCTTGACGGAGGAAGAATTCATTGCAGGCCTTTCTACGAAAAGGAGGGAACTTCATAGACGACACCTGAAAATTTTGAACAAACTGGATGCCATAGAGCATATGACCTTTTCGTCGGGCAATCTCGAGCAACCAATCAAAGACTTCTTTCGCCTCTACACCGAGAAGGCCGGTCGTCCCGGTGACGATCTGCACCGCCTTATCCGCAAGTTTGTCGACAAAAGGGGGGACGAAAGTGTTCAGATTGATTTTCTTTCCGCAGGAGGAGAATATATAGGGGGCCTTCTTCACCTTATGCACCGGGATACTTTGTATATGTATCTTATGGCCATAGATAAGACATACAGCCCGAAAGTCAGTATCGGTAACCTCTTTGTGGGGCTCTGTATAGGCAATGCCATCCGTTCCGGCTTATCATGCTACGATTTCCTGAAGGGAGCTGAGGAGTACAAGTTCCATTGGACGAATTGCGGCCGGAGATCAAGCAGCATTCTCTTTCCCCAGAGAAATCTTGTTGCAGTATGTGCCACCCTTGCTGACATTGCCAGGTCGGCTGCAAAGCTGCTTCTACGATGACGGCACACCACAGCAAATGGTTTTTCTTATGAAACTTATTGTCACCATAGACACTGAAGAGGATAACTGGGGCCAGTACGATCTTACCGATTATACCCTCGAGAACATCGAAAAAATAGATGTGCTCCAGGAATTGTTTGATCGGTATGGAGTGACCCCCACGTACCTTGTTACCTATCCGGTAGCCACCGATAATGGCGCGATATACCGGTTGCGACGAATCATGGAGGATGGCAGGTGCGAAATCGGAACACACTGTCATCCCTGGAACACCCCCCCATTCGAAGAGGCGAGGAATGACCGGAACAGCATGCCCTGTAATCTAGCAGAGGATCTTCAGTATAAAAAAATTGGTACCCTTCATCAGGCAATTACCCGTAATTTCGGTGTAGTGCCCACGTCATTCAGGGCTGGAAGATGGGGATTTGGAGAAAGTACAGCCTGCTGTTTGAGCCAGTTGGGTTACAAGGTCGATTCATCCATAATGGCTTTTCAGAACTGGAAGGTTTATGAAGGTCCTGACTATTCAGACCTCTTTCCCAGGGCTTTCACTTGGGAAAAAAATGAGGGATTGCGTATAGGCCCATATGCCGGGTTGCTTGAAATGCCGGCTACTGCGGGTTTCACCCAAAGGAACTTTAAATTATGTAATCAGGTATGGCAACTACTTGGCGGAGAACTCCCTTGCAAGTTGCATCTAAGGGGCTTCTTGGATAGGCTTGGGATGCTGAACAAGATCTGGCTTTCACCGGAAACTTCCAGTGCAAGACAAATGGTAAAACTTACCACTTCAATGATGCATCAGGGTTACGATATAGTAAACATGTTCTTTCACTCCACTGCATTGAAAGCAGGCTTAAGCTCCTTTGTAAAAACAAGGGAGGATGAGGACCGTTTCCTGCGTAGGATTGAGGAGTTTCTCCTTTTTACCCGAATCGCCGGAATCGAATCGATCAAGTTATCTGCTGCGCCGGCACATTTGATGTAAGGGAGATCCCATTACTCAATCAGACTATGACTCAGAGACGCCAATTGCCGAAGAGGCTCAACTACCCCCGGGAATAGAACGCCATGAATAACAGGGATCAAAAGACTATCTCGCAATCAGTAGATATTGAGAGCTTCTTCCATGACACGGGGAAAGGGCGCATATTCTGTACCCTTATCGGTACGCCTCATCCCTCAAAGGAGTGCGTGGTCTATTTCTCCCCCCTCTTTGAGGAGAGGATGTGGTCTCATCGGATCGCCTTCAACTTTGCACTGGAACTGGCAGCGCGAGGTAAGCAGGTCGTTCTTATGTTCGATTATCATGGATACGGAGAGAGCGACGGGGAGCCCGAAAGTTTTACTTTGGCTAGATGCCGCGATGATATGGAATCCCTACTTGCACTAATGGGGACACTTGGATTTACCCGCTTCTCCTGGTGGGGCATTCGAACGGGATGTGCTGTCTCACTTGCCGTACTGCCACCTCACCTCCTCATATCTTCGGCCTTTCTCTGGGCGCCTGTCTTGAATTTGCAGGAGTTCATTTACGACAGTCTGCGGGCTACGATAGCGGCCCAGTATATGATTTTCAACAAAGCCGTGGTGACACGGGACATAATCCTGGAAGAACTTGCCGAATTCGGCCAGTGTAGCCGTGATGGATACTTACTCAATTATATTGAAGGTTATCGCTTTGGCAAAACCTTTTACCAAGAGACACAGAATTTGGAGCATCTACTGGACCTTAACCTGCTCACCTTCCCGAGCCTTGTTCTGGAACTGCTCCGTCCTGGCATGAAAATTGCGAAAACAGATATTAAGCCGTCAAAGGTTCGCGAGGCTTCGCGTGCTAATCAGAACATATCGTACCTGCAGGTCACCGACAGGCAGTTCTGGCTCATAGGCAAAGATTATTCACAGAGGGCCGAGGCACTTTACAGAGCCACGGCCGGATGGCTGGATGAACGGAGTAGTTGATGAATATCAAAGAGATAGTATGCGGAATCATTTTCACCTGATACGAAATCCGGTAGAACTGGAGCAGAGCAGTATGGAGTCGATCATCCAATTTCCAAACGAGCGGGGAGAAATGCTGCGAGGTGTTCTTCACACGTCCGAATCACTCAACCCCGCAGGTACAAAACAGCTTGTGATCTTCCCTAATGGAGGCGTCATGGGGAGCGAGGGCGATTACCGGGCTCACGTCTCGATGGCCAGGCACCTTGCAAAGGGGGGCTATCACGTTATCCGCTTCAGCCCTGCGGGCTTGGGATACAGCGAAGGGCAAATCTCGGACTGTGGTCAGAAGAACCTCTACAATCAAATAGAGAACGGACTCATGGTTGCCGATATCAGGGCTGCGGTCAACTTTGCCGGGACATTAGATAGTTTCTCATCAATTACCCTGTCGGGCATCTGCGGAGGCGCCATATCCTCGTTTCTTGCAGCCGCAGAGATAGACGAGGTGGGATATGTAATCCCTATAGGCATACCGGTTATTCTTGATGACGACTGCTACGATTACAATAAAAGGTTTTCGGCCCTTGATAAACATGTTGTGATCAGGACGTATCTCGATAAGATTACATCTATTAAGGCATGGTTGCGTCTATTCTCAGGGACAAGCGATGTCACAAAGATAAAGTCGGCCATCCTGGCTTTTTTCCGCGGAAAGGGGTCGTACATCGGCGGAGAAAATGATAAAACAAAATTTCTTACAAATCCGCTGTTTTCCATAGCCGCCAGGAAGATCTTTAGAAAACAGAAGAAGGTCTTGTTCGTCTTTGGCGATAGCGATGGCTTCTGGTGGGAGTTCCAGAAACTTTTTCTGAAAAAGCATTACGATGGGGTTAGAGAGAGACCTTTTGACCTCTATATCTCTCACCGCTCAAACCATATGCTTAATATTCCGGAGATGCAGCTTGATGTGGCCCGAACAATGTTGTCCTGGATGGATAAACATCATGGGCAGGCATAATGAGCTACTTCAAGGTAATAATGAAAAACGTTGTCTCTAACTGGGCCAATATGGCCACTTCCTTGGTCATTTCCTTTTCCCTTGCGCCATTCATTCTTCACAAAATAGGAAATACTTATTACGGCGTGTGGGCTGTTGCCTCCCAGGTTACCGGTTATCTCTGGCTGATGGATTTCGGAGTGAGGGACTCCGTTGTCAAGTACGTGGCGGAATACCATGAAAAAAAGGACGACGGGATGCTTAACGATATCATCAATGCATCCCTGAAGCTCTATTCCATTGTCTGCTGCGCTTGCCTGGTGCTTACTTTCATTCTTGCCTTTTTCTTCCCTATGATTTTCAGCGGGTTGCGGGGGACAGCTTCCACGGCCCAGCTTCTGGTGATTATAACCGGCATTGATATCGCCCTGACCTTTGTGTTCAACGTCTTTATCGGTATATTGATGGGGCTGCAAAGATTTGATGTCTTCAGCAAGATTTCCATTGCCCTCACCATCGCCAGGGCTCTCCTCACCGTTTTCTTCCTGAGCAAGGGGTATGGCGTAGTGGCGATTTGTCTGATCCAGTTTCTTGCCAATTGTTGCATGAATATAATGGTGTACGCCGTTTCCAGAAGGCTGCTCTGCTACCGGTTGAATTTCCGGAGATATGGGAGGGGGAGAGATATTTACAAGTTGCTCCTCAACTACAGCTTCTTTGTATTCCTGAATTGTATTGCCTTGCAGGTCTTCTCCTTCAGCTCCAACTTTATTATCGCAATCTTCCTCCCCGTATCCTCGGTGACCTTTTTTGCCATAGCGGCCAGTCTCATCGAGTATATGAGAAAAATTATTTGGGCCGGAACCCAGGCCTTCAGCCCCCTGACCAGCCAGCTGGACGCCAAAAATGACGCTTCCAGGGTCATTCTGTTGCTGGTCAAAGGGTCCAAGTTTTCTCTCCTTCTCGGTCTTCCTGTAGGTACGGTCTATCTGATTATGGGAAAGCAGTTCATAGGATTATGGATGGGTTTCGAGTATGCGACCATCACCGGAAACATTCTTGCCGTATTAACGGTTATGACTCTCTTTTCGCTCCCACATTACACCATTAGCGGCATCCTCCTGGGGCTGAACAAACACCATTTGATGGCATACTGCCGTGTAGTTGAAGCCATAGCCAATATCTGCCTCAGCCTCCTGCTGATCAGGCATATGGGCCTTTTGGGCGCTGCCCTGGGGGTCGCAATTCCACACCTGATCATGGTGATCTTTGTCCTGCCGGTTCTTGTTTCAAGGGCGTTAAATATAAAACTTTTTTATTATTTCAGGTTTTCGTACTGCGGCCCACTTATCTCTATAATCCCTTTTGCCCTTGCGTGTCTATTAGCCCATCACTTTTTCACACCACGATCGCTTATTACCTTTTTTGCCGAGATATTGCTCCTGCTTCCTGCCTACATAGCTGCGGCCTGGTTTTTCGCCATTTCAAAGGAGGAACGACAGCACTGTAAAGAAATGATCTTTGCATTGGCCCCCGCCGCGTTGGGGCGATGATGACGGCAATCCTACTGATGGGGATCGGTTTGATTTGCAATGTGGAAAAGAGTCATCCTGCGTGATACAGCCATGGAAATGACAATTGATCATTATAACGAAGATAGCTCTACCTGGGACGCCTTTGTTGCCTCCCATAATGACAGCACCAATTACCACCGGTATGGCTGGCGAAAGGTAATAGAAAAGAGCTTTGGCCATAAGACGTATTATCTCACTGCCAGAGACGGTAATGGCGAAATTCAGGGTCTATTGCCGCTTACTCATATGAAAAGTAGGCTTTTCGGGAACTTTCTGGTTTCGCTTCCCTTTTTCAATTACGGCGGACTGCTGTGCAATGATGATGAAACCGCCTCAGCCCTGCTGGATGAAGCCGGCCGGATACTTGGTGATGTAAATGCAGACTATGCTGAGCTGCGTCACTTGAACGTCCGCAGGCAAGAGCTTGCGACTAAAGAACTCAAGGTCACGATGATCCTTCCTCTCCAGAATGATGATGAGGCCCAGTGGAAGGCACTGGATGCCAAGGTGCGGAATCAGGTGCGCAAGGCGGAAAAGAGCGGGCTGGAAACCGTTTCCGGGCATCTGGATCTTCTAGACGGGTTTTACGAGGTGTTCTGCCGTAACATGAGGGACTTGGGTACGCCTGTATATGGCAGGAATTTCTTCCAAAACGTTCTGGAAACCTTCCCTGAAACGACACGGATCATTTCTGTGATGCTGGGAGACAAGGCGGTTGCTTCCGGTATCCTTACCTGGTTCAGGGATTCTCTGGAAGTACCATGGGCATCATCTATCAGTGACCACAAGAATAAATGTCCGAACAATATGCTTTACTGGGAAGCAATACGTTTTGCTATCAGGAACGGCTCAGCTAAATTCGACTTCGGCCGTTCAACACCGGGAGAGGGGACCTTCATCTTCAAGAAACAGTGGGGAGCCAAACCGGTGCAGCTTTACTGGCAGTACCTGCTCAAGGACGGAGAAAGAGTGCCGGAACTGAACACAAAGAACCCGAAGTATGAGTTGGCCATAAAGGTCTGGCAACGGTTGCCGATCACACTGACCAAGGTCCTCGGACCACGGATCGTGAAAAACATTCCATGACCCGAACAGGCAGAGCAATTGGATGCAGGTAAACGCAGATTGCCACAGATTGAGTCTATAAGAGTTTTTGAGAATTATTGATTTTAAAATCCGCGTGGATCAGATCTGATCCGTCTCCAATTAAGGTTTTTATCCGGGGTCTACATGGCATTTCGTATAGGAAGAACACTCCCCCCGGCGGCATCGCCTATTTACCTCAAGGATATCGTCTCCGGGATAACCGGACTATTCCGGGGTGGGAAAACTATCACAAAGTTCGAAGAGGAACTGAGGGAGTATTACCAGGTCAGGCACTGTTTTGCTGTTTCATCTGGAAAGACGGCGTTGACAGTCATACTCCAATCCCTCAAGGCGATGTTTCCTGAGCGGGACGAAGTGCTGATTCCCGCCTTTACCTGCTATTCTGTACCATCAGCAGTAATCCGCGCTGGTCTCAGGATAAGGTTGTGCGATCTGGATATGGAGACATTCGATTTTGATCATGCGCAGTTGTCACGTATCTTATCCGGGGAGAACCCCCGGCTGCTTTGCATCCTTCCTGTCCATCTTTTCGGTCTACCGGCCGATGTAACCCGCATCAAAAATATGATCTCAGGCAGGGATATCGTAATCGTCGAAGACGCTGCGCAGGCGATGGGGGGTAATTCTGAGGGGAAAAAACTCGGAACCCTTGGAGACGTCGGTTTTTTCAGCCTCGGGCGAGGGAAGGCGCTTTCCACCGTTGAGGGCGGCATCATTTTAACCGGGCGTGATGATATTGCTGGCCAATTGCGAAGGAGTATGAATGAAATAGTAAATTATGGCACTGTCGAGGTCGTTCAAATGCTTTTTTATGCGGTTGCCTTGATGTTACTGCTGCGGCCCCCCTTGTTCTGGCTTCCCAGGGCACTTCCCTTTTTGAGGCTCGGAGAAACAATCTATGACCCGAACTTTAAAATGAGAAAGATGTCCGAGTTTCAGGCGGGATTGGCCAGAGGATGGGAGGGCAAATTGCGAATCCTGCAAAAGACCCGTTCCGAAAATGTCCGGGGATTGCTGGAAAGACTGGAAAGAATACCCCTCTGGCTTGAAAAAGGCGCTCTTCCTGATATCATAAGGTTACCCTTGAGAATGGATTCAATTACGAGGAGGAGATCCATATTGAGAGCAAGTGAACAATCAGGACTCGGAATCGCCGGTACATATCCCGATTCGGTTGACAGCATCCCGGAGTTGAAGACCCATTTTACGACATTTGATTTTCCGGTTGCTAGAAAAAACGCCAAAGAGCTTCTGACACTGCCAATACATCCGTATATAACCAGTAATGACATGGACCGGATTGCCGAACTGCTGAAAAGCGAGGAATGATCACCCTGATGAAACCCGATACAGCAAAAATATCCTTACTGATGCTTCTCTGGGCGCTGATCTTCTATCCGGTATATCCCGGCTTGATTGAGGCGTGGTTCGGAATGGCCAATTCCGACAATTCCTATGGGTTGCTGGTCCCGTTTATATCCCTTTATTTCATATGGCAAAGGAGGGAAGAGCTGAAATTGGCTGCATTTTCAACCTCGATTTCAGGTCTGATCATCCTGATTGCAAGCGCATTGATTTATCTCGTGAGTTATGCCGGCGGAGTCGTTTTTGTCCAGCGCCTGATGATAGTTCTTTCATTGATCGGCCTGGTCCTTTATCTTTTCGGACCGGAAATATTCAGGATCGTGAGATTCCCCCTGCTGTTTCTCTTTTTCATAGCGCCTATCCCAGAGTCGATGGTTAATATCCTTTCATTCCCGCTGCAAACCTATGCTACGATCATTTCGTCCAAGATAATCGAGTTATGCGGCATCCCGGTATACAGGGAGGGTCACATGCTCTACTTTTCCCAGACACAACTGGAGGTGGCCGAGGCTTGCAGCGGCATTCGCTCGGTTTCGGCAATGTTGATGCTCTCGGTGGTATTCATGCATCAATGCGAAAATAATCGCCTGCGAAAAGTAATCATCATATCGTCTTCCATTGTTATTGCATTGTTAGCAAACATCCTGCGTGTAAGCGGAACTGGTATCCTCGCACATTTTTTTGGGGACAGGGTGGCCAAGGGGTTTCTGCATGAATTTTCCGGCATAGCTGTTTTTGCAGTAGGTTTTGCTATGCTGTTTGTTGAATACAAACTGCTGAACAGAAAATGGTTTCAGTGATAGACAGTTTTATGACAACGAACTTCAAAATATCGATGCACTCTTTTTTTATAGCCCTGGCAATCTTGACATTGACCTTATTACTTGCTATCGCAATAACTGCACGCGGAAAGCCGGTTGTCGTCAAGACGAACCTTGAAAACCTCCCGATGCTAGTCAACGGCATGCAGGGGGTTGAAGATTTTTATTCTGAGTCGGTTTACTCGGCATTGAATGCGGACAGCCATGTTTACCGCCACTATCTGACCCGTGACGGCAGACGGCTTGATCTTTATATCGGTTATTACGGGACAGCCAAAGGGGGGAGGACGGCACATAATCCGATAGGGTGTCTCCCGGGCCAGGGATGGGGTTTGCTTGAATCGAAGGAGATCATTCTTAAGCCCAGCTATTATCCTGGGGGGATTCCGGTAAACTTTCTCCTCTCTTCCAAGGGGGACACGTTTGTTACAACAATCTACTGGTACCAGTCGGCTGGTACAAAAGTCATCTCGAACGGAATCAGGCACAATATCCAGCGGTTTATGGGGATGGTCTTACACAACAGAAATGACGGGGCCTTTGTCCGGATAACGATCCTTTCTGATAAGTCAGATGCCGGAGCCGCAAAAATGCTTGCGGAGACCTTCTCTGTCGGGATACTTAACCTGTTGCCAGACTATTGGCCTGTAGAAAAATAGTTCCCCTTCAGACCCCCTGTTTCCAGGAGGCGGACGATGGAAGAAGATCTGAGACTCAGACGTCGAATCAAGAGAGGCTATTACTGTGAATTATCATTATCAGTCGGATAGTTATTTGTCGATATGACGACCTCGGCAGAATTTACTAAAAAACAGGATGAAACCGGACTGTTATTCATACTGTTTTGTATATGGTCAGTTGTACTTATATGCCGACCACAAGATTATCTATTGTTTTTGGGACCATTGAGGCCAGGGTTAATATTATTCATAATCACAATTAGTTGTTATTTGATAAATCACAAAAAATTAAAGGCAAGTGTATCTAATATTCAAATCAAGCTTTACCAATATCTTATTATCATGATAGTTGCGAGCATTCCTTTTTCATATTATCGAAGGCTTTCATTTAATGAATTATTTTTATATTGCAATGTTATCCTCTTTTTTTTCTTGTTCTACAAAACGGTTGATTCAGTATCAAAATTACGCATAGTATTGTTCGTTTACTCTCTAGGCAGTTCAATCTACGCGATATTCTGTTTGCGCTTTGGGAAATTTTCTGCAGAGAGATTGGGTTTTGGAGAGACATTAGATCCAAACGACATTGCATATTTTATGGTTAGTTTTTTAACATTCAATCTATTGTTTTTGCGCAAAGATAATAATGTTTTATTGCGGTGCGTATCTTTTGCAAACATATTGCTTTGTTCTCTTGCGCTACTCAAGACCGGTTCACGGGGTGGTTTGCTCTCTCTCTTATTGGTAATTATTGTATTGTTGTTTGGGAGATCCTTAACATTAAATCTATCTTTTATAAAAAAAATAGCAATTTTTATTTTAACTCTACTCTCTCTTCATTTTGTGGATATGAATACAGAGCGTTACAAGACACTTTTGAGCCCTAAAACTGACTATAATTTTAATGATGAAACAGGGAGGGTTGCTCTCTGGAAAATGGGAGTTGGCTTGATGCTATCACATCCATTAACTGGAGTTGGTTTAAGCTGTTTCAATGAAGGCATTGGCCGAGAACGTGAGAAGCGAGGATTGCCGCCCAAGTGGCAAACTGCTCATAATAGTTTGATCCAGATAGGTGCTGAAACAGGATTGATTGGATTCTTCCTTTTCGCCGTACTCAGTTTTAACGCATTCAAAATTTTCGGGGAAATTGTCAAAAAATCTAAGGTTGAAGATTTGGCTAAAATTGGAGAGTTGGCTAGAATTGGGTTCATAGGGCATTTTGTTAGCGCAATGTTTCTGAGCCAAGCCTACTCGGTTTATTGGGCATTCTATATAGTTTTATCAGCGGTACTAAAACAGATGCTGGATAATGAATCAATAGCAACGGTAACAGTATCGTGAGCTTTCTGGAGACATTTGAGCGTGAACTGAATTTATTGTGAATCCCGGGATGGGGATAATAACCTGAATATCTAAATGGAGGATTTTAATGGACCAAGGACTAGTATCTAAGTTAATTTGCCCGCCATGTAAGGAAAAGCTTTTATATCGAGAATCAGGCTTGATTTGTCATAAATGTGGTCAGGTATATAACTTCGTTAGTGGTATGCCAAATTTTCTTCCGGATAACCTTATGGATAAATACAATTCCGAACTGAAATTTCAGGATTTGCACGAAGAAATGAATTTTTATCAAAACATGTACGAAAATCTGAAAGGGATAGATGATGGACATTGTGTCGTATACGGTTACGAGGAGATTTATAATTTCATGTCAGATATCCCTAGAGGTTCTCTCCTCGATGTCGGGTGCGGTGCCGGACATCATAGTAAGGACCTGTCTTCTTTAGGTTATGAAGTCACTGGTATCGATATATCTGTCAATGGGCTCCTGCAAGCACAGAGTGTAAGCAAAGCAGATGATCAAAAAATAAATTTTGTGATCGGTGACGTCGAAAACCTGCCATTTGATGATGATTCTTTTGATGTTGTCTTCTGCAGCCTTATACTGCATCACTTTCCCAAGAGAAACAAACTCCTGAAAGAAATTAGCCGAGTATGTAAACGGTATTTTGTAACTTTTGAAGTAAACTCTTACGATCCAATATCCTTTATCAGATTTAATATAGTAAATCCTACTATAGGCATAAGCACTATTACAAAGAACCAGCGTACGGTTTCTCCAGACAAACTCAGGAATGAACTTTGTAAACTCGGACTGAAAAACAGTAGCATCAAGTATGTTGATGTTCACAATTATACGGGAAGAAATCCGGATAGTATTAAAGCTAAAATGCTGAACGTCTACAAAAAGGTATCCAACTTGCTCCCATACAAATGCCGTTTTAATTTATTTATCATGAAAGCTACAAAATTATAAGTGGATAATATCATGGTAAAAATCGCATATATTCTCACCCCCATAGAATTCGGGGGGTTGGAAAAAGTCAGCCTAACATTCCTCAAGAATGTAAACAGGGAACAGTATGACATACATTTAATACTTCTGATTCGACCTTGGGAAGAAGACAACACTTTTATAAATTTTATAAAAAGTTACGATTTTTCTATCACAACAATTCCAGTTGCCAGATGGTCTCCAACTGAAAGAAGAGATTATCTGAGAGTGGCAAGATGCGTGGTGTATTTGTATCGGATATTATCTAAGGGATCGTTCGACGTTGTTCACTCCCATGGGTATTTTGCCGATATTATTACAGCATTGGCATGTAAATTTCTGAAAATTCCGCATATAAGCACCTGCCACGGATTTATTGCCAATGATAAAAATTTGAAAATATACAATATTTTGGACAGATTTATGCTTCGTTCTTGCGGTAGGATTATAGCCGTTTCATCAGGGATAATGAGTGAACTGGTGAGAAACGGTATCAATGCTTCACGGGTCACTGTTATCCAGAATGCTGTCGACTGTTCCGACAAAGACAAACAGATTGATGAAAACAGAATAGAAAAAAGAAATTTTCTTTCTATAGATAAGAACAAGTTTTTAATTGGTTATGTTGGTCGGCTAAGCGAAGAGAAGGGGGTTAATTATTTGATCGAAGCAGCCTCCATGTTGAAGCAATTAAATGAAACTTTTAACCTGGTAATCCTGGGTGATGGTCCAAAGAAAAGTGAATTATGCAGTCAAGCTAATTCTAAAGGCCTCGATAATGAAATTATTTTTACAGGATTTCAAAAGGATATTGATAGATGGTTGCCTGCACTGGATGTTTTTGTTTTACCTTCTTTAACAGAAGGCACTCCCATGGCACTGCTCGAAGCAATGTCCATGGGGATACCCGTTATCGCGTCTGCTGTAGGAGGAGTCCCGGGTATAATAAAAAATGGAGTTAACGGGTTTCTTCTGGATCCTGGTGATTATAAGGGGTTGAGTGAAACAATAACTCTTTTAATAAATGATCCCCCCCTTCGCAAAAAGCTGGCGGCTGAGGGTGTTCATACTATTAAAGAGATGTTTGATGTTAATAAGTGGTGCAGAAAGATTGAAAGTGAATATAACTCGCTCCTGCGAAAGGAGAAGAGAGGCATGATTTCATGTGGTTGACTGCTTTTAATATCTTAATAGTGTTGCTCATGTTATACGCGGCTTTTGCCACGCTTTACCTCCTGGTTTTAGCTGGGGCATATTTTATTTTACCCGAACCCGAGAAGATAGATCATTATAAATTTAACCGCTTCGCCGTTATAGTTCCCGCACACAATGAAGAATTGCTTATCTCCAGGTTATGCGAAAGTTTGTCACATTTAGATTACTCGGGGTCATTATATAAAGTTATTATTATTGCCGATAATTGCACTGATCATACGACTGAGGTTTGCTCCAAATACAGCTGTGAAGTACTGATCCGGAGTGATGAGTTGAAACTAGGAAAAGGCCATGCTATAGCCTGGGCATTAAATCAGATCCCCTTGGATGATTATGATGCAATTTTGATTATAGACGCTGATAATTATGTGGATTGCAATCTGTTGCACGAATTGAATAAAATATTAACTAATGGCGAGCATGCAATACAATGTTGCAATTCTGTGGGTAACAGGAATGACAGCTGGTTTACACAGCTGCTTTTTGTTACGAGAACCATCAATAATCTTCTTTATCATCACTCCAAATACAAGTTGGGCCTCTCATCATATCTGATGGGGAACGGAATTTGTTTTACCACGAAACTGATCAAGGAAAAGGGGTGGACAGCTTTTACTATCGGCGAGGATTGGGAATATTATGCGCAACTTCTTGATGAGAAGATAAAAATAGCATTTGCGCTGCATGCAAAAGTTTTTCACCAGGAGTCTAAGTCACTGGACCAGGCAACCAGTCAGCGATTACGGTGGTCCAGTGGCAGATTCCATGTGGCAAAAGGTCTTGGACTTCAAATATTAATTAAGGGGATTCGCCGTTTTGATGGCATGTTAGTAGATGCTTCATTGCCGTTGCTTTTTCCGAACTACTCTTTATTGCTTAATCTCTCCTTAATTTCACTATGCGCCGTCTTAATTATTGCTGTTCCCCCGTATCGCAATCTTATGATTTTCTCCTTTTTATCTATTTTGTTTGGGCAATTTATACTTTTATGTCTCGGCATAATTTTGAGTGGCGAAGTTATTAAGGTTATAAAAGCGCTTACTTATGCGCCGGCGTTTTTAATTTGGAAAATTGCAATAGATTTCATCAGTTTTACAGGTATTTATAGAGGTAAGAAATGGATAAGGACTAAGAGGCACATATCGTAATCGCAGCATAAGTTTTTACAATCATATATTCATGAGTAGGCATATGGGATCTGATTCCAAAATAAATTTGATGCATACCGTTCTCAGTCTCGAAACCGGGGGGTTGGAACGGATGGTTGCTGAGAGTGCTCTGGCCATCGACAAGAAGCTGTTTAAGGTTGATATCTGCTGTTTCGACAGACTCGGAGATTTTGCAGACAAACTTGAGAGTAACGGTGTTGGCGTGACTCTCCTCCCAAGGAATCAGTATCAATATGATTATCTGTTCCCAATAAAATTAAAAAAACTATTAATAGAAAATAAAACTCACATAATTCATATGCATACTGGGACTTTTTTCCTCGGTACACAGGCTTCTATCTTGGCAAGGACGCCAGCGAGGATCTATACGGAACATGGAAGAAAACTGGTTGAACCCAAAAAACATCTCTTAATGGATCGCGCTTCTGCCATCTTTGTTGATAAGATTGTTGCCGTTTCCAAAGAGCTTGAAGACTTTCTTGTAAGTGTCGTAAAAATCCCTCACAAGAAAACCATGACCATTATCAATGGAATTGATACGAATAAATACACATTTCGCGCCAAACCCCTTGCCTTGCTAAAAGAATTTGGTATTGCTGAAAATGCTAAAGTAGTTGGAACCGTTGGAAGGTTAGCTGAAGTCAAGGATCAGGTAAGCTTGATTGAGGCTTTCAGTATAGTTAATCATAAATTCCCCGATAGCATTTTGATGCTGGTGGGGGATGGACCTATGAGATCCGCATTGCAGGAACTGGTTATGGCTAAAGGATTGGATGATAATGTCATATTTGCGGGAAATAGAATGGATGTTCACGAGCTGTTAAACCTACTAGATGTCTTTTTGTTGACCTCACTGTCGGAGGGAACCTCAGTAGCTTTGCTTGAAGCAATGGCCTCCGGGATTCCCTCTGTTATTACGGATGTTGGCGGGAACCCATCTGTTGTCACGAATGGAATAAATGGCTTATTGGTAAAGCCCAAGGATGTAGCCCGCATAGCTGACAGTATATTTTATATATTGAATAATGAAGCTGCCAGTATATTAATCGGTCAAAATGCTGCTAATACCGTTAAAGCTGACTATAGTATTGAAATTATGTTGAAGAATTACACTGAGTTGTATCGCGGATTAATAAAGTACCAGTTTGAGGAGTTGATAGCGTAATCTCTATATATTCTAATGTGTTGTGTCTGCCTATAAAAGGGATCGAGAAATATGGTTGCAACTATAAGTGATTCCAGGTTGTTTCGAAACAAATTGCTTTGTTATCTGATGATTATCTTTGTTCTCGGCACGCTGTTAAGAATTGCGCCAATAATTTATATGGAAATTAAATCACCTGGATGGCATGAACAAAACATAAACGAGATTGAGTTCTATTATGACGATGTTGCCAGGAGTTTACTGATCGGAAAAGGTTTTGTACATTCCGTCAATCCTAGAATTGATAATTACAAGTATAAGTTTGAACCTGGGACACCATTTAACTTTGTTCCTCCTTTGTATGCATGGTTATTGTATTTGGTATATTCAGTTGCAGGTCCGAGTGTCTTTGTCGCAAAGCTGTTGCAATCTGTTATGGATGCGACCGTGATTTTTTTATTATACCAGTTGGGGAGCAAAATATTTAATGACAAACGAATAAGTGTGTTGGCCGGAATATTATATGCCATCTACCCGCTGGCAATTGTGATGTGTTCAACATTGTATTACCAGATACCGATGAACCTTGTCTTATGTTGGCTGGTTATCTGTTTCATGTCGGTTCCCACTATTTATAATGGAATCTGGACTGGAATTGCTCTTGGTGTAGCTACTCTGGCAAAACCTGTTACGTTACCACTTATCGTTGTTATGCCGTTTGTGCGGTTGATTGAGACGATATTCGGTAATAAAGCGTTCATGCAAACATTCAAGTGGGTCGTTTTTTTTCTGCTTGCTGTTATTTTGGCATTAACCCCATGGACAATTAGAAACTATAAAGTATTTAATGAATTTGTTCCAGTACAAAAAGGTGCAAACGCACCTTTATTGCAGGGTTCTCGAGAAGATTTTATCGATTTGGATGTAAATAGCCTACGAGTAAAATATGGTCAAACTTTTGGGATTGATCCAAAAGATTACACCAAGGTAGCCATATATAATCACTTAAATCATTTTAAGAATAATCCGTTAGATTATTTCAGACTCTTGGGTAAAAAGTTTTTTTTGTCATGGTATAATACTGAAGGGAAGAAGAAAAATGGTGTAGTTTTGTTGATTCAGATCCCGTTCCTCTCTTTTGCCTTGGTTTCTCTATTCCTCTCAGGAAAAACGTGGTGTTGCAAATCAAACTGGTATGTCCCTGGCATTATCGTATTTATATGTGGAGTTGAAGTAATATTTTTCCCCCTCATGAGATATACTTTGGTTGTAATGCCATTCGTAATGCTTATGGCAGCTCATGGGGCATATATCGTATGGAATAAGCTTACAGGCAAAGTCTAATTTCTGATCAAACAGAACCCCTGTTAATTATCTTATTTTCGAGGGCAAGATGCTAAATGGGAAATATGTCGTCGTTGTTATACCAGCTTATAATGTGGGTCTGCAAATCTCCGGCACAATTGAGGGTATTAAGCCATTTGTTGATCATATTGTTGTTGTTGACGACTGTAGTTTTGATAACACTTACGATATAGTCAAATCTCTGAATAACAATAGAGTTACTTTGCTGCGAAACAGTGAAAACCAGGGGGTTGGTGGAGCGACCACGGAAGGATTTAAAAAAGGATTGGAACTCGGGGGCGACATCTTTATTAAATTTGATGGAGATGGTCAGATGGACCCGGAAAGGATGGAAGATCTTATCACGCCAATCTTTGATGGGTATGATTACGTTAAAGGTAACAGGTTTATTCATACAGACGCATTGAATAATATGCCTTTGTTCAGGCTATCGGGGAATTTCCTGTTGACATTCTTGACTAAGCTGGCGTCAGGGTATTGGAAAATATTTGACCCACAAAATGGATATGTGGCGATCACCAGAGAAGCTCTTATGACGTTACCTTTAGGCAACTTATATAAGAGGTATTTTTTTGAAAATGACATGCTTGTTAATTTGAATATTAATAGATTAAGAGTAATTGATGTCAGTATGCCGGCGAGATACGGTGATGAAAAATCTTCGTTAAAAATAAGGAAAATTATTTTTTCTTTTCCAAGCCTGCTTTTAGCCCGGTTTATACGGAGGATTTACAAGAAGTACATTTTATATGATTTTTCAGTTATAGGGTTCTTTTATGTCATTGGGTTTTTTCTGATGCTATTTGGTTCGACATTTGGAGGTTATCATTGGATTAAATCAGTTTATACGGGTTCCGTTGCAACAACCGGGACGGTTATGATTGCTGTCCTGCCAATAATTCTTGGTTTCCAAATGTTTCTGCAGGGAATTGTCCTTGAAATTGAGCAATAGCAAGGCAAATCCTTGAATTATCAATGTCTTAATAAGTAGGCAGGAATATCATATGACTCTCTGTAAAATAGTATGGGGTTTGACCTGTGTTGTATCTATATCGGTTGGACAAATATTATTCAAATTGGCCTCCAGAAAGATTGTCTTTAACGACTATTCACAAGTTATTTTTGATTTAGTTCGCAACAAATATTTAATTATTGGGCTTGTGTTGTATGGATTAACAACTATGCTCTGGATTGGTTTGTTGAGAATAGTTGATTTGAGGTATGCCTATCCATTAATGGCGTTAGCATTCGTTATTGTTCCAATTCTAGCAAAATATTTTCTTGGCGAGGAATTGAAATTCAACTCTGTTTTGGGGGGATTAATTATTATTGCCGGGGTTTTTGTCAGTGTCAGATAATAAAGGAACGAACGCAACCTGAGATCGACTGGATTGCTCATCTGGAATGATGTTTACCACCTGTGACCGGACCTTTTACTCTTTATTTTTATTTTTGTGCGTTGTTTGGTGATTAAAATCACAACACCAATATTGCATGACCATTATACTTGAACCAGTTATAACTACATTGGTGTACACGATAATACTAAACCATTCGTGAGAATGGGGCGGAAAGCCTAAAGGGTCTCAGTGAGATAGCCGGGTTGCCGAAATACCCAATTTTGGTATTAAGGATCCGGCTATTTTTTTGTCTAATAGATATGCAACAAGAACAAATATGATTTTTGTGGTGCAAATTATTACTGATTGTTAGGAATGTTTTGATGTATACAAATTAATAGTGGAGATAACTGGATTGAAGAAAGGTTAACTCGATATCAGAGGCGGTCATTGTTAAACATTGTAAGAGAACCGGGATTACAACAACTGTGGGACTAGCAGCGGATTTCTATCTGAACACACCCTATATCCTAGATTTAAAAGCTTAAAGGGGGAAAAATGAAACGGTTAAATAGTTTATCATCGCTTTTTACAACTCGGGCTTTCTCGTTACGCATCAGTTTGTTTGCCTTAGTGCTTTTGATCACCTCAACAAGTTATGCAGCCGTGTTATTTAGGGAGAATTTTGATGCCTGGCCAACAGGATGGACTTGTTCCACTGCTTCTCCCAACGCTTTTATGCAGGTGTGGAATTGCGGGGATATAGCAGCCACATGTAACGGTTCATCACGCCCATTTCAGAAAGGACAAGGGATCAGTGCGAATGGTCGTTCGGGGAAAGCCATGCAATACCCTCGAAGTTCATGTGATGCCAACGGTTATCTGGGGGATTTGCACATGGATCTTTACGGTAATTTTGGTGGTCCCTACAAAGAACTCTATTTCAGATGGTATGTGAAATTCGAGGAGGGTTTTGATAAAGCAATATCTGAGGGATTCAAGTTCATGGACAGGATAATAATTCGTACTCCGTCAGGAGCGGAAGATGACCTCTATCCAAGTCTGCATGGTAGTAAATTGAGCAGTGCAAACTTAATGTTATATGGTGGTTGGCCCAGCGGTTACTTCGCAACATGGCGGAATATTGCTGATAATGCTTCATTTTATCCTGACCATAATTGGCACTCGATGGAGTTGCGAATAAAACTGAATTCACCTGGCCTTGCTGACGGAGCAGTACAGACGTGGATTGATGGGGTGTTGGCTTATTCCTATGAAAACATACTAATAGAAAGTAGCGGAGATTATTACTTCAAAATCTTCAGCTTTGGGTTAGGGAATGTGTCTGATTCGTCGTGGGACCAGACTACTTTCAAGTCAATGTATTATGATGATTTTGTTATTAGCACTACCTATATCGGTACTGAAACTGTTTCAGTTACCGCTCCCCCTGTTATATCTGGTGGAACTCCATCTGGAACACTGGCTTCCGGGACGACTTCAACCTCAATGTCAGTTGCCACGAATGAATCTGCAACCTGCAGATACGGTGCTTACGATGTTGCCTACGCTTCCCTCCCTAATACCTTTACGACAACGGGGGGCACTTCCCATTCACAGACCCTTTCTGGCCTGACAAATGGTGCCGCATATACCTACTACGTTAGGTGCATTAGTGCCAGCGAAAACGCAAATACTTCAAGCACGGCAATATCGTTCAGTGTTGCAAGCAGCGTAACCGTGGTGAACGGAGCCTGTGGGACGGCCAGTGGGAGCTCCTACACTGCTCTTACTTCAAGCAGTGCGAACCTCTGTGCAAAAGGAACGGTTGCTTCCTTCAGCGGGACTGGCCCGTGGACTTGGGGATGTGATGGATCTGGTGGTGGGACTAGCACGGCTAGTAATGCCTGTACCGCTTCTCTTTCAACTTCCACACTCCTGTTCTCTGAAGACTTTGAGAATACGAGTTTCACCTCAAGGGGGTGGTATGATGGGGGTACCTGCAGTATAACTACTTCCGAGTACCAATCGGGTACCCATTCAGCCCAGTTTGTATTTACCGCCGGTGCGTCAACTCCCTCGTCACCCTACGCGGGTGCTATGAGAAAACTATTTACTGCGTCAGATGGGGTTTATCTCGATTACTATATTAAGTACCCAACCGGTTGGCAAGAGCAGAGTGGTAACTATGGCCACCATGAACTCTATGTGGCATCGGACGCTGATGATACATATACAAGCCTTGCTTTTGCGCACACGATGGCCTACATAGAACATTGGGGTACATCCGGCTCATCAACAGCTTTAACTCCTCATATGACAATACAAGATGGAGCAAATATAAACCAAAGCCAGATAGGCGTTGATTTGACAGCTACAACAGAAAACCGTTCTGCTAATGGATGTAACGGATTGCTGGATAGTTCTTTTTTCTCCTATCTAAATTGTTATGATTCTGGCAGCGGAACATATTGGAACGGTAAATTAAAGGGTGCAGCTACAGCTTCCATGTCGCTCAATAGTTGGCATCATGTTCAAGCCTACTTCAAGATGAATAGCGTTACAGCCAATAAGGGGAATGCTGACGGTACAATGGCCTATTGGCTTGACGGAGTTCAACAATTCCGTTCTGATGCAGTATTGTTCAGAACAAACCAACATGCCACTATGAAGTTTAACCAGTTCATAATTGCGCCGTTCATGGGGAACGGTGCTCCAAGGGCACAGACGTTTTATATTGACAACCTTAAGGTATGGAGCGGCATCCCTTCGAGTTCCGCAGTCGGCGCAGTAGGGGGGGTCACCGTTAAATCGGTAACAAATCCTTAAATCAATTTTTCTGATAGTTTTAAATAAAGATCCAGATCGCACTGTAAAAAGTGATCTGGATCTTTATTCCTCCACCCTGTTTTTTTACCATTCAAGTTAGACAGCCGTCTGGCCTCTGCTCTATAAAAATCGACGCAACCAATAAAGCAATCGGAGCTGTTCGAACGTCCGACCAGACAGCAATTGTCACTCCTGATCAAGGTTAATCTCTGTTGAACCCCTTTTTTCATGATTATCTATTTGATTTCTTGCCGATTATATTTCACTATTATGAAAAATGAAATGTGGAGATCTGGAAACATATGAAGAGTGGACGAATGAAGATTAAAGAGGTACTGGCGGCTGGCAAAGTCGGCAGCGAGCTGGTTGTGAAAGGCTGGGTACGTTCTGTCCGTGTCGGCAAGAACGTGACCTTTATCGCTCTGAATGACGGTTCATGTCTGGCCAGTCTGCAGGTTGTTCTCGATCCTGCCGTTCCAGGGTATCGGGAGATCTGCGGGCTCGGCACCGGCAGCGCCGTGGCGGTCAGGGGTAGCCTGGCGGAATCTCCGGCAGCAGGCCAGAAGCGTGAACTGCGAGGGGTGGAGTTGATAGTAGTCGGGGTAGGCGATGAAAGCTATCCGCTGCAGAAGAAGCGCCATTCATTCGAATATCTCAGAAGCATTGCACATCTGCGGGCGCGCACCAATACCTTCGGAGCTGTTTTCCGGGTCCGGTCCTCGCTGGCCCAGGCGATCCACCGCTTCTTTGCCGAACGGGGTTTTCTCTACGTGCATACCCCGATCATCACCGCCAACGACTGTGAAGGGGGAGGGGAGATGTTCCGGGTTACGACTCTCGATATGGCGGGACCGCCACTCGCTTCTGGCAAGGTCGATTACTCGGCCGACTTCTTTGGAAAGGCAACCGGGCTGACCGTCAGCGGCCAGTTGGAAGGAGAGCTGTTTGCCCAGGCCTTCTCTGATATCTACACCTTTGGACCGACCTTCCGGGCTGAAAATTCAAATACCGCCCGGCATGTGGCGGAGTTCTGGATGATAGAGCCGGAGATGGCCTTTGCCGACCTTATGGCGGATGCAGCGCTTGCCGAAGAGTTCTTTCGCTATCTCTGTCGTCATGTTCTTGATAACTGCTGTGAGGATATGGATTTTTTCAATGATCATCTGGAAAAAGGACTTCTGGAAAGGTTGGAGGGGGTTGTTGATGCCTCTTTCGGCATGATGGAGTATGACAATGCTGTCGACATCCTGAAAAAAGCCAAGGCACCGTTCCGGTATCCGGTGGAATGGGGGTGTGACCTGCAGACCGAGCATGAACGCTACCTGACCGAACAGGTAGTCGGGGGCCCTCTCTTTATCCTCAACTATCCAAAAGAAATCAAGGCCTTTTACATGCGCCTGAATGATGATGGCCGGACGGTGGCTGCGATGGATATGCTGGTGCCGAAGGTGGGCGAGATTATCGGTGGGAGTCAGCGGGAAGAGCGCCTCGATCTCTTGGAGCGGCGTATGGTTGAAACCGGGATCGATCCCTCGAATCTCGGCTGGTACCTCGACTCCCGACGGTGGGGCTCATCTCCCCATGCCGGTTTTGGTTTGGGGTTTGAACGTCTCGTCATGTATCTGACCGGTATGGAAAATATACGGGATGTCATACCGTTTCCGAGGACACCGGGGCATGCCGATTTTTAGCAGGAAAAGTCAGGAGGCATGGTATGCACGTTTATTGCGCTTTGCTCCATCTCTACCTCCCGAGCCGCTCGCTCAAGTGTAAAAGGGGTATTATCAAAAGCATACTGGCTCGCTCGCGACATAACTTCAATGTTGCCTCCTCCGAGGTTGGGATGCATGATGTTCATGGTGAGGCGCAAATTGCCTTTGTAACGGTGAGTGAAAGCAAAATGAGGGCCCGACGTCTCCTTGAGCAGCTCGAGGAGTGGCTGGTTGAGGAACGGCCCGATCTGGAAATAGTCGAGTTTGATATCGACGAAAGGTAGCGCTTCAGCGTGCAGTGCCCGTTAAGAGGGGAGGGGAAATAACTTCTCAGCAGATTTGCCAGCCCGCATTTATTAACGCTTTCGGGCCGTGACTGGTATGAAAGAGGATCTGGCGGCTTAATCAACCACGGTTCCAATGCTGAACAGATCCGTTTTTGCTTGAAATTGAGATGCAAAGTGCTACAGTAAATGCGAAAAGCGGGGAGCTGTAATGGGAAATATTTCTAATCACGTTATGAGGCCTGCCGACTCGAGTCGGTTTTTTACTTCAGGGGCGGATGCTCGGTAATCTACTGGTTATGAAAAATGCAGGGGAAAATAAAGCTGACGGCTCGGCCCCCCTTGCAGGGACCCCGGGGGGGATGGTTCAGGATGGTTCTTCCGGGTTGAAGCGAAAGTTGCTCGGAGTTCTCCGATTTGCCGGCCTGCTTATCAGGGATTTCCTTGAAGATCGCTGCTTTCTCCACGCCTCGGCGCTTTCTTTTTCTTCCCTATTATCCATCGTTCCCTTTTTTGCCCTTACATTTGCTGTGCTGAAAGGACTGGGGGTGCACAACTCCCTTGAGCCCTTTATCATTTCCAGACTTGCTGCCGGTTCTCCCGAAATAGTTGACAGGGTCATCACTTATATCGATAACACTAACATGGGTTCAGTTGGCGCCATGGGCCTTGTTGCTCTTATCTTTACGGTTATCACCCTTTTGTGTAACATTGAGGAATCTTTCAACGACATATGGGGTGTCAAGGAGACCCGATCCCTCAACAGAAAGTTCAGTGACTATCTGATTGTCCTTCTGATTGTCCCGCTCCTCCTTTTTGCCGCCACCAGCGTTACCTCCAGCCTGCAGAGTCAGGATCTGGTTCGCTGGCTGATAAACAGAGAATATTTAGGCGGTTTCATCCTCTTTCTCTTCAAGCTTCTCCCATACCTCAGTATCTGGATTGCCCTGATATTCCTTTACATTATTGTGCCGAACACCAAGGTCCGCTTCTCGTCCGCCCTTGTCGGCGGAATACTGGCTGGCACTATCTGGCAAATCGCCCAGTGGGGGTACATACACTTTCAGGTAGGGGTTGCAAGATACAACGCGATCTACGGAGCCTTGTCCGCACTCCCTGTATTCATGGTCTGGATCTATACCAGCTGGCTGATCGTCATGTTGGGCGTTGAAATTGTCGCTGCCCATCAGAACCGCAATACTTTCATGAACGATGCTCACCATCCATTCATCAATCACGGGACTAAAGAAATGGCAACTTTGCTGATCTTGCATGCCGCAGCAGAATCGTATTGCCATGATAAACCACCCTGGTCCTGTGAAAGGCTTGCCGGGGAGCTCGGTCTCCCGATCCGGGTTGTGCAAGAACTTCTGGTGCAGCTGATAGAAAAACGGTATCTCTTTCTGTCGGAAGGAGTGAGCCCTGTCTACTATCCAGCGCGTCCCCTGGAGCATATGGTGATTGCGGAGATTCAGGATGACATTAAGAATTATGGAATCTCTTGCCGGATTGAGGGAATGGTTGAAAGACGTGCAGTGCTGCAAGGATTGCTGGAACGGATGAAGAGCTCTGCTGCGCCGGAACTTGCCGGAATAACCATGAAAGATATAGTAGCCGGGGCCGCCATTGAAGATCGTCTCCTGTAGTCTGCTTACCTTTTGCCGTAGCGAACTTGAGCGCTGGTCTGCACCGTGATTGACAAAGAGTGCAGATTATCATATAGTGTCGCAAAAATGTCTTTCAGATAGTTTCCTACCGGAATTCGGCCTGGCCTGCTACTCCTGCAGAAGCAATTAATCCTGTTTGAAATCGTAGATTGGTTTCCAACTCCCCTTCGGGATGGCGTGGGTGAAGTGTAATTCAAGGTTTCCGACATGGACAGAATCTAAAACAGTATATAAGAACCTAACTATGCGCGATATAAAACATTTAACACGAAAAAAGCCAGGGTTCACCGCTCCCCTTTTCGGTCGGAGTAAAAGGCGTCTCGGGAATTCCTTCAAAACTGTTAACCCGCCAAAAAGGCGGGCCAGACTCTGTTACCTCTTGCCTTTCATTGCACTTTTACTGGCAGCCTATCCGGTGCATTCCATACTTACATCTGTAAATTTGTATAAACCAGCCAGAAAGCCGGTTGCGGAATCAAAAGTTAACCCGTCGCCCATTGGCGCTCTCAATGGATTACAGGCATTTCAACTTGCCGTCTCTTCCATGCAGAACTGGAGATCTGAAGGCGGCCGTCTTCAAGCGCCTCTTGCAGTCGGGGGTGTAGTCGATTATACCATTGATGAGGAAGTCCAAAACCGGGTGAAGAAGATAATGGAAGAGTATCAGGTCCCCTATGGTGTTTTCGTTGCAGTCGAGCCGAAAACGGGGAGAGTCCTGGCGCTGGTCGGTCACTCATCAGTAGCTCCGGAGTGGGGGCGAAATTCTTTTTTCAATGTTTATCCGATGGCGTCGCTTTTCAAGATTATTACCGCAGCATCGGCGCTTGAACAGAAAAAAATTGAACCGAATACGGTTTTTGCTTTCAGAGGGGGGGCCTATTCGGAAAACCCGAAGTACTGGAGCGTAAATCCGAGAGGCTCAAAACAGCATATGAACCTTACGGTTGCCATGGGGAAATCCATTAACCCGGTATTCGGGAGGCTCGCAAGCGATGTGGTAGGCAAAGATTCTATCATGGCATATGCGGGTAAGTTTGGCTTCAACCAGGTTCTGTTTCCGGGTATCACGGTTACACCCAGTAAAGCCGAGGTGCCGAGGAATGATGCCGAGCTGAAATTGATGGGTGCCGGTCTTGGCCGCGAAGTCAAGATCTCCCCGCTCCATGCTGCGACTGTCATAGCTGCCATTGCCAACCATGGGCAGATGATGTCCCCGGCCCTGGCCCAGGAGATACGTAACGGCGCCGGGAGTGTGGTCTTTTCGCAAAGTCCCCAGGCTCTTCGTCGACTCGTAACACCGGAGACTGCAGGGCAACTGGCGAAAATGCTCTCAACCACTGTAAACAGCGGAACTTCGCGGAAGGCGTTCCATGATCGCCGTGGCAGGCCGAAGCTGGCTTCAATCAATATCTGTGCAAAGACCGGTTCGATTAATGGCAAGGAACCGGAAGGGAGATACACCTGGTTTGCCGCCTATGCTCCCGCCGAGGATCCCAAAATCGCTTTGGTGGCATTGGTTATAAACCAGGACAGGTGGAAAATAAAGGCTTCATACGTCGGCGAACAGGCTCTGGAAGCTTTTTTCAAATAGAGCGACGTGGCGTATTTCGCTGCAGCATCAAGCTCAGTCTCTCTGCCTCGATGAAATATCTTGAACGGTTGTTCTGATTGGATACAAATACTATAAGTATCCGGGTGTTAATAAAACTGTTAGTACCGGCCTTTTCAGATGGAATGCTTGAGATGTAGTACCTGCTGTACTGCTCCGGATATAAAGTCATTGCTTAAGCCGTTGGCCATTCCCTGCCGCTTCCTGGATAGTTCCGGTCTTTGCGCTATTTACGAGACAAGGCCTGATGTCTGCAGGAGTTATCGCCCGGATGAAATCTGTCTGCAGGTGGCTGCGCCGACACTGGCCGAGCGGGTGAAACGGTATTTGAGGCTGTTCGGGCTAGAGGGGGGGGGGTAGCGGATCAGACCGGGTCTGGGGGGGTGAAGGTCCTGAGATATAACTTTCCGCCCACCCATTCGCCATAGGAGAACTGCTGCACCCAGTCCCCCAGCGAAAGAAGCGACTTCTCCTGGTTCTCTCCACCAGTGACCTTCAGAAAAGGTGTGTGGAAGTGGCCGACAATGACTACATCACAACCGGACTTGAACTTTGTGACGGCAAAATTATTAATAATTGTCTCATAGTTCCATTTTCTTTCTCTTCGTGAGTGATTCCCCTTGCTATGCCGCCCCAGTCGTTCGGCAATATAACTTGGGAGTCGGGATGGGACCAGCGGGAACAGCAGCTTTAAAAGGCGGTTATGTGTGAGGAATCTGTATAGGTTGTATCCATAGTCGGCATTTATCACCTGGTCTCCGTGGCAGAAATAGACCTTTTTGCCGTCAAGGAAAAGAACCTCCGGTCCCCGGTACACCTCCGCATGTATCGTTTTTTCAAAAAAGGGGCCCATATGGAAATCATGGTTACCCTCAAAGTAGACTATTGCGACGCCGCTCCGGTGAAGTTCCTCGAGTTTTTCCAGGACTGGCCGATAGTGCGGGAATGGGAATTTATCATGACCAAGCCAGAATTCAAAAAGGTCACCCAGAATATAAAGTGTATCTGTGTTGCCTTTCAATCCGGTCAAAAATTGCAGTAAAGTCCGGTAGTTGAAATCCTCCGGTTTTTTCAGGTGGGCATCGGCCAGGAAAACCTTTCGCATCTTCGAATTATATACGAAGTGCAGATAAAGGTAAAGGAAGAGTTCGGCACGACCTGCATCTGGCCTGCAGAGAGAGTTGTTTGCCTTGGGAGCGTTTTGAATGGGTTTTATGCGGGATGTGGAAATAATATGGGAGGATCTCCTGGATGCCTTTCAGAATGAAGACCTTGAAACAATGTATTTTCTGGACAGGGAGACCGGAGAGATATTTTCCGTCCCCATCGACTACGAAGATGATGAGTTTTGGGAAGAATTGGAACTCGACGATGAACGTTATCTGAAAATTCCTGATTTTGATTATGGGCAGGAGGGCTCTCTTCTGGGTGAGTTTGTTAAGGGGGTTGCAAATTCACAGTTGAAAAGCCTCCTGGAAAGGTCTTTGACAGGGAAATATCCCCATGGGAGACTCGATGAAATTCTATCGTTTTATCCTGAGGAAGAAGACAGGTTGCACGCTCTGAAGGAGGAACTGATTGCCGGTAGAATTCGTAACTGGCTGGAGATGAACGATATTTTTCTCTCCGAGAACCTTATGTAACCGGCCGTGGCTATTTTCTTCCGTTCAGGCGCCACCCGTTCTCTCTTTCCCGTCCGGACGCTTATCTTCAGTGGAAATGAATGCTGTTCAGGCCGCTTGACTATTATATCCGACAGTGCCGAACCAGGGAAAGACAAATGACCGAAAAAATGTCGTTTTTAAACAAGTTAGTCGCAGGAATGCTTCTGCTCAGCATTCTTGCAGGCGCGGGTTATGCTTTGCAGCATACCGTGTCACTCTTGCTCCTCTCCTTTGTGCTGGCCTACATATTTGATCCTGTAGTGGTTTATCTCGAGGGGAAAAAGGTACGTCGTTTTTATGGTATCCTCCTCCTTTACACAATACTTGGCCTTTTTTCATTTTTTTGTTTCATATACCTCCTTCCCTTCCTTACCTTCAGATGGTATGCGCTTCTCCATGATATCCCCCTCTATCTCCAGAAGTTGAAGCAATTGGCAAGTTCTCTTGAAGCGAGGTTCACCCCATCATACGCTGCAGAGGAGTGGAACTGGCTTTTTGAAAGGGCAAAAAGTAATTTTGATGCGGTTCTTACCAAGCTTGGCGCTGGAGTCTATGCGGCGGCGGGCAAGGTGGTATTTAACCTGCTCAATGTACTCTTGTCGCCGGTGCTGGTTTTTTTCATGTTATTCTACAAACAGGATATAAAGGAAGGGTTGGTATCCTGGTTGCCCGAAGCGAGGCGTGATTTTATCCTTGCCATTGCCAGGGATATTAACCGGGGTATCGGCGGCTTTATCAGGGGTCAGATTATTGTTTCAGTAATTGTCGTAATTTTGTCGGCCATTGCGCTTGTAGTACTTGATATAAACCATCCCTTTTTCTGTGCACTCTTTGCGGGGGTTGCCTCTATCATTCCCTTCATCGGGGTTTTCCTGGCCACCATCCCGCCCCTCTTTTTTGCCTATGCCGAATATCAGAGTGGAGTCGTCCCGGTGAAGGTTGCCGTCGTGTTTGCCCTGATTTATTTCCTCGAAGGTTATCTGGTGAAACCTCTGGTTTTCAAGGAATCCCTTGATCTCAACCCGTTGTTGACAATTATAATGGTTATGGCGTTTGGTGAGTTGATGGGGTTCTGGGGCGTTTTATTGGCTATTCCTATTGCCGCTTCTCTGATAATAATTGTCGGGCATCTGAGAAGAATTGACCAGGCTGAGGAAACCAAAGAGAATGCTCCGGCAGGAGAGTAACTGGTCCAAGCGGTTCAGTAGAAAGCCCGTTAAAATTATAGGCTTGCTGTTTTGCTACTATTCAGCCCCTTTCAGCAGGTTGCCTATCTTTTTCAGAATGGTGGAAGGATGTAATCCTCCAGGGACGGCCACGCTCCCGGACTTGTTGACCGGAATCGAAATATTCCCCAGTGATGTCTCAAATGTCAGGTCTGCATGGAACTGGTACGGGATCGCATCCGGATCGGGAAAACGCTTCAGCGCCGCACCAAGGCCTTTAAAAGGAATTCTTGCCGCAACCGGAAGCTCCGTGGCCGATTTTGAGTAAAAGACAACCGTTTTTCGTGATGTTCCAGTTATCAGGGGGATATCCATGATTTTTACGTCATAACTGTACCCTGCCATTGTAAAATCAAAGGAATTGGGGTTGTTTACCGAAAGGAAAAAGTTCAAATCGACCCCACCGGAATCGAGACCGACCAGTTTCACCTCTTTCAACGTGACTTCCGGCTTTTTAATATAAGAACTGCAGGCTGATATGAGTATAAATGAAAGTATGAGAAGGTGTTTCAAGTTTTTCCTCCCTCGAAAATTAAAAGCGGAATCTTTTTGATCCTGTACTGTTACCAGAATGGTATTGATCTCCTTACGGCGCCGTGACCTGTATGACGGAACTCTCCGCTCCGCTTGAGTTGATAACCTGTACCCTGAAGTTCTTGGGTGCGGTGTCGTAAGGGTGCCTTTGATAAATTAGAATGCTACAGTCTACGTATACCAGCTTTTCCTGCTCGTTGGAATTTGTAGCCAGACCCGATAATCTCTTCCCGTCGACGATAAGAACTGAATTCTGCAGAAAATTTTTCCCGCTGATAATCAGGTTGTAATAGTTTACGAACTCGTCTCCCTGGGTGATGCTCAGGATTTCAGGTTTAGCATCAATTAGGAGCGCTATTGCCATGGATGAGGCCTCTTCGGAGTTTTTTACCTGGACCTGGTGCAGGCCGCCTGCAATATCCGGGACAGTCAAGCTGATCGCCTCTGATGTTATGAAGCGGCTTTTTATTACCGCGCCGTCAAAAAACACCATGGAGTTTTCCTTGAAATGTCTGCCGGTTATCACAACATCGCGCTCTCTACCGCTACTGCAGAGATCGACTCTGTCCGGTTGCAAGGCAGTGACAATCGGTTTTTGCGGCAACACGGTGAAGTTGTAAATTTTGCTGGTGCTGTTGTCTTCCCGCTTGAGAAAAAGCGCGTAAAGGCCGGGCGCCAGATTTGGTATTTCAAAGGAAAGCTGCTTTGCGCCCACTATTCGTGCCGCAACTTCAAAATTGCCGAGGAATCCGGTAGTCTCCGAAGTGAAGCCGCCACCGTAGAGGGTCACGTTTCCCCCTGGTTCCCCCTGAGCGGGAATAATGCTGAGTACGGTTATCGGGGTAATATTTTCGGCCCGGTTCTGATCGGCCTGTGCCGGGAGAGGTTTGGCAGTGGCGCCGTAAGCTGCAACCGTCAAGGTGACAGCCAGCAAAATCGCTGAAATTGTGTGCCGGAACAGCATGTCAGCCTCCCTTTCATCTGTCAGGGTATGAAAACTACCAGATTTTTATCCGAAAACGGCCCTTTACCGCCCCATCGATGTCACTCGTTGACTGTCATTGTAAGCCATATCCCTGACATTGCAAAAATAAAATTTGCCGCCCAGGCGGAGACAAAGGGGGAGAGTACGCCTGTCTGTCCGTATGACAAGAGGATAGAATTTATAACGAAATAGGAAAAGCCGATTGCCATGCTCAAGGCGATACCAAACGCTATGCCGCTGGAGCGTCCACTCCGGAAAACAAAGGGTATCCCGAGGAATGCCATTATAAAGGAGGCAAACGGGAGCGAAATGGTGGCGTGCATCTGAGCGAGATACCTGGTGGGATCGTAGCCCCTTTTCCGCAGGTTTTCACAATAACGTTTCAGCCTGAAAAAACCGATGCTGACGGCGTCTTTGTCCAGAACCTTCAGGTCGCCGAGCTTCAGGTCGAGTAAAACCGGCGCTTGGGCGAGGGTAACGGCATTGGTGATATTCCCGCCGCTAATATCACGTACCAGGACATTCTTCAAAAGCCACGATTTCCCGTTCCAGATGCATTTTTCCGCCTCGATTCGTTTTGTCGGCAACATTCCCCCTTCCGTCTGCCAGATGGTAATACCTTCAAGAGTTTTTTCTGAAGGATTAAACATCTTTGCCTGCAGAACGAGATTCTGTTCACGATACCAGATATTATTCTGTCGGAAAAAAGCGCTCGGGGTTTTCCCTCCAATCAGTACATCCTGGATGTATTTGGTCTGCTGTGAAGTTTTTGCTACAACCAGTTCGTTCAAAAAGAAAGAAAAGATGCTCAAGAGAAATGAAATAACAAGAATTGGTGCGGTTATCTTTTTTAGGCTTATGCCGGAACCTCGCATCGCGTTAATCTCGCTATTGCGTGAAAGGATGCCTAGTGAAAGCATGGTTGCCATCAGGGCGCCGAGGGGAAGTACCTGGGATATTATCTCTGGTATCTTGCAGATGAAAAAAAGCGGTATGTAATGCGGACTTCCTGCGCCACGGGTAAAACGAGTTATATTCTCCAGAAAATCTATTACCAGGTAGATTGCAACGAATGAGGAGATGCAGAGGCTCAGGATTTTGATATATTCGGAGGCAATGTAACGAGTCAGGATGTTCATAATGATTTCTTTATGTTCAGGGCCAGGATCCGGGTCCGGCGAGTAATAAGAGGGATAATTTCAAAAAGAAAGATTTTTTCTTCGTCGGCGGTTTTCTTGAACAGATAGATGCCGATAGTCAACAGGGTGATATTGGGCAACCACATGGCAACCGACGGAATGAGAATTCCTTTTTGCCCCAGGGTTTTGCCTATTGAAATCAGTATATAGTTGACAAGTATGACGCCGATGCTCATAGAAAAACCGACAGCTTTACCGGAGCGGTGATTCTGCATCCCCAGGGGGACACCTATCAATGCAAAAACAAAGCAGGCAAAGGGGAGCGATAGACGTTTATGGAACTCGAGCAAGAGATCCCGCTCAAGGATGCTGCCGGCAGGAGCACTCCTGATGTTTTTAAGAAGTTCAGCCAAGGTCATGTCAAGCCTGTCACTTTTCACTCCGCCGGCTGTCTTGTTAAAATTTATGCTCAGATCGTAGCTGGCAAACTCGATGAGACGGTAACCGAACTTTTCCGGATTACGGTGGATGCTGCCGTTTTTCAGGCTCAGCCTCACCAGTTTTTTATCCGGATCGGTTACAATGACCCCGCTTTTAGCAAAAATAGTGGAGGGTTCATCGATATTCCTGTCGTCGTAAATAAGGATGTCTGAAATCAGATGACGTTCTTTATCATATCGGTCCACGTATACAACCATTCCAGGGAACTCATCGTTGAAGGCCTTCTCTCTCAGGCTGATGGTTACCTTGGCTTTTATTGATTCGTAAAGGAAAATCTTGAAAGAACGGTTTCCCCAGGGTAATGCGTAGACGGTAATGTACATTGTAGCGATAAATGTGAGTGTAGCGAAGATCAGTACCGGAGGGAGTAGGCCGTAGATGCTTATCTTACTGGTTTTCATGGCTGTTATTTCACAGTCTGCTGAAAGTCTGCCGAAGGCGAGTAATAGAGCCAGTAGAAAGGACATCGGTATGGTGACCACGCAAAAAGAGGGGAGCATGTATGCTATAAGGCGCAGGATGTCCGAAACGGGGACCTCCTTGGAGATGACAAGTTCCGCAAGGTTAAGCAATTTGCCCATCAAAAGTACAAGGGTGAAAACCGCAAAACCGAAAAAAAATGGTACGGCTATTTCCCTGAAAAGGTAGAGATGTATGATCTTTTTCATATAAAAAGGCATGATACATGAGCATTGGCAGTATGTAAATAGATTCGCTTAAGCTTTCGTATCTGCGATGATTTTAGCGGTTTTTCACGATATCGGGAGTAAAAATAACCTTGCCTAATTTAGGCTGTTATGATATGTAATTAAGCTGTTTAAAATTCGCACGCCCCTTTTTCTGCCGGTGGTGCCCGGGTTTTCACCCGGATTCCGGTGTGCTTTGGAGGCGGAGGAAAAACCAAAGGAGAGAATTTAGATGTCGAATATTACGATGAAAGAGTTGTTGGAGGCTGGAGTTCATTTCGGTCATCAGACCAAAAGATGGAACCCCAAGATGAAACCGTACATCTTCGGGGCAAGAAACGGTATTTACATTATTGACCTGCAAAAAACGGTAAGACTTTTCAAAAATGCGTATAGCTTTGTAAAGGGCGCCATACAGGATGGTGAGACCGCACTCTTCGTGGGCACCAAGAAGCAGGCGCAGGATTCGGTTGCCGAGGAGGCCCAGCGTTGTAACATGTTTTATGTGAACCAGCGGTGGCTGGGCGGGATGCTGACAAATTTTGCAACGGTAAAACAGAGCATCGATAAGCTGAAGCGATTGGATGCAATGTTCGCCGACGGTTCAGTGGAGGCCTATACAAAGAAGGAGATGCTGAGCCTGGAAAAAGAGCGTGGAAAGCTGGAAAAAACTCTGGGTGGAATCAAGGGGATGAACAAGCTTCCCGGTGTTATTTTCGTGATTGACCCGAAAAATGAGTCGATTGCCATAAGTGAAGCGAGGACACTCGGCATCCCGGTGGTAGCGGTTGTGGATACGAACTGCGATCCGGATCCGATTGATTATGTTATACCCGGTAATGATGACGCCATTCGCGCCATCAGGTTGCTTGCCAGCAAGATTGCCGATGCGGTCAATGAAGGGGCTCAGGCTAGAGAGTTGGATCTTCAGGCCAATAGTGATGATGACAGTGTAAAGTTGACAACGCCCGCAGTCGAGGTTGTAGCCCCCACTGCACCGGTGTTGGAAGAGTCGGTCGAATAGGCTGAGGGCGATTCCCTGTTTGATACTGCCCGGGGTTATGCGAGCTCGAGCCGGTAACGGCCTGCTCGGAATTAAATAACGCAAAAAAACAATTTATCTATCGGGCCGACGCTCTCCCGGTCGGCCGATAAGTGGAGGATAGTGTGAGCATTACAGCTACGCAGGTAAATGAGTTGAGGAAAGTGACTGGGGCAGGACTGATGGACTGCAAGAGGGCTTTGACCGAAACAGGCGGAGACCAGGAGAAAGCTATCGACTATTTACGTACAAAAGGACTTGCTGCTGCCTCTAAAAAGGCTGGCCGCATTGCCACTGAAGGTCTGGTAGGTTCCTATATCCATGCTGGTGGTAAAATCGGAGTGCTCTTGGAAGTAAACTGCGAGACCGATTTTGTTGCAAAGAATGAGGGGTTTCAAACGTTCGTCAAGGATGTTGCCATGCATATCGCTGCAGCTTCGCCTCTTTTTGTCCGTCGGGAAGAAGTCTCTCTCGAACTTGTAGAGAGGGAGAAAGAGATATACAGGGCAAAGGCTAAAGAGACCGGCAAGCCTGATAATATCATAGAAAAAATTATAGAAGGTCAGGTCAACAAGTATTATGCCGAAGTATGTCTGTTGGAGCAGTCTTATGTCAAAGATCCCGATAAAACGATACAGACTTACCTTAATGAGACCATAACTGCCATCGGTGAGAATATGTCGATCCGCCGCTTTACCCGGTTTGCGCTTGGCGAGGGTCTAGCGAAAAAAGAGAGTGATTTTGCTGCTGAAGTAGCTGCAGCGGTCGGTTCGTAAGATACCGGAAAGCCGGCCATTTCCGTGGCCGGCTTTTTTGTCCGTTTTTGCATGGAAGCGAAGCTACGCTCTGAGATTGAAAAAGCAATCGGCGTCAAGCCGTAACTGAATTCTCCGGTGAGAGTTCATGGATATTCCAAATACTGCCACGACAGAAAGCATACGGATAACATGCAACCATTTTATAAAAGAGTGCTTTTGAAGCTTTCCGGTGAAGCCCTTGCGGGTGTCCAGAAATATGGTATTGATCCGTCAACCATTACCTCGATTGCTGCCGAGATCAAGCAGGTTGTAGAATGTGGAACTCAGATGGCTCTGGTTATAGGGGGCGGCAATATTTTTCGGGGACTTGCCGCTTCATCGAAAGGGATGGACAGGGCAAGTGCCGATTACATGGGGATGCTGGCTACCATGATAAATTCTCTGGCCATGCAGGATGCCCTCGAGAAACTCGGTGTTGATACCAGGGTCCAGTCGGCAATAGAAATGAGAGAGGTTGCAGAGCCGTATATACGCCGTCGTGCCATCCGCCACCTGGAAAAAGGACGGGTGATAATACTCGGGGCCGGCACCGGAAATCCATATTTTACCACCGACACTGCTGCCAGCTTGCGGGCTATGGAAATCGGGGCCGAGGTGATTTTAAAGGGAACAAAAGTGGATGGAGTATACTCTGCCGACCCGATGAAAGATCCCACTGCCCTGAAATTTTCCCAGTTAAGCTATATCGATGTCCTTAAAAAGGGACTGCAGGTTATGGATGCGACGGCAACATCCCTCTGTATGGACAATAACCTTCCTATAATAATTTTTGATGTTACAACCCCTGGCAATATCCTGAAGGTCATCCTTGGCGAGAAAATGGGTACCATAGTAAAAGGAGAAGACAATGGCTAAGAACGTGATTGCTGCGATGAAAGCCCATATGGAAAAGACGGTGGATTCTCTTCGCAAAGAGTACCTGAAAGTCAGAACGGGGCGTGCGACCACCGCTCTCCTGGATGATATCAAGGTGAATTATTACGATACTCCTACAGCGATAAATCAGCTGGCTTCCCTTGCCGTGCCGGAGGCCAGGGTCATAATCATACAGCCGTGGGAATCTAAATTGATTTCGGTCATAGAAAAGGCCATTTTGTTAGCGAATATTGGCCTCACTCCGACCAATGACGGAAAACTTATCCGTCTTTCGCTCCCTCCCCTGACTGAGGAGAGGAGAAAAGAGATTGTAAAACAGTTGAAAAAAATGGCCGAAGATTCAAAGATTGCCATCAGGAGCATTCGTCGCGATAGTAATGATGAACTGAAAAAACTGGAAAAAGATAAGAAAATATCTGAAGATGATCTGAAAAGAGCAGAGAAGGAAGTCCAGGATGTAACAAACGGTTTTGTTCTTAAAATTGACGAAGTCCTCGCAAATAAAGAAAAGGAAGTCATGGAAGTATGATTGCTACTCTCCAGATGCCAATCCTTCACTGACGGCAGTACCTTTTTCCCTTGCGATATTTGGCGATCTATGTTTAAATTTTCAACCCCTCTAGAAGGGGATTTTTTATTTTAATAACTTCGTTAACGCACTTATCCCGTTTACCGGTGTTAGGATTCATATGCAAGCATTAGAACTGGAGAAGCTACCGAGGCACCTGGCCATTATCATGGATGGTAATGGCAGGTGGGCGCAGGAGCGGATGTTGAGCAGGATTCTCGGTCACAAGAAGGGGGTGGAAACTGTCAGGACCATCGTCGAGGAGAGCTCCCTCCTTGGGATCCAATATCTTACCCTCTTTGCATTTTCTTCGGAAAACTGGTTGAGGCCGAAGAGTGAAGTGCGCTCTCTGATGGCATTATTGAAAAAATATATTGCCATGGAAACTCCCCGTATGATGCGAAATAATATCCGTTTCAACGTTATCGGCAATCCGGATGAACTTCCCGATGATATAACTAAGGCCTTGCAAACCGCAATGGCTAAAACGTCAGGTAACTCCGGGATGTTGCTCACCCTCGCCCTTTCGTACGGTTCCAGGCAGGAAATTTTACGGGCCGTTGCCAATCTGGCTGTTGACATGGTTGCGGGGAGGGTAAGTAAAGAGGATTTAACCGATGACCTCTTTTCCGGCTATCTTTATACAGGGGGCCTTCCCGAGCCTGATTTCCTTATCAGAACAAGCGGTGAAATGAGGATCAGCAACTTTCTTCTATGGCAATTGGCATATACAGAGCTTTATTTTACTCAAGTAAACTGGCCGGATTTCGATAAGGGCCACTTTTACGACGCACTACGCAACTTTCAGGCACGGGAAAGACGGTATGGCCTGACAAGTGATCAGTTGCGAAAGGGGGAATGAAATCAAAAGGTTAATTACAGGACTCATCGGGCTCCCTTTGCTGATAGCGTTTGTTTCAAAGTCAAGCGTCTTTCAGTTTTCATGTTTTACGGTTATTCTCACAATGATTGGCCTCTTCGAGTTTTATCGGATGGCTTTGCCCGAAAGAAGGATTGAAGGGGCTCTGGCGACCCTCTCCGGAACCCTTTTATGCGTGGCAATCTGGTCAGAAGATTTCAAGTGGTTTGCGCCGTCTATTACCCTTCTGGTGCTCCTTTTCAGCCTTATATTTCTCTGGAGGATCAAGGATATAAAACATTCGGCCGGAGAAATCGGCATACTTTTTCTCGGCATTCTCTATGTTCCGCTCCTTCTGGCCCATCTGGCATTATTGAGGGGGTTACCCCACGGGGTGCAATGGATCTTCTTACTGCTGGTTATTGTTATGTCAGGTGATACTGCCGCCTACTACACCGGTCGCTCCCTCGGAAAGAACAAACTCTACCCCTTGGTCAGCCCCAATAAAACCATAGAGGGATCCCTGGGTGGTCTTGCTGGCAGCATCGCAGGAGTATTCATTGCACGGGCAACATTCTTTCCCGAACTCGGCGTTGTAGACGCCATTGTTCTGGCTTTCCTCCTTGGGCTCTTGGGGCAGGCTGGTGATCTTTTTGAGTCGATGCTGAAAAGAAGCTTCGGCGTAAAGGATTCCGGGGTAATTATTCCCGGTCATGGGGGGATCCTTGATAGGTTGGATAGCATCCTTTTTGCTGCGCCGGTTGCGTTTTTTTATGCGCAGTTCTTCTTTTTGCGCGGGTAGGGATATATTCAGTCTCCATCCGGAAACTCGGGATGGGTTATCGGCATATTTACACGACAACGAGGGAAGAGATGAAAAAACTTACGATACTTGGCTCCACCGGTTCCATTGGGGTCAGTACCCTGGAAATTGTTGCATCCCATCCTGACAAATTCGAGATAGTGGCTCTTACCGCTGGGAATAACCTGACTCTTTTGAAAAGGCAGATCGAACAGTTCTCCCCCCAGGTTGTATCTGTTATTACTGAAGAGTCAGCGCTTAAACTCAGTAAAATGCTGAAAGGGAAGAAACCAGAGATTTTACATGGAGTACCGGGGTTGATAGCCGCAGCTACGGCACCTGATGCGTCGATGGTCGTTGCCGCCATAGTTGGGGCTGCCGGTCTTCTCCCCACGGTTGCAGCGATAAAGGCGGGAAAAGACATCGCCCTTGCAAACAAGGAAACGCTTGTTGCTGCCGGCCATCTTGTCATGAATCTGGTGAAGGAGCACGGGGTCAAGCTTTATCCTGTGGACAGTGAGCACAGCGCCATCTTCCAGTCTTTACAGGGACATAGGGCCGAAGATGTTAAGCGGGTCATTCTTACCGCCTCCGGTGGCCCTTTTCTCAATTGCCAGCTGGAAAAACTGGCAAATGTTTCCGTCTCCGACGCCCTGAATCACCCTAACTGGAGCATGGGACAAAAAATCACGATTGATTCGGCAACCATGGTGAATAAAGGGCTGGAAATAATTGAGGCGCACTGGCTTTTCAACCTGCCGGCGGATCGGATCGATGTCGTTATCCACCCGCAAAGCATCATTCACTCCATGGTTGAATATCTGGACGGCTGTGTAATGGCGCAGATGGGGGTTCCAGATATGAAGGCGCCCATTGCGTATGCGCTTACCTTTCCTGAACGGGTGACGACAGGGGTCAAACCCCTCGACTTGACTGCGTTGACAGGGCTCACCTTTTTCAGGCCGGAGCAGAGCCGTTTTCCATCATTACGACTTGCTTACCGGGCGATGCATGATGGGAAGAGTATGCCGGCAGTGATGAATGCTGCAAATGAGGTGGCGGTCCACTCCTTTCTTTCTGGAAAGATCAGGTTCACTGAAATTGTTGAGTATATCGAAAAGACAATGGAGTCCCACTCCCCGCATCCCCTTGATTCTGTAGAAGCGGTGCTGCGTGCCGACAGATGGAGTCGCGAAAAGACCAGAGAGTTGCTTTGCGAGGCCTTATAATTGATCCCCTGGAAGTTGTTTTTCTCTTATTTCCCGATTACCGCTTATTGGATGATTCTATCTAGATTCTGAAGAGGACTGAAATGCTCAGCATAATATCTGCAATCGTTATTTTAGGTGTACTGATCTTTGTTCATGAACTCGGCCATTTCATTTTCGCCAAGCTATTCAAGGTTGGTGTGGAAAAGTTCTCCCTCGGTTTCGGCCCTAAAATTCTGGGGAAGAAAATCGGCGAAACCGAATATCTTCTTTCCGCTTTCCCGCTTGGCGGGTACGTCAAGATGGTGGGCGAGGCAGGAGAAGACGATCTGTCGGAAGAGGATAAGGCTCGTTCTTTCAACTCCAAGTCCCCCCTGCAGCGGATTATTATTGTCGCTGCTGGTCCGGTATTCAATCTGGTTTTTGCCTGTCTGCTCTTTATCCTGGTCTTTATGGTCGGGGTTCCAATAGGCACCTCAAAGATAGGTACGGTAGTGAAAGATAAGCCGGCAGCGCGCGCCGGACTCAAGGCGAACGATCTGATAACGGCCGTGAACGGTAAAGCGGTTTCCCAGTGGAATGCTCTCGTCAAGGCAATAATGGAGAGTGGCGGAAAGCCGCTGGAAATTACGGTAAAACGAGATAATTCATCTCTCACAATTCAGGTCATTCCTGAGTCTCGAACTCAGAAAAATCTGTTTGGAGAGGATGTTACATCACCGGTAATAGGGGTAGTCCCTTCCGGTGAGTTTGTAATCGAACGTCTCGGCCCAGTTGAAGCGCTGGTAAAGGGAAGCGGACAGACCTGGGATATGGTAAAGCTGACCCTCCTTTCCCTGGGGAAAATCGCGAGCAGGGCAATCCCGCTTGATACGATTGGCGGACCGATAATGATCGCCAAGCTGGCTGGCCAGCAGGCGACTGCCGGGTTGGCCAGTTTTCTCGCTTTTATGGCACTGCTGAGTGTAAATCTGGGCATCCTCAATCTCCTTCCCGTCCCTATACTGGATGGGGGGCACCTCGTTTTCTTTGCATGGGAACTCGTATTCAGGAGACCGGTCAGTATTAAATCCCGGGAGGTTGCACAGCAGGTCGGTCTGGTTCTTCTCGTCGGCTTGATGGTGCTCGCCTTCTACAATGACATAGCCCGGTACTTTTTAGGACAGGGATAAGCGGCTCTGTATAAGATCGCGTCCGATGAACTATTGAAAGGACCAGGCCGCTTCAGCTACAAAAGTCTACTCGACACGGGGACTCTTTGAAATTACTGACTATAGACACCTCTACCACCACATGCAGCGTGGCGCTGACGGACGGCACCACCCTCCTGGCAGAATCTCTTTTTGACTGCGACAAGACTCTTTCCAGGCAGCTTTTGAGGAATCTGGATTTTCTTCTTCATGGCGCAGGGCTCTCTATCGATGCTCTGGATGGTATCGGGGTCTCCCTCGGTCCCGGGTCGTTCACCGGCCTCCGTGTGGGTGCTGCAACCGCCAAGGGGTTGGCCCTTGCAGCCAACAAACCGGTGGTCGGTTTTTCCTCTCTTGCCATGCTTGCCATGAACCTCCCATGGGCAGCTTATCAGGTCTGTCCGATGCTGGATGCCAGAAAGAAAGAAGTATACACTGCCCTCTATCGTTGTCGCGAATTGCCTGAACTGCTTCACACTGATTGTGTACTTTCACCGGACCTTTTTCTAGAGAAGATTACGAGAAACACCATCTTTGTCGGTTCCGGGGCGCTCAAATACCGTGATCTCATAACTGAAAAACTCGGGAGTATGGCCGTTTTTGCCCCCCCCTGTTGCCACTATCCGCGTGCTTCCGCAGGTTCGCTTCTGGCAAATGCCGCCTTTGCCTCTGCCGAAGATCTCCCGATCTCGGAGCTGAACCCGGTTTACATCCGCTCTTCAGAAGCTGAAGTAGCTAAGCTGGCAAAATGACGAATAGTTCCTAAGGCGCCAACTCCGTATTGACAGTTAGGTATCAATGTATTATTCTAAAAACTTGTTTCTAAAATTCGGGCGCCCTGTAGAAAGGGTACCGTTGTTTAAGATAATAGGGGTGTCTGTGCATGCGTAGTGATTTGATTACAAAGGGACTTGAAAGAACACCACACCGTGCCCTCCTTAAGGGGGCAGGTGTGCCGCAGAGTCAGATGGATAAGCCTTTCATCGGGGTAGCTACCAGTTTCACCGATCTGATTCCGGGTCATGTCGGTATGCGAGACCTGGAGCGGTACATAGAAAAAGGGGTTCACACCGGTGGAGGGTTTGCTTTTTTCTTTGGTATCCCCGGGGTCTGCGACGGTATTGCCATGGGGCACAAGGGGATGCACTATTCGCTTCCCACACGTGAATTAATTGCCGATATGGTGGAATCAGTGGTCGAGGCCCATCGGCTGGACGGACTTGTACTCCTGACCAATTGTGACAAAATTACACCCGGCATGCTTATGGCGGCTGCCAGGCTCGATATCCCCGCTATTGTTGTCACTGCGGGACCGATGCTGGCCGGGCGCGGTGCCGAAGGGCGAAGGTACTCTTTTGTAACCGACACTTTTGAGGCGATGGCGCGGTACAAGGCAGGTGTGATTGACGCCAAAGAGCTGCAGGTATGTGAAGATAATGCCTGTCCCGGCATGGGGTCCTGTCAGGGGCTCTTTACTGCCAATACGATGGCTGTCCTGACCGAAACTCTCGGGATGAGCCTTCCCCGATGCGGCACTGCACTGGCAGTATCGGCACTGAAAAGACGTATAGCCTTTGCCTCCGGCGAAAAAATCGTGGAGCTTGTAAAAAATAATGTTACACCCCGTCAGATACTGACCCGTGAGGCATTCGAGAACGCGATACGAGTCGATCTTGCCCTTGGCGGATCGTCCAATACGGTTCTCCATCTGCTGGCCATTGCCCATGAGGCGGAAGTGCCGCTCCCTCTTGAATTATTTGACGCACTGGCCAAGGTTACCCCGCAACTGGCTTCCATGAACCCTGCCGGGGAGCATTTTATGGAAGACCTTGACATCGCCGGAGGTGTCCTTGGTGTCATGAAACAGCTCGGCTCAGCTATCAATGACAATCCAACGGTTATGGGATTGTCTGTCCGGCAGCTGCTGGAGACTATTGAAGATGTAGATGAAAAAGTAATCCGCCCCATGTCGGATCCTGTAAAAAAAGAGGGTGGCATTGCCGTCCTGTTCGGTAACCTCGCCCCAAAGGGTGCGGTGGTAAAGCAGTCGGGGGTTTCTCCCGCCATGATGCAGTTTACCGGGACGGCACGCTGTTTCGATTCAGAAGAAGAGGCTATGGCCGCCCTGATGGAAGGGAGGATCGAGCCGGGTAATGTTATGGTTATCCGCTATGAGGGGCCAAAAGGTGGTCCGGGAATGAGAGAAATGCTGGCGCCGACTGCCGCTATCATGGGGCTTGGGCTGGGAGATTCCGTTGCCCTGATTACGGATGGACGTTTCTCGGGTGGTACAAGGGGACCATGTATCGGCCATATCTCTCCGGAAGCTGCAGAAGGCGGTCCTATCGCACTCGTCGAAGAGGGTGACAGGATATTGCTGGATATACCTGCGCGCAGGCTTGAGTTGCTTGTTGATGAGGATCTCCTCCGGGAACGTCTCGAAAGGTGGCGCCGGCCCGAGCCTAAAATTAAAAAGGGTTGGCTGGCGAGGTATGCCAAGGTAGTAACTTCGGCTCATACCGGGGCCATTACCTCGGCGGAACCCGATAAAGGCCTATGATTTCAATATAAAAATGAGAGGTCCGGTATGAAGCTCGCGGGAGCAAGAATCTTGCTCGAATGTCTTAAAATGGAAGGAGTCGATACCGTCTTCGGTTACCCCGGCGGTACCGTCATCAATATTTTTGACGAACTTTATTCTTTTAAAGAGATAACAAATATCCTTCCACGCCACGAACAGGCGGCGGTGCATGCTGCAGACGGGTATGCAAGGGCAACCGGCAAGGTCGGGGTCGCTATCGCAACTTCGGGACCAGGCGCCACCAATACCGTTACCGGAATTGCCACCGCCTACATGGATTCGATTCCGCTGGTGGTCATAACGGGACAGGTGCCAACTCCCCTCATAGGCAACGATGCCTTTCAGGAAGTAGATATTATCGGCATTACCCGCCCCTGCACGAAGCATAATTTCCTGGTTAAGAATGTAAAGGATCTTGCTCTCATCATGAAGAAGGCTTTTTACATTGCCCGGACCGGGAGGCCAGGACCCGTGCTGGTAGATCTTCCGAAGGATGTACAGATTGCCGCAGCCGAGTTCAAATACCCAGATTCGATTGAATTGCGGGCCTATAAGCCGACTATCGAAGGGCATCCGAGGCAAATCGAAAAGGCTGCTTCTCTCCTCCTTTCTTCGAAGAAACCGGTGATATATGCGGGAGGCGGTGTTGTCCTCGCTAATGCGGCAGAAGAGTTGTCTCATCTTGCGACGACCCTCCTGGCGCCGGTTACCACCACCCTTATGGGTTTAGGCTCTTTCCCTGAAGATAGCCATCTTTCGCTCGGGATGCTCGGGATGCACGGCACGTATTATGCCAACATGGCAGTCACCGAGTGTGATCTCCTGCTGGCCGTCGGGGCAAGGTTCGACGACAGGGTCACCGGCAAGATTTCCGAATTTGCCCCCCATGCCAAAATTATTCATATAGATGTCGATCCGACTTCCATTAAGAAAAATGTAAGGGTTGATCTGCCGATTGTGGGTGATGTTAAGGATGTACTTGCCAGAATGGTGGTGGTAATTGAAGGGGACTCCTCCGTACTTGATTTACACAAGGAGGCCGTCAAGCCGTGGCTTGATCAGATTGATGGGTGGAAGAGCAGCCGGCCGATGCTATATTCGCAGGAAGAAGCTGTCATAAAGCCGCAGTACGTAATCCAGAAGCTCAGGGAAATCTGTGATCAGGATGCAATAATTGCTACCGACGTCGGACAGCACCAGATGTGGACCGCTCAGTTTTTCAAGTTTACACGGCCGAGAACATTACTGACTTCCGGCGGCCTCGGTACGATGGGTTTTGGTCTTCCTGCCGCCATGGGTGCGCAGGTCGCATTTCCCCAGAGACAGGTCATCGCAATATGCGGTGATGGCGGATTTCAAATGAACCTGCAGGAGATGGCGACTCTTGTCCAGAATCGGTTACCGGTCAAGATATGCATCATGAATAATAATTACCTCGGCATGGTGCGGCAATGGCAGGAGCTCTTCTTTGAAAAGAGGTACTCCCATACAGTGCTCGACCTGCCGATAGATTTTGTGATGCTTGCAAAGGCTTTCGGCGCAACAGGTTTTCTGGCAACGAAACAGGAAGAGGTCGAGGATACTATCAGAAATGCTTTCAATACTCCAGGTCCGGTAATCATGGAATTCAGGATTGCCAGGGAAGAGAAAGTATTGCCAATGGTTCCGGCCGGGGCATCGTTGAATCAGATGGTGCTTGCCTCCTGAGAGGGGCTTTCAGCAGCTTAATTACTTGTCCCGTTTACAGGGGTTGAGAGGCGCTTTTCCCCAACCATTTAATTCAACCTGGAGTTTGCCATGAGACACACGATTACAGTCCTTGTCGAGAATGAATTTGGTGTTCTTTCCCGAGTTGCCGGGCTTTTTTCCGGTCGCGGTTTCAATATCGATTCCTTGTCTGTCGCACCGACCAACGATGAGTCAATTTCCCGAATGACCATTGTTACCCGCGGAGATGACCAGATTCTGGAGCAGATTACCAAGCATCTGAATAAGCTTGTTGATGTTATCAAGGTTTTTGATTTTACGGATGGAAGTGCGATCGAACGGGAACTGGCGCTTGTCAAGGTAACTGCTGAAGATGCGGTCAGGGCGGAGGTGTTGCGTATTGTCGATATATTCAGGGCAAAGATAATTGATGTGACACCCAAATCATATACTATCGAAGTGACCGGTTCACCGTCCAAGATCGATGCCATGCTGGAACTGCTTCGCCCTCTCGGGCTCAAGGAACTTGTCCGGACCGGACCAACGGCCATTGGCAGGGGTGCAAAGGGGTGGAAGGCTTAAGTGTAATAACATGAAGGAAAATATTTTACGTCATTTTATAAAGACAAAAGATTATTAAGGAGGCAGTATGAAGATTTATTACGACAAGGATTGTAATCTCGATGTGTTGAAGGGTAAAAAAGTAGCAATTATCGGTTACGGCTCTCAGGGGCATGCCCATGCTAACAATCTGAAAGATTCCGGTATTGATGTAGTGGTTGGGCTCCGTTCTGATTCAAATACGGTCAAGAAGGCGCAAAACGCGGGACACACGGTCCTTCCCACCCCAGAAGCGGTGAAGATCGCCGATATCATCATGATACTTCTACCTGATGAAATCCAGGGGGATGTGTACCGTGAAGAGATTGGACCCTTCATAAAGCAGGGCGCTTATCTGGCTTTCAGTCATGGGTTTAACATCCATTTTGGCCAGATAATTCCGCGACGTGATATCAATGTTATCATGATCGCACCCAAGGGGCCGGGCCATCTGGTACGTCATGAATATCAGAAAGGGGGGGGCGTTCCCTCTCTCATTGCTATCCACCACGACCCTGCCGGTAACTCCAGAGATGTTGCGCTGGCTTACGCTTCAGCTAACGGTGGAGGGAGGGCTGGAATCATCGAAACCACCTTTAAGGAAGAAACGGAAACCGACCTGTTCGGAGAACAGGCTGTCCTTTGCGGCGGCGTGAGTGCACTCATTCAGGCCGGTTACGAAACCCTGGTGGAAGCCGGTTATGCTCCGGAAATGGCTTATTTTGAATGTCTGCATGAATTAAAGCTTATAGTGGACCTTATCTATGAAGGTGGAATCGCCAATATGCGTTATTCCATATCCAATACGGCCGAATATGGAGACCTGACGCGTGGCCCCCGGGTTATTACTCCCGAGACCAAGGTTGAGATGAAAAAGATTCTTGCTGAAATTCAGAGTGGTGAGTTTGCCAAGGAATGGATGCTGGAAAACAGGGTAAACAAGCCGGTCTTTTCGGCACTGCGCCGTAAGGCTGCCGAACATCCGATAGAAGAAGTAGGTGCCAGGCTCCGTTCGATGATGGCATGGATCGGCGCTTCAAAGATTGTTGATAAAACCAAAAACTAGTATAACTCTTATTTTTTCGCAGCTAACCCCAGCTAGCCCCAGCTAACCCCTCTAAAGCTCCCCTTATCTAAGGGGAGCTTTAGGGGGGTTAGATTTGTGGTACTAGAGGGCACTCTGCCTCTATTAAGGTAATCTTGAAATGCGCAACAACCGTACGCTAGTAGCAGTCGAAGGGTATCCATTTATCGCCGTAGCCTTCATTATCACCCTGGTTCTGGTGCTCGCAGCCTGGAAAATTACGGCGCTAATTACGCTTGGAATCATGTTCTTTATCTGTTATTTTTTCAGGAATCCTGATCGGAAGATAACCGAAGTCAAAAATGCGGTGGTCGCACCTGCTGACGGTGTGATCATATACCTTGGGAGTGCCTGTGAGGAGCATCTCGATGGGGAGATGCTGAAGATAAGTATTTTTATGTCGGTTTTTAACGTCCATATCAACCGGGTTCCTTGTTCCGGCCGGGTACTAGATACCTTCAGCAAGCGTGGAAAATTTCTTGACGCGCGAAGCGAGAGGGCAACATTTGAGAACGAGCAGAGCGGCATAATCCTCGAGACCGAGAAGGGAAGCCGCCTTGCCTTTGTTCAGGTGGCAGGTCTGATTGCCCGCCGTATAATTTCTTATCCCGTTAAGGGAGAATTGCTCCAGCGGGGTAGCCGTTACGGTTTGATCCGCTTTGGTTCCCGAGTCGATCTCTACCTTCCGAAAGACATTGATCTGCGCGCAGCTATCGGTGACAAGACGATTGCTGGCGAAACGATCCTGGGGTATTTACCGTGAATGCTGAAAAGATAGATATGGCAGAGGGGATGCGGAAGGGAATTTACATTCTCCCCAACCTTTTTACAACCGGATGTCTCTTTGCCGGTTTCTATGGCATAGTTTCCACCACCAATAGCGATTTCAGGACCGCAGCAATTTGGGTGCTGATCTCTTCGATCTTTGATGGCCTTGACGGTAAAGTGGCAAGGTTAACCGGCACTTCAACCAAGTTCGGAGTTGAATACGACTCTCTTGCCGATCTGGTGGCGTTTGGTGTTGCTCCAGGTCTGTTGATGTACTGCTGGGCGCTGAAGCCCTTTGGAAGGTTGGGTTGGGTCGCGGCCTTTCTGTTCGTCGCTTGCGGCGCTTTACGTCTGGCTCGCTTCAACGTTCAGGTCAATACGGTGGAAAGCAAGCGTTTTGTCGGCCTTCCCATTCCGGCTGCCGCCAGCATGGTTTCAGCGACGGTCCTTTTATTCCATTATTTCGGCTGGCCCGGATCTTATAAAAAACATGCCATTCTGGTTCTGATTTTTTTGCTTGCCTTCCTGATGGTCTCCAATTTTCGCTATTATTCCTTCAAGGACCCCGAGGTGATAAAACGCCAGCCTTTTGCTTTTCTGGTCTTGGCGGTACTTATGCTGGTCATAATCGCAGCGGCTCCGGTTGTGATGCTTTTTATCTTATTTCTTGCGTATATTCTCTCCGGTCCATTAGCGTTTCTTATGACCTATCCGCGCAGGCGAAGGCTGGAGAAAGCCCTGCGTAAGGAAACTCCCTGATCCGTTCACCCGCTCTATTCGCGAATCAGCTGACGGTCGATTCCAATCTGGCCAGATATTTTCAGGAGCTGACAGAAAATCTAGTTCTTGACAGTTAAGAACCGATCTTTTATTATCAGATAAAATTTGAAAGGCTGGGAAGAGGAGTAGTAGTCAGGACTCTTTTCTGCAGAGAGCCGGTGGGTGGTGCGAACCGGTGAAAAGAGCTGGCGAACTCGCCTTGGAGCCGCTCCGGTGAAACGTATGCTAGCTGGAGACGTTGCCCGCGTTAAGGGTTAAATAAGGTCCACTCAGACCGGCAATACTTGCTGTTGGATTCGTAGCGTGAAGGAGAGACCGAGATTAAAAGTGCGGGCGCTCTCCTGGTGCGGCATTCAGCCTGCGGCTTGCGGAATTGAGGGATAAATTAGGGTGGTACCGCGGAGACTGAGCCTTCGCCCCTAACCGGGGTTGAGGCTTTTTTTGTTTTTAAAATTGAGGGAGGTAAAGAATGGCTAAAACGACTATTATCAGAATTTTTGATACCACACTGAGGGATGGCGAGCAATCTCCAGGTGCAAGTATGAACATCGACGAGAAACTGAGGATTGCGAAGCAGCTTGAAAAGCTGAATGTAGATGTTATCGAGGCAGGTTTTCCGATTGCCTCCCAGGGCGATTTTGAAGCGGTCAGGAAAATTGCCCAGACAATAAAGGGCCCCGATATAGCTGGGCTCTGTCGAGCTCAATTAAAAGATATCGACCGGGGATGGGAGGCTTTGCAGTACGCCGGAGAGAGAGGGCGGATCCACACCTTCATCGCGACATCAGACATACATATGAAATACAAGCTGAAAATGAAGCCGGCCGAGGTGCTGGATGCGGCGGTAAAAGCGGTTAAAAGGGCGAAATCATATACGTCCAATGTGGAGTTCTCTTGTGAAGACGCCGTGCGGAGCAACCTTAAATTCATGGCGGAAGTTGTTGGGAGCGTAATCGATGCGGGGGCTACTGTCGTCAATATTCCCGATACCGTCGGTTATACAATTCCGTTTGAGTATTACAATATAATTAGATATCTAAAGGAAAATGTTGCCAATATCGACGATGCGATAATCTCCGTCCACTGCCATAATGACCTGGGACTCGCTGTTGCTAATTCAATATCCGCCATACAGGCCGGTGCCGAGCAGGTAGAGTGCACAATAAACGGAATCGGCGAGAGGGCCGGGAATTGTTCGCTAGAAGAATTTGTCATGATTCTTAAAACCCGGAGCGATATCCTCAATTTCAAAACGAATATCGTTACGGAGCAACTTACCCCGGCCAGCAGACTTCTTTCAACTGTGACCGGTATCCATGTACAGCCGAACAAAGCGATTGTTGGCGCAAATGCCTTTGCACATGAAGCAGGCATCCACCAGCATGGAATGCTGATGGACAAATCCACCTATGAGATCATGACTCCCGAGTCGGTCGGGTTGAAGAATAATATACTGGTTCTAGGTAAGCATTCGGGTCGTCACGCCTTCAAGAACCGGCTTCAAGAGCTTGGCTATGAGATTGATGACGAAATTCTGAATAAGGCGTTTATCCGGTTCAAGGCATTGGCTGACCTGAAAAAGGAAATATTTGACGAGGATCTGGATGCGATTGTTGCGGACGAGACATATAAAGGAGACGAAAAGTACAAGCTGAGTCATATCACTGTCACCTGCGGTTCGTTTGCCGTTGCTACGGCAACGGTTCAGATGGAAATAGATGATCACCCGGTGAGAACTGCCGAACTCGGGGATGGGCCGGTCGATGCGACAATGAAGGCAATCGAGAAGCTTTCCAAGACCAAGGCCAAGCTTCAGCAGTATACCGTAGGTTCAATAACCGGCGGCACGGACGCCATTGGAGAGGTGACGGTAAGGCTAACCGAAGGTACGAATACGGTAATTGGCCGAGGTTCTTCCACTGATATCATAGAAGCCTCCGCAAAGGCATATATCAACGCGCTAAACAGGCTTCACTCGAAGAAAGAACGTTACAGCGAAAGCGTTTAGCAATAATCCAGTAAGGAGGTTTCTCATCAGGAGCAGTTCGTTACCGCCAACCCGCCAAGGTGGTGTCGACAACGGGTTGTAAATCCTCCAAAAAAAGGCCCACTTTATTAAGGTGGGCCTTTTACGGTGGTGGCGCTTAAATGCTAGATTTTTTTGACATTTGCGGCCTGCAGCCCTTTGGGGCCATTAACCACGTCAAAGCTTACTGCTTCTCCCTCGGCAAGCGATTTAAATCCGTCGCCTGTGATTGCGGAGAAGTGAACAAAGACATCTTCACCGTTTTCCTGTTCGATGAAACCAAACCCTTTTGCATCGTTGAACCATTTTACTTTACCCTGTGCCATTTTCCTGCCTCCTTTCTTGCTTCCAGAACTACTGCCCCGCAATTTCCCATGATGCTGATTTTATGATTCCGGAGTCTTGGTACAGGAAAACAACAAAGGGAACTTGCCTCTTCAACTTGCTTTCTGCTGTCTGCAAAAACTTCCGAAACTCGCTTTCTTCGAAAATTAGCAGGGAATGATATGAGTGTCAAGATATTTTAATCTCGAAAATATAATTCCCCATACAGTCTAGAACAGATTCAGCCGCAGTATAAAAGCTGTCAGGAAGCCGTAATGTTTGTGGTCGAAGTTCAGAATGAGGCGGTTAAGGCCGAGAAGGTCGGGTTCGTCCGCTTCTTCCGGCAAGGGTTGACAACGTGAAATCCTGGTGCCGGGGATCAATATTTCCGGGAACGCATTCTCGAGTTCAAGAAGATTCTCGTCGGAGAGTTTTTTCGTATGTCGTATAACGAGCTGTCCGTTAATGAATCTCAGAGAGTGATAATTCTTGTAAAAGTCTTCAATAACCTGGACAGCTTCAACCTCATCCTGTGTAATCGTAAAAATAGAAAAATCTTCCTCCGAGATAAATCCTTTCCCAAGCATGAACGCTTTTACGAAGTCGAACCAGTGCCTCCAGTAATTGTCCGTGTCATCAAGCAGCACCAATGGTTTGGGAGAGGTCTTTCCTGTCTGAATCAGGGTGAAAACCTCCATCACCTCATCCATTGTACCGAATCCGCCAGGGAAAACAGCAATAGCATTGGTCTCTTTCACAAAGGCAACTTTACGGGTAAAAAAATATTTGTATGTAATTAGCCTGGGATTTGCCAGCATTACCCGGTTAGGCTGTTGATCATAGGGGAGACGTATATTTGCGGCAAAAGAGTTTTCGCTGCCGGCCCCCTCGTTTCCAGCCTCCATAATGCCGCCACCGCCACCCGTTATAATCATGAACCCTTTTTCGGCAAGCAACCTGCTGAATCTTACGCATTTTTGATAGATTGGCTCACTTCGCAGGGTTCTGGCCGAACCAAAAATGCTTACCTTCTTTCTTGTGCGGTAAGGGGCAAATACCTTGCTCGTATAACGCATTTCCTTCATGGTATTGTTAAACAATTTAAGGTCGGCCAGATAATCAATCTCCTGACCAGCCTTGAGGGCGGTAACCATAATTTCCCTGACCAGGTCAGGATAATTGGTTGCCCCGGATGCTCTTATGAGTTCGTCAATAAGATCATCAATTTTGCCGTTGGTTCTAGTAAAAGATAGTTTCATATAACGCTCTTTCTGAAAGTAAAGTGATACTAACACTTAATTAGCCGAGTGGCAAATATTTACCGGAGTCGCCCTTAAATGGATGTAATAATAGCACCCCAGACGAATCTGAAATTATTCGCTGTATGCTGAATATCGTCTCTGGTCACAGCTCTTCTCTTGCCCTCCCGTCGCGCAAAAAGGGGGCTTTCTTAACTGCCGCAGCCGGTTGCCAGTCAATAATAGTTTGCATTATTTACGAGTTTTGTTTAGATTAAGTGATCATTTTCATAATGTTTGCGAGGAAAGGATCAGTTTAATGGGAAAGACCACTGCGGAGAAGATTTTTACTGCTCATCTGGTTGATGAACCCTTTCCGGGGACCAAGGTTCTGCGGATCGATGTAGTTATGTGCCATGAAATTACCACTCCCATTGCCATTGCAGACCTTGTCAAGCGGGGCAAAGACCGGGTGTTTGACACAACAAAAATTAAAGCGGTAATAGACCATGTTACTCCAAGTAAGGACACAAAGACAGCGACCCAGGCCAAAATCCTGCGCGACTGGGCAAGGCGCCATTCGATAAAGGATTTTTTCGATGTGGGCGCTAATGGCGTCTGCCATGCCCTTTTCCCCGAAAAGGGTTTTATACGCCCGGGCAACACGGTCATCATGGGCGATTCCCATACATGCACCCACGGTGCTTTCGGAGCATTTGCCGCCGGAGTTGGAACCACAGACCTCGAAGTCGGTATTCTGAAAGGGGTCTGCGCATTCAGAACTCCGAAAACCATTCGTATAAACCTTAATGGCTCTCTCTCGAAGGGTGTTTATGCCAAGGATGTAATCCTGTACGTTATCGGTCAATTGGGAGTGAACGGGGCAACCGACAGGGTCCTCGAATTCCGTGGGCCCGTTGTAGAAGCAATGACAATGGAGTCGCGGATGACCCTCAGCAATATGGCAATAGAGGCTGGTGGCACATCAGGCATATGCATGCCTGATAAGATCACGGTTGATTATCTCTGGCCCTTTATCGGTCAGGATTATGCCTCAAAAGAGGACGCCCTTGCCGATTTCATGAAATGGTGGTCGGATACGGACGCCCTGTACGACAAGGTCTTCGATTTTGACCTGACAGGGTTGGCCCCCATGGTTACTTACGGGTACAAGCCTGACCAGGTAAAGCCGGTTACGGAAATGGCGGGTACAGCGGTAGACCAGGTCTATCTTGGCTCATGTACCAATGGCAGAATTGAAGACCTCCGGATAGCAGCAGCGATCCTTAAAGGGAAAAAAATTGCCTCAACGGTTCGGGCGATAGTCTCTCCTGCCACCCCCAAAGTTTTCCAGGATGCCATGAAAGAAGGCCTTATCGACATCTTCATGGAGTCCGGTTTTTGTGTTACCAACCCAACCTGTGGGGCGTGTCTCGGGATGAGTACCGGTGTTATTGCTGAAGGTGAGGTCTGCGCTGCGACAACCAACAGGAACTTCAGCGGGAGAATGGGGAAGGGGGGCATGGTACATCTCATGTCACCTGCATGCAGTGCAGCGACAGCAATTGAAGGCAAGATAGCTGATCCTCGCAAATACCTGCCATGATGCTCGACCTGAGACATACGGGTTTCGTAAGAGTTGCCCTTTAATTATTTATAGTGAGGAGTCGTTTTATGAAAAATTTTGGTGGTCCTGTCCTCTTTCTCGACAGGAATGATATAAATACCGATGAGATTATTCCTGCAAGATATCTTACCGAAATAACAAAAGAGGATCTGAAGCCGTATCTTCTCGAAGATCTCAGCCTCACCGGTTTTGATCCAAAAGGAGCTGTAACCGGCTCTGCCAGGGTTATAGTTACTCGTGCGAATTTCGGATGCGGCTCTTCGCGGGAGCATGCGCCGTGGGTTCTGGAGGTAAATGGAATCAATGTGGTTATTGCCGAATCTTTTGCCCGTATCTTTCGACAGAACATGTTCAACTGCGGCCTGGCCGCCATCGAACTCCCAAAGGAGACAGTTGATGCCCTTTTCCTCTACGCGGGATATCCTGATGTAACGATCGAGGTTAATATCGAAGCGCAGACGATCTCTGTTAACGGGGGTGGCAAGGGAGAGCTCTTTCCAGTTACCGTTTCACCTTTTGACAAAGCGCTGCTGCTGGCCGGCGGCTGGGTCGATTTCGCCGACAAGAAGTACTGACCCGGCGAGAGTCGTTCATAGCAGCATGCAATCTTGACAAAACCCGAACTTTTGATTAACCGTCAGATCTTTAGGGGAAGGCTTTCCAGTCGTAAATTCAGGTACCATAGCTGTTTCGTGTAGGGTTTGAATACCGGTTTGCCGAAGGCGCATCCGTTACTTCCTTTTCATGGTACAAAGGATCTGTTCAATATGCCTCTTAAAGCTATCGTGGCTTTCCTGTTGATCCTTTTTGCAGGGACCTCTTCTCTCTCTGCCGAAGAGATAGCCGCCCCGAATCAGAGAGGTACAATATTTACTCTCTGGCCTTTTGTCGACTACAGGGAAAGCCCGAAGGAGGGGTACAGTAATCTCTCGATCCTCGGACCACTTTTCAAGTTCCAGTGGCGTGGTGAGGAGAGAGATATTGCCATTCGCCCCTTTTTCTATAACTCCACCAACAGTCGGGAGGAGAGATCGAAGACTACCTACCTATTCCCGCTTGCCTCCTCGGAAAAGTCCCCGAGTTCGGAATCGATACGGATTTTGAAGCTCTATCAGAGTAACAAGTATAGAACGGGTGAGGAGGAGGAGCAAAGGGACCAGATGCTCTTTCCCTTCTACATCGGCGGAAAGTCTGCGAAATATGGCCCTTATACTTCAGTATTCCCTTTCTACGGAGATATATATGATAGATTCTGGCGGGACGAATATCATTACGTAATGTTTCCGTTCTACAGCTGGACAGTGAAGAATGGAACTACTACGCGAAATTATCTCTATCCCCTGCTGTCGACAGTTGAGGGGGAGAAAGAGAGTGGGTTTCAGTTCTGGCCGCTCTACGGCCAGTCTGCAAAAGAGGGGGTCTACCGAAGGCGCTTCGCCATTTGGCCCCTCTATACGGATGAAGAGACCGGACTTGATACCGACAACCCGACACGAAAGTTTACCCTATTCCCTTTTTATGCCTCTGTAACATCTCCGAATCGGACTTCACACCATTACATCTGGCCTTTTTTCGGACATACCGTTGACAAGGGTAAAAAGAGTGAGGAATGGGACTATTTCTGGCCCTTTCTTGTAACCGTCAGGGGTGAGTCCAGGAGTATGGAGAGGTACCTCCCTTTTTACAGTGAAGAGAGGCGCAAGGAAAGTAACAAGCAGTGGTATATGTGGCCTATCTATAGCCACGAAGAGTTGTCTTCGCCCAGTTTCAGGCAGGAGCGTGACAAGATTTGCTATTTTCTCTACTCTGATAATGAAGAGACCTGGTCGATTGATGGGAAAAGTCGTCGAAGGGTTGCGCTCTGGCCACTCTTCACGTATAAAAGAGATGAAAAAGGGATACGCACTGTTACCTTTCCGGCCCCGGTCGAACCGATTCTGGACAAGGAAGAAATTGAAAAAGCCTGGGCGCCACTTTGGCGGATATACGTGCATAAGTGGAATGATAACGATGATTCGGCAGTATCACTCCTCTGGAACCTTTACTGGCACGAAAGACGAAAAGACGCCATCGCCGTTGAACTGTTTCCCCTCTTCTCGTACAGCTCAGAGCAGAGGGTTGCTGATTTTAAATTATTCAAAGGCCTGTTTCGTTATCAAAAGGGTGCTACCGATAATAAAGTGAGCTTTTTCTGGCTTCCATTTGGGATCCACTGGGGCAAATCGGTCCCAGGTGGCGCCGAAAATGGTCAGGTAAATTCGAGGAGCAGACAGTGAGCGGAACGCTAGAAAGACTGGGCAAAAGAATATTGAACTTCCATCAGACCGTGGGCGAGCTGCTGAAGTTGCTCCTGCAGACAGTCGGTTTTTTTCGAGAGGCTCCGAAGAACATTCCGAGCATTCTGGGCCAGATGGCTATCATCGGATATGAGACCCTCCCGGTCGCCGTTGTAATGGCTTTTTTTGTCGGGATGGTGCTGGCCCTGCAAACCGGTACCGAACTCCAAAAATATGGTACACAGGATATCATAGGGGCTATTGTAGGATTGTCGATGGTCCGGGAACTGGGCCCGGTTATGACCAGTTTCCTGGTGGCCGGACGGGTAGGTTCCGCCATGGCTGCCGAGATCGGGGTCATGAAGGTCTATGAAGAGATCGATGCGTTGAAGACGCTCGGTATAAACCCTGTGCGCTATCTAGCCATGCCGAGGCTTATTGCCTGTCTGATCTGTGTTCCCGCTCTCGTGGTTATCGCGAGCTCAATTGGCATGCTTGGGGGGGCACTCATCAGCCACCTCCATCCGAAGATATTTATTTCCTATTCGACCTATTATGAAAGTCTGAGAAGCGCGCTGCTCTTCAAGGAGATTGGGAAAGGTCTGGTGAAATCTTTTGTGTTTGGCGGTATAATAGGGCTGGTGGCCTGTTATATAGGGTTCAAAACGACCGGAGGCGCGAGAGGGATCGGCCAATCCACGACTCGAGCGGTCGTTCTCTCATTCATGCTGATACTGGCGTCTGATTATTTCCTGACCAGGGTTCTGATGTAGCCGTCTATGCGGGTTCCCGCCATCGTGGCTGAAATATCTGTCGTTATGATAGTATAATAAAACAGGAGATGCGCTGCTCTCAGGGTTTAAAACAGGAGGCATAACAGATGGTAATGTCCGCTGAAAAAAAAGTCGGCTTCTTTTTTATAATCAGCCTTATAGTGTTCGCCATTATGCTGGAGATTGGCGAGCGGTGGAATCCTTTTGAGAAGGACATCCCTTACAAGACCTATCTCTCCAGTGTTACCGGGCTGAAAATCGGCGACTCGGTTCGGCTCGCAGGGGTTGATGTCGGCAGGATTACCGGTGTCAAGGTCCTGGAAAATAAAATCGAGGTCCAGTTCGGAGTGAAACGGGATACAAAGCTGCGCGCCGATTCCATAGCCAGCCTTCGACTGACAAATCTCCTTGGCGGGCAGTTTCTCGGACTGACTTTCGGCTCCCCGCAGGCTCCGCTCATCCCGCCTGGTGGTACCGTGATGAGCAAGGATTCGGGGAATATCGACATTATCGTGGATAATGTAAGCGATCTTACTAAAGATGCCAAACTCCTTATCACTGACCTCAACAAAAACCAGGTTGAGCTGATGGGCAAACTAACCGCAATGCTTGATGAAAACCGCACTGATCTGCGTAACACAGTGACCCATCTCAGCAGTATTACGACAAAATTTGATCGGGGTGAAGGATCGCTGGCTTTATTGCTGAATGACAAAAGCCTCTATAACAACACCAACCAGACGACGGCAAACCTCAAAAGCATTACCGATAAGATCAACAGGGGTGAAGGGAGCATCGGCAAGCTGGTTAACGACGATGCCTTTTACAGGGATGCCAAAGGTGCCTTTGCCAATATAAATGAGAGTATGAAGGATGTTAAAGAGATTGCCGGCAAGATCAATAGCGGCCAGGGGACCCTGGGGCAACTGGTTAACGACAAAGTCTTGTATGTGGAATTGCGGGATGCTTCCAAGAACATAAAGGATATTTCCCAGAAGATAAACGATGGGAAGGGGACTTTGGGTAAGCTGCTAAATGAGGATACACTCTATCGCGATGCGTCAGCCACGTTGAAAAAAACGGAAAAGGCCGTGGAGGGCCTTGGCGATAGCGGACCGATATCGGTTTTGGGAAGCATTATCGGTACACTCTTCTGATTCGTCGAGAATGGTCTCTACCCTGATTTTGTCTTTCACGGGGAAGTGCGAATGGCGCAGCTTCAAGTTGCGCCATTTCCTTTGACAGTTGGCCGATTACCGAACCGTTGAGAAAGTGACTATTCAGCCGGTCATGCCGCTTCTCTCGATAGATTAGACTCTGGAGCTCTGGATGAAAGATTTCATGCAACTACTTGCTGGAACGGTGGCAATGCGACCATATGTCTTCGCATTCCTGCTGGCCTATCTGGTGGCCGCCGTATGCCATCTTGGTTGGCGCAAAACCATCATTTTTACGATTATTGGGTATCTTATTGCTTTTGTCTCGGAGTACAGTTCCATCCATACCGGGCTTCCCTATGGCTGGTATTATTACATCGATACCACCAGCGGTAAGGAACTCTGGATTGCCGGCGTCCCGTTCTTCGATTCCCTCTCCTATGTCTTTCTGACCTATTGCAGTTATGCCACTGCTCTTCTGGTAGTCTCTCCGCTCAAGATTTGGCGCTGGAATCTGGTCACTCTTGAGACCTGTCGCATACGTAGATCACTGTCGGTTCTTATTCTTGGCTCGCTATTCCAGGTTTTTCTCGATATCATTATCGATCCGGTGGCTCTGCAGGGGCGCCGCTGGTTTCTCGGGCAGATCTATGGCTATAAGGAGGCAGGGGCCCATTTTGGAGTTCCTCTCTCCAACTACTTGGGCTGGTTTCTGATCAGCCTGCTTCTGATTCTGGCTTTGCAAATAATTGACGGAAAGGTCAAGGGAAAGGGTAGTCAGCTCTCCCGCTTGACAACTCTTCCGTTTCGCTCCCTTTTTGGACCTGCGCTTTATATTTCAGTGGTTATTTACAACCTGGCCATTGCGCTCTTTATCGGAGAGCGCTTGATGGCAATAACCGGCATTTTTATCTACACGCTACCGGTTGCCATTGTCTCGGTCCTCCTGATCAGAAGGGCTAACCGTTACAGCAGGGACGAATTGGCGGAGCACCTGCACGATTACCCGTATTCACCCGCATCCGGACGGAAAATGTAGATCCCCTGTTTTCAGTGCACTGTTATGACGACCAGAATATCTTTAGTTTCCATTCGGAAGCTCCGGATGAGAAACTATTTATGACCACGAGGTAGATGTGTCCCGACGTATCCGGATACTTCCGGAAAATCTGACGAACAAGATTGCTGCTGGCGAGGTGGTTGAGCGTCCCTCTTCCGTTGTCAAGGAATTGGTCGAAAATGCCCTGGACTCCGGATGCAGTGAGGTAATCCTCGAGATAGAGAAGGGGGGAAAGCGCCTCATCAGGGTTGTCGATAATGGCTGCGGCATGTCGCGGGAGGATGCCCTCCTTTCCCTGGAACGGCATGCTACAAGCAAGATAGCGAGCGACGCGGATTTGTTCGAACTCTCCACACTTGGTTTTCGTGGCGAAGCGCTCCCATCCATAGCTTCTATCTCCCGTTTTACGCTGGCGACAAGGGAACGCGGCAAGATTGAAGGGACCGAGATTTATCTGGAAGGGGGGAGCATCCGTGAGGTCAAGGTCTGCGGCATGGCTGATGGGACGGATATTTCAGTCAGAAACCTCTTTTTCAATACCCCTGCGCGTCTGAAATTCATGAAAAGCAGTGAGACAGAGTCGGGGCATATCGGTGATATAATAACCAAGCTCGCAATATCCTCACCTGAAGTTCGCTTCACCTACCTGAATGACGGGAAGACGGTGTTCCGTGCCAATGCCGGTACTCTCCATGAACGAATTTCCTCTCTTCTTGGACTTTCCCTTGCGGGCGATCTTTTCCCTGTTTCCCATGACAGTCAATTTGTCAAGGTGAGCGGTCTTGCCGCCAAGCCGGACTGCAGCCGGTCGAATGGATCTCATCTCTACGCCTACGTAAATGGCCGTTTTGTCAGGGACAGGGTAGTTCAGCATGCAGTTCTCCAAGCCTACCGGAGCTCCCTGGCGCGAGGACGCTACCCGGTTGCGGTCCTTTTTATTACCGTTCCTGCCGGCGAGGTTGACGTGAATGTCCATCCTACCAAGCACGAGGTCAGATTCAGGGAGCAGGGGGTGGTGCATGATGCGATCATATCGGCACTGGAAACGGTCCTGCGCGAGACGCCCTGGATAAGGGGGACCCCGGTTCACTTTCCCTTCGTGATTCCAGTAGAGGGCAATTCCACAGGGGTCAGGAGGGTTGATGCGGTCAGGGAGGCGCTGGAAAGGTATATCCCCGCACCCCTGCCTCGACAGGTTTTTGAGCCGCAGGCAGATCCGAGAACTTTTCCCCCTTCCTCAGCCATACAACCGGAGACGTCTGCTGAAGCCGATCAGGCAGGTTACTTCTCTTTACTCAAGGTGATCGGCCAGTACCAGGCTGCCTATATCCTCTGCCAGGATGGGGAGGACCTGGTGCTGATTGATCAGCACGCCGCGCATGAGCGTATTGCTTTCGAAAGGCTGAAGAAAGAATTTGCCTCCTCCGCCGTAGAATCCCAGGCCCTCCTCTTTGCGGAAACGCTCGAACTTTCGTTCAGGGAAGTGGCCGCACTGAAAGAAAATCTGGGCAACATCAGTATGCTCGGCTTTTCGATGGAAGAATTCGGGGGGAACACCTGGCTCCTCAATGCCGTTCCAGTGCTGCTGATCGGAAGAGACTATACCGCTGTCCTGAGGGATATTCTGGAAGAGTTGCTGACCATAGGCAAGAGTCGACCCTTTGATGACTTCATTGAAGCACTTCTTGCCAGGATCGCCTGCCATAGTGTAGTAAGAGGGAGCAGTTTGCTTTCCGGTCTGGAGATAGGCGCCCTTTTTGCCCAGATGGATGTTTCCGGGTTCTCCGCCAACTGTCCCCATGGGAGACCGGTAGTTTGTAAAATTACCCTTGCAGAGATAGCAAAGATGTTCAAAAGAGGATAGGTCTGGTGACTTTTGAAAAGCAGATTCCGCTATTGATAGTTCAGGGTCCGACCTCGTCCGGCAAGAGCGATCTTGCCGTAGCTCTGGCTGAAAAATTTGACGGAGAGATCGTCAATGCTGACTCGATGCAGATATACCGGGGTATGGACATCGGCACGGCAAAGCCTTCCAGGGATTTGCTGCAGCGTGCTCCCCACCATCTGATCGACATTATCGACCCGGATCAACCTTTCTCCGCAGCCGACTTTCGTAAATATGCAGGTATCGCCATCCGTGAAATTCATAGCAGGGGTAAAAGAGTTATTGTTGCCGGAGGTACGGGTCTCTATATCAAGGCGCTGATTAAGGGGCTTATCGACTCTCCCGAGGGCAATCCCTCGATCCGGGAAGAATTGAATGAAGCAGCAAGGATTTACGGGCGGGAGGAACTGCACCGGCGACTTGCGCTTGTCGACCCGGTAACCGCCGCAAAGCTGCACCCCAATGATCAGGTGCGGCTCGTCCGTGCCCTCGAGGTCTTCAGGCTGACAGGTCGCCCCATCTCCGCATTGAGGGAGACACACGGTTTTCAAAACACCGATTTTCATGCCCTGAAGATTGGAATTACCTCCGACAGGGCCGAATTATACCGAAAAATTGACATCCGCGTTGATTGGATGATACAAAACGGCTTGGCAGAGGAGGTCAGGATGCTTCTTGCAAAGGGATTTACTCCCGACCTGAAACCTATGCGTTCTCTCGGCTATAGTCAGATATGCGCCTGTCTGTCTGGTGCATATTCATTAGAGGAGGCAATCCTGCTTGTCAAAAGGGATACAAGGCATTACGCCAAGCGTCAGTTGACCTGGTTTAAAAAAGATTCAGAAATTAAATGGTTTGAATATCCGTTAAATGTTGATATTATTTTTAACAATGTAATTGAATTTTATGTTTAAAGGAGAGGTGTATGGCGAAGGCACCGTTTAACATCCAGGATCAGTACCTTAACCAGTCGAGAAAGGAACGTGTAAAAGTCATTTTATACCTCATGTCTGGTGAAAAAATGGAGGGGAACATTAAATCGTTCGATAATTTTTCAGTGCTCTTGGAGGGGAAGGGTGACATCCTTATTTACAAGCACGCAATATCCCATATTACTTCCGTGGATGGCGCCTTCAAGCTGCATCAATAACAGCTTGCTGAGTTATAAAAGGGACGAGCGGTACTACAGTTTCTGCTTTGACAGAATATGGGTCCGTAAGTCCCTTTTTTGATGATAAGAGAATTTCATGGGGGCGGCGCCACCGATTGGCCCTAACGTCTTCCCCTCAGCTCCTGCTCCACGTCCAGTAGCTTCAGCTTTTCGATATTCAGGCGTAGCGCCCTGTTCTCCCTGCTGAGAGAGAGGTTGTCACCCTTCAGAGCCCTGATCTTGCGATTCAGGGTTGAAATGAATTCGTTCAGAGAAGCAGAGTGGGTCTTCCAGGAACTTCCTGGAAATTCTTTCTGCAATCTTTCCAGTGTTTGTTGGGCCTGGATTGTTTCGTAGTTTGCATGTCCCTCGCCCAGATAGAGTAACGCCAGGCGGAACATGGCCTCATCGGTAATTCCGGGTATTCCTTTAGCGGAGCATATGCTGTTCAGGGTCTCAGTGGCGGCAGAAATCTTATTCTCAATAATAAGCCTTTTTGCCGACTGAAGTCTTGATGTCTGAGTTTTGATGTAATCGTTACTATCCCTTTTGGCTATTTCTGTGCAGCCATTCACTCCTATAGCCAGCGCCAGGATGAGATAGTGTATTTTCATCGTTCCGACCTGCGTCTGTTGATAAGATAATTGCTGCCTGTAGCTTCCTTGGCGTATTCCTTTATCTCTACTGCGGCCCTGGCTATCTTGACTGCCGAGTCATATTCTCCATCCTGGCAAATCAGAACGGCAATCGAAATTGTCATAATAGGGAAAATGCGTTTGACCCCGTAGCGGTCTTTCCCTTCCGTAAATCCTTTTGCCAGGTCTTCGGCGCCGTAGTGTCCGCGAATTTTATCGGAGAACCTCTCGATAACGGATTCACAGACCATACCGGCCTCTTCTGAGGGGACTACCATGACAAAATCGTCCCCCCCGACGTGGCCGACAAAGGAGTCCTCAGAGGTATGGGCTGTGACCGCATCGTAGATTATCTCGCCTGTCATTTTAATAACTTCACTCCCTTTTATATAGCCATAGCGGTCGTTGTATGCCTTGAAATTGTCAAGATCCGCATAGCAGACTGCGAAGGGAGCAGTTTCGTGCAGCTTTTTATTCAATACCCGTTCTATAGCAATATTGCCTGGAAGCCTGGTGAGAGGACTGGCATCAAGGCAGAGTTGCTCAAGCTCTTTGAGCTTTGCAGCCATGGAAGTGAAATCCCGGGCAAGATCGCCTATTTCGTCACCGGGCGGAAGTTGAGGGTCGTGATCGAAATTGCCCTCCGCTATAAAAAATGTTGCCTGCTTGAGTTTTTTTATCGAGGAGGAGATGGTATATATCAGGCGAGCCATAACAGATACGGCCAGAAGGAAGCCGGTAAAAGATATCAGGAGTGACCATTGGATGGTCCAGTTCTGTTTTTGTTCCGCCCTCATCAGGTTGGCGCTCAACAACGTCTGATGGTTGATATAGAAACTTTCAATGGATGCTCTGACACGTTCGGGAGCTATCTTGTAGTCATTGAAATCCTTGATTTTACCCTGAAAAAGAAGATCAGCCCCCGCCAGAAAATTCTGGTAACTGGCTGAAATCGGCATGATGTCATTCCCTGAAGGCTTTTGCTGCATTTTCTTCAGTATTGAAAGAAATTCAACTTCCCGGTGATGGAACAGCTCCGCAAATACAGGGCTCTTCAGGATGGAATATTTTGCAATATATTTCTCTTGTGCATTGAGAGATTCACGCAACTTATCGGCTGAATTAATGAAAGCAAAATCGTTTTGAACGATATCCTGTACGATCCTGTTAAGTGAATAAAGCCCTGCCGTTGAGAAAATTATAGCAGCCATGCTGAAAAAAGCTAATGCAGCGTAACTGGCAATAAGCTTCTGGACCAAGGTGAATCTTCTGGAGGGTTTTATTATTTTCATTGGGTAGCCTTTAAGAGAGGGCCAAAGTCATTCTCTACGGACGACTCCAACTGCCGTTTATAGAATTAATGAAATATTGCTGGAAAACTGTGGAATTATATACTTCTCTGGCAAAGTAGGGAAGCTGTTTTTTGCCTTGGTTTGTTGTCGTGCGAAGCTTTTGTCAGGCAGCATCGACAAAAAATAAACAGTCCAATCTCTCTGGCATCGTCCGGTCAAAAAAAAATTGCATTTTTATGTTTATTATTATATAGTTGTAACTTTAAATTCTTCGATCAGATTTCCTCAGGTGAACCCTCATTGATAAAAGATAAAACTCTGCATGATCTGCGCCATAACATCGATAAGGTAGACGACCAGATACTGTCGCTGCTCAATAAGCGTGCCTCCCTGGTCATCCAGGTCGGCAAGTTGAAGAGTAGTGAGTGCCGGGATTTTTATGTGCCGAGCCGCGAGCGTGAAATTTTTGAGCGTTTGACGGCAAGAAATAACGGGCCATTTACCAACAAGGGGCTGAAAAGCGTTTTCCGGGAGATTATCTCGGCTTCGCTGGCTCTTGAGGCGCCGATGAAGGTCGCGTTCTTTGGCCCTAAGGCCACGTTTACCCATATGGCGGCCATGGAGCATTTCGGTCTTTCAGCGGAACTCGTGGCTCAGAAGTCGATCCCCGCTGTTTTTGAGGATGTGGAAAAGGGCCGGGCGCTCTACGGTGTTGTGCCTGTTGAAAATTCCACTGAAGGTATGGTTTCGCATACGCTTGACATGTTCATGGAGAGTGAAATCAAGATCAATGCCGAGGTGATGCTTGAGATACACCATTATCTCCTCTCTCGTACCGGCTCGATAGAGGAGATAAAAATGATCAATTCACATCCCCAGCCTATCGCCCAGTGCAGAAACTGGCTTGCTGATAACCTGCCAGACGTCCCTGTTATGGATGTCGCATCGACAGCGGTGGCAGCGCAAATGGCCGCTGAAGATTCCTCGTCAGCGGCCATTGCCAGTGAACTTGCCGCCATGCTGTACGACCTCAAGGTTGTAGAAGCGCGAATAGAGGATCAGGTCAACAATTTTACCAGGTTTCTGGTGATCGGGAAAGGTATGGCGGAGAAGAGCGGTGATGACAAGACTTCACTTATGTTTTCGGTAAAGGACGATGTAGGTATCCTCTATCGAATGTTGGAGCCTTTCTCAAAGAGGGGAATTAATCTCAGCAAAATCGAGTCACGCCCTCTTAAAAAGAAGGCTTGGGAGTATATCTTTTTCCTCGATTTTGCCGGCCATATAAACGATCCGATCGTTTCCGAGGCTGTACAGGAGTTGAAAGGATGTTGCCAGTTTGTTAAAGTTCTTGGCTCCTATCCTCGGACAAAGTAGCAGATTCTCTGTCTTGCCTTCTGTAAAATATTCTGGGGAGGTCTCGACAGCTGATTATAGAGCCCCTTGTAATAATTGGAATAGTCTGCCAATTCAAATAGCGCAAAGGAGTAGTCTAATGCCGCTCATTCAGCGAATGGCGGTGATCGGCGTCGGCCTTATCGGTGGGTCGCTGGCCCAAGCTCTTCGCAATAAAAATGAAGTTGTCGAGATCATCGGCGTTGGAAGAAGTGAAGCAAACCTCCGGAAAGCTAGGGAATTAGGTGTTATTGACAGTTACTCTCAAGATCCGTCTGTCGGTGTGCAGGGGGCTGATCTGGTCTTCCTTGCCATCCCGGTATGCTCAATCCCGAAAGTGCTGGCGACTATAGCACCTTTTCTCTCCCCCGGTTGTGTGGTGACAGATGGCGGCAGCGTAAAGGGTGAAATTGTCCCGGCCTGTGAGGCGCTGATGCCGCAAGGGACCAGTTTTATTGGCGCTCACCCCATTGCAGGGACCGAAAAGTCAGGGGTGACTGCATCCTTTGCCACTTTGTACGAGGGTAAGCGCTGCATTGTTACCCCCACTTCAAATTCGGACAAGGATGCGCTGAAGAAGGTAGTTGGAATGTGGGAGGCCGCCGGTTCGGAAGTGGTTCTGATGGACACCCACAAACATGACCGGGTAGTTGCCGCCATCTCCCATCTTCCTCATATGGTCGCCTATGCCCTGGTAAATGCGGTGGATGGATATGATCGCCTGGACGAGAGCATTTTGAAGTATTCTGCTGGGGGTTTTAGGGATTTCACTCGGATAGCCTCATCAGATCCAGCTATGTGGCGAGATATCGCCCTTGTGAACCGTGCAGGGATCATCGAGATGATGGACCTTTTTAGTAAATATTTCAAACAGTTACATTCTCTGCTCGAAAATGCCGATGGTCCTGCACTGGAAGATTTCTTTGCGAGGTCGAAGCAAAGCCGGGATTCAATACGCTAAAAGCCTTTTCCGGTTAACGGTCACTGTCTCAACGGAGCAACGATTGAAAAGTCTGGCAAGAAAAACTGTTGTCCCGATACGGGGGGAAATAACACTCCCCGGAGACAAGTCGATCTCTCACCGGTCAATAATGATTGGCGCTTTAGCCAAAGGGATAACGACTGTCCACGGCTTCCTGAGGGGTGAGGATAACTTTGCAACAGTTAATGCCTTCCGCGCCATGGGGGTCGAGATTCGGGACGAAATCGGAATCCTGAAGATACATGGCAAAGGGCTCCATAGCCTTTTGGAGCCTTCAGATGTTATTGACTGCGGTAATTCCGGGACATCTATGCGCCTATTGACAGGTCTCCTTGCCGGGCAGCCTTTTTTCTCGGTCTTGACCGGTGATCGCTACCTCCGTAACCGGCCGATGAAACGGATTCTTGACCCGGTTGGCGCAATGGGTGCTGAAATCCATGGGCGTGCCGGTGGAAACAAGGCGCCTTTGGCCATCATCGGTCGCGACCTGCAGGGCATTTCGTATCAATCCCCCATATCTAGCGCTCAGGTGAAGTCGTCAGTAGTTTTTGCCGGATTATATGCCTCCGGAGAGACAACGGTCATTGAACCTCACCTCTCCAGGGATCATACCGAGCGGATGCTTTGCTCCTTCGGCGCGGACATAGAAACCTTGCCCGGCGGAGTCAGGGTCAGGGGTGGACGAGAGTTGCAGGGACAGGAAATCACCATCCCCGGAGATATCTCTTCGGCAGCCTTTTTTATTGTTGCGACCCTTATCGTGCCCGGTTCCGAGCTTCTTATCAAAAATGTAGGTGTCAATCCCACCAGAACCGGCATCCTTGATATATTATCAGCCATGGGCGCCACTCTGCAGCTGCTCAATTACAGGGAGCTATCAGGAGAGCCTGTCGCCGACCTGCTGGTCAGGTCGGCGCAATTGAAAGGGATAGAAATTTGCGGCGAACTGGTACCGCGGTCGATTGACGAATTTCCCATTATCTGTCTGGCTGCAGCGCTGGCGGAGGGTAAAACAGTCATCCGGGATGCCGGGGAGCTGCGCGTCAAAGAGACTGACAGGATCAGGGCTATGGCGGTCAATCTGGGCAAGGCAGGTGTAAGTGTCACGGAGAGTGCCGACGGGATGGAAATTCAGGGGACCGATTCTTTGCAGGGGTGCAGAGTCGACAGCTTCGGGGATCATCGTATTGCCATGTCCATGCTGATTGCCGGGCTTGCCTCCGGTGGCGGGATAACTGTCAACGATCCGGATTGTATAGCGACCTCCTTTCCTGATTTTATCGAGTTGTTGGAAAAGGTTACAAAATCATGAATCCAGCCGGAGTGGATACGATAAAAAAAGGGCTCATCATTGCTATTGACGGTCCCTCCGGGGCAGGGAAGAGCACGATTGCAAGGCTTCTTGCCGCAAGGCTCGGTTACCTCTATCTCGATACCGGTGCCATGTTCAGAACTATTGCCCTGATGGCAAAAAGGGGAGGGCTTTCCCTTGACGATGATGACGGTCTTGCTGCTCTATGCCGTTCTGTCGAGATTCTCTTTGTACGTGCGGATGACGATTCCTGTCGTATCTTTGCCGGTGGCGAGGATATTTCCGAATTGATTCGCACACCAGAGATAAGTCTCCTTACCTCCAGGATCTCCGCCAAAAAGGTGGTGCGCGATATTCTCCTTCAACTTCAGCGCGATATTGGCTCGGTCGGCAGGGTCATTCTGGAAGGCCGAGACATAGGGACAGTGGTCTTTCCCGACGCAGATGTAAAATTTTTTCTCTCTGCCCGTCCCGAAGAACGGGGAAGAAGGCGATTCCTTGAGTTAAATGCAAAGGGTGAGAAAGCCGGCTTGGAGGAAACTATTGCGGAGGTGCTTTTGCGGGATGCGCAGGACGAGCAGCGCGAGCATGCTCCGTTGCGTCAGGCTCCGGATGCAATAGTTATTGATTCGACCTTTCTCTCGATCGAAGAGATTCTCGTTGAGATGGAAGCTGTTATCAGGGTAAACCCCTCGGTATGAAACCCGAGGTTGATCAAAAAGGTACATGACCCTATATTACACGGGAAAATGGTCCGCAACTCCGATTCGCTCAGCGGAATAGCTTGACCCTTGGGCAAATTAAAATTATTATCGGGTCAGTGCAGCGGTAAAAATCCAAAATAAACGAGGCTCTTGCAAAATGATTGTCATCCCTGAATGATTCTATAGGGGATCCACTCTTTTCAGTCAGTTAAAATCCGGATCCAGGCTGGTAGCCTGTCGGAATGACAATTGATTCGACTGTTGCAAGAGGTTCTAACGGAAAATTTTGATTTTGAAAATAATACTTGCTAAACAGGCCGGTTTCTGTTTTGGTGTGAAAAGGGCGACGCAGATGGCTTTTGAAGCGGCGAAAAAGGGGGGTGAAACATTCACCCTCGGGCCAATTATCCATTCGCCTCAAGTAGTTCAGAAGCTCGAAGAGATGGGTGTTGGAGTCCTGAAAAGTCTTTCCGAGCTGGATAGCGGTGCAATTATTATTCGCTCCCATGGAGTAGCATCCGAAGAACTTGAGGAGGCTGTTCGTAAGGAGCTGGAAATTGTTGATGCAACCTGCCCGTTTGTCAAAAAAGCCCAAGAGCACGTTAAAAGCCTTTCCGAGGCCGGTTATGATGTCGTTGTCGTAGGGGATGCCGATCATCCTGAGGTTCAGGGGATAGTCTCCTATGCAAAATGTAAAGTTTATGTGGTCGGTTCCGGAGATGAGGCCGCCATGCTCGGCAAAATGGGGAGGATAGGGATCGTTGCCCAGACTACCCAGTCTTTTGAGAACCTCAAGAACGTAGTCCTTGAATGCCTCATGAAGGCGAATGAAATTCGAGTATTCAACACCATCTGCGATGCAACTGCAGTACGCCAGGAAGAGGCTAAAGCACTTGCCAAGAAGGTTGATTGCATGATAGTAATTGGCGGATATAATAGTGCAAATACCAGGCGTCTTGCGCAGGTCTGCTCCGAACTGCAGCCAAGGACTTATCATATAGAAATGGCACAGCAACTGAACTCAATCTGGTTCGAGGGTGTGGACAAGGTCGGCGTAACGGCAGGCGCCTCCACCCCCAAGTGGCTTATTGATGAGGTTATAGAGCAGATAGAGCTTCTCAATAAGGACAATAAGCATTGAGTTTTTAGAGAGATGTGTTAGCATGATGAGTTGATAATTTAGAAAATACCAGGGGGTAAGATTTTAATGGGGGATGATAAACCGATGACCAATAAAAATGAGCCGATAAAGCGAATTAATGATATGGAAGATGAAGTGGACCAGGGCTCCAAGCATGAGTTTGAAGAACTCTACCAGGAAAGTTTACGTCAACCTCAGGTGGGAGAGATTGTTAAAGGGGTCGTTGTTCAAATTGATCCAGACTATGTGCTGGTGAATATCGGCTACAAGTCGGAAGGGTGCATCCTATTAGGCGAGTTTATGGATGAGCAGGGTCAACTCACCGTTAAGGTCGGCGATGAGGTCAAGGTTTACTTTGAGAAGAAGGAAAATATAAAAGGTTACGTTGTCCTTTCAAGAAAGAAGGCGGAAAAAGAAGTGGTTTGGGATAAAATTGCCCAGATTGAAGAAGAGGGCGGTCTGATCGAAGGAAAGATCATTGCAAATGTCAAAGGGGGGTTGACTGTCGATATCGGTGTCCAGGCATTCTTGCCTGCATCCCAGGTAGATGTGAGGCCGGTCGGCAACCTTGACAGGCTTATCGGCCAGACCTTTCAGTTCAAGATTGTTAAAGTGAACAGGAAAAGGGGAAACGTAGTCCTTTCCCGCAGAGTTTTCCTTGAAGAAGAAAGGGACAGGAAAAAAAGCGAAACCCTCTCGAACCTAAGCGAAGGGCAGACGCTCGAAGGGATAGTCAAGAATATTACCGATTATGGCGCGTTTATCGACCTGGGAGGGATAGACGGTTTGCTGCATATTGCCGATATGTCCTGGGGGAAATTGAATCATCCTACCGAGGTTATCAAGATTGCTGATCTGATAAACGTCAAGGTCTTGAAATACGACAAAGAAAAGGGGAAAATATCCCTGGGTCTCAAGCAGACTAAACCCGACCCATGGCTGGAGGTAGACCCGAGATATTCCATTGGAGACAGGGTCCATGGCAAGGTTGTAAGCCTTACAGATTACGGCGCATTCGTTTCTCTTGAGGAAGGGGTGGAAGGTCTCGTACATGTTTCGGAGATGTCTTGGACGAAGAGGGTCAGGCATCCCTCTGACCTGATCAAGGTTGGAGATGAGGTCGAGGCGCAGATTCTTGCCATAGATATCGCAAGCCGCCGCATTTCGTTGGGGCTCAAGCAGGTGCAGGTCAACCCCTGGACCATTATTGAAGAGAAGTACCCGGTTGGCACCAAAATCGAGGGTCAGATAAAAAATGTTACTGACTTCGGCATATTCATAGGGGTCGAAGAGGGAATTGACGGCCTTGTTCACGTCTCCGACATGTCCTGGACCAGGCGGATCAAGCATCCAGCCGAGATCTACAGCAAAGGCCAGACCGTCCATGCTGTTGTCCTGAACATTGATCCCGCGAATGAAAGACTTTCCCTCGGGATAAAACAGCTTAATCCCGATCCCTGGTCCGAAATACCTGCCAGATACAAGGTTGGAACCAAAGTTAAGGGCAAGGTTACATCAGTAACCGACTTCGGGATTTTTGTAGAGATAGAGGATGGAATAGAAGGGCTGGTTCATGTTTCCGAGCTTTCCCAGGAAAAAGTTGCGTCACCTAAGGGGTTTGCAGCCGTTGGGGATGAGATTGAAGCGGTAGTCTTGAATGTTGATACAAATGAGAAGAAGATTGCTCTCTCCATCAAAGCGGTGAATCTCTCCAACGAGAAAGCCGAATTTGCGGCTTTCATGAGTTCACAGGGTAGTGCGACCTCTAATCTTGGGGAACTACTGAAGGAAGAATATAAAAAGAATGAAGAATCCTGAGTCCGATTATAATGTCTGACAATACCAATCCGCTTGATTAATTAATGGAATTTTCGGCACTGTTAATTACGACTTTGAAATAAGGGGTTCTTATATATGACTAAAAGTGAATTGATTGAAAAACTGCTGGAAACAAATACCGTTCTTACGCGCAAGGATTCTGAAATGGTTGTAGAAATTGTCTTTGAAAGCATGAAAAATGCGCTTCAGACCGGTGACAAGATAGAAATACGCGGTTTCGGAAGTTTTACGGTAAGGGAACGGAGCCCAAGGGAAGCCAGAAATCCTAAAAACGGTGAAATTGTGAGCATTCCGGCCAAGAAGATACCGTTTTTCAAGACGGGCAAGGAATTAAGGGAGCGAGTCAACAATCCGTAGGCATTTCCCTATAATTTAAAGGAATAATTTAGGCCCGGGTGGCGGAACTGGTAGACGCAAGGGACTTAAAATCCCTCGACACTTGGTGTTGTACCGGTTCGATTCCGGTCCCGGGCACCATAAAAACAAGGACTTACAAGAGATTGTGAGTCCTTTTTGTTTTTAGGTCAATACATAACAAGACAGCTTCTGAAGCGTTAACTTCGGGCTGTACGTAGAGCTGGGAAAATCATGACTGTTAGTAAATACCATTTATTCATTGGCAATCATCTGATTCGGGTTTAAAATACCAATAATGAAAGCTCAGCTGCTGGTACATGGAACAACTAATGAGTGACTTTAACAGCGATATTGAAGCATGGCAAAAAGGGGAGCTATGAAGGCCAAATTTAAGACAATCTCGATCAAGCCACACGATCAATGGTCAAGCCGATTTGACTGGACAGTGATTCCGGTTTTATCTGGACAGGGTTTCCGATTTTAACTGGACAGTGGTTTTCTTCTTTTCTTCCTGTCGTAGTTGTGGTTTCAGGGTGTCCAATTACTTGTTCTTTGACAACAG
>CAIWTU010000058.1 GCA_903915655.1 uncultured Geobacter sp.
CTGTTGTCAAAGAACAAGTAATTGGACACCCTGAAACCACAACTACGACAGGAAGAAAAGAAGAAAACCACTGTCCAGTTAAAATCGGAAACCCTGTCCAGATAAAACCGGAATCACTGTCCAGTCAAATCGGCTTGACCAGCCACTCCTGCGGACGCCGGTGATAGTCAGTATTTCGGGTCGTGGTAACAGCTCTTTTATCTCGTCTACTTTATCACGCGTAAGTGCCTGAAGCCAGTCGCTTTCTCCTCGCCACCACGGATTCCAAAATGTCAACGCACCAAACAGGTCCATTACGATGCTCCATTTATAATAATATGGTGCATTATACTAAATTTACATATAGATGCAAGCGATTGCAATGACTGGATCAGTTTATCTCTGTTTGCGGACGGTCCATTAGATTCCGAATAGTGTCCGTGATCTGCTGTATGGGTTGTTGCAACTTATCTATGTTCAGGACAAGATACCCCTGCGTAACGTCATTGTCAGAGCGGTGGGTGTCAAGGTAGTTGTCGCCTCTGTTGAATATTTATGAGGTGGCAAGAAGTGTGACTTCCGCCGTTGGTTCAAGGTTAAGATAAACAGTTTTCACTGGCTCCCAGTTCCGGATGTTCTTTGACCAGCGGTTCGGGTTTTGTTGCCGGGCCTTCTCGTATATGCCACGGCGGTTTGCCAGGATAGCTGTCTCCCGTCCGAAGTGGCGGTCGTCTAGGGTAACGAAACGAATGCCGCTGTGCAGATGCTCTGTAATATACCAATGAACGAAACCATCAACCCAAGTCTGGGCCGCTGCCAGCCTTGAAAAAGGCCGGCTAGGATAAGCGACAGATGGAAACCAGGATAACACGACAACAAAACAGGTCCAAATAGCGATGTTAACGCCCTGTATACTCGCACTTCTGAGAGAGGCAGACAATCCCCTTTCTCACTAAAAGAAGGAGGGTGAAAGATGATTAAAACAGCACTGGTGAAAACGTAGTTCAGCTGTGTGGAGTGTCCAACCAGGCAGAAGCACCGGTCAAAAACCGTCGTCAGTCTCCCTGTACCTCATCTCGCTTCACGTATCCCAAGAACCAAATACCAAGGGATCAAGGGGTAGAGGCTAAGATAGTGTAGGAACATCGCACGTTGAGCAACTCGATTCAGGAACAATAAAGCACCCAGCATTATTATTGTTGTACCCACAGCAACAAGCCATTTCAGCCATTATCTGTGGCAGCAAAAAAAGAGACTTTTTTCTATTTTCTCAAAGAGCGACTACGTAATTACTGCTAGTTACAGAGAATAACATCGATAAAACCTGCTTGTACTGTAGAAGGAGAAGGGGCGTTTGAAGTAGATTATTGATGGAATATATGATAAATTTAAGGGGTAAGTCTCTGTCCCTGATACTTCTTACTCCTCTTGCGCAAGAAGAGGAGTAGTTCATCCCGGAATACCTCTGAAACAGGATAACCTGTGGCGTTACAGCGGGGGTGGTTTGTGTTGAAAAGGGTGAAAATTGTGCTTCTGGCCTATCGGCTTTACTGGTTGAAAGGGGGTGCGTTTTCCACGGAATAAACAGTTCGTTGCAGGCGCAGCTGAGCGTTTCGGACTGAGCGCTGTCCGAATCAGATCGTTACTATGCAGTCCAACAAAGAGGAGGTTCTAAATGAAAAAAACTCTGTGGCTCATCTGTTTGTCGGTTTTTATGGCTTCGGTCTCTTTTGCCGCGGTTGGCGCGGAAGAGAAGGCGCCGGAGATGAAACCTGAAGTGGTAAAAACCATGGACGCCAAGGAACAGGCCGCTTTCGCCAAGAAAGTCGACCTTTTTATCGAAGCCGCTTCCCTAGGCGAAAATATGAAAGACCCGCTGATTCTGGTCAGCGCCGTAAAAATGCTGGATGACCTGCCGTTCGACGGAATCGCGAAACCGGGATCAACTGAAAAGAACCCCACTCGTTTTGAACGCAAAGCACTTTTGGATCAGGCGAAAAAGTACGCTGCCGGAGACAGCGAGTTGCTTGCCGTTATAGCGAAAGTCGAAACCCCACCCCAGAAAACTGCGGTAAGGGGTCAGCACGGGGGATATCATGACAGGTATTATGATCGCGGCAATTACCGTGACCGCTACAATTACTACGAGCCCCGTAACTACAAAAGACATTATGGATGCACCTGGTTTCAGAATTGTCGACATGGCGGTTGCAAAATGGTCTGTCGTTAACGACCTCTCGCGGTTCATTAACACTCTTCCCTTCACGAAGAGGGGAAGAGTCTTGCCGTGTCAAGATGGAAACGCTCTTCCCGGACATTTCCACTTTGCAGTGAGATGGCCCATCACCTTACTTTCCAGAAACAGCCGTACATACCTTCCCTTCACTGTCAACCCAGAGGGGAAGATTTCCTCTCAGTTCACTCTTCGATCCCATGAATGCAAACAGATACCAGAGACATCCTTGCGATAGATACGCCGGACAAATCTCTCACAGGAGCGTTTGAATGCGAAGCAAGAAGATAGTCAGTATCCATGTTTCCAGTATGAAGGCAAAAAAATTTATTTATCTGCTGCTGATGGGGGTGCTGCTGGCACTACCTCCTTCCGCTGCGGCTGCTACCGACAAGGAGAGTGGCGCCGCAGATGCGCTGATGAAAGAGGCGTCCAGACTCCTTGTCGAGGAAAAATTCGACGAAGCCGCTGCGAAAACCACCGAGGCGCTTGAGATCAGGAATCGCGTGATGGGAAAGGACCATCCGGATACGGCCGACAGCCTCTTCCTTTACTCGCGTATACTCTTGCTGAAGGGAGAGTATACGGCGGCTGAACCGTACGCGAAAAGGGCCTGGGGGATCCGCGAGAAAACATTCGGGAAAGAGCATCAGAACGTCGCGGAAAGCCTCGTTCTGCTGGGAAGGATTTCCCAGTCAACCGGCCGTTACGCCGATGCCGAGAGATTTTGCGCGAATGCGCGTGATATCAGCGTTACAAAAAGCGGAGCGGAACTTTCGTCACTTGCGCCGGCTCTCTCCTGCCTCGGGATGCTCGAATCTCGAAAGAGCAACAATGCCTCAGCGGAGGATCTCTTCAGGAAAGCCCTTGAATACAGGGAGAAGAACCTCGACCTTGATCATCCGGAAATTGCGGACAGCCTCAGCACGCTCGCAGCGCTGTACGTTAAGACTGGGAGATACACCGAAGCGGAACCGCTCTATCGAAGGGCTGTCGCCATCCGCGAAAAAGCAGTGGGAAAGGATCATTCGGCGCTTGCGGGCAACCTGTCAACCATGGCCGGGATGTACGAAGCGATGGGAAGATACTCCGACGCCGAGGCTCTCTACCTCAGGGCTCTTGAAATAAGGGAAAAGCGACTGGGGGAGTACCATCCCCGTGTCGTCGGCTCGCTTTCTGCTTTGGCGGAACTCTACAGAAGCAAGGGCAACTACGATCAGGCGGAGCTTTACTGCGACCGCCTGGACAAGATCATGCGGGTCAAAGGTGATGCGGAACATCCTGCAGTTGCTCGGAGCATGCAGGTTCGTGCGGAAATAGCGTTTGCCAGGGAAGACAAGGAGAAGGCTGAACTGCTCGGCCGAAAAGCGCTGAGCATCAGGGAGAAGAAACTGGGGATGAATCACCCGGAGACGGCCGACAGCCTGATGCTGCTCGCTCGTATCGCCAATGGGAAAGGGGACGCGGAAGAGGCGAGAAAACTGTATGCCCGGGCATTGGAGATACGTCGGGCAGCTTTCGGCGAGGGGCATCAGGATACCGCCCGGAGTCTTGCCTCCCTGGGGCTCGTTCTTTTCTCCCAGGGAAAGTACCAAGAGGCGGATGATCGCCTGAAAAAGTCTCTTGAAATCAGGGAAAAGATCCTGAGTCCCGACCATAAGGAGATCGCGTCGAACATCGACATGCTGGCCCGCGTCTACCTGGCTGCGGGGAAGTATGCCGAAGCGGAACTGTTACTGAAAAAGTCGATGGACGCGGTGGAATCGAACCAGGAGAGTAACCCCTTCCAGTATGCACGCAGCCTGAACTCGAAGGCGGAGTTCAACGAAGCCATGGGGAACTACGCCGAAGCCGAACAGCTCCATAAAAAGGCCTTGGAAATCCGGCGCGCGAAGTACGGCAACGACCATCCCCAGACGGCGCAGTCACTTTGGTCCCTCGCCTCCCTCTACAAGACCATGGGACGGTACGAGGATGCCCGGAAGATGGCAACCGAAGCCCTCGACATATCCCGGAAAAAGTACGCTAAAGACCATCCGTTTATAGCGGAAACCCTTCATACGCTCGCCGACGTCCAGAGCGCCTTTGGCGAATTCGATACGGCGGTAGAACTCTGCAAACAGGCGCTGAGGATACGGGAGGCGAAAAGGGGGAGGGCTCATCCTGCAGTGGCCGAGAGTGAACAGCTGCTGGGGAGTATCTACCGGTCCACCGGAAGGAACACCGAGGCGGAAGCCCTGTTCAAGGATGCGCTGAAAATCCGTCAGGACTCTTTTGGCGCTGCTCATCCCCTCGTAGCCGAGAGCATGACCTCGCTAGGGCTTCTCTACCTCGCCACCGGCAGATACGCTGATGCTGAAATCTACCTGAAAAAGGGGCTCGATATACGCCAGAAAGTGCTGGTTCCCGAGCACCAGGACATTGCCGGCAGCCTTGGGGGATTGGCGCGACTCTATATGACGCTGGGAAGATACGCGGAAGCCGAACAGCTTTTATCCCGATCCACGAAAATGCGGGAAAAGCTGCAGGGGGTTGATCATCCGCGCTATTCCGGCAACATCAGTTCACTTGCGGAGCTCTATGAGGCCATGGGGAAACATGGCGACGCAGAAATCTTGTACAAGAAGGCGCTGGAGATCCGCATGAAGGCGAGGGGGAGCGAGCAGCCCGGCACCGCCCGAGTCATGACCTCGCTCGCCGGGCTCTACCTCAAGATGGGCAAATATGAAGAGGCGGAGAAGCTCGCGACCAAGGCGATAAAAATCAATCAGGAAAAGCTGGGGAAGGAAAGTGTCGGAACGGCGAAAAGCATGGAAGTCATGGCTGAAATTCTTATTGCCAAAGGGGAGTATGCGGAGGCGGAACCTCTCTGCAAACAGGCGCTCGGAATTCGCGAAAGGATTCTTGGAAAGGAGCACCCCGCGGTTGCCGAAAGCCGGCTCGCACTTGCCGATTTGTATCGCAACAGCGGCAGGACACAAGAAGCGGAAAATGAATACAAAAAGGCGCTGGAAATTCAGGAAAAATCGTTGGGAAAGGACCACCTGGAAGTCGCCAAGACCCTGAATCTGCTCGGCTCCCTGTATCAGACAAAAGGAGCGGTGAAAGAGGCGGAGCAGTTATATCTGAGGGGATTGGAAATCGGCGAGAAGACGTTCGGTAAATATCATCCGGAGGTTGCCGAGAGCTATGATACGCTTGCGGGCCTTTACCTGGTTACTGGAAAACCGAGGGAAGCAGAGCTGAGGTATAAAGCCGCGCTCGAAATACGACAAAAGGTATATGGCGCAAACTCCCTCTTCCTGGCGGACAGCATGCATAATCTGGGGGTTCTGAGCCGATCAATCGGCAGATACGAAGCGTCCGGGCATTACCTGCAGCAGGCATACAGGGCACGAAAGAATGCCCTTGGAGCGAATCATCCGAAGGTCGCCTCTTCGGCAAAAGAGCTTGCCCTGCTATACGCTCAACAGGGGAAACACCTCGACAGCCAACGATTTTTTGAACAGTCCCAACGCATCGAAGGGATAAAAAGAGATAACGTTTTTCTCATGCTGTCAGAAAGGGAGAAGCTGGTCTACATGAATGAAACCGAGCGCTCCATTCAGGAGTACCTGAGTCATACAGCGTCATATCTGGCCTCCGACCAGGAATCACTTACCGGAACATTCAATGCCTGGCTTCAGTGGAAGGGAGCGGTCATGGAGGCGCAGGGGAAGCATCTCGCGGCTGTTGCCGCGTCCGGCAGCTCCGAGATTAAAGCCCTTTTCGAGGAGTTAACCGCCGCCAGGAGGGAGATTGCTAAGCTCCAGACATCACGGCCGGCGGACGCGGCGTCCGGAGAGTACAGGGCCATGCTCCAGAACCGTGAAAAGCTCAAGGAATCCCTGGAGGCCAGACTTTCCGGCCTTAGCAAGGATTTCGAGGTAGACAAAAAGGCAGGCAAAGCAGATACCGCCGGGATCGCCCGGATCCTTCCTGCCGATTCGGTATATCTGGATTTTGCCAAGATACCATTTTTCGATTACCAGAAAAAATCCTGGAATGAACCGCGCTACCTGCTATTCGTTCTCCGTCCGGGGGAAAAGGCGCCTCTTGCCCTGCTCGACCTTGGCCCGGCCGAGACGCTTGACCGTCATATCACCGCCTTCCTTGCGGCGATGAACGCTTCACGGTATGGGTATGTTCCCAACCAGAAGACACTCGACAAGGAAGCCGCCGCGCTCTACCAGCTCCTGCTGCGCCCCATCGAGCAGCAGCTCTCGGGGAAAAAGCGTCTCTATATAAGTCCTGACGGCAACCTCAACCTGATACCGTTTGAAGTTCTCCTGGATGAGAAGGGGGCATACACAATCGAAACGTATCAGATCAGCTACATCGGAGCGGGGAGGGATATCGCGAGATTCGAACCTGGGGAGAGGGGACGGAAACAGGGTCTGACGGCGCTCATCCTTGCCGATCCCGATTATGATTTCGGGTTGAGCACGCAGGAGAAGATGGCGGAGGCCGGGGGAGCTGCGATTTCGGGAGAGGGGGCTGCATCGCCGAAAACGAACATGATGGCATCGTTTGCACGACTCCCTGATACGAAAAAAGAGGCGGACACCATCCAGGGGATACTGACCAGTCGCATGAGCATCGCGGTCAACAACTACCAGGACAAAAAAGCGGTTGAAGCTGTCCTGACCACTGCGGAATCGCCGATAATCCTGCATCTGGCAACTCATGGTTATTTTATCGGAAAAGAGGAGATCGGGCGGAATACCGAGGGTGCGGACGCTGGTCAGATGCTGCTCAGGGATAATCCGATGCTTCGCTCAGGCATCGCGCTTGCCGGGATCAACCTCTCCCTGAACGAAGGACGAGATGATGGGATTATAACCGCCGAGAAGGTCATGGGCCTCCGGCTGATGGGAACGGAGCTCGTAGTGCTGTCGGCCTGCGAAACCGGACTTGGTGATGTGCGTAACGGCGAGGGGGTATTCGGACTGAAACGGGCGTTCATACTCTCGGGAGCAAAGGCGGTTGTACTGAGTCTCTGGAGTGTTCCGAGCGAGGAAACCATGGGGCTGATGACAAGGTTTTACGAACTGATGGCTGACGGAAAAACAAAATCGGATGCGCTGAAGCAGTCGAAGCTGGAATTGATGAAAAAGAAGCCTAACCCCTTCTATTGGGGCGCCTTCATCCTTGTGGGGAACCCGGGGTAAAGCCGCAGTCACGTACAGCTGAAAAACAGGCTGATCCGGCTCTCAGTCATAGATGCTGTTGAGAGCAGCAACTATTTGCCTGCCGAATTTTCTCATACCCTGTGACAATCAGCCATGCTGTTACAGGAGCCAGAAAGAGTGCAGCAGACACATACTGGTTTTCTACCCATTTACCCATGATGAAATAGTGGATTTGCACCTGATAGGTCAGAAAAACCACCCAACAGAGTATCAATCCGGCTGCTCGCTATTACAAGTGGGTAGTCTCTTGTTAATGAGTTGTTAAAAATGATACTTGTAGATCCATTATGAGAGACACCGAACTTTTTCAACTAGCCCTTGGCTTGTCGTCACCATGGCAAGTTTCATC
>CAIWTU010000059.1 GCA_903915655.1 uncultured Geobacter sp.
ACCGGAGGCGATGTCATGTACCGTAAACCGAGCCCGCAGATGACGATAGATGATTTTATCCTGCCCTTTTCGGGTGAACTTAGCGCCCAAAACCGTTGGGTTCAACTGGCCAAAATTATTCCCTGGGACGAGATTGAAGAACAATATGCCTTCATGTTTCCAAGTGATAGAGGCAACGTGGCCAAACCAGTCCGCATGGCTCTGGGAGCATTGATTATCCAGGCGCGGTGCGGCTATACAGACCGGGAAGCTGTTCAGCAGATCGCAGAGAACCCATATCTACAATACTTTATCGGCCTGAGGGAGTATCAATTGACGCGTCCCTTTACGCCAGTCGCCATGGTCAAGTTTCGTAAACGTTTTACCGCCAAGCAGCTTGCGAAGATCAATGAGAGTATCTTGTTGGCGGAAAAGGAGCAAAAAGCAGTACAGAACACCCTAGACGATGATCACGATGATGATGACCAGACCGGTTCCGGTAGTGTTGAAGATTCCCTGCCGGCAGATGCTTCTCAAGAGACGAGTGTTGAAGCACCCTCCAAACCAAAACAGGGAACACTGATTCTTGACGCAACCTGCGCACCAGCAGACATAAGTTATCCAACGGATCTGGGATTGCTTAACGACGCAAGAGAACATCTCGACGTAATGATTGATCTGCTGCATGCGTCCATGGGCAAACAAGGAAAACGGCCACGTACTTACCGCGAGAAGGCCAGAAAAGACTACCTGACTCTTGCAAAACAACGGAGCCCAAGAAAGAATCAGATCCGTCGAGCCATCAAGAAGCAACTTCAGTACGCAAGGCGAAACCTTGGCGTAGTGGATCACATGCTGGAAAAGGCCGAGGAAGCTGGGTTGGACTGTACATTGAGCCGTCGCCATACAACTTTACTGGCAACCATTCGTGACCTTCTCAAGCAACAGACATTAATGTACAAAACACGCTGCCACAGGATACAAGATCGTATTGTCAATCTGTATCAACCGCATGTCAGGCCGATTGTTCGGGGCAAAGCCGGTGCTGCCGTCGAGTTTGGTGCAAAAATAGCGATAAGTCTTGAAAATGGCTATAGTCGAATCGAAAAGCTGTCATGGGACCCATACAATGAGGCTGGTACGTTCCAAAAGACGGTAAATCGCTACAAAGCACGGCACGGTTGCTATCCCGAAGTGGTGTTGGCCGACAGAATCTATCGGAATCGGGAGAACCTATCGTATTGTAAGGAGCATGGCATTCGATTAAGTGGCCCGAGGTTGGGCAGACCTCCGGCAAGTGCAGTTCTGAAGAAAGCAGACAAGAGAATAGAGCAGCAGGATGCCAGAGATCGCAATGCCGTTGAGGGCAAGTTTGGGGAAGGAAAGAGAAAGTATGGTCTTGCCCGAATCTATGCCCGGCTTCAAGAGACTGCCGAGTGCGTTATTAGCATGCAATTTTTGGTGATGAACCTGGAGCGCAAGCTCAGGATTCTTTTTATCCAATTTTTGAGTAGGATGCTTAAACAAGAAAATGAGGTAGGTTTTGCTGGCTGTGAAAAATCGAGATTCGGTTAGCAAATCCTAATTATTCGCCCTGTTTTTGAGGAATGATATCACAATCGGGACAGGTCGAAGGGAGTTTCCTGATAGACGTAATAGTTAAGCCAGTTGGAAAATAACAAATTGGCGGCGCTGCGCCAGAGGACGGCCGGTGTTTGGGCAGGGTGC
>CAIWTU010000060.1 GCA_903915655.1 uncultured Geobacter sp.
CGACAAATACAACAGCTATGCGAACGAGAAGATGGCCATGTGCTTTGCAATTATGATGGAAACGGCGTGGATAAGATGGTTCTGCCAGCCTATATTTCTGGAACGAATTACCACATGAATGGAAGCGGCATTTCAGCTAGTTGGAAGAGATTATTTACCGGAATAGAGCACCACGGGACCAATCAGTCCGCTTGCTCTTAATGCAGCATTTTTTTTGGGACCGTTAATGGTCCATGTTTTACGTTGGTCTTTGGGTTGACCGGCGTCATATACCAGTCGGTTAAACCATGTGCTGGTCACTTCCACGGTTAAGGTGTTGGCTCCCGATTTAACGGCACCGGTAAGATCCACGCGGTAGGGTGGAGTCCATAAGGTACGTACCGGTTTTCCATTAAGCGATACATTTCATCGGGAAAGGTTACTTCTATCCAATTGGGTTTACCTTCCGGTGCAGGGGGAAGGGTAAATGATTTTTTGAGATTTCCTGCCAAACAGTCGATCCAGTCCAAATTCTGAAGGTTACTGTTTACCAGGTTGGGCCGGAGTGGGGTATCTGTATCATCCATCGGTGTGGGAAATGCAAGAACAGTAATCGCCTTATAGTCGCGCCAGGGTTCAATGCTTGGCTGCGGAACCGGCAAGGTGATGCCAATTGTACTTCCACCGTCGATGTCTGTACGACTCCACACCAGGTGGCGCATCGCTTTTGAAGGTTCAATCCATGGCCCTCCTGACATGGCCCATCCGGGGCAATTCTGCATGGTAAAACGCAATCCTAAACGACGACATTCCTGAGCCGTATGTTTTACGGCATCCTCCCACATCGGACTGAGACAAGCTATTTGAGGTTCAACTCCCGGCCATGGACCGCCAAATTGTCCGTGAAATAGCTGGATTCCTGAAATACCTGTTTTTGCAATTGCTGCCAGATCAGCTGTAATACCCGCCTTTGATACATTGCCACCAATATAATGGAACCAGGTTTGAGGACGGTAGATTTGAGGCGGATCGCGGTATGCATATTCAACCCACCAACGTTTGGTGAGATCGCCATCACCATCGTGGAGCGTGGGCGGACGAAAAAGCTTTTGTTTCTTCATGTTTTTTTGTTTTTGCAGAATCCCCCAAGGACAGCAACACAAAATACCATGATACATTAAGATACTTACTTTAACTCAAGTGATACTCGTTTTAAATGCTTGTAATTAAGCTTTTTACGAGTTTAGTTACAAATATCGTGTATTTGCTGTGGAGCGTAAAGATACACAATATTTTGTAACTTGTTGATTTTCAATGATTTGAAAGAACTTTGGTGGAGCTGCGGGGAGTCGAACCCCGGTCCAAACGAGGAAGCCATACGCTTTCTACATGCTTATCCAAGATTTGGTTTTCGAATGAAGACTGGATCAAGGCCACCGATCTTCACCTTATCTCCTTTATTTCATTGGCTTAACGGAGCATTTAGCCAACTATTTCCGATATTACTGCACCTCCGTACCGGGCCGCTTCGGATCTACAGCACCCGGGAGATGTCCCACTCCAGCATCTAATGCCGGATTAGCGTAATCTACTTGATTCGATTAAGCGGCAAGAGCAAAATTATTTTCGCCAATTAATTGTTTGGGTATTAAGATTTACGGGCCAACAACCCAAAGCC
>CAIWTU010000061.1 GCA_903915655.1 uncultured Geobacter sp.
CCGGACTGGCCTCACTTTCGCTGGAGTCAGGAGGCCTTGGCGCAAAAGCTTGCTGCTGTTCGATACAGACAAGGGGAACTGATCGGACGAATGAAGGCCATGGGTTTTTCTCTTCGTTCGGAAGCTGTCTTTCAAACGCTAACGCTCGATGTTCTGAAATCAAGCGAGATTGAAGGAGAGATACTCGACAGGGAACAGGTGCGATCTTCCATCGCCCGACGTCTTGGCATGGACATAGGGGCAGTAGCCTCGGCGTCCAGAAACATCGAGGGCATTGTGGAGATGACGCTTGATGCCACTCAGGACTATGATAAACCTTTAACCAAAGAAAGGTTGTTCGGCTGGCATGCTTCGCTTTTTCCTACCGGCTACAGTGGGATGAGAAAAATTAAGATTGCTGCTTGGCGCGATGATAGCAAGGGGCCAATGCAAGTAGTTTCTGGGCAGGTTGGTCATGAGCGGGTGCATTTTGAAGCCCCGTCTGCTGATCGGCTAGAAAGAGAAATGACGCTCTTTCTTGACTGGTTCAATAACGATGACGGGACAGATCTCGTATTGCGTTCCGGTGTTGCTCATCTCTGGTTTGTCACCATCCATCCGTTTGAAGACGGCAATGGACGTATTGCGCGTGCGCTCACCGATATGACTTTGGCTCGATCAGAGCAGAGTCCCCAACGCTTCTACAGCATGTCAGCACAGATACGGAAAGAACGGGACGCCTATTATGGCGGACTGGAGGAGACACAGAAAGGAACGCTGGACATTACGGCGCGGTTGGAATGGTTTCTCGATTGCCTGAACCACGCATTCGATAGCGTGGAGAGCACACTTGCAATCGTGCTCAAGAAGGCCCACTTCTGGGAATCATACTCTGAAACACCGTTCAATGACCGGCAGCGGTTGGTTCTCAACAAGCTGTTAGACGGGTTTGAAGGTAAAATGACATCGTCAAAATGGGCCAAACTGGCGAAGTGTTCCCAAGACACAGCGTTGCGTGATATTCTTGAGCTAACGGAACGCGGCATTCTGGCCAAAGACTCAGCTGGTGGCCGGAGCACCAGTTATTCGGTTATTATTGCCCATCCCCCCGAAAAGGTAAAATAGCCAAAATGGCATAATATATTCTGACTAATTGTAAGTTTCAACTTGTACTACGCAAACACGATAACCCCCCTAAAGTCCCACCTTACTTTTCTACCACAACCAAGCCAGCCGTATTCCGTTCCGGTCATCTCGATATGTTGTGAGTAAAGATAGTCATGAAGGTTCAGCACTATCTTTATTTTAAGAGCCACTGCTTTTGACAGGATTTAATTTTCAGGGCTGTGCATGATATTAAAAAACCCCCTTAAAGCATTTGCCTTAAGGGGGTAAAATCTATATTCAGAGATCATGTCGGAGTGATAATCGAAAATTGATCAGAAAAAGGGGTTAGTGATAACCGAAAATTGACCACCCGGAGCAGTTGTCTTCCTGCTAAAATGGTAAAGGGTTTAATAACCATTTATAGA
>CAIWTU010000062.1 GCA_903915655.1 uncultured Geobacter sp.
AGCAGTAGGGGTAGCCAAGAGCGCCGAGCTTGACGACAAGGGGCTGTATGTTTCGGCGAAGGTTGTTGATGATGCTGCATGGAACAAGGTAAAAGAGGGCGTTTATAAAGGCTTCAGTGTCGGCGGCTCTTCTCTCTCCAAGGTGGACGGCACTATCACCGAAATGAACCTGACTGAGATAAGCCTTGTTGACAGGCCAGCAAATCCTGAATGCCGCTTCGAAGTATTCAAGATTGCAGATGGAGAGAGGCCTGAAGGCGGCACGGAATCAGATGAGCTATCAAAGGCCGCTGACACTTTCGATATCAGAAAATATGCAGGTGAGGAAGTTTGGGACGCTAAGACAGCACTGGATGCTCTAGATTCTATTTTCTATCTTTACCTGAAAGAATCCACGGAGCTTGAAAGAGAACCAGCACAGATCGAATCCTTGAAGACGGCAGCAAATAAGCTCAGGGAGTTTATAGCCGCTGAAATCATGGAAAATAACGAGACCCGCACAGTCATTGCAGCAGCAGCACCTTCTGGAGATATTTCCAAAGTGGAAACAACTGACATCGAGAAAGCAGGAGCGAGAAATTCAAAGACCGACAAGGACAAGATACAGGGTATCCATGACCATGCCGTGACTTTGGGCGCAGATTGCACAGGAAGCAAAGAAGCAGCAGCAAAACCGGAAGACATTCAGAAAATGGCGATTGATTGTCAGAATAGCGAAATCTCTAAGATCATGGGACTCGAAGGGACAATCGACGTAATGGCAGAGATCGCAAAAATGGTACAGGAACACAAGGCATATAAGTCAGACCTTGAAAAGTTCCTTGCAATGCCCGCTGCGGCCAAGGGTTCGCTTATGGCTATCAGCAAGACGGCAGACGTAATAATCGACTCTGAAAAGGTGGCGGCTGAGGCAGAACCTGAAACAGCAAAAGACGCTATCAAGAAGGTCCACGAAACGGGCGGGTCTCCGCTCTACAAAGTGTAAGGAGGTTCACTATGAACTTATCAAAGGAAACAATGGAACTGTTCAAAGTCGCGCTTGCGAACCCGAGCAGTGAAATAGCGAAGGCATTCACTCAGGGATCGACGACTCAGGCAACTGCTGGGTCATTGATGGGGTACGATCTCGAAGCCCCGTCAAAGAAAATGTATCCGGTACTTACTCCGCTTCGTAACACGATAGCGAGAGTCAAGGCCGGTATCGGCTCACAGGCGAACTGGAAAGCCATAACAGCAATCAATCCGAACCTGGTTAACATCGGCGTATCGGAAGGCAAGCGTGGCGGCACCAACGCGGTAACTATCGCTGACTATCTTGCTGCTTATGTCGGCATGGGGCTTGAGGACTATGTGACTTTTGAGGCCGATTATGCAGCAGAGGGCTTTGAGGATGTAAAGGCAACCGCAGTTGAAAGTCTGCTCAGGGCTACCATGATAGCAGAGGAAAAGATAATCCTCGGCGGTCTCGGCACCTGGGAGCTTGCACAGCCGACAGGTCTCAGCCTGACAGCGGCTACAACTGGCGGCGCTATTACTGGTACGACTTCACCGGGGACTCTGCATTATGTGGCAGTTGCCCCGTTGACTCTTGACGGTTATGGCACTGCAACCGTAGCAGGCGGCGTGCCTATTTCCACAACCCGTACGAATATTGACAGCACTACCGACACATACAACGGCGGTACTGGCAAGGTCAGTGCAAATGCTACCTGCTACATCAACAACACTTCTGCGGGCAAGATCACCGCTACCTGTACCGCAGTAAAGGGCGCAGCTGCATATGCATGGTTCGTAGGAATAAGCGCAACTGATTCTTACCTGACCAAGATCACCACAGTCAATAAGGCTACCTTCACGGCAATTGGGGCGAGTGGTGCGGCCACTTCTGCATACTTTGGCAGAAAGATCAGCGATCTCTCAACAACTGTCGGCTATGGCAAGAACACGCTCATATTCGACGGTCTGCTTTCTCAGGCAGCTAAGACTTCAAGCGGTGCATACATCGCATCTCTCGACGGTGCTGGGCTGACCGCTGACGGTAAGGGCGGTATCACGGAGCTTGACGTTGCGCTCGCGTCGTTCTGGGATAACTACAAGCTCAGTCCTGATGAAATGTGGGTATCTTCGCAGGAGCAGAAGAATATCCGAGCAAAGATACTGACCGGCAGCGCAACAGCTGCACAGCGGTTTGTATTCTCTTCTGAGCAGGGCAAGCTGACAGGCGGCTCGTTTGCAGCCAGCTACCTCAACCCGTTCAGCATGAGCGGAGCGCAGGAAATTCCGATAAAGCTCCATCCGAATATGCCTCCCGGCACTATCATGTTCAGGACCGTCAACAGCCCCTACAAGCTCAGTGGCGTAGGCAATCTTGTACAGATGAAGCTGCGTAGAGACTACTATCAGATCGAGTGGCCTCTCAGGACAAGGCGCTATGAGTACGGCGTGTACTTCGACGGCGTGCTGCAGAATTACTTCCCGCCTGCTTTCGGCGTGATAAGTAATATCGGCGACGAATAAAGAAAACGGGGCGGCTCTTTCGGGGGCCGCTCCACTAAACTGAAAGGGGATTGTATCATGAGGATGAAATTACCTGAAGGAGTTACACATTTAACAGTCGAGGATAAGCACTATTTCCAGGTTACGCCGGGAGTAGTGGACGTACCTGAAGAGCATGTATCTCATGCGATACGGCACGGCTTGATTGAGGATGTGGGAATGCCGGGAGTAGTGGACGTACCTGAAGAGATTATCAGCAGGTCAATCCAGTGGAAAAAAGCCATTGGGATGATCGAGTCAATGGAAAGTGCTGATGATGTCAGAGCGTTCATTACAGGTGAAGAGCGGAAGCCTGTTATTGCAGCGGCTGAAAATCGTATAACGGAA
>CAIWTU010000063.1 GCA_903915655.1 uncultured Geobacter sp.
GATGGATCCTCGACTCCCACTCATCAAGAGTTGTAGAGATTTCATCTTCTCGATAACCGAGCATCCGTTTCCAGCGCGCAGAGTAAAAAGCCTCCCCCTTCAGAAGATCGATGTCCCAGATGCCATCGTTTGCGCCGTCGACCGCAAGGGCATATCTCTCCTGACTCTGGCGCAGAGCCAGTTCGCTCCGTTCTCTATCCTTTATCTCCTGCTGCAGTTTCTCCACCATTTCAGCAAGTTCGGTCGTCCTTTCCGCAACCCGCTTCTCAAGCTCGTCATGGCCCTCCCTCAGCTTCTCCTCCGCCACCCTCCGGTCTATGGCAATCGCCACGTGATCAGCCACCGCCTGCATCAGTGACAGCTCGTCTTCGGCAAAGTGATTCCTGTTCCGCGCACAGAAAGAGAGGGTTCCAAGGATCTGCCCCCTGGAGATCAAGGGATGGCAGGCATAGGCAGTGATACCGAATGGCCTCACCAATGCCGTATACTGGTCACTCGTCACCTGGAGATTCTCTACCACCAGTCGGCAGCCGTCGCGTGCGGAAGAGCCACACAACCCTACGCCATAATCAAGCCACTCCATCTTCCCCGCATCTTCTTCAGCTATCCCTCCGAAAGCGTTAAGATGCAGACAATTTTTTTCCTCATCAACGAGGTAATTAAAAAAGGCCTGGCAATCCAGAAGGGAGAGAACCTTGTGGCAGAGGGTCTCGAGCGCTTTTTGGGGGAACTCGCTTTTCAGGAGTTGGCCCGCCATTTCCGCTAAAAAATCGAGTTGCTGGTTGCTCTTGTGCATTTCCTCCAAGGCCTGTTTGCGGTCGCTGATGTTTATCACCTGCTGAACAACCAGGGCAACATTCCCCGAATCATCAAACAAAGGGTAGGCATGCGTTTCAAGATGGCCGATTTTCGGATTGACCTTCTCGGCTACGACCGGTCTCCCTGTATTAAAGACCTCCAGGATATGGCAAGGATCGCACGGTCTCTCCTGCCCGGGGTAATACGCACTATAGCAGAGAGGTTTCTGGGCCCGGATCTCTTCGGGGACATATTCGTAGCCGCCATGCCAATTGCTTCGTATTACACGAAAATTTTTATCAATTACGGATAACAGGTCCGGACTCGACTCGAAAAACCTGCAAAGCAGGTTTTCAGCGGAAGAGAGAGCCTTTTTGAGCAATTCACTTTCTGATTCGGCAGGTTCCAGTTCCTTCACACGCTCTATCAAGATTTGAAGCTCGGTCGGCATTCCTTTACTCGTCTCTCTTTCGAGCTGCACGTCGGCCTCCTTGTATTGGAGATGTTCAAACTGTAACGAAATCGGGGCAATAACCAGGAATTAACTGTTTCTGTTTATACCTGAGGCTCTTGCAAAACGATTGTCATCCCCGAATGCCTTTATCGGGGATCCAGTCTTTTTAGTCAGTTAAAATCGGATTCCGGCTGGAAGCCTGCCGGAATGACAATTATACCGCGACTGCTAGAGGCTCACCTGGCAAGAATTTGTGAAGAACTCTGGAGGAGAGTGGTGACCTTCTACTACTAAAAGTATTTGAAATGACAAGATTATTGTTTTTTCGGGTAGAACCATAGCACAGATTGACCCTTTGTCAATGCTGACACAAAGAAAAAATGAGAATATTATTGTTAACCAACGTTCAAATTTGATGCTCTCGCAAATTCTCAGAAAAGTCCCCTGCCCCTTCCTGGCGAGGAAGGGGCAGGGCCAGGGGGAGGGGGAATGATGGCAAGCCCTTTCATCACTTCCGCTACTGAGACATCCGCTTCAGAAGCTCCCCCAGCTTCAGCAATTCCTCGCCGTAACCTGCCCAGTTCCCCTGACGTAGCAGGTTGGTCGCCTTTTCGTAGATGCGCATCGCTTCCCTGGCCGGCGTGGCCGGTAATCCTTTCGAATCTGCCTTAACCACCCTGGCGGCAGAGGCGGGAGTTTTTTTACCGCTGAAGAGTCGTTGCAGGGCCAGTTCCAGGTTTTCCTCCATGACAACCTCATCCCCGAAGGCAACAATCACCCTCTTCAGTTCGGGCAGACCGTCCTTGTCGGCGGCAAGATAAAGCGGCTGAACATAAAGGAGCGATTTTTCGATCGGAATAACAAGCATACTCCCCCGGATAACCTCGGAGCCGCGCTGGTTCCAGAGTGTCAACTGCTGGGATATGAAGGAGTCCTGGTTGATGCGGGCGTCAATCTGTTTCGGGCCATAGATCAACCTGTCACGCGGAAAGGTATAAGCCCGGATCCTCCCGTAATTCGGTTCATCACAACGGGCCGTCAGCCAGGCTGCAAGATTGTCTCGCTTGGAGGGGGTAAAGGGGAGCAACAGTATATACTCCTCTCCCTTTTCCCCCGGCAGCTTCATGATGGTGTAGTACGGTTCCATCGGTTTTTCACCCAGTTCAGGAACCTGCCAGAGATTTTCCTTGTTGTAGAAGACCTTCGGATCGGTCATATGGTAGGCGGAGAAGATAGATGCCTGCAACTGGAGGAACTGGTGCGGATAGCGGACATGCTTGCGCAGATCTTCCGGCATCGCCGTCATCGGTTTGAAGAGCTGCGGGAAGATCCGGCTGTAGAGCTTTATCAGGATATCCTCCGGGTCGCTGATGTAGAAGTTGAGAGTTCCGTCATAGGCATCCACAACCGCCTTCACCGAATTCCGCATGTAATTTACCCCCCCTTTTAGCGGTTTTGAATAGGGGAGCCGGTCCGAAAAGGTGTAGGCATCGATGATCCATTTTAGCCCGCCCTCTTTCGTAACAACCATGTAGGGGTCACCGTCGAAGCGGAGGAAAGGCGCCACCGCTCTGACCCGCTCGTTGATGTTGCGGTTGTAGAGAATACGGCTTTCGGCGGTTATGTCTGAGGAAAGCAGAATTTTTTCTGTCCTGAATCTGGCCGCGAAGAGGGCTTTTTTGAGTAGTGAATCGATCCGCACCCCCCCTTTGCCGTCATAGGTCGTGTTGATATTGCCGGTAGCGGTCGGATAGCTGAATTCCGGCACCCTGGTCTTGACGATCACATACTCATTGGACAACTCGCCGTAGTAGATTTCCGGCCTTCTCACCTTAATGTCGGCCAGGCTGACGGGAGGGATGTCCTTGACGAAAAATTCCGGTAGCCCCTCCTTGCTTATCCGGCTGACCGGACCGAAGGTAATGCCATTGCCGTGGGTAAAGATCAGCCGTTCATTGATCCAGTTCCTGCTCGGGAGATCTCCGTAGGAAAGTTCACGCGGTGAGAGCATGACCTGGGTATACTGACCGTTCACCAGGTAGCGGTCATTATCTACATCAAAGAACTTGTAGTAGGTCCTGATCTGCTGCAGCTGACTGTAAGTCTTGAGCAGCGGGGCATGATCCCAAAGGCGGATGTTCTTGATAGTTGCGGCATTACTCTCTATATCAGCAGCTGAAAGCTTCGTATCAACATCGAACGGCACGGTCTCTATCTTCTCCAGATCGTAGCCGAAACGGGTAAACTTTATGTTATTCGCTATATATGGTGTCTCAAGGGCCAACTCGTTTGGCGCAACCTTGAATTTATGGAGCAGCGATGGATAGAGCTTTATGCCGATCAGATACAATGCAATCAGGATGACCGGCGGCAGGAGAGCCATCCGCCAGGCACCTTTCCAGATTCCAACTGCCAGCATCCCCCCCGCCAGCGGCGTCAGAAAAGTCAGAACTCTGCAGGTCAGCAGTCGGGAATGGACATCCACATATCCAGCGCCAAAAAAGGCGCCATTACTGGAAAAGAGGAGTCTGAAGCTGTCCAGATAGAAGCCGGTGGCGATCAGACAGGCAAAGGCCCCGACCAGAAGCGCAAGATGCCTGCGAACCTTGGCATCAACCGCAGCGCCACGCTCCGTCAAGGTGATCCCCCCCCGGACATAATAGGCCAGAGCGGTCAGGAGCGCCGTTGCAAAGAGGAGAAGGGTGGCAAAAGCCTTGAGCGCCACCATAAAAGGGAGGGTAAAGAGGTAGAATCCGATATCCTTCCCGATAACCGGATCAACCGTACCGACGGTCAGCCTGTTCATAAAGAAGAGGAGATCTTCCCATTGCATGGCGCCCCAGTTCCCTGCAAAGAGCGCCAGGATCACGCTGATGACCAAACCGGCTGGTTTAACAAGTCGCGCAGCATCATCCCTGTTCAGCCGGAGGTTACCACCCCCCGCGAGGTAGATACCGGATAAAGGAAATCTGGTGCTGTTCGCATAATGAAGGTTTACCTGCAGAAATATGAATAGCATTCCACCAAAGAGGAGCCCGGCCCCTGTCTTCGCATACAGGGTCGCAGTGAATACCGATGAGAAACCGGTCTCGGCGAAGAAGAGCCAATCGGTGTAGAAATCAACCAGATACGAAAAGAGTGAGAAAATTGCGGTGACAACAATCAGAATTATAATGAATTTTTTTTTAAACATGCCGTACCCCCCTGTTCTGCGCTATAAAATCATCAACGGTTATTTAGATCCCCTTCGAAAAAGTTGATCCCTCCGACAAAATCAGCAGTGACTTGTGTCGTTGGGCCTTCACGGGTCAGGTCTACAGCATCTTTCACTCCCCATTACACGGGATGTAACCGTTACGATCACGATGACAGCCAGCATCACCCCGAGATAAAGGAGCCCCTGCGAGGGGAAGCCCGCAGCTGCTGCGGCAAGGGGAGCCTTTGCAGCGGCAGCAACTGCGGTTTTTCCGTAAACAGGCACAATCCATTTGAAAACATAAGCCTGCAGCATCGTCATTACCGCTACAACTCCCGTTAAAATCAGGGAATGCCTCAGGGTAAACCGTAAAATATCCGATTCCTGCCCCACAAGTCCTACCGCCGCAGTTGCCACGGCCAGAGACTGCGGAGAAACCATTTTACCGCAGACCCCTCCGCAGGTATTGGCTGAAACCGTAATCAGCGGATCGACACCGATTTTTGTCGCGGTTACTTCCTGAAGCTTGCCAAACAGCGCATTGGTTGAAGTGTCCGAGCCGGTCATAAAGACACCCAGCCATCCAAGGAAGGGAGAAAAAAAAGGAAAAAGCTTCCCTGTGGAGGCGAAGGCATTTCCGAGCGTAATAGCCATTCCGGAGAAATTCATGATATAGGCAAATCCGAGAATCATCGAAATTGTCGCAACCGGCCAGCGGAGTGTTTTGAGCGTTTGAACAGCGACTTTTCCGGAGGCAGGAAGGGACGCTCCCATGACCGGGATCGAAAAGAGCCCTGCCAGCAAAATGGCTGTACCGGCTGCGCTGAAGAGATTGAAACCGTAGATGGCCGCCATCGGCATATCGCCACGAATGATCCTATTGTGAAGGCCAGGAATCTCTACTTTGACCAGAGTGAAATAATCAAGCGCTTCTTTAATCGGCTTTACCCCCCAGGCAGCCACAAAGATAGATAGAATTAAGAACGGCGCCCAGGCCCTGAAGAGCTGTCCACCGGTATACCTTAATTTTTCTTTTCCGGAACTGGCCCCTTCTTCCGGAAAGCGCCAGCTGTTTTCAGGGTGCCATTTTCTCAAAAAAATAACCAGGCAAAAAATCGAGACGATGGAGGCCAGAATATCAGGGAGCATAGGCCCAAGGTAGTTGGAACTCCACCACTGGGTCACCGCAAAGGATCCGCCGCTTACTATGGCAGCCGGCCAGACTTCTAGCCCCTTTTTCCAACCGCTCATCAGGATCACCAGATAGAGCGGAATCAGAACGCTTACAAACGGGAGAGTTCTGCCGACCATCTGACTTAAAGCCATCAGGTCAACTCCAGATACCTGAGCTCCGACAACAATCGGAATCCCGATTGCCCCGAAGGCCACCGGCGCGGTATTTGCCAGCAGACATAGCCCTGCTGCGTAAAGCGGGTTAAATCCGAGGCCAACGAGCATCGCCGCGGAAATGGCTACCGGCGTACCAAAACCTGCAGCCCCCTCCAAAAACGCCCCAAACGAAAAGGCAATGAGCAACGCCTGAAGACGCCGGTCATCTGAAATGGACGCCAGAGAATTTTTTATCACTTCGAATTGACCGGTTTTGACGGAAAGATTATAAATAAATACCGCTGTTACAACGATCCATGTCACCGGCCAGAGACCGAACATCATTCCGTTCAGGGTAGAAAGCAGGGCCAATTTAAGCGGCATGCCGTATACCATGACGGCAATAGCCACCGCAATGGCAACAGCGCACAACGCCGACCAGTGCCCCTTCATTCGCCTGCAGGCCAATGCCCAGAAGAGATAAAAGATCGGGAGAGCGGCGACCAACGCCGATAGGGCAACATTATTAAACGGATCAGTTGCCATTGTCCAGGTCATGCTGCCCTCCTGTCTGTTTGGAAAGATTTTAAGGCGGGATGTCAAGGGTCTTCCGGACTTGACGTTCTTGCTGTAAATTCAGTGCGGCCGTCCCCGCAGGAGCCCCTCCCCCTGAAGGAGTAACCTTATCCTGGAAGTTAATCCTGCAGCATTTTATTTGCAACAATTTTTTGTACGTAGAGAGTGAAGTATCCGCAATATATTGTGGTGGTGAGCAGTGCAGAGGAGTGGTTGTCCGATCTAACAGCGTAAAGTCAATATCGCTCCTCAATAACCGGGATCAATCGATGCAAACAGGAGTTCAGGAATTCCTGGCCAGACGTTGCAGAATCTCTCTTTGTCGAGGGAATTGTTTCAGCAGAGCAGCTCTACTTCCCATTTCAAAATCAGCGAAGTCAAAGCCTGGCGCTACTGTACAACCGACGAGGGAATAGCCGGCATTCCCCGCCGCAACCTCAGCCCCGAACCAGCAACCGGCCGGCACAACGAATTGAAAACGGTCGCCAGCTGCGATATCGGGGCCGAGCTTCACAGGGCGGTACTCTCCTTCTGGCGTTATGACATGTACGGTCAGTGGCGCACCGGTATAAAAGTGCCAGATCTCGTCGGTCTTGAGGCGGTGCAGAGCCGATATTTCACCCGGTGAGAGAAGAAATATGATTGCGGTACTGAAAGAGCGGTCACCCGTAAACCTTTCAGGGAGGGCGCTCCCTTGAATAACTTCCCCGGAGCGATAGGTTTCCCGATACCATCCACCCTCGGGGTGCCTTGTCAGCTCCAACCTCTCGATCAGTTCCTCAGCCGTTGTCTCCTTCATGCACTCCTCCTCTCCGGTAATCACCCCAACCCTCGCACGATTTTTCCTCCCATCCCGCAAAGGGGCCTTACTGCAAGTGGAAAGGATTATAACAGAGATTACCCCTCCTGCGCACGAGATATCAGGGATCTGCAAAAAATATTCATCCAAAAATTTTCTACCAATTACTGATAGCGGGTGATATATTCAGGAGCCGGAAAATCGGACCACTACTCTGTCTTGCAGGAATAACAAAAGTTATGATTCAGGAAAGCGCTCCCCTCGCAAAACATCCTGTAGACGAATTATTGCCGTTCTGGAAAAATCTTCTTTTCGGCTTGCAGCATGTCCTTGTCATGTATGCGGGGGCCGTCGCTGTGCCCATTATTATTGGACAATATATCGGTTTGTCGAAAGGGGATATTACCCTTTTGATTCAACTGGACCTCTTTACCTGCGGGATTGCTACCATAATTCAAAGCATGGGTTTGGGGAAACATATCGGCATTCGCCTTCCGGTGATGCTCGGTGTCACCTTTACGGCGATTATTCCGATTTGTCTGATTGGTAAAGAATTAGGTTTGCCCTATGTCTTCGGAGCGGTCCTGGTCTCGGCGGTGTTTGTAATTCTTATTGCTCCCTTCTTTTCACGTATAGTTTCATTATTGCCTCCGTCGGTAACGGGGTCCGTGATTACCGTCATCGGCCTATCCATTATGCCGGCAGTCGTTAAATGGATTGCCGGAGGCGAAGGACGTCCGGATTTCGGAGAACCTGTCAATTTTGTCGTGGCCTTTTCGGTTATCATTTTTATCACCCTCATTACGCGATTCGCGAAAGGTTTACTGTCGAATATTTCGGCATTGCTCGGTCTGTTGCTCGGTTGTTTTTTTGCGTTTCTGATCGGAAAGTTTGATATCAGCGGTATTGCCGCGGAGTCCTGGATTTCTATTCCGGTTCCTTTTCATTTTGGCCTCCCCAAATTCGATATTTCAGCAATTTTGAGCATGATTGTGGTTAATTGTGTCTCTATGATTGAATCTTTTGGGGCTTTTTATGCAATTTCGGAAATTACGGGAAAAATAATCGGGAGGAAAGATATAACGAACGGTTACCGGGCTGAAGGTTTGTCCATGATTATCGGATCTCTGTTCAGTTCATTCCCATATACAACCTTTAGTGAAAATTCAGGCCTGGTAGCGCTTTCGGGGATAAAAAGCCGTTTTGTGCTGGTTGCTGCAGGCCTGATTCTGATCCTGTTGAGCGTATTTCAGAAAGTGGCTTTCATCATAGCGTCAATACCAAATCCGGTGCTTGGCGGAGCAAGTGTCATAATGTTCGGACTGATTGCCGTAATCGGAATAAAAACCCTGGCCAAAATTGATTTCTCAAAGCCCGAGAACCTGTTGATTCCATCGGTGTCAATAGGTTTGGGCGTAGGGGTGAGTGCGGTTCCTGAAATATTTAAACATTTCCCGGAATCGTGGCGAATTCTATTTGCAAACGGCATTGTAGTCGGATCGCTGATGGCAGTGCTAATCTACCTCTTCTTCCATAAATGGAACTCATCATCAGATACGAAGGGCTGACCGGTTTATTCCGGAGCCCGATCAAAAGCCCCGGAATCCTGCCGAAATGACAATTATTCAGACTTTGTCGAGTAGACTCCGTTGTTCTCTCTTTACTGAATTGCCGTTTATGATTAACCGAAGCGTTCACCGCCAACGGCCGCACCGAGAATCTCCCTGATTCCAGAAGCATACTGATCGGCGTTCGCCCCGATCAGCAGATGGATTATCCCTCCCTGCAATCTCATGATCCCCTCGACGCCGCTTGCCCTGAGTGCGGCTTCATCTATGGCCGTCTCGTCAAGGAGGATCGTTCTGAGGCGGGTTATCGCGCAGGCTTCGATCATACGGATGTTTTCCCTCCCCCCCAGAGCCCTTATCAGCGCTTCTGACCTCCGGCCAGCTTCAGGGTCGAGTTTCCCTCTGCTCACCGCTTGCAGAGAAGGCGCTTCTGCCGGTCCCTCCGGCTCCGGCACTTCTGCCTCCGGCCCGGCTGTCTGCATGTACTCTTCCATACCGGTCTTCAGGTTTTCGGAGGCGGTGCCGAAGATCGCCTGCACCCCATTCCCAACTATAAGTACCCCGGCCGCGCCAAGCTCTTTCAGCCGTTCTCCGTTTACCTTGCTGATATCGATCAGCTCTACCCGGAGTCTGGTTATACAGGCGTCCAGGTTGCGGATATTGCCTTTCCCGCCAAAAGCCAAAATCAGTTGTCGGGAGAGGTCGCTTCCCTCCTCGGTCACCCTCTCTGCATGACTGCCGGTGTCGACCTCCCGACCCGGTGTCTTCAAATCGAACATCTTGATGAGCAGACGAAAAACTACGTAGTAGAGGAGGGCGTACAGGGGGCCGAATATGAGCACCAGCCAGGGACGGGTATCCATCCCGAAGAAGAGTGCGTAGTCAATGAAGCCGTGTGAGAATGTGTAACCGAGCTTTGCCCCGGTAGCGTATAGAATATAAAAAGCGGTTCCGGCAAAGAGGGCATGGATAGCGTAAAGCAGCGGAGCGACAAAGAGGAAAGAGAACTCCAGCGGTTCGGTTATGCCGGTAAGAAAGGATGTCAAGGCCGCCGAAACCATGATGCTCGCGATCCGCCCCCGGTTCTCGGGTCTGGCCGAATGCCATATGGCCAGACCGGCCGCTGGCAGGCCGAACATCTTGAAGAGGTATCCCCCACCCAGATTACCGGCGGTAGGATCGCCAGCAAAAAAACGGGTAAGTTCACCGTGGACCACCTGTCCATTGGCCTGTGTGAAATCACCGATCTGAAAGAAGAAGGGGACGTTCCAGATGTGATGTAGTCCGAACGGGAGCAATAACCTCTCCACCGTACCATAGGTGAATACCGCCAGACCCGGATTGCCTGTAACGGCAAAGTGGGAAAAGGCGTTTATGGCCAGCTGCACGGGGGGCCAGATGAAGCTGAGGATTACCCCTACAAGAATGGCCAACAGGGCGGTGATTATCGGCACAAAGCGCTTTCCGGCAAAAAATCCGAGATAAGGGGGGAGGACGATCTTGTAGAAACGGTTGAACATCTCTGCGGCAACCAGACCGATTATGATCCCGCCAAAAACGCCGGTGTCGAGGGAATTTATCCCCATGATCGCCTTTGTCTCCAGTCCCTGGCTCCGGGCAATCACTCCCATCGTGCCGAGCATGACTACATAGCCTACCACTGCTGCCAGAGAAGAGACGCCGTCATTTTTCGTAAGTCCCAGGGCAACACCTATGGCAAAGATCAGGGGGAGACTGGCGAAGATAGGTTCACCGGAGTTTTTCATTATGTTCAACAGCAGGATCAGCCAACCGGAGTCAATCTGCAGCCGCCCCTGCTCTACCCCGAGCAGCAAGGCGCCGCCAACCCCAAGCAACAGTCCGGCCACCGGCAGCACCGACACCGGCAGCATAAGCGATTTCCCGATCTTCTGGAGAAATCCGAACATGAAGCGGAATAATTTCACTATGCAATTTGACGAATTGGCAGTTTCTTCAGGCATGGGACTCCTCCTTTGGCGCCTCGATCAAACCGGCAGGAGAGAGGGCGCGAACCCCGGCGGCGCTTTCCTGCTCCAGGGCCTTTCGTGCCAACTGTTGACACTCTTCACGGGAGAGGGTCCGGATCTGGGCCTTGACACCCGGAATCATCGGGATACTGACGCTCAGTTCATCAACCCCCAGGCCGATAAGTATCGGGATCGCCTGTGGGTCGCCGGCCATGCCGCCGCAGACGCCGACCTCTCTCCCATACTTTCGTGCTGCCGAGACCGTCCCGGCGATAAGCTGAAGTACGGCAGGGTTGAGCCCGTCGACGCAGGACGCCAGCCTGGGATGCCCGCGATCAACAGCCAGGGTGTATTGGGTCAGGTCGTTGGATCCTATGGAAAAAAAATCGACCTCACGGGCAAATATCTCTGCCATCAGTGCGGCAGAGGGGATCTCCACCATGATCCCGACCGGAATCGGAGGGAGATTGAGCCGTAGCCGCTCTTCCTCGAGCATTCCCCTGGCGGTGCGCCACTCCCCGAGCAGACCGATCATCGGGAACATCACCTGGACCTTGCCATATTGCGACGCCCGAAGAATGGCACGCAACTGCGTGCGAAGCATCTCGGGCCGGGCAAGTCCGACCCGGATCCCGCGTTCTCCCAAAAACGGGTTATCTTCCCGGGGAATGGAAAGGTACGGCAGATGCTTGTCACCCCCCACATCCAGGGTGCGGATGATCAGTGGCCGCTCTGCGCCGAGGAGAGCGGCAATCTCGCGGTAGGCTGCGAACTGCTCCTCTTCGTCAGGCGCCGATTCGCGACCCATAAAGAGAAACTCCGAGCGGAGCAGACCAACCCCCTCCCCCCCGAGAGCGATAGCCTGGGTTGCATCTGCCAGACCAGCTATGTTGGCCACGACCTCTATCCGGTGACCGTCGCGGGTGGTTGCCGGCGCCTCTGACTTTGCCAGATCGGCCTTCTGTCTGACTATCCGCTCTTCCTGCAAACGGGTAATTTCTGCGATTTCATCCGGTGACGGATTTATACGGAGGGCGCCGTTATCGCCATCAAGGATGACCAGGGCGCCGTCCGGGATCTTTAGAACACGGGGATCGATACCTGTTACCGCCGGGATGCCGAGTGAGCGGGCCAGTATCGCGACATGGGAAGTGGCCCCGCCGGTCGTGGTGCAGAACCCGATCACCTGCGACCTGTCCAGCCTGGCTATGTCGGAAGGGGTCAACTCCTCTGCCGCGAGAATCGTACAGGGGGGAAACTCCATCGGCCTGGTTTGACTACCGGTCAAGAGACGGAGCACCCGCATACCGACGTCCAGCAGGTCATTGGCCCTGGCTGCGAGAAGTCTGTTCTTCAGGCTCGCCAACTCCCTGGCCCGGATCGTGTACGCATCCTTCCAGGCAGAGGCAGCGCTTCTCCCCTGCGAGATCGCGCTGATTGTCGCCTCCAGCAGTTCCGGATCGTCCAGCATCTCCCGATGGGCGGCAAAGATGGCAATCGTTGCAGGCGCTGACTCCCCTTGCAGGCGGGGGAGGAGCAATTCAAGCTGGCATCTGGCTTGGGCGATTGCACTATCGAGCAGCTGCCGTTCTCGTATAGGGTCGTCGGCATCGCTCTCAACCAGAATCTCTTCATTGCCCAACTGATAAAGGTTACCGACCGCCAGGCCGGTTGAAGCAGTGACCCCTGCAAGAAGGTCAGGATCATCTGAATGAACTCGCACGGCCGTTCCGACCTCGTCAGTAGATGCGATTCCGGACGCCGGAGTTGGCTCTTCCCCCTCGTCACCCTCCCCCTTTTTGATGAGAGCGGTCAGTTCGGCAACAGCCTCCTCGGCATCGCCCCCCTCTGCCAGCAGGGTAATCCTGTCGCCACATCCGACCTCCAGCGCCATGATGGCAACCACGCTCCTGGCATTCGCCTCTTTGTCCCCGAGCCTGAGACGGACAGACGCTTCAAAGCGCTTGGCGAGGGCAGCCAGCACTGCTGCCGGCCGGGCATGCAGGCCGCTCCGGTTCGGGATCACGATCTCATCCGAGATGACGACCCTGCCGCCTGCTACCGTTTTCACACCCTCGGCCTCTTTCCCACCCTCCGCCAGGGTCAGCTCAAGGATGACGTCCTTCCCCGCTGTGACCGATCCTGAACGTGGTCTGACATCGCTCGTCAGATCCATGGTGGTAATAACGATCTCGGTCAGGAGGCTTTTGGCATGGGTTGCGATAAAGTCGGCATCGAATTCCGTCAGGGGATCCCCCATGCGCACCCGATCGCCTGTCCTGACCTTGGAGACAAAACCTTGACCCTTCAGAGCAACCGTATCCAGACCGATATGGATCAACAGCTCGATCCCCTCGGCAGTTCTGATGGTCAGCGCATGACCGGCGGAATGGATCTGAATGATCGTGCCGTCGCAGGGGGCGAGGAGGAGAGCCGTAACCGGATCAATGGCTACCCCGTCACCGACCATCTTCTCGGCAAAGACTTGGTCGGGAACCTGTTCAAGCGGCACCAGTTGCCCGGAGACGGGGGCATATAATTCAACTTTCCGGCTCGTATTCATCTTTACCTCACTATCCAGTTATCTTTAGTAAGTTAGAAGTTATTTAAAAAGTCCACTCCCCCCGTCAAGGGGAGAATCCTTTTGCATGAGGTTCTGCAGAAGTCGGATTAATTGCCTGATTCTGCCTTGACAGATTACCACCAGGCCTCCGCCTGCAGGCCAAACGAGGTTCCCGATGTGGCAGACTGATACGCCTGACCGCCGATAGATCCTCTAAAGCCCGAGCCCCACTGGGCGTAGGTTGCAAACATCCGGAGCACCGGTCTGGAGAAGAAGAGCTTGCCGAGGGAGAGCTGTGGCGCCACGGTTCCCTTGAAGAGATAATCCCTGACCCCCATAGGTCCGTTATCCACATAGTCCACCCCTGTCTCGAGAGCCAGGGAGAAATGTTCCGTGAAGTTGTAAATAGGGCGGACACCGGCCGACAGCCAGTTGATTCTGGAATTGCCTGATGCTCCCGTATCCTGCATCTGCCAGACAAGCGCGGGCATGAGCGAAAGGTTGTCGGTAGGCTGGAATACCGCGCTCTCTGTCACACGGAACTGCCAGGAGTCCCGCAGGCCAGGGGTCGGGTTCTGGACCACGGGGCCGAAGTTGGAGCCCGTGCCAATACCATACTGCACGGTAAACTGGTTGTAGCTGTTCCCCATGCCAAAAGGGTTGTCCACCCTGTGCATGAAACCTGCTGCCAACCCGGCAGAGGATTCGTAGTTCGAAGTCCCGCTGGCAGTCGTAACTGACCCCCCTGCAAGGTAGGAGGGGACAAGCCAGAACATCCCCTTCCCGACCGGCAGGTCCATTTTCAGGCGGATATCCAGGCTGTTCTTCGCCACCTTCCCCAAGGTCGGGAACTCGTAGCTATCCGTTGATCCACCTATATAGGCGAGGGAAAGCTTGCCCCATTTCCCTGCAGGGATATCCTCGATACCTCCGCCGTAGCCGCTCATATCAAAGACGTAGAAATCGTTTATGTGGATATCATACCGATCGTAGAATCGCTCACCGACCCAAAATTTGAGCTTTGGCGCCCAGGCAAAATTCCCCATCTGGGTAAAGGCCTCACGAAGGATGAATTTGTCATTATCCACATCCCATCCCATATGATTCTTGGTCTGGTAGGCCAGACGCACCTGGGTCGTGAATGTCGGGCCGCCGGTGTTGAGCCAGTTGTTGAACAGGGACGCTTCCCCGTAGGTTTCCATCTCGTTTCCCAAACGGTATTTGGCGCCTGCGCCTGGCGCCTTGAAGGCCTCCATGTCGCCACCCTTACCGTTGACGCCAAACCCGGAACGGAGATAACCGTGGTACTCGAACGGCTTCGATTCTGGATCGGGTTTCTGCCTTGCATCATCCATGAGTGGCGGTTCCATGAATTTGCGGGGCGCATCAGGATCGGCAAGAAAAGCGACGGCAGGCGCCTTATCAGGAACCCGGGGCTTGCCTTCGCCGTCAAGTGCAGCCAGACGCGACTCCAGAGCAGACATTCTGGTCTCATAATCCTGTCGCATCTGCTTGATTTCCTGACGGATCGCATCACGTTCCTGAAGGTCGGCACCCCAGGCTGATCCCTGTAACGAACCAGAAAACAATAGTCCAGACAACAAGCAGGTAATTGTCACACAGGTTCCGATCTTCATTATCGCCCTCAATATTCTGAATTTGCAGTAATTCGCGTCTTGCAGCACTAAGAGTTTTCACCAGAGGATCCATTGCAAACAGCTAATCAGCGGTATACACTTTAGCGGTAAAAAAAGCAAATAATTATCCTGTTATTCTTCTGGCTCACGAAAGGGCAACGGGAACAAACCAGATCGTGCGCGCCCCGTTCGGTTTCCGCACCACCCGTTCGGTTTCCGTGCACCACCCTTTCAGGGCTGTACACGGCTGATGTCCGACCGGCCTTCCAGGCCGAATACGGTTTTGCCCCGGAGGGGCAATGGAAATCAGCCGGGGGGATTTCCCCCCACGGATTCGGGGAATGTCCCCCCGGTTTCGGGGGATCTCCGACCGGATTCGGGGGGAATCGTCTGAAAAATATCCTGGCAAGCATTGCACTGTAACAAATAAAAAAAGACGAGCACTTGAGCCGCCTCTATCCAGGCAGGATTGGCAGGCAACTTAACTGTTCATTGAACTGGCAATGAATTCCGCAAAAGGTTTTATTTCTCCCAGAGAACTCGCCGCTTCCAGGGTAGACATGTACTCACTCCGCTGCTCAATTCAAATTACTGTCCACCGATACCTGCCAGACGCCAGTGGCTTGCCACATTAAACGTATACGCAGGGCATAGGGGGATTGAGCTCTGGTGAACGCCAGCGGCGGCGGTGCAACAGTGAATGGATTTGTCTCCTTGACCAGATACCCTGCTGCTCTCATGGTTGCCAGTACATTATCCGCCAATTCTCCGCGCCCTGACGCCCGCAAAGCCCCGACAAGGCGCCAGGCAACAGTGCTATGCCCTCCTTCAAGCAGTTCCCTATTGAGATCCGACGCATCCCGTAACTGATGAAGTGCGATATGGGCATCTTCGGCATAGGTCGTAAAAAACGCTTCCGGCAGACGGACGAGGGCCACTGGAACTGTCAGAACAGGGATTCGCACGACCATCTGGATTTTAGCGGCAGGAAGAAAATCCTTTGCCTTGTAGTCCAGGATCTAGCAATAGTCAGGCAGCTTCAATAGGCCGTTTTGTCCAAGCGGAGTTCAGCCTGCAATCTCTTCAGGGTTGTTAGTGCATCGGCAAGCCTGCGTTGTGCCGGAGTTGTAGCCATTGCAATCCCTCTTTCACAGCTAGATTATTCTCTGTTGTCAACGCTAGATTATTGAGTGTTATTACATGTGAGAGTCGAGCTGGCCAATGTCGCAAATGACGGGGGCGGCATTTCAGACCCAAGTGAGTCTGAATTAACAGCCCACTGACCCCATTAGCCACACCCCCGTCGACGTGCATTCTACATTCTCCGGGGCTGGCTGTCATCTGCTAAAATCCGATGATAGACCCC
>CAIWTU010000064.1 GCA_903915655.1 uncultured Geobacter sp.
ACGAACTTAAGCTGGCCGGCTATAACGGCTGGCTCTCGGTGGAAGATTTTTCATTTAAAGGCGGCGGCAAAACAGCTCTTAAGAATGATATAGATTATATTAGAAAACTTCTTGCATCCTGAACGGCGCAAAAGATGTCCTATAAGAAGTAAATAGAAAATATGTCAAAGAACGACGATCTTTGAGAAGTTCAAGAGCAAGCAAAGACCCTTGTAGGGTCATAAGGCTTGCCGGATTTAAGCATGCTGAGCATTGTGTGCGCGAGCTTGACTACAACGCATATCAAAGCCTGTTTTGCGGATTTACCCTGTGAGCGTTTGATCTGGTAAATGCGCCTGAATTGGTCGTTGTGCTTGATGCAGGCGACAGCGGCAACGTAGAGGGCCCATCTGAGATATTTTGGTCCGTTCTTTGCGATGTGCCTTTTGAGTTTTGTATCGCCGGAATCGCTGATAACAGGATAGTATCCGATAAACCCGATCAGGTTAGTACCGGAACTGAAAGTCTTTCCGTCCCCGATGGCAGAGAGCAACGCGGCAACGGTTTTAGGGCCGACACCTGGAATGTCCAGTAGGTTTGAACCAGGGGTGTTGTTCTGGCTGTTGTCAGTGAGCAAAGCTTCAATCTGGGCGTCCAAAGAAGAGATAGAGGAGTCAAGAGTCTCTATCTGAGTGAGTAAAATCTTCAGAGTTAAAGCCCTGGCATCGGAAGCTCTGCCGGAGTAGACAGAGGTTTTAGCGGTGTTAATGAGATTCTGAATATTCTCGACGCTAAAGTTGTTGCCCTTGATAGAACGGACGATAGCTTCGATATGTTTGACCTTTGCAGCAGCGATATGTTTGGCCGTAGGGAATTGCTTTAGAACGGCCAACGAAGCAATTCCGAAGGGATTTCTAAGCGCAGTTTTGGTGTGCTCAGGAAAGACCAGTGTCAGCAGAGAAAGAGCCTGGCGTTGATAGTTTGTACGGTCTTTGACCAGTTCGTAGCGGAGTTTTGTGAAATCGCGCAGGCCCTGGATCATGTCTTCTGGAATGAACGAAGAAGAGAAATCATTGGAACGGAGAAGCCCGGCAATGACGTAGGCATCAATGTCGTCGGTTTTAGCCTTGAAACGCAGAGCTTCTCTGTATTTCTTGGTTTGAAAAGGGTTCAGGAGTATGGTTTTGAAACCGGTATCGGTGAGAAAAGTGAAGAGATTTTCCCAGAGAATACCGGTGGCTTCAATACCAAACAGGAACTCATCCTTATTCATTTTAAGTTCTTTGATGAAGCAATGCAGCTTCTCAAAGCCTTCTTTGTTTGTGGAGATTGAAAAGGCTTTGATTTTCTCGCCCTCGTTGTCGAGGAAGACGCAGCGGGCAGAGTCTTTGGCGATATCAATACCGGCATAGATCATGAAATTAGCCTCCTTTAAAGGGATAAAAAAGTTTGTTCTTTGCAGAGACAAAAGAAGAGTGAACCGGCATTATATAGCCGTGTATAACCTAGGATAAATGGTGGCCGGGTTTAATCAGGTCCCATAGTGTCCTTAATAAATATTTTAGGTTATATAAGCAGGAACAATAATCTTTAGCGAAAGGTACCGTTGAGAACGGCCCGTAAGGGGGGAGACCAATTGTCTCTCCTGCTCTGACAAAGAACTAAACGTATATTAACAAATTCAGAATCTGTTCGCCACTAACGGTGAACATTATACTAGGAGGGTTTATGAAAAGACTGCTTCTTTTCCTTGTGTGCCTGTTACCTTTGGTCTTATCTGCCGGCAGTTCTGTCTTTCAGCCGATAGAGATGGGAACCGAAAACTCTGAGGATGCGACCTGCCTGTGGCTTCGCGCGGATCTCGGGAGCGCTTCCGACATAATACCGCTTAAAACGCGTGAATGGGCAACAAAGGATTCTGTGGCGGGCGGGGCGGCAATAAAATTTACTTTTCTCCCGGGCAGCATGGGTATTGCTTCAATGGAATACAAGAACCTGCCGAAGGGGAGCGCCGGGCTGACTTTTTACGCCAAGGCCTCCGAGCCGGTCTCTCTAAAAGTCTGCGAGACCGCCGATTGTTCAGTGACTAAGGAGTGGCAAAAATTTGACATTCCGTGGGAAAAATTCGGGGCGACTCCGAACGCGCCAAAACTACCCTGGCAGTTGAAATTCGGCATAAAATATCCTGTTGAGAGCAAAGTAGTGCTCTGGCTTGACAGAATAGGCTTTGAATCACCTGTCTTCGATAATTCGCCTAAACTGGACATCCAGACAGGCGCTGACCCTGTTATCTCAAGCAAAGAGCTTATTTACGGCGCGGAAAATCTTTCCGGAGTGATAAGCAATCTGAAAGCCAAGAAAAGTTTTAAAGTGATAGCTTTTGGAGATTCGGTCACGGCAGGCGCTCAGAGCTTCAGGAGCACC
>CAIWTU010000065.1 GCA_903915655.1 uncultured Geobacter sp.
CGGCTCTCCGGCATTCTCGAATCCCTCGATGTGCGCCTCGAACAGGCGCGCAGCGGCAGCCTCGGCTATCGCGAATTCCTGGAGTTGATCGTTCAGGACGAAACCGAACGTCGGGAGGCGACCCGCCTCAACCAGCGTCTGGAAAAGGCTGCCTTCGAAGAACCCAAGGCCATCGAAGGGTTCGAGTTCGCCGCGCTCCCCGGCGTCAACATCGCGGCCATCAAGGACCTTGCTACGGGCATATTCGTAGCGAAGAAGGAGCATGTGATTCTTTACGGGCCGCCGGGCGTGGGCAAGACCCACTTGGCCCAGGCGCTGGGAAATCAGGCCTGCCGAATCGGTCACACCACCCTGTTTATCAAGAGCACGAAGTTATTCAGAAACCTCAACACGGCTCGCGCCGATGGCAATTGGGAAAAGGCCCTGAGAAAGCTTCTCAATCCGGACCTGCTGATCATAGATGACTTCGGCCTGTCCGCCCTGACCATGACCCAGGCCGAGGAGTTCTACGAGATCATCGCTGAGCGCTACCAACGGGGCTCGATTATTGTCACCTCCAACCGCCCTCCAGGCGATTGGCTGTCGCTTTTCCCCGACCAGGTCATGGCCAACTCGGCCATGGACCGATTGGCGCACCGCGCCCATCATGTTGCATTGAAAGGAGAGTCTTACCGAAAGAAAACAGGGACACATAACCAGTCATCCGACAACTAACAATGCTCCCCCAGAAAAGGATGAAGTGGAAAATAACCGTGGCCCTTGACAACCACATAACCTCAACACCGCCCCTGCTCCCACATGGCACAAAGCGGGCAATCGGCGTTTTACGATTGATTGCATAGATTGACAGTCCACCTCTGATGAAACTGGTCTGGACGGAGATTCCGTGCTCCTCAAAATATTCTTCGATCATCTGTTGTTTTTCTTTTAGCATGACGGCCTCAATCATCCATATCGCTGATCATGCTGCGCCATTCGAAGATCACTTCATCATTCAGGCTCTGTCCTTCCTTAACCGATGTCAGCGCCCCCAACGGCTTGATTGACTGAGCATCACGCACTTTACCAAGGTTGAGGTTCGCACCTGTATGCATCCAATGACCGTCAAAGGGGAATATCCTGAAACCGATCATCAGGCCGACAACGTCCTGCTTCGGCAGCGTCAGGTCCATGATGAAAAATTCTTCACCGGTATAAAGGTCAAAACCGATAAAACCGGCATCCCTTATGATCTCCTTGACCATGAAGACCGAGAAACGAGCCGTTACCATGCCGTCCAGCAATCGGCGCTCGTCGCTCCCAGCCGGGTAGCGGTTTCGGTTCAGCATCTGCTGAGTGTACTTGGGTGAAGTCGAGAGCTTTGACTGCCTGTCGAGTATGCCTGTTCCAGACCGACATATTCGACAGGTATCAAATTATTCTTCTATACACCAAAATTGGGACTGAATAAGTCGTTACAGCTTTCAACTCCTACCCACCCCGCCGATTATCCTCAAACATCTCCACAGACATAGGATAACGTAACCGCCACACCATCTTGATCGGTCGCTCGCTCTCGTAGCTGATCCGTTCTACCGGCCCAAGATAGGTGAACGGAACTGTTACCCCGTTCTGCTTTTTCTGCCCTCTCGCAAAAACCAGAATTAAATAGCCCCGCTCTATATGGTGAATTAGATTCTGCCCGTCAATGTGATGTTGCGCGGTATTAGCCTGTGACTCCCAATGTAAAAGCTCCCTGCTGATGGGGTAATCGGCATACATGGTACTCGGCGAAAACTCTTTTTCGGTTTTCTGAAAGGTAATGAGCAGCGCGTAGGTGCTCGCTTCAGGAAAGTGAAACACACCTACGCCCGTTTGCCCTGAAGTTTCAAGGTTTGCTTTACCAAATACCGACTGAATCTCTTTGCCGCTGTACTGTGCATGGAGTTCGAGCGGACAGGTAAAGGGCAATTCAGGTATTTGTCCGCTTACCGCCGTTGTGTCGAGTGACCAACTCAGTATTTCGTCCAGATCAGCAAGAATTGTAGGATTTTTGGCAAGCCGGCGGAACGCATCTTCTAGAGAGGTGATACCAATATTAATCCCCTTGTCTCCCCAGATCCGATAGTAAATGGAGATGACAGAATTTCCGGCAATAGTCATGGCTTCGGCAACAGCACCCTGAGAAACTTTGGCGAGAACCTTGCGCATCAAGGCTATTTCCTGCGGGCCATTGATGAATGCCGCCCGCACCAGCGTCTTCTTCAGTCGCACCAGATCAGGATCAACAGGGATCGGCCCCAGTTGCGCCTTTGCTTTCCACTCCGACCATGATTCTTTTATCAGCAGCACTTCCGGTTCGTAATCATGATAGCGAATGAAATTGCCAAAGGTCAATTCCTGTCCCGTCTCGCTGGTGAAAGTCTGTATGCGGTCGGGAACTTGCACAGCCAACTTGCCGAAGTTCTCGCGAATATTCTCCAGAACATATTGACGGGATATGCGATCGAGTTGAATGGAACAGCCAGCGGGAAGATGGGGGAAATCAAGCTCTACTTCTTTGTCGATAGGGTAACGATGACGAGGCATGAGTGCCTTGAGTTTGGTGTCTGCCCGATAGCGCCGATGTGCCTGACCGACCAGGTCGATCACGGTCAGGCAATCCTTCCCCGGTGCATGGCGCAGGCCGCGGCCCAACTGCTGCAGAAAGACGGTCAGGCTCTCCGTGGGACGAAGGAAAAGGACGGTGTTGACCTCCGGGACATCAACACCTTCGCTCAGTTTATCAACGGTAAAGAGGAACGTGAGCCGCCCCGTCTTCAGGTCATCCAACAGTTCTTGGCAGCGACCAACTTCAACGCCGGAGACAAAGGCGCCGGATGGTATACCGCGCTCAGTGAAATGCTCAGCCATGAAGACGGCATGTCTGATGGTTACACAGAAGCCTATCCCTTTGATGGCATTCAGTTCAGGTTCATAGCGGGTAAGCGCCGTAAGGATAGCATCGACACGCATCTTGGCTCTGACATGATCCAGTACATAGACGTTCTCCAAAGCAGACGCATCATACTTGCCGTTGCGCCAGAACTGGTCACCATTTATAGCAATCGGGTCGGCCACACCAAAATAGTGAAAGGGGCAGAGAAGTTTTTCCTCCAGCGCCTCGGGCAATCGTATCTCAGCGGCAAAGCGGTTGCCAAAATCTGCCGCCACATTGTCACCGTCCATTCGCTCTGGGGTGGCAGTCAGGCCGAGAAGGATCTGAGGGGAAAAATTATCAAAGATCGGACGGTAGCTTGACGCAGTTCCATGATGTGCCTCATCGATGACGATATAGTCGTAGAAGTCTCTTCCAACCTGCTCCCACAGCCGCCTACTCGCCAGCATACTTACAGAACAGAACAGATGCTCAAGTCGATTGGCCTGAAATTGGCCAACGAGCAATTCACCAAAGTTCTGATCACGAAGAACATTGCGAAAGGTACCTTGTGCCTGTTGGAGTATTTCCTGGCGGTGAGCAACAAACAAAATCCGGGCTTGACGCTGTTTTTTGTCGAAGAATTGCTTGAAATCGAAGGCGGCAACAACTGTTTTGCCGGTACCGGTGGCGGCGATCACCAGATTACGCCAACGATCGTGTGAGGTTCGCTCTCGCTCCAATGCCTCAAGTATGCGTTCCTGAAACGGGTGCGGACGAAGGTCGAAGAATATTGCAGGGCCGTTGTGCCGGGGATTGCGTGCACGGTCGATGGCAGTCCGGAAAAGCGCTGGTTGCTCGGGATCAAACGGTACGAACTCATGGCTGTTCCAGTAGGTCTCGAACTCGACAGAAAACTTTTCAAGAATATGCCCCATGTCCTGAGCCGTAACCTTGAGATTCCATTCTAGCCCACTGGTAATGGCAGCGTGAGACATGTTGGCCGAGCCGATATAGGCAGTGGAGAAACCGCTGTTACGCCGAAAGTGGTACGCCTTTGCGTGCAGCCTAGTCCGTTCGGTATCATAGGAGATACGCACTTCAACATTCGGCATCCGGGCCAACCACTCCACGGCCGGTGCATCAGAGGCTCCCATGTATGATGTCGTAATAAGGCGCACCGGCACATGGCGGTCGCGCAAGTCCTCAAAAGCCGGCATTAACAGGCGCAGGCCAGACCATTTGATGAATGAGACCAGAATTTCAACAGCATCAGCAGAGCGCATCTCTTCATGGAGTTCGTGGGCCAGTTGCGGTTCTTGAGGAGAGCCCGTAAAGAGACTGCTTTCTGCGAGCGGAGTGTGTGGGCGGGGGATGCCAGAGGTGCCGTAATTCGGAGGGGTGATTTCAAGGAGAATCGGCTTTAGATGTGATACGAGACGATGTTTTTCGAGATGACCTCTGCCAGGTTCGTTGGCAACGTGGCCGATAATCAAATTACAGAGTGCCAGCCGCTTTTCCGAATCGGATTCTTCTCGTAGCGCCTGTTCAAGCACCTTTGCCACAAATGATGCGTACTTAGCAGGCTGTTCTTCTGGATCAATCTTGCCAAAAACGGTGCGTAATTCCGGCCGTAGAGTCAGTGCATCGCGTAGATATTCATCAATGAGTGCTTCGTATATGCCAGGGGTTACGAGATTGTTCAATCAACGGCCTCATATGCTGTTATTTTTTACAGGAGCAATATCAACCCTCACTCCCCATCCGTCCCAACCAACCCTTTTGCATCGCTTCCATCAAGCTCAAGAAACGGCGGCGTGTTCTTGATCCGCTTCTCAACATGGCTGATATGCTCGGCAGGCGGAATATTTTCCGGCATGGCTCCACGAATACGCTTGATCGCCTCGCGAACTTCCCGGCCAACAGCTTCATGGGTGCGGATTGCCTGCTGCTGGTCCTTTGCCGGAGTACGGGCAAGCTTGTCGCGTGTCTGTGTCATACGGAACTGATCAGCGGCAAGTTCTGTGGTATCCATCCGATCCATCAGGTTGTCTTTTTTCGGAATCCCCTTGCGCTGTTTGATCCCTTCATTGCCGAGTCCGTTATACAGACCCTTGTAACCAGCATCGTGAAAAATTCCGAACATTTTGTCCTGTACACCCGCCTCACGGGCTGCTCCGGAAAGCGCCTTGAATTCTTCGCTGGCCTGTTTTCTTATTTCCAGCCGTTCAAGGTCTGCCACCAAGGCATCAGATATCTCCTGACGACGAGCCTGAATCGCAAAATACTTCTGCGCTGCGGCAATTTCCGGTTTACGAGGATCGCCGTTCTGAGCAATCAGGTAACAGGCAAAGCGTGAAAGATTGAAATCGGAAACCTTTCTGTTACTTCCAGAACCTATCTCGACCATTTTGCCGGCGCCGGCAAAATGGTTTTCAGGAGCGTTTCCGGACTGACCGCACGAAACCATGGCCCTGTTGATCGCATCTTCAAAGCGCCGCCATTGGCCATACCCCAGCAACGGCTGAAGCTCCCGGGCACTCCAGAATTCAGCACCATGTTCATTTGTCTTTTTCAGCTCTTCAAATGTGACTGAACCGCTTACCGGCAATGATCTGCCTGTCATTTTGGCACCACCTGTCTGTTGTTAATTAGAATTGCCTTCATACCTCCACCGGTCACGTCATAATCATCAGCCGTCACTCCACATCCATTACACCTTGTTGAATTCCTCTTCAAATTGGCGCACACCATCGAGTATTTGTTCAAACTGCGGTGGGTCATCAAGAAACATGGCCGTCTGCATGTTGCTCATCTCCGGCAATAAATCTCAGAAAAGGATGCATCCAGACCGGTGTTTGCGGTAGATCTGTTAGTAAACTCCTCCGGTCTTCAGGTGTCAATAGCTGGCGTAGGTGAGCGATCTGATCTTGAGTTACATAGCGTTTACCCATCCCCCGTAATGCGGCGAAAACAAGACCGCTCATCTTTCCGGCTGTTGCCATTTTGCGAGGTGCCCGTCGACGGAATTGGATGGTTAGTGTTCCGACCCTGATCTTTCGGGCAGGGCCATCGGTCTCATAGACAACCCGCATTGGAACCTGCTCGGAAAGATGCAGCATATTGGCTGCTGTCGCCTCTGACGGTTGGAGACGGAGACCGTCGCGGCGAGCCAATGCCTCGGCAATCATCTCCACTGAGGGGGATAAAAGCCCCAGATGCTCATGCTTCCGCGGGAAATCATACAGCCCCCTGGCCAGGCGTCGAATTATTTCCCCGCGAACCAGGCGGATCAGCACCATTCCTACGGTATGCGGCGATCCGAGATCAAGAAAGTCGGCTGGAGAGAAAACCCACCCTGGGCCCTGCTCGTGAAGTCTGTTTTCGATCTGCTTGCTTGCGGTCATGGCAGCAGTTTCTAACAATTCTGTTAAAAAAACAAGCTTATCTTTTTAACAAAATGTGTCTATTGGAACTTGTAAAGCATCGTTCGGGGAATGTCAAAATTCTGGAATTTCAGGGTAGTCAATTTCTATTTAACCAATCATGTATGTACGCCCAGTCTCGCTTTGGCGCCCCGCATACCGTTGACCACCGGTTCGACTACTGCCGCCGGGAAACCGGCTGGAAGAGATGCGACAACGCGAGCGATGACATCTTCCATCGGATCGGCCAGTTCCTGGATAACGCTGTCAAACTCTTCCTCCGGGAAACGTGCTTTCCGGGACATGCCCGACCAATGCCGTTGGATGATTTCTCCCCAGAAATAATGCTTGTTCTTGCCATCAACTGACATGGCCATCTTCATCTGTTTTTGATGAAGCTCTTTTCTCGCCACAAACGGCCAGGCCGACATGACATCATACAGCGGCGTTAGACGGTATGCGCCGCGTGGCAGCAAGTAGATGCTGAAGTTTTTTGCGTGGCCGTCAATCGCCCCGAGCAGCCAGAAGAGCAGTTGCGTCTTCATAAACAGCCGCCGGTCGGTAGCGGCATTCTCCGAACCGACCAACAGATCCATGATCCCCCTGATACCCGGGCCGCCCTCCTCCTCGTACTTGAACACCGGCGGTACGCCCAGCGCCTGGCACATGTCCTCCATCGGCAGGCGGATGATCCGGGTGCCATCCTTGGACCAGCGACGGTCAAAGCGCTCGACCACCAGGGTTTTCACATCCTCGAAAAAACAGATGTCGGCAGTGGCGACAGGAATGCCATATTCTTTCAGGAAGCGGTGACACAGCCATTCGTTCTCGACGCTGTCGGAGAGATCAATCCGGGGAGTCTGTCCGATCGGCAGCTTGAAAATATGGGTTGTCGGAGTAGCGCTGTGGGGTCGGCACCATCGGTTGCCAAGCCGCAGCAGTGCGGTCTTTTCCTGAGCGCCGGCAAGCGAGATCCGGAAATCTGAGTCCTTCTGCATTCCCAACGGCATGGTCTGATAATTTTTTAGAGTTTCGGCAATTTCCGCATCGGTGAGAGGTTCTGCGAAAATATCCATGACACCGTGTGGCTCTTCTGTTTCCGGCAGCAGTTGCAGCGCCCCGACACAGTCTCTGCCGATATGCCACAGGAGATCAAAACAGCGATCGCTGGCAGCGCCGAAGCGGGTCTGTATTCTTCTGCGAATGGCGTCATTATCCGGCAGCAGGTTGTCGAAAAAGTATTCCACGGCTGTCCCGGCCAGCGGATGCTGTCCGAGCGGAAGCGACAACGACAGAGGACGACAGTTGTCCGAGTGAAGCCAGAACGGATCGTAGACCAGCTGCATCCTGCCGGTTGCGGAAAAGGAGAGGCTGCCAACCTTCTCGCCATTGATAGAGATGTTCAAGGGTATTCTTGATCTGGGGCGTGCCATGTTACCACCTGTCCTCGTTCGGTGCAGACTGTTCCCTGGTGCCGATCTGGATGTTCAGATTCAATGCAGACAGCAGAACCAGAATGGTCTGCAGCTGTACGGAAGGTTTTCCCTTTTCGATCAGCGACAGGGTGGTCTGGTTCAAACCAGTCATTTTCCCCAGCTCGATCTGGGTCAGCCCCTGACTTTTCCTCTCGTCCCTGATAAGGGCTCCAAGAGATTGAGCCGATGTAATGAGTCTGAGCATGCTTACGTCCTCTCTTTTTGTCCACGACGTATATTTCTTATTTATTGTCTGTATAGCATAATTTGTTTTTATTGCCTAGTTAAGATAATATAGACGTGTGCATGGATTCATGCTCTCTACACTATAAACGCGCAGCGAAAGTAACGAAATATAGTGCTATTAAGGATTGCAGCATTGAATCAAGCCGTTGAATCCATAACCGGCTCAAGCATAATAAATCCGCGGTGGCGGACAAAACTGAGGATCGGATGTAGGCCCGAACAGTCTTCAGGTTAATGGCGACGAGTTCTTTGAGTTTGACAGCCTGCTTCTCAGTGCAGCTTTCAGGACGCTTGAGCAGGCACCATCGGCTACCGGTGAGTACGATAGCCGGCAGCATGAAGAGCCGACCTTACCTTCTTCTCTGCAATCGAATCCTTGCTGCGTACTTTCGACATCATTTCACTTCGCTTTTCAGGGGAAACGATGTCAGTTCTCTGGCACTCGATTTTGTTATTTGAAGGCATATCAACCGTACTCCGTTGCTGCCGTTATCTTTACAGAATTATGCATCTTGCCGGCCAACTTCTGCGATACCATCTTCGCTTTCATTTATTAAGCTTCCGGAGCCAACTTTTCCAGCCGCGACACCCACTCATTGAAATGCGTACATTTGGCTCTCAGACGGGGGAGGCCGGTTGCCGCCGCCGCGGGGGCAGATCACGCTCCGGCTACTGTCATTGTCGCCCTGCGGCTCTTCTCACGCAATGAGTCTGCTGCTATAGTGTAGGTTTGACACCATAATCTTCTCCAAAAAAAATCCGGGCGGGCAGGTCAACAGCGCGCCATTCAGCAAAAAAAGTAAGTGCTATCAAAATATGACTGCAAACCAACAACCAGTCTGTTATCATAACGCAGGAGTAAAACCTTGAGCACTATGACTTATAAAGGATATGCCGCAAGAATCGAGTAGAGCGATGAAGACCGTTGTTTCATCGGCCAGATCGCAGGGATAAGGGACGTCATCGGCTTTCACGCCGAGACAGTCAAAGAGTTGCGCGTGGCATTTGAAGAAGCAGTGGACGACTCTCTTGATACATCTGAAAAGGTTGCTCGAGCGCCACAAAAGCCTTATTCCGGGAAACTGATGCTTCGAGTTCCGCCCGAACTCCATGCGCGTGCCGCAATGATGGCCGAAGCGCAAGGCATGAGCATTAATCAGTGGGCCGCAGATCTCCTTTCAAAAGCTTCTTGATAAAGTCGAACCAGTCGGAATACTAAGGGGTCATGTCTCCTAATTTCAAAAAGTGGGAAAAATGCAAATGTTTCAGGGCTTATTAGGCCACCGTCTCTCAATAGGCAAAGGATGAGCTGTGGGGTCGGCCCTTGAAGGTTGCATGATTTCCAACGAGGCAGTGGAGCTGTGAAGCCGCTCTCCCGCCAGCCGGTTGGATGACCTGGCAAAAAGAGATGCACTGAACGGAGGGACGTGTATGGATCTGTTCATGGCAGCAGCACTGCCTGTGTCGCACATTTTACATAACCTAGCGAGAACATCATGTATCTACCTGAAATAGCCATTCGTTTACCTCCCTGGGTCAAGCCCTTTCTTGACGGACAGCCGCAAATCTTCCCCTCGCGGGAGGATCGGATGCGGCTGACGATCGAGCTTTCCAATCTCAATGTGCGCCATGCCAGCGGTGGGCCTTTCGGGGCGGCGGTCTTTGATAATGGTGGAAGACTGGTAGCTCCGGGCATGAATTTGGTAGTCAGCTCCGGCTGTTCCCTTCTCCATGCAGAGACTGCAGCGCTGGCCTTTGCCCAGAAGGTGCTGGGGCGCTATGACATTGGCGCAGGGGGGAGACTGCTGTATGAATTGTATGCTTCTACCGAACCGTGTGCCATCTGTTTTGGCGCAATCCCTTGGTCCGGGGTGAGCGCGCTACTCTGCGGGGCGCGGAGTGAGGATGCCCTAGCAATTGGTTTTGATGAAGGGGACAAGCCTGCCAACTGGGCAGCTTCGCTGGAGAAACGGGGGATCAGAGTGGAACTGGACCTGCTGCGCCCGGAAGCAGTAGCGGTGCTACAGGATTATGTATCCTCTGGTGGAGAGATCTACAATCCTCGCAATAGGTTTGCTGACGGAGTAAGAAGAATATAGCTGTCCAAAGACCATTATGACTTTGGAGACAACTGGTACTTCGAAATCAGAAAAAGCAGGCAGAAGCCCCACGAGCCGGATCCCGGAGCAAGGTATCCACGCCTGGTGGAAGCTATAGGCCCAAACCCACTCCAATACGGCGAATTCGAAGAGTAAAGGGGAAGATCCGAGGGGGTGCGTCTGAAGTCTTGACATCGGCTAGTTGTTTGCTGAAAAAACGGGATAAGGGTCAACTCACCCTGACCCCCTCCCGTCAAGGGGGGAATGATTTTTTGCGGACGCATCATTTTTATTGCTTACATAATTTTCTGTCGGCTCGCAAGCAAGCTCATTCCGTTCATCCCGGTACACTCTGCAATTTTTTTCTATTTCCTTCCTTAGCTGAACCCGCGCCCGATGCAATCGAATTTTGACAGTGTCGAGGGTTACCCCCACAATTTTCGAAATCTCGCTGTTTTTAAAGCCTTCCAACTCACTCAACAGTAAAACGACACGAAAATTCTCTGGAAGGTTTTCAAGACAACTTCTTATACATTCACTCATTTCCGAACGAATGAGCTTCTGTTCGGCTGAAGATGGCTTTTCTCCCGTCCAGATATTCCTGTCCTCGATTTCCTCACCAGCATCAAAAGATGTTATCTCTCCCCTGCTGTAAAGCTCTACAAAGGGCAAAGTACAGTAGCGTATCCTGTCTATGGCAAGGTTCGTAGCGATCCGATATATCCAGGTGGAGATTTGCGATTCGCCCCTGAAAGTTTCCAGTTTTTTACTTACCCTGGCGAAGACCTCCTGAGTAAGATCCTCAGCCTCATATTCATCGATTAAATTTGACAGGTAACGGAAGATCTTCGGTTGATAGCTGTCATGAATCTTCTGAAATTCCAAATCACGCCCCTTCATCGCTGCCTGCCCCTCACGTTTATTTTCGATCATCATATATTCGGCTATCAAGTCATGTTCAAGTAATTATTCAGGGGGTGTATCCTTTTCACTTCTATTTCGTCTGAATGATTGCAACACGAAACCTTTATTTCTGATTTGGAGGTAATACAATGAAAGTACTGGATGATAAAATTCAAGAGTTGATTGCGCTTGGGGCCTCTTATGCCGTCAATTGCAGGCCCTGTATGGAATACCACCACAAAACAGCGGAAAAGGCCGGCGTAACCAAAGAAGAAATGCTCGCGGCTATAGCCGTCGGAGAGAAAGTAAGAAACGGAGCAGATACAAAATCAAAAGCTTTTGCCAAAGATCTATTCGGTGAAATTGATTGTGATTCCTGCTGTGCGCCGGGGAGCAATTGCTCCTGATCTGACCGGATCCGTGCCCGAATCAGAACCGGAGTACGGCAAGACTCTGCTCTTTTCCTGACGACCATATTTCGACCTTCCCGATGGGAAAAGCACCATTTGTCCGCTCCGTTGCGCTTTTGCAGCAATGAAACAAGATCGGCAGGAACAACCCCGCTTGGTCCCCTTTTCAACCCTCAACGAAATCGCCTCACGAGCCAGTCGTTTATAAGGTGATTGACCTCGTCGGGATTCTCTGCCTGGGTCCAGTGACCGCATCTGCGGATCAGGTGCTTTTCCAGGTCTGGCACGTATTCCTCCATCCCCTTGACCAGCTCAGGCGGCAGGAAGATATCGTCTTCGGCCGAAATCATGAGGCATGGCAGAGTGATCCTGTCGCTTGTTCCGGCAAGGATCCGGGAATTACGAACGAGGTTGCGGTACCAGTTGATGGGGCCGGTCAGGCCACCTGCAGTAAAGGCATCCACATAGACCTTCAATTCATCAGGAGTCATAAATGAGGCGCCTGCAGGCTCCGGGTTGAGGGCCATTTCCATGATAAATTCGAATTCCAGGTTTCGGATTTTCGGTGGGGCAGAAAGGTAGTCGGCCATTGTTATTGGCCGTGCCCGGAAGAGTCCGTTGAAAAAGCGGGGCAACAGCTCCGGTGTCAGACCATCTTCAATCCCCTCCTGAAGAAAGGCTAGCCGGTAATTCCCGGCGCTGAACTTGTCGATCAACCAAGCTACCGGATCAGTTCCCATTCGCCGGAAATAACGGTGCGGAGTATTTATCCCAATGACCCCGGCAACACGGTCAGGATGGAAAATCGGCATTTCCCAGACCAGATGACCACCCCAATCATGTCCGCAGAAGACTGCCTTATCCAGCCCCAGAGCATCAAGCAAACCTGCCATGTCGTCCGCCAGACACCGGATATCGTACTCTTCCACTGCCGTCGGCTTGTCGGTATTTCCGTAGCCACGCAGGTCGGGTGCAATGGCCCGGAAGCCTGCATTCGCGACTACCGGAAGCTGATGTCGCCACGAAAAGGAGAGTTCAGGAAATCCGTGGCAAAACACCACCGGGAAGCCGCTCCCTTGTTCGTAGACGGCCATGCTGATGTTGTTTGTTTTAACGATGCGGGGTTCAGGAAAATCAGAGTTCATCTTCATACTCCTTTATGGTGCATCAATTCACTCGTGCATGGCTCAAATCGATTCTATATTATACATTATATGATTGACTCTACAACAATGAACGCCTGCCGCAAATAAGCTGTTGGTTTATCCTTTTCTATTGCTCTTCTCTGCCGTAATGATAAAATGGTACGAGGCCCTGACAGATAGCGATCGGATGACGGTCCGATTCGAGCCGATATTGCAACGAGGTCCTGCGGAGATGAGCGCTCTATCAATGAATAAAAATTCAACTGCACCCTTGCCCCGCTGGGTGATCTATATGCTGGCGCTCTTGTTGCTGGCTCTCCTGGCAGGATACGCAGCTCTTTACAGCTTCCAGTTGCGGGATTATAGCCAGAACGCCATGAACGATCTGACCTCCATCGCCCAGCTCAAGGCCGATCAGATTGTCAACTGGAGACATGAACGATGCACCGATGCCTCTGCCATCTCTGAGTCGTACTTTTTAAGAACGTCTGTTGTCCGCTTTCTGGCTGATCCGAACGATCCCCTCGCCGGACAGATCCTCGCCCGGTTCCGCACTTTTGCGAAGAATTACCATTATTCCAATATCCTCCTGGTTGACCCGAAGGGGAAGGTACTGCTTGGACTGAGGGGGCCGAACGAGACATACGGGGGAATGACCCCCTACCTGGCTGAAGCATTCCGCAAGGGGGTACCCGTCTTCAGAGGCCTGCACACCGTACCGAACCACCCTGAGCCCCATGTCGAGGTGATCGCCCCGCTCTTTACGGGGGCGGAGAAAAACCGGACCCCCTTGGGAGCTATCGTACTTCTCAACGACGCCTCCCAGTTTCTCTATCCCCTGATACAAAGATGGCCGATCCCGAGCAAAAGCTCGGAAACGCTTCTCGTTATGCGCGACGGCAATGACGCGCTCTTTCTCAACGACATCCGCTACAGGCCGGACGCGGCGCTGAAGCTCCGAATCCCCCTCAGCCGGACCGACAACCCCGCGGTCATGGCGGTCCTTGGCAAGAGGGGAATAGTAAGGGGAAGGGACTACCGCGGGGTTGAGGTAATGGCAACCATCCTCCCCGTTCCCGATTCACCATGGCTGATGCTGGCCAAGGTCGACAGTGCAGAGTTCTTTGCCGGCTGGCATTTCCGGTCCCTACTTCTCCTGGCTCTTTTGCTGGCGTTGACGGTCTCTCTGGTGACCATCGGACTGGTAGCCTGGCATCGAATCAAGAGGATCTATTACCAATCACTGTACGACTCCCAGACCCAACTGCAGATGAACCTGGAACGACAGAGCATCACCCTGCAGGGTATAGGTGACGCCGTTATCTCCACCGACCAGGGCGGCAGGGTAGAGCTCTTGAACTCCATGGCCGAAAGGCTTACCGGCTGGTCCCAGGACGATGCGATCGGCAGGCCTCTGGAGGAGGTTTTCTGCATCCTCAACGAAGAGACAGGGGCAAAGGCTGAAGATCCGGTAGCCATGATGCTGAGTGACGGCAAACTGGCCCCCCTTGCCGGACACCACCTTCTTATCGCCAAAGACGGGACCGAGCGTCCTGTCACCGAATCGATCGCGCCGATCTGCGATGCGGAGGGGGTGATCACCGGCGCGGTGCTGGTCTTCCACGACCAGACCGGGGAACAGAGGGAGAAGGCGGTGCTTCTGGCGACAGTGGGACAGCGTGATGCTGCGCTGGAAGATCTGAATATACATCAGACCGAACTTCTGGCTCAGAACGAGGCACTGCGCATCGCGCATGAGCAGCTGCAGCTATCGCAGAGCCGCTATTTTGACCTGTACGATCTCGCCCCGGTCGGGTATCTCACCGTCAGCGAAAAGGAACTGATCCTGGAGGCGAACCTCACCGCAGCCACCCTGTTTGGGATGCTCCGGGGGGAGCTGCTCAAGCAGCCGTTCTCCCGGTTAGTTCTCGAAGAAGACAGGGGTAGCTACTACCGGTATTTCAAAGATTTATTCAAGAAGAGAGAAACAGAGGTGTGCGATCTGCGGATCTTGAGAGCGGATGGAAAATCAGTATGGGTCTCTCTCTCCTCCACCGTCACGCAGGAGGAGGACGGAGCGCCCGAGTGCCGCATCGTTCTGAGCAATATCACCGAGCGGAAGGAGGCGGAACTCTACAAAGAAATGGAGCGAGAAGTTCTGCAGATACTGAACATGGAGGGAAATCTGCAAGATACCCTCCAGCAGATCGTCGCAGTATTGAAGAGGGTGACCGGTTTTGATGCCGTCGGCATCCGACTGCAATCTGGGGATGACTTCCCTTATTTCGCCCAGGAAGGCTTTTCCGAAACTTTTCTGCTGACGGAAAACAGTCTGCTCGAGCGTACTGCGGATGGCGGGGTCTGCCGGGAGAGGGAGGGGAATGTCACTCTTGAATGTACCTGCGGCACTGTACTTTCAGGGAAGGGTGACCCGGCAAATCCCCTCTTCACAGCGGGGGGTAGCTTCTGGACGAACGATTCTCCCCCTCTTCTGGATATCCCTCCCCGCAAGGACCCCCGGATTCATCCGCGCAACCAGTGTATATATCAAGGGTATGCCTCTTTTGCTCTGGTGCCGATCCGGGACAAAGAGAGTATTGTCGGTCTGATCCAGCTCAACGATCGGCGCAAAGGATGCATCACCCTTTATATGCTTGAACACCTGGAAGGAATCGCGGAGCAGATCGGATCGGCTCTTATACGCAAGCAGGTCAAGGAAAAACTGCGGGAGACAAACGATTACCTGGACAACCTGATCAATTACGCGAATGCCCCGATCATCGTATGGGATCCCGATTTCAGGATCACCCGCTTCAATCACGCCTTCGAGTTCTTGACCGGAAGAAGCGCACTGGAGGTGATAGGGCATTCCGTGGATATCCTTTTTCCCCTTACGCAGCTGGAAAACACGATGAAACTGATCAGTGATACCCTGGCTGGTGAAAGGTGGAAGACAGTCGAGATTGCCATCCAGCATCGCAATGGAGGGGTCCGTACCCTTTTGTGGAACTCCGCCACACTGTTTACCTCCGACGGGAAGACCCCGATAGCGACCATAGCGCAGGGGCAGGACATCACCGAGAGGAATCGTGCGGAAGAGGAAATAAGGGAGGCGAACCGCAACCTGGAAGAAGCGACTCTCCGCGCCAACGAGCTTGCCCTCCAGGCCGAGGCGGCCAACCGGGCCAAGAACGATTTCCTGGCCAACATGAGCCACGAGATAAGGACTCCGATGAACGGGGTCATCGGCATGACCGGGCTCCTCCTCGATACGGATCTGAACGATGAGCAGCGACGCTACACGGAGACCGTCCGGAGGAGCGGCGAATCGCTCCTCTTCCTGATCAACGACATCCTCGACTTCTCCAAGATCGAGGCAGGTAAACTCGGGGTGGAGATTATCGACTTCGACCTCCCTCCCCTTCTTGAAGACTTCTCCGCCGTACTGGCCGTCCGGGCCGAGGAAAAGGGGCTCGAATTCGTCTGCGCCACAGCGCCGGAGGTGCCGACCTACCTCCGGGGCGACCCCGGCCGACTTCGCCAGATCCTCACCAACCTGGCGGGGAACGCCGTCAAGTTCACCGAACAGGGAGAGATCGTCGTGCGGGCGACCCTCCTGTCGGAAACCGACACGAAAGCGGTGGTCCGTTTTTCGATAAGGGACACAGGTATCGGCATCCCTGCGGAGAAGCAGGCCCTCCTCTTTCAGAAGTTCACCCAGGCAGACAGCTCAACCACGCGGCGGTACGGCGGGACCGGCCTGGGGCTCGCCATCTCGAAGGAACTTGCCGAGCTGATGGGTGGAGAGATCGGCGTCATCAGCCCCTCGACTCCGCTAGGGGAGGGGGAGGAAAGAAAAGGGTCGGAGTTCTGGTTCACCCTCCCGCTCGAGAAACAGCCGGAGCGGGAACGGAGCATCGATCCCCCCGCCGACATACGCGGCGTACATCTCCTGGTGGTAGACGATAACGCCACCAATCGCGAGGTGCTGATGGCCCACCTTGCCGCCTGGGGGGTCAGGGGGGAAGAGGC
>CAIWTU010000066.1 GCA_903915655.1 uncultured Geobacter sp.
CAGGTGAAGCGTAGACAGAGAATTCTGTAGGCCGTAGGGGAAACCGCGTTCCCTTAACTGCTGGTACAGCTTCGAAAGAGGGATGTTGCGGATGCCGAGGATCTAACGGGTCCCGAAGGCAACACGATTCCATCCGTAATCGGCGAGGATGGATAGATCCGCCGGAGTCCACAGGCCATGGCATGCAGGAAGAGATAGGTCGGGAACGTGGGAACCCCCATTGACTCCTGTCGGTGAAGAAAGGTTGTAGCAAGGTATACGGATACTTAGGCACGTAAAGGGAAACTTGGACACGGAACCAAGCCGGAACCTGACGAACAACCCGGAACACCGCAACAGGGAGGCGAGGTATAACCGTAACAGGGTAAGCCCGCCGCATCTCCTTGGGGTGTCTTATCAGGCATAGTACTCCGCGCGTGGAGAAATCTGCGTACATGGGGAAGGACCTGACGGAAGTACGCAGCTCGCAAAGGAAACTTATGCCGGACACTGTAGGATCGGAACAACATGAGCCAACCTCACTGCGGGGAATAGCAGAGAAGGCGAAAGCAGACAAGCAGCACCGCTTTCGTGACCTCTACCGTGAGCTGACTGCCGACTATCTGCTGCGCTGCTGGCCTTTCCTGAACAAGGACGCCGCCAGTGGAGTGGACAGAATAATGGCGGATGACTATGCGAAAGACCTGCATGGCAACATTCAGCTACTGGCGGAGCGACTGAAAGTAAAGAAATACCGGGCTAAACTGGTACGGCGCGTCTGGATTCCCAAGGAGAACGGGAAGGAAAGGCCGCTGGGAATACCGGCGCTTGAAGACAAACTGGTGCAACTGGCATGTGCGAAGCTGTTGACTGCGATCTATGAGCAAGACTTTCTTGCCAGCAGTTACGGTTATCGTCCCAAACGAAGTGCGAAGCATGCGGTGCAAGACCTCACCTTCGACCTTCAGTACGGAAGCTATGGGTATATTGTGGAAGCCGATGTCAAAGGTTTCTTCGACCATATGGATCATGACTGGCTGTTAAAGATGTTAAGTTTGCGGATAGACGACCGGGCATTCCTCGACCTGATCCGTAAATGGCTGAAGGCCGGCATACTGGAGACCGATGGCACTGTCATCAATCCTGAAACCGGCACCCCGCAAGGGGGAATTGTCTCGCCGATCCTGGCCGATGTGTACTTGCACTTTGCCCTTGATCTCTGGTTCGAGAAGGTAGTCAAACCCCAGTGCATAACCGAAGTCAGCCGGAGAAGATACGCTTGAAAGCATCGCGCTTCATGCGGAAGCGAGTACAACCGAGGAACCGGAGAGCGGGAAAACCGCACGACCGGGACTGTGCGGGGGGTGCCGGGTAACCGGCATTCCTACCGCGGAGGGGCTTGGTAATGAATAAACCTTTCATGACCTATGTGCGAGGATTTTTGGGGTGTTTTAATGCATGAATCGACGATTATCTTCCGTGCAGAAATAGTGAAAGGTGAGGGTGTTGGACGCTTCCTCTATTTAGTATGTCTGCTTCTATCCATAAACCTATCTGGTTGCGCCGGCACGTTGGTTTCTGGCCGCCCAAGCTACCCTAGCAGTTGGCCCATACTGGATACTGGACGTGAATGCCCCAACCTCTCCGGGAGGTATCGGGCGGTGAGTGACGAAGCAGCACCGTTGGTTTATGCGCTCGGTGACCAACCCCGAGAAATGGTCTTCTTCATAACTTTCGGGAATCCGGTACCCGTACCGCGGCTCGGCCGAAGGGTTCTGCCCTGGCACCTTGCAGGCGCGTTCGATGGCAGAGATCAAGAGGATTGGAATGCGCTCAATATGTATACAGATACTCTCGAAGCAGAAACCCGTCATTCCGACCCAAATGGTGAGGCCGGTTGGATCGAAGTACAGCCAGTGGCCGATATAGCCATCGACGTCCGAGCTGGTTTGCATGACAAGACGTTCCTCCATTTTGTGGTCAGAAATGAAGCCCAAAGCCTGTGGACTTACAAGAGTCATGTCTACGAATGCGAGAAAGGCGGGATAGCCATAGTCGGCAGTTTCCCACCGCCACCGGAGGAGAATCCCACTGGCCAGAAGGGCGCTATCGGTGCAAAGTTCACCTTCTTTCGCGCGACAGACAGATCGCTTGTTGCACTCGAAGAAGCATACACCGGCGTTGCTCAGGGCAACATGGTTTTCAACAAATGGTGGAGATGGCAACGGATCGAGTAGCTATACAACAGTGGGTAACAGAACCGTCTGAGATTCTACGCGCCCCAACCAGTCGTTTGATCGGACGGCCCTGTCGGGCCACCGCTCAACTCCAGCGTTATATAATGAAATTGGAGGTTGACATATGAATAAAAGAATAGCTTGCCTATGGTTAATTTGCCTGTCCCTTTTACTTTTCTCCTGTGGCGATAATGATGGTTCTCCCACGCAGCCCACAACAGGTTGGGTTATCGGGTGGTCAATGAATGAAGACACATCCATCTATACACCCAAAATTCTTAAAACGAGTAACGGCGGCGAATCATGGGCACTACAAACGCTGCCCGCAGGATGTGAAGGATTTCAGGGTACCGACATCAGTGCGGTCAGCCATCGGGTGGCCTGGGCGGCCGCGGGCCATGCTAACGAAGACACCCCAACCGGCGGCATCCTGCGAACGACAGACGGCGGATCGACCTGGATGCTGCAGACACTACCCGATGGTATGATCACCCGGCATATCAAAGGGATTAAAGCCGTCAGTGCTACAGAGGCTTGGGCGGTCAGTCTCCACGGTGATGTGCTGCATACGACCGACGCAGGCGTTACCTGGCAGATTGTTTTAGTACGCACGGCCATGGGCGACATCATTGATATGCAGAGGGTAAACCGGATGGATGTAATCGGTCAGGATATCTGGATCGTCGATATGCTAGGCGAAGATTTAGGCGTCGTTCACTCACCGGACGGTGGCGCGACCTGGTGGCGGGAAAGTCTGCCGGATATTCTAGTCCCAGGTCACGGACCTCTGGTCATCTCGGCGTTTAGTTCGCTTGTCGCCTGGGCGGCGGTAAAAGAGGAAGGTAATCTCTGGTGGACGGCAAACGGCGGCCGCTCATGGAATAAATCAAATGACTACCTTTCCGCTGGGGTAGATTACGACGACATTTGCGCCTCCAACGCCAATGTCGTCTGGATTGCCGAAAACGGCAATACGTTTGGCGGCGGGTTTATTGCACGCGTGAAAGTCACCGACGGTAATTTTGAGTCTAACATCGCATACCATCCTCCTTACAAGATGGAAGGGGTTTCCCCAATGACAGATGAAATAGCCTGGGCGGTGGGATTTAAAGTGCCTGCGGTCGAACCGGATTTACCCCTTGGCGCGATTTATCACACGAAGGATGGCGGAGTCACCTGGCAGTCGCAAACCTTACCGTCTGATGCGCTTGATGTAAACTTTTGGAAAGTGTCGTTTGTGGGGGCAAGGCGTTAATGTAAGTTGTAGTAAATGATTATTATAACGAGTTGCTACACCGGATCGCAAGCCTCTGGCTTGCTCCCGGTGAGCTTTTCGTTGTATGGTGTCCAGCATCGTAGAATTGATTATAAACGCCCAAAAGCGTTTATTTCATCCTGTCAGTGGGTAGGAAGAATCAAAGGTGTTGGTGAGTGGGTGTAAAAATTATCAATTGAAGAATTATTTTTGTAGTGGGTTGATGTAAAAAATAAGCGGATAGATAATTCTATTACGGCATTTACTACGGCACGAACTAAATATATAGACAAAAGGGTTACAGCCTGAAAGCCGTAACCCATTGTTTTTACTGGCGGAGAGATAGGGATTCGAACCCTAGGTACGTTGCCGTACACCTGATTTCGAGTCAGGCACCATCGACCACTCGGACATCTCTCCGTGTGCAAACTTACGCCGAACCGCTTCACTAGGGGCCCCGTTCATGCAGAAACCGGGTTCTTATGACACGGAGCACGCATTATCATAAAAACAGAACCGAATGTCAAGCGGCAAGGGGAGTATTTTTATGAGTGCGCGGATATTGGACGATTCCGGACCGCATTGACTATATCACCTGTCATCGCTGTATCGTTCCGCATTGAAAGAACTGCGCACATAAGGACCACTCTCCACGTGTTGAAAGCCGATGGCAAGTGCCTGCTCCTTGTACAGGGTGAACAGTTCAGGGCGGATATAGCTCTGCACCGGGTACTGTTTCCGGCCAGGAGCAAGGTACTGACCGATGCTTAGATAGCGGCAGCCGACTGCCATGAGGTCTCTGAACAGGTTTACCACTTCATCCGGCGTTTCACCAAGCCCTAGCATGATCCCTGATTTTGTCTTCAGCTCCGGATCAAGTTCGTGGAGAAGGCGTAGAACCTCAAGGGAACGGAGATAGTCGGCACCCTGACGGATATGATAAAGACGTGGAACGGTCTCCAGGTTGTGGCCGACAATGTCAGGCCTGGCATTGACCACCTTTGCAATGCTTTCCCCATCCCCCAGAAAATCGGGAATAAGGAGCTCGATTCCGGTCTGAGGCGAGACCCTCCGGATAGCCGCGACGGTCCGGACAAAGCTGTCGGCGCCTCCATCCGGCAGGTCATCCCGGGTGGGGCTGGTGATGACCAGATGTGCCAGGCGGAGGCGAACTATCGCCTCTGCGACCCGCTCCGGTTCGCCGGGATCAGGAGGCAGAGGCTCCTTTTTGGTGACACTACAAAATGAACAGAGACGGGTGCATGCCGTACCGAGGATAAGAAAGGTTGCCCGGTTGCTGCCGTAGCACTCCGTGATGTTGGGGCAGTTAGCTTCCCGGCAAACAGTATGGAGGTTCAAATCCAGAAGCAAGCGGTCCATGTCGAGATGGAGAGATGGAGATACCTTTTTTTGCAGCCATTCCGGACGGCGGGTTGTTAGCATGGTGCCCGATCCTTACAAGATTTTTTGGAAAATCACTCCAACTATTGCAGGGGGGAGTCGCCCTATAGAGGCTCTTTCCCTTCCCTGTTCCATCTGTCCCTGGAATATTTATGCTCCAATAAAACTGCAGCTGCATGCTGTTCCTCAGGGGAAAGGGGGGAGTGGTCCAGAGTGACTGAAAAACATTCTTCAAAGGAGGCAGCGAGCATATCCTTCAGCGCTGCAATCCCCGGCGCAACCTGCAGCTCCTCAAGGCTTACCGTCCCTTCCTTCAGCGTGGATGGCCTTGCGTTTTCACGCACAAAATCCAATGCTTCCCCCAAAGAGTTACGTAACGGAATCGAGCCGTGCTGGAAGACAATATCTCTCTTCCTGCGCTGGGCATTGCCACCGATCTTGCGGCCGTCGATAACAATGTCATATTCCTCTTTCCCGGCAAAGCAGAGGGGGGTCCGTTCCCCCAGTTTTATTCCGTCAGAACGCCTGTCCACCGCAAATGCCGGATCAAGGCCAAGCTTACGGTAGGTGAGGAGGAGGAATCCGCACAGCTTTCTGAACGATCCCTTGACCGCGCGCACCTCCGGGATATGCTCCCTTGCACAGACGATACTATAGGTAACTTCTGCCCCATGATAGATAATTCCGCCGGCCGTTACCCTCCTGACCACCTGAATTCCGGCAGCCCTGCAGCTGTCCAGGTCAAGGGTAAGGGCGGGATCTTGAAACTTTCCCACGGAAAAAGCGGGGGGGCTCCAGCCGTACAGGCGAAAAACCGGCAGGGAGGCGCCGGAATTGAAAGAGGAGAGCAACGCTTCGTCCACCGCCATATTGGTTGGCCCATCAAGATGGCCTGTATCAATGAATCGCCAGGTTTTATCAGAGGTTGTCATTTGAGGGTTCCATCCAACCCGATTGCAAGGGCGATCCTTCTGATCGCCCTTTTGATAAAACAGAAAGCCTGCCCCTTCGTAAAACAATCGCCAGGAGGCCAAGTACTCATCAAGCAGCCCGAAACTACAGGAGAGGGCAACAGACCTTTATCTCCCTTGCCGCCCTTGTCTCGTCAAGTCTTGCCACCGGCATCTTCTCGGGAGACTGCAAGAGCGCTTCAGGGTGCTTCGCTGCCAACTCCGCAGCCTCTTTCATAACCGCGATAAAGGCATCGAGGGTCGACTTGCTTTCGGTTTCGGTCGGTTCGATCATGATCGCCTCTTTTACAATCAGCGGGAAATATATGGTCGGCGGGTGGAAACCCCTGTCGATCAGGAATTTTGCAATATCAAGGGCGTGGACCCCCTGCTGCAACTGACGAGCGGCGGAGAAGACACATTCATGCATGCATGGAAGATCATAGGGAAGATCGTAATAATCTTTCAGGCTGCTCTTGAGGTAATTGGCATTGACTACGGCCTGCTCACTGACACGGATGAGCCCTTCTCTCCCGAGCATGATAATGTACGCATAGGCCCTGGCCAGGATCCCGAAGTTGCCGTAAAAGCCTGCCATCCTGCCTATACTCAGCGGGTTGTGCGGCTCCAGGGCATAATTACCATCGGAACTTTTTGTCAGACGCGGCGCAGGGAGAAAAGGGATCAGCCCCTTTTTAACAGCGACAGGACCGCTCCCCGGACCTCCGCCACCATGGGGAGTGGCAAAAGTTTTATGCAGGTTGAGGTGAATAATATCGAATCCCATATCTCCGGGGCGTGCCTTCCCCATAATGGCATTCAGATTGGCGCCGTCATAGTACATGAGGGCATCATGTGCATGGGCAATGGCGCATATCTCCCTGACATGCGGGTTAAAGAGGCCAAGGGTATTGGGGCAGGTCATCATCACCGCGGCAACTTCGCTGTTCATCGCTTTTTTGAAGAGGTCCAGATCCATATCGCCGTACGGGGCGGTCGGAATGGTCACAATCTCATACCCCATCATGGAGGCGCTCGCTGGATTGGTTCCATGGGATGAATCCGGAACGATGACAAAGCGCTTTTTATTCCCTCTGGCCCTGTGCCAGGCAGCGATGATCATGATACCGGTCATCTCGCCATGGGCGCCTGCCAGCGGCTGGGCGGTGACCTCATCCATCCCCGTAATCTCGCAGAGGAGAGCGCCAAGCTCATGTATAACCCCGAGAGTCCCCTGCGTATAACTTTCCCCGCCTGGCAACTGGGCGATCATGGGGTGGAACCCGGCAAACAGGCCGGCAACATCCTCGAGTATCCTCGGATTGTATTTCATGGTGCAGGAACCGAGAGGATAAAAATTGGTGTCGATCGAGAAATTCCGGCGTGACAGGTTGGTGAAGTGGCGCACCAGGTCGAGCTCGCTCAGCTCCGGAAGAGGGGCGGCCTTTCTGCGAAGCAGATTTTCAGGCAGCTCCGTTGTCCGCGGCAGATCCGCATCGGGAAGCGATACGCCACGCCGTCCGGCAACAGACTTCTCGAAGATCAGTTCCATATCGCCTCCTCCAGCTCTGTGACAAAGGCATCTATCTCCCGCCTAGAGCGTTTTTCGGTTACCGTGACGACCAGACAACGCTCAAGTCCCGGATAATATTCCCCCAGCGGAACACCGGCGGCAATCCCCCTGGCGAGTAGCTTCTCGACCACCGGCGCTGCATCCCGTGGAAGTTGCAGGGTAAACTCGTTAAAGGTCGGGGCAACATTCCATACCTCCACCCCCTCGATAGCCCGAAGCAGACCCTTTGCGTACTCCGCTTTGTCGCGGTTCAATCGGGCCAGATTCACCAAACCATCTTTTCCGAGGCTGCAGAGGAAGATCAGTCCTCGCACTGCGCAGAGGGATTGATTGCTGCAGATGTTTGAGGTTGCCCGCTCTCTTCTGATATGCTGTTCCCTCGCCTGGAGGGTAAGAACGAAGCCGCGGCGTCCCATGCCGTCAGCCGTTTCGCCGACGATTCTCCCCGGGAGATTACGGATGTACTGTTTTCGGGTCGCAATCAAGCCGAACGAGGGACCACCAAAATTCAACGGATTGCCTAGGCTCTGGCCGTCACCAGTAACTATATCGGCTCCAAACTCGCCGGGGCTTTTAAGGAGCCCCAGTGCAACCGGATAGACCGAGGCGATGAGCAAGGCGCCGACCGAGCGGGCGGATGAGGAAATATCACCAATATCATCGATACTACCGAAAAAATTCGGGTTTTGCACGATTACTGCGGCAACTCCGTCATCCAGGTTCGCAGTGAGGAGTGCCCGGTCGATAATGCCCTGCTGCGGGGCAATTTCCACGAGTTCAACTCCGAGAGGAGCAAGGTATGTCGCCAAAATCTGGCGATAAAACGGGTTGACCGCTCCGTCGATGATGATCCGGCGCCTTCCGGTAATGCGCAATGCCATCAGCGCCGCCTCGGCCAGGGCGGTCCCGCCGTCATACAGGGAGGCATTGCTCACCTCCATGCCGGTCAGGGCGCAGATGGCGCTCTGATACTCGAACAGGGCCTGAAGTGTCCCCTGTGAGCACTCTGGCTGGTACGGGGTGTACGCCGTATAGAACTCGCCTCGTCCGATCAGGTGCTCCACCACCGCCGGTATCAAATGATCGTAAAAACCGCCTCCGATAAAGTTGGTGATCCCTTCCACGTTTGTCGCGGCCAGCTCCCGCATCCGCTGCATAAGTTCGAATTCGGAGACACCTTCCGGCAGGTTGAAGGGAGCTGCGCGCAATTCCGGCGGAATGGAGCCGAAAAGATCCTCTATTCCCGCAATGCCGATAACGGTAAGCATCTCCCGCAATTCTTCCGGGGTATTGGGAGCGTAATCGGCATGGCTCATGGCAATCCCCGCAGGTATTCGTCGTATTCCTCCCGAATCATCAGAGCCTTCTTTCCGGCAGGTTCGCTGATTTCGATCCCGGCAAGCCACCCGTTTCCCTCGGCGTCTTCATTGATAATTTCCGGATGGGTATCCAGAGCCTCGTTAACCGTTGTCACCCTGCCGGAAAGAGGGGCATAGATGTCACTGGCAGCCTTGACAGATTCGATGCTGCTTAAGATCTGAAACTGCCTGACTTCCCTCCCCACCTCCGGCAGCTCCACAAAGGTGATGTCCCCCAGCTGCCGGACAGCATATTCGGTTAATCCGATGACTCCGGTCGTACCGTCAATCTTTATCCATTCATGTTCCCTGGTGTAGAGAAGTTCCATCATATCTCCTTTTTTTTAGCGTCTAGCGATTAGCGGGTAGTAAAATCATCCACTGTTCCACTAATCCCTCAACGACCCTTCCGTATAAAACGGCAACCGTACAACCGTTGCGGCCATGCTTGTTGTTTCGTGTCGTATCTCGAGTGAAAGTCCGGGGAGCGCGGCCTCGGGGCTCACAAAACCAACACCGATACCGCAGCCGAGGATTGGAGAGAAAACCCCGCTGGTAACGTGGCCCACCCTTGCACCGGCACGAAAAATCTGGTAATCGTGCCGCGGGGATCGCCGGGAGTTGACCCGGAACGCTACCCTGATTCTGGCCAACCCCTGCTGTTGCTGTCCGAGAAGGGCATCACGACCGACAAAGTCCCTGCTCAAATCGACAAATTGACCGAGTCCCGCCTCCAGGGGGGTCGTGGATTCGTCAATATCGCTTCCATAAAGGCTGTACCCCATCTCCAGGCGCAAGATGTCACGTGCGCCCAGACCTGCCGGCTTCACCCTTTCATCTTGCAGCAAACGCCGCCAGCACTCTGCGACTGAATCGCTTTTCAGATATATTTCATACCCCAGCTCCCCCGTATAGCCGGTGCGGCTTACCAACGCCTCCGATCCGAAAAGATCCATCTTACTGAATCCAAAATAGGGACACTGTCGGATGCTTTCGCCGAACAACTCAGCCAGGACCTCCCTTGACTTCGGGCCCTGGAGGTCGAGCTTTGCGGTTGCCGCCGAAATATCGGTGAAGATGCTATCCCCATGCAAGCCGGAAAGGATGACCTGGAAATCTTTTTCGGTGGTTGCCGCATTTACTACGATCATAAATTCATCGCACGAGAGACGGAAAATAATGAGGTCGTCTACTATTCCTCCAGCATCATTCAGAAGAAAGCCATAGCGGCCCCGCCCAACCGGAATCTTGGCAATGTCGCAGGAAAAGAGCCTTTCGAGGCCACTTGCCTCTACGTCGCCTTTAAAATAAAATTCTCCCATGTGACTTATATCAAACAGACTGGCGGATTCCCTGCACCATTTGCTCTCGCTCAGGATCCCCTCATACTGAATCGGCATAACCCATCCGCCAAATAACGCCATCTGTGCGCCCAGCCGCTGGTGGTCAGAAAAAAGCGGCACTTTCTTCATCTCTTCCATAACACCTCCGCCTCTAGCATAGCAAGATTTTGTCGCCGTGCCACATATATATTCGAATTTCAGCAAAAAAAGAGGTCGCAACCTTGTGCGACCTCTACGATAAGAATGAGATCATCTTTTCCGTTATCGGGCGCTAAGGGGCTATGGTGAGAGCGACATAAAGCGCCATGCTGCCCCGCTGCAGCAGGAGGCGGAGAACATCTCCCTTTTTATGTGCGGCTACTGCTTTTTCAAAATCAGCGACGCTGGACAGAGCAACACCGTCGACCTCAGTTATGACATCTCCGGCGGCAAATCCTGCCTCTTCACCCACCCCACCTGCCTTAACCTCCATAACAGCAACGCCTGAAGTCGCCTTGATGCCGAACTTGGCGGCGAGGGTCGGGGTCAGATCGGAAACGGTAATGCCGATCTTCTCCTGAATATGTGTGACACCCCCTTCTGCCCCCCCTTCTTTCATCTGTTCGACCAGCACAATCCTTGTCTCCGCTTTGCCATTTCTGAGTATGACGACCTTGACCTTTTTGCCTACTGGAGTTACAGCAACCAGTTTAGGGAGCTCATTCATCTCGCGGATCTTCTTCCCGTCAAACTCCGTAATTATATCACCGCTTTTCAATCCGGCCTTTTGTGCCGGGCCCTCTTTTACCACATCGGAAAGGAGGGCGCCTGCCCCACTTTGCAGACCAAAGGACTTGGCCAGCGCAGGAGTAATTGGCTGAATGACAACACCGAGCCAACCCCTCGTCACTTTCCCCTTTTCCTTCAGCTGATTGATAACGTTTCTTGCCATGTTGACCGGAATGGCAAACCCGATCCCCTGACCTCCTGCCACAATGGCGGTATTGATGCCGATCACCTCGCCACGTGCGTTAATAAGAGGCCCACCTGAATTCCCCGGATTTATCGAGGCATCAGTCTGAATGAAATCATCATAGGGTCCGCTGCCGATTACCCTCTCTTTTGCGCTGACGATACCTGCCGTAACAGTGTTACCGAGACCGAACGGGTTACCGATAGCCATCACCCACTCTCCAACCTCCGTTGCATCGCTGTCACCCAGAGCAGCCACGGGGAGATGATCCTTTGTTTCTATCTTTAGCAGGGCCAGATCAAGCTTGTCATCCCATCCCTTGAGTTGTCCTTTGAATTCCCTCGCATCCGAGAGTTTTACCTTGATCTCGTCGGCTCCGGCAACCACATGGTAATTGGTGAGGATATAGCCGTCACGACTGATTATGAGCCCGGTTCCGAGACTGCGGGAGGTGTGGGGGCGCTGGGGCGCACTCTCGAAGAAACGTCCGAAAAAGTCTTCAAAGGGATCCTTTCCCTGCGAACCTCCGGGAGGTCGCTGGAGAGCAGAGCGTTGCTGGACAACTTTTGCCGTGCTGACATTGACAACCGTCGGTTTGTTTTTTTTTGCCAGCTCGACAAAATCAGGGAGTACCCCTTGAGCTGAGGCAACTCCTCCCATAATGGAAAAAAATGCTGCGGCCAGCGCTGTTAATCGTAAAGTTCTGATCATATTCCCCTCCGGTATTTTAAAATTTACCAGTCAAGATAATAATTGCAGAGACGGTTGTCAACCATCAAGCAACGCCCGCCTCCATAAAGAAGCAGTTATCATCGGCCGAAACTAGACGATCCCGCTCCGGTAAACCGGGAACGGGATCGTCTAGTTTTCTTGTAGCCTGCAAATTGCAGTAACTACTCTTTCATCATTCTTCTTCCCTCAGGATATAGCCGACACCCCGCACAGTATGAATCAGTTTTGAGTCTGCGTCACGGTCAACCTTCTTGCGCAGATAGTTGACATAGACATCTATGATGTTTGTGAAGCTGTCAAAAACATAATCCCAGACATGTTCAGCGATGGTGGTTCTTGTCAGAACCTGGTTCGGATTACGCATGAAGAACTCCAGGAGGGCATATTCCTTGGCGGTCAGATCAATCTCCTTGTCCTTTCGCCATACTTTGTGAGTAACCGGATCCAGACGGAGATCCGCAAAACGGATTTCCGCTCCTCTCTCCAGTTCTGAGCGCCGCAAGAGGGCTCTGACCCTGGCGAGAAGTTCTGCGAAAACAAACGGTTTGGTGAGATAATCATCAGAACCGGAATTAAGGCCGGCTACGATGTCTTCCAGTAAATCCTTCGCTGTCAGCATTAAGACGGGGACCATCATCTTTCTTGCCCGTAACTCCTTCACGACGCTAAGGCCGTCTCTTTTAGGAAGCACTACATCGAGGATTATAAGGTTATACCCTCCTTCAAGGGCCAGCTTTATACCTTCATCTCCATCAAAAGCCGTATCCACCTCGAACTTTTCTTCCTCGAGACCACGCTTGATAATGTTTGCTACTTTTTTCTCATCTTCTACCACTAGAATTTTCATTTTAGACCTCTCATTTTGATAATTAATTTAAATCATGATATAGTACGGTTATTCTGGGCTTCAATTCATACCTGAACGAATATGGAGTATTGTTGCCCCACAGCTTCGACATTGGCTTGTTATCCAATAATGGCGCACTGTCAGGCCTTGAGGGGGAACGGAGTTTGTGATGCCCAACGAATGGGCCTCTTTTGTCTGATAACGGCTACTCATTAGATACTACCACAAATCAAGGTAGTGTGCAATCAGGCTATAGTGAAAAACAATGAGCCCGAACAAACAACAAAAAATTAATGCGCTATACGGCAATCTTTTTTTGCTCTGCAATTAGCATATGCTTAAACTTGTTTCTAATGAGAATTACACCGCAGCATCAATTTTGTCAATGATTTAATTGCTATTAGCAGATTATCTATGATATTTTGGCAAAATAATGGTGCTATTGTCGGATTTCACATTAACCTGAGGGTGCAGCCGAAATTGCACGAAACTATTACAAGATATATCAAATTATCTCCGGGGGAGAGTTTGCCTGACCGGCAAAAGGGATATTGATGACAGAACAGTGGGCAGAAGTATCATGTGAAGTACCTGAAACAATGATTGAAGAAATGTCCGCATATCTGCTAGAGCTGGCGCCTAACGGGATCATAACCGAAAACCTTGCACTCGACACATTTTCGCTGGAATCAGTGGAAACTTCTCCAACAAGCACCGTGACCGCTTATTTCAAGGAGGATGCCGCACTGGAAGCGAATATTGCCCGCATACGCTCATACATGTTGGAAGTCGGTCCGTCTTTTTCCGGATTCTCCTTTAAAGAACCGCAGATAATATTCATCAAGGAAGAAGACTGGAGTACCAGCTGGAAGGTGCATTTCAAGCCGGCGCGAATCGGCAGGAGACTGGTCATAAAACCAACCTGGGAAGAATTTATCGCGGAGGGTGAAGATATCATTCTGGAGCTGGATCCCGGCATGGCCTTTGGAACCGGGACTCATCCCACCACCCGGCTTTGTCTTGAAGTTCTGGAAAAGATTTATTTTCATGAAGGTATTTTCGCCCGGGAATTAAAAGAAATTCCTGCCGCTGTCCTTGATGTCGGCACAGGTTCGGGTATACTAAGCATAGCTGTGGCAAAGTTCGGAACCTTAAAAGTAACCGCTATAGACATCGACCCTGAAGCGGTTCTGGTTGCTGCGGAAAACATTTTGTTAAACGGAGTGGGGACATCCCTGCAGCTTTCCGGTACCCCGCTGTCTCTGGTTGAGGGGCGATTCGACCTGGTGGTGGCCAATATCCTCGCAGAGGCGTTGGTGGTTATGGCGCCGGAACTGCTGAAAAGGGTCAACCAGTCCGGCTTTCTGATCCTTTCGGGGATTTTGACCGAAAAGGAACAGGTTGTTCTTGATTGTTACGCTCCCCTTGGTGTCAACCTGATAGAAGTTGCCAGAGAGGGTGAATGGAGTTGCCTGACGTACTGCCGGACAATATGAATATGCGGCGGTTCTTTTTTGACAAGAGTGCCATCGAAGAAGGTAAGGCGATCATCACTGGTAACCTTTTTCGTCACATGGCGAAGGTCTTGCGTCTCAAAAACGGCACCGAAGTCACACTCGTGGACCAGGAAGGCACTCGCTATTCCGGGCTCATTCAGGATGTCGGCAGGGAAAGACTGATTATCCCCCTGAAAATAGAGGGGCCGGAGCCCGTTATCACCAAAGGACCCGGTATAACACTCTTTCAGGGCCTACCAAAGGGAAACAAAATGGAGCTCATCTTGCAGAAAAGTACCGAGATGGGTGTCTCCGGGATAGTCCCCTTTGTAGCCGCCCGCTCAATCCCCAGGCTCCCTAAAGAAAGGGAGAAAGAGCGACTGGTACGCTGGCAGCGGATAAGTCTGGAAGCGGCGAGGCAATCCGGCTGCAGCACCCTTCCCGAGATTTCGCAGATCCGGGATTTTCAGGAGGCGTTGGGCCTTGCCAGCCAGTCTGTCAAGCTATTGCTTTGGGAAAAAGAAGAGGCAAACCGGCTCCGGTCGGTATTAGAAGAGCTACCAGTGCCGGAAAGCGTCGCAGTGCTGGTTGGGCCGGAAGGAGGCCTGACCCGTGATGAAGCGGAAGCAGCCATACAGACCGGTTTTATACCTGTAACTCTCGGCAAAAGAATTTTGCGTACCGAAACAGCTGCCATAGCCATACTCGCCATTCTGCAATTTTTCTGGGGCGATATGGGGCAATAGCCAGATACCCAGAGGAGGACAACATATGAAATGTCCCAAATGCGGTTTTAATAGTTTTGAGTTCCTTGATAATTGCAAAAAGTGCGGCAGTGAAGTTGCCACTTTCAAGAAAAACATGGGCATATTACCTATTGTTTTTCAGTCTAACGAGATATCCTTTGCGGGAGTAAAGCAGATTGTAGTGAGCGATCCATCTGGCGACTCTGCTTCCGCGGCTGCAGAGGATACAACTGATGAAACTTTCTCCTGGGAGGCTCCTTCTGCGGGGGATACAATTCCGGGGGACAGACCTTTTGATGGCTTTGATCTGGACTTAATAAAACCGGATGAAACCGCAACCCCTGATTTTCCATCGGAGAACGAGACCTCAGCCGCTAATACTGCCGAAAGCCTGGAGGGAAACGCGATTGACTTTGGAGGCTTTTCGTTCGATGAAACAGTTGACCCGGTCAGCGAATCTGCTGAGAATCAGCTTTTTACAGGACACGAAGAACAGTTGCTGGACCTGGAGGATATGGACCTTTCCAGTGCAACGGACACCGGTTCTTTTGGCGAGTCCGGCGTGCATGGAGAATTTTTACCAGGACAGCTCATCAATTACGATCTGGAAACAACAACTGGGGAGAAAGCCGGACAACCGGTCCCATCCAACGAACAGTCCGGGCAGGTACTCGATCTGGATGAGCTTATTAACGAAAACGTAGAGAAACCAGACGAAACAGAGTCCCGTGCAAAAAAATATTCGACCGACACTCTCGATTTTGATAAAGAGTTCGAAGCAATTTTTAACGACGAAAAAGCGGATGCGAAGGAACAAAAGGAATAACCTGATTCAGCAGGTTTGCCCGAGTTCTGCCAGCAGTTCTGCCCCGAATTCATCCCTCTGCCACTGCCTCAGTGCAGGGACCTTTTCAAGCTCTTCCATATTCCGGGGGACCAGGTCAGACAAGGCTTCCAACAGGTTGTTGTTGGCCAGTACCCCAGCATAGAGTCCCATTTCTGCGGACCTGGTTTCCCTCCAGAGTTTAAGTTTTTTGCACCGTTCAATCTTGAGCCTGTCTCTTCTCAACCTTGCCGGACGCGGAAAAGAGGGGAGGCGGTCATCTGCAAGGCTAACTCCTCTTCCGACAGCTTTAAGAATTTCCGAGCCGTAGCGATCTGTCTGGTTCGGGGAAAGAGCTGAGAGAGCAAACAGATCCATGTTCTTGCGCGGCTTTTTCTCCGCCAGCAGGGAGAGCGTTTCATGGGAGAGTATTTTGAAAGGGGGACGATCGGACAATCGTGCCTTCTCGTCTCTTAACTGGAGCAGTTCCTCCAAGACGGCGAGGGTCCTCGGATCCATCTTGTCTGCGCCTTTAAACCGGTAAAACAAAGGTTTGTTATCGCGCTCCGCAGCCGCTGCCTGGGACAACAGCATCGACTCCTCCTCAACCCATGCTAGTCTTCCTTTAGCAACAAGTTCGCTCTCAAGCTGTCTGTAGAGGGGAACCAGTAAAGAGGTGTCAGCCGCTGCATAGGCAATCATTGCAGGTTCCAGTGGCCTTTTGCTCCAATCGGCCTTTTGATACCGCTTGTCAAGATCTACTCCGTACCGTTTTTTCAGCACGGCAGCCAGCCCGACCTCTTTTTCACCAAGAAACTGGCAGGCGATCATCGTGTCAAATAGGTTGTTTACCTGCACGGAAAAATCGCGCCGCATTGAACGGACATCATAGTCAGCTCCGTGAAAGACCTTGCGAATGGCAGGATCTACCAGAAGAGATGCAAGAGATGAGATATCCGGCAAAACAAGCGGGTCGATCAGAACTGCCTCGGTTGAAGTGGCAACCTGTATCAGGCAAACCTTTTCCCTGTAATGGTGCATGGAATCCGCTTCAAGATCGAACGCCAGCAGAGTCTCATTGCAATAGTTTCTTACCAGTTGTTCGAGTCCATCAGGGGTTGATATGATTTCAGGAATTGTTGTATGCATGTTTTCCATCTTGCTCGTAATCTAGCTTTCATCCGGAAGTCCCGGATGAAAAACTGTTGGTTTCTGATTCGAATCGGAGATTTTTGCCCTTGCTTTCAACCTTGGCTGAGCAGAAGCTGACAGCAAAGCCTGCCCGAAGGGGGTGCAAAATCAGGGTGTGCGCCGGGACGTGCATCAGCGACATGCACAAGCGAACCCTTAGATTGACACAACCGGTGCTGGAAAAAACCTTTCCGAACAGTAACTGGTTTAATAGAACCGCCGCGAAGCTGCCTCCCGGGTATTTTTAATATTTCCCTACTGTATCATAAAGAGTGGAGCGTTGGACAGGACGAAAACCGGCATTTTTGATAAGATGCACTATTTCTTCCCTGTTGAGGCGAAATGAGCAGCCCGCCGCGGCAACGACGTTCTCCTCCAACATGGTGCCACCCAAGTCGTTGGCACCGAAAAAGAGAGCAATCTGGGCGATTTTGGCTCCCTGCGTAACCCAACTCGCCTGAATATTCGCTATATTGTCCAGCACGATACGTGACAGAGCCAAAACCTTCAGGTATTCCGCGCCGGTCGCCGTCTCACCCCCCAATTCGGTATTGCCCGGCTGGTATGTCCAGGGTATAAAGGCGGTAAAGGTCCCTCCCTCCCCCTGCAGCTCCCTTATCCGGAAGAGATGCTCGACAATCTCTTCCGGCATCTCCCGGCTGCCGAACATCATGGTTGCAGTTGTCGGCATGGAAAGAAGCGCAGCTTCCCGCATTACCGACGACCACTCTTTCCATGTGATCTTGTTTGGCGAAATCTCTTTCCGGACCCTGTCAACAAGAATTTCTGCTCCGCCACCAGGGATAGAATCAAGTCCGGCCTCCTTCAGCCGGCATAACGCTTCTCCGATGGTAATTTTCGAAACATTCGCCATATGGGCTATTTCGGCCGGTGAAAGGGAATGGATCTGGATATGGGGGAAGAGTCGCTTGATCCCCCGAAAGAGAGGTTCGAAAAAATCAACACCAAGTCCGGGATGCAGGCCACCCTGCATGAGGAGTTGTGTTCCACCCTGGTCAGCCAGCTCTGCTATCTTCGAGAATATCTCCTTTTCAGTCAGGAGGAATGCATCAGGGGCCGCAGCATCACGGTAAAAGGCGCAGAATTTACACCGTGACTCACAGATATTGGTATAGTTGACGTTCCGGTCCACCACAAAGGTTACACTGTTTTCCGGATGTAAACGTCGGCGGATGCCATTGGCAAGTCCGCCTAGAGCAAGTAGTTCAGCTTTGGTCAGCAGATAAAGGGCTTCATCTCTTGTTATCCCCGTTCCGGCCGCTATTTTATTGCGTAAAGATTCCAACATGCCTTAAATGCCCCATCCTGGCCCCTGGCCTCGAAGTTATCAATATTCGCGCAAGGGATGATACAAGGTATCCCGTTCTACCGGAATTTTCCCGGCCTTGCGAATCAGCCTTACAATTTTTGCCAGGGAGAGGGACTGGGGCGAATCGGCCCCTGCGTCATGTCCGATCTTTTCCTCGATTACAGTGCCGTCGAGGTCGTTAGCCCCGAATGCGAGTGCAACTTGAGCGGTTTTCTCCCCGAGCATTACCCAATAAGCCTTTATATTCTCGAAATTATCGAGGTAGAGGCGGGCAATCGCCAGGGTCTTAAGGTCATCCAGACCGGTGGTAGCGGCCACCCTCTCCATTGACAAACGACTGTTTTCCGGCTGGAAGGGAAGTGGGACGAAAGCCTGGAAACCGCCGGTTCTGTCCTGGAGCTCTCTTAGTCTGCGGAAATGGTCGATACGGTCGGCAAAATCTTCGAGATGGCCGTACAGCATTGTAGCATTCGACCCGAGGCCCTGTCTGTGGGCATGTTCCATTATCTCCAGCCATCTCTCCCCGCTGATCTTATCGGGACATAGTTTGCGCCGGACTCTCCCGGCAAAAATTTCCGCCCCGCCTCCCGGCAGAGAGCCAAGGCCGGCTTCGATCAATTTTTGCAGCAGAGCTCTGATGCCAAGCCCGGAAATCCCGGCCAGGTGATCAATCTCGACAGCCGTAAAGGCCTTTAGATGCAGGGAAGACGAAACCGACTTCAACGTCCTGAGCATCTCCAGATAGAACTCGAACGGCAGTTCCGGGTGGAGACCCCCGACTATGTGCAATTCAGTGGCCCCCTGGAGAAGAGCTTCAGAGGCACGCCCCCTTATTTCCGCATGATCAAGTGTGTAGGCGCCGGCCTCCCCGGCTTTGCGGGAAAAGGCACAGAAGTCGCAGCGCTTCACGCAGATGTTGCTGTAATTGATATGGCGGTTTATATTGAAAAAAACCCTCTTGCCGTTTTTCCTTTCATTCACAAAAGCTGCCAACTCGCCGATCCCAAGCAGGTCGTTTGACTCGAAAAGATAGAGGGCCTCGGCATCGGTTATTCGTATCCCTTCTTTTACCTTGCCGGATATGGCTTCCAACGTAATCTGCATCCCGATCAATTGCCCCAACGCCGGAAAAGTTCATGTTCAATCCCGAGCGCGTCCAAGACCTTCCCAACCACAAAATCGACCATCTGATTCACCGATTTCGGTTTTTGATAAAAGGCGGGCATGGCCGGGACAATCCGTGCGCCACTACGGGAAAGTTTCAACATATTTTCCAGATGGATGTCGCTGAGCGGGGTCTCTCGGGGGACCAGTACGAGAGTGCGGTGCTCTTTCAATACCACATCGGCGGATCGTTCCAGCAGATTTCCAGAGTTGCCAGAGGCTATCCTCGACAAGGTTCCCATGGTGCAGGGGCAGAGAACCATCGCATCAGGGACTGAGGAACCGCTCGCAACCGGGGCAAAGAAATTGTCCTCGGCAAAATATTCAACCCCTCTTTCTTCCCGAAAATGGTCTCGCAGCAAACGAGTAACTTCTGCCTCATTGCCGACCCAGTCGAGTCCGGTTTCATGCTTCAGGACCTCAAAACCGGTTTTGCTGATCAGGAGGGAGAGACGGAATCCGGCAGATAATAGCTCCTCAATCAGCCGGAGTCCGTAGATTGCACCGGAAGCTCCGGTTATTGCTACAACGATATGTCCGCTTTTCATATCTTGGCTTGCCTCCAGAGGAGATCGCCCAGTGTGAAGATAAATATCACCAGGCTGATATAACCGTTCGTTTTGAAAAAGGCATTGTCAAGCATTCTCAGATCGGCATCCCGCAACAGCCAGTGCTCGTAGGCAAGCATTATAGTGGAGGCTAAAATCCCGCAAATGAACAGGGGGCCCAGGTTCAGAAGATAGCAGATCGTAACAAGTACTACAGGCAATACCAGATGGAAGAGACGGGCCATCCGGAGCGAACTCGTTATCCCGAGGCTCGCCGGAATCGAATAAAGCCCTGCCGAGCGGTCAAAATCAAGGTCCTGCAGCGCATAAAGAATATCAAAACCTGCTACCCAGAAGAGCACCCCCACCCCAAGAAGGATGGCCGGCACTCCCAGTGAACCCGTTACCGCAATCCATGCCCCGAGCGGCGCGGCGGCCAGGCAGGCCCCCAAAACCAGATGGCTCAGGGAAGTGAATCGTTTGCAGTAGGAATATAATGCAAGGAGAGCAAGCGCCGGCAGCGAGAGGTAAAAACAGAGCAAATTAAGTCGAAAAGAGGCAAAGACAAAAAGCATGCTGAAGATCACGACAAATAGCACAACCGAACCCTTACCCAACAGCCCGGCAGGAATCGCCCTCCCGCTGGTACGGGGGTTTTGCGCATCTATTTCCGCATCGATCAGGCGATTAAACCCCATGGCTGCGGTTCGGGCTCCCACCATTGCAATGATTATCCAGAATGACTGCGAGGCTCCTGGAAGACCTTTAGCCGCGAGGATAGCGCCGGTAAAGGCAAACGGGAGGGCAAACACCGTATGGTGGAATTTTATCATCTCAAGAAAAATTTTTACCCTGGCAAACATCATTTAGGCGTTTTACAGGAGTGGCCGGGCCTTGCTCATTTCAGGCAACAAGCCTCACCCCCCTGGAAAAAACTTTCCTTTCCGGTCAGAATCCGTACTCTTTCCATCTGCGGTCGACCAAACGTCTGACTGCCTCATCCTTAACGATTTCACTTGGCCAGGGACGCCCGTTACGTTCTTCGGGCCATTTGCGGGTTGCATCTATGTTGACAAGACTTTCAGAGAGAGGAAATGATGAATCGGGTGAAGAGTTTGCCAACCGATCGTCAACGGGCAAGAGGTCCCGTTGCCAATCCATGTTGTTAATGACTTTCCAGGCGACCAGGGAGAGATCCCTTACATCGAGATCAGCATCCACCACCAGGAGCAGCCGGGCGCGCTGCAACCAGGCGCTCTTTCTGAGTGCGTGCATTACCTCCCCGGCATGGCCCGGGTATTTTTTGTCAATCGAAACAATGGCGCTGTTATGGAATATCCATTCCATGGGAAGATTTATATCGACTATCTCCGGCAATTCCAGTTGGATAAACGGCAATATCAGCCTTTCAGCGGCCTTTGCCAGCCAGCAATCCTCCATGGGTGGCCTGCCGACCACGGTTGCCGTAAATACGGGTGACTTTTTTCTGGTTACACAGGTCACATGCACAACCGGGGCATCCGGCGCCGGAGCATAAAAGCCCGTATGGTTTCCGAACGTGCACCCCCTGATCATCTCAGATGATTCTATGTATCCTTCGATAACAAGTTCGGCGCCCGCCGGCACCAAAAGCGGTGTAGTGAGGCAGCTGACCAGTTCAACCGGGGTGTTGCGCAGAAAACCGGCGAAGCGCATCTCGTCAACTGTTACAGGTAAAGGGAGGATCGCCGAAAACAGAACGGCCGGTTCGCCGCCGATGGCAATCGCAACCGGCATCCGTTTTCCCTGCTCTAGGTATTTTTGGAAATGCTTCGCCCCACCGCTCCGCGGCTGCCAATGTATGGCCACCCTTGCACTATCGAGAATCTGAACCCGGTACATGCCGCAGTTTGCACCGCCGGTAACCGGGTCCGCACTGAAAACAAGTGGCAGCGTAATCGTTTTGCCGCTGTCTTCCTGCCAGCACTTGAGAAAAGGGTATCTGGTAAGATCGGCGGTAATTTCCACAATTTCCTGACAGGGGGCTTTCTCAACCTGTTTCGGCGGAAAACCGATAAATTCCCACCAGCGTTTTGCCAACCCGTCCGGCAAAAGGGAGAGAAATTCATTTGCGTGCCGGTAAAGGGCATTCAGGTCGTCAACCCCCAGCGCAAGGCAGATGCGTCTTTCCGAACCGAACAGATTGATTGCCAGGGGAAACCTGCTCCCTTTCACCTTCTCGAAAAGGAGCGCCACCCCCCCGTCGTTGAGCTTGCTGACACGGTCGGCAATTTCTGCAACCTCCAGATTCGGGTCAACCTCAACCCGCACCCGCAGGAGCTCTTCCGTCTCTTCCAGCCTGCGGAGGAAATCGTGCAGATCCCGATAGATCATTGAATCCCTCAACACACCTGATAATATATAAACTTTGTAACACTTAGAGGTTTTTCTGACAATGGTTTTGTTGCGGATAAATTGCCGCATTTAGAAGAAAAGCTTTTGCGTGCGAAATTAAGCGAAAGCGATAAGATGACGCAGATCAATAGAATTTGTTTCAGTCATCGGCGATTGCACAGATATCCTGTTGACAAAAAAGCCCTGACAAGTTATAAAAACCGAGTCGGGATGTAGCGCAGCCTGGTAGCGCACCTGCTTCGGGAGCAGGGGGCCGGAAGTTCAAATCTTCTCATCCCGACCATAAATTTCGAGGGGTTACGGCAATTGCTGTAGCCCCCTTTTTTTGCCGAAGCGACCGTCTCAGGTCCCTCTCCGGTTTAGGATTGAACTTTCCTTACGTTAAATCAGTTCTCTTTGCGCCACCTCGGGCCGCTCTCGTGGCCCCCGGAAATCTCTCCTCCACCGAACTTTCTTTCGCCCATCTGCCGCCTGGCCTCTGGTCTTTCTGGTCCTTTTCCGGTGCCGGCACCCAGAGTCCTTGAAAAGCAGTTAGTAAACCACGCAAACGGTGTTGGTGGAAATCTCATTTTCGAATTATTTCACTTCCTGGGACAGACCCCGACTCTTCACTCTTATCAAGGTATCAAGTCCTGGCCCTTTGGACTCCCTGTGGAATCCTCTGACCCTGTGGACTCCTTGTTTATGGATGATTTTTCCGTATTCATAGTTGAAGGGCTGCCGCTTTTTCATGCCTACGGAGCGGCGCTCTCCAGGGTTTGATCATGATTTTTGCGCTCTACAAATTTGTTTACGATTTTTGCGCCGCCACCACTTGACGTTTGGTAGACCTGACCTGGCGTGTTGTTGCCCATCGATTGGTGGGGCCTTTCGGTGTTGTAAAAGTCAAAGTACTCGGTTATAGAGTGGGTTCGAGATAGTGCCCTCTATGGGGATTATAATTTGAACATATTACGTGTTTTTTCAAGATGGCTATGGTATAGGACTGAAGTTTGAATCAGATGGTGGCCTTAAATATGGATATTTTTGCAAGGGCAGATAGGCTAACTTTCGACCAACCGTTAAGCACAGTACGGTTATTGGACAACGGTCTAATTCTGCGATCCCTAAAGGGAATAGCCAGTAATGAAAAAACTTCTACGCCGCATCTACAGCTTGTTAGTGATGATTGGAATTGACCCTCGTAAAAGCATCTACTCAATCAGGGGGCTACCTTCCTATTTTCGTGACCTAAACACTCTAAAAAACCAAAGTAAATCAACGGAAAAATTATTTCCATTTGGGAAGCCCTACCCTTGCCTTGAAGATAGATACAGGGAAAGCGGTTCTGCCAAGGGGTATTACTTCCATCAAGATTTACACGTAGCAAGAAGAATTCACATAAATAATCCAACAATACACGTTGATGTTGGGTCACGGGTTGATGGTTTTGTCGCTCACGTGGCTTCATTTCGCTCAGTTGACGTATTCGATATTCGCCCATTATCTACCAACATACCGAATATGAGATTTAAGCAAGCGGATTTAATGGCTCCTATAAATGAGAAATTAGTCAGCTATTGCGATTCGTTATCATGCCTACATGCCATTGAACACTTCGGTTTGGGAAGATATGGAGACCCAGTAAATTATGATGGCCACATTGTGGGATTAAACAACTTGAACAAAATTCTAAAGAGAGGTGGAAAGTTTTATTTTTCCGTACCGATTGGACCTCAAAGAATCGAATTTAATGCCCATCGTGTTTTTTCAGTGGATTACTTGCTCAAGCATTTCGCTAATAAATACCAATTAGACCAGTTCTCGTTTGTTGATGATTCTGGTGACTTTCACGATAACGTACCAATCACCGACTTAACGGCACAGAATAACTTTGGTTGTTTGTATGGATGTGGCATTTTTGAAATGACAAAATTATAAGTACTAAGTAGTTGAACCTCTTGCAAAATGATAGAATCTCGATGTTGACGAGCAGTTTTGGAGGGCGACTACCGAGCGTTTTTTTGTCTGCCCCAGGTTTTGTTTCTGCTTTGCTGAATTTATGGGCACTTTTACGGCGACATTGACGCACGTCTCCTGTTGTTACTGGTTTTTCTGTTCTTTGAATCTCTATGCCGGCAATCTAGCAGCTTGGTGCCAGGCGCGCTCCGGCAGTACAGGCTGCTTCTATCATAAGGATCAGTTCGCGGCGCTCAGGGAGGTCGATCTTCCGCCCCCTTATTCTTCCCAGAGCGCTGCGACCTTTTTTCCAAGAACCAATAGTGCCGCAGTCTCAGCGAGGGCTTTCTCTTTACGATTCAACTCTTGATGTAACTGCTTGATCATTTTTGACTGCTGCTGCAACTGCTCGCGATCGGCCTTGTTGGGGGGAGCAGATAACCCCTGGACGATGGATGCTCTCCATCCGGCTATCTGCTCGGGATAATACCCC
>CAIWTU010000067.1 GCA_903915655.1 uncultured Geobacter sp.
GATCATGGTGTCTCCCCGGATGCAAAAATATCAACCATGTTGGGCCAAAAAAGAAGATGCGGCATAGTAGTCGACAGGCATGCCAATGTCAATAAATCTGCCATTATGTTGGAAAGCATTCAGCCTATTTTCAATCAGTTGCGGGAAAATATCCTTTTCCAAAGAAACAGCCCCCCCGGAGGAAATCGACTCGATGACCTGTTTGGCAATCAGATAGATGCCGGCATTAATCATTCCTTCTCCTCTTCGACTCCCCTTTTCTATGAAACTGACAACACGATCAGCTGCGTCAACTTCAACTACACCATAGCGGGCAACATCTTCGACCAGTACCAGTACCAGTGAGGCATGTGCTACGACGGCATTGTGGCGGCGGGCAAACTTCTCAAGATCGGCATCACAAAATGAATCACCGTTCATTACCAGTACCGGGTCTGAATTGATTAGCGGCAGTGCCAGCCGAAGTGCCCCCCCAGTGCCGAGTGGCGTCTCTTCCTTTGAATAGAGTAGAGACATGCCACGATAGCTGTTACCAAAAGTATCGGAAATCAACTCTGCCATATAACCCGTACAGAGTACAACCCGTCTGATACCGGCATTGGCCAGACGATCCAGGAGATAGGCAAGAAAAGGACGACCGCCAACCTCAGCTAGCACCTTAGGCCGGTCCGCGACGACCTCTCGAAGTCTGGTTCCCAAGCCACCGGCAAGGATAACGGCAGTTGTGTATTCAAGCCCTATCATTATATGTTTTTTCCTGGCATACGACCCAGAAGTCGAAATCCTTTTATCAGTTCGAGGATACCATCATCCAATGAACGCTTAGCTTCAAAACCTGCTTCGCGTAGCCGCTGATTGGAAACGACATAGTTCCGTTTGTCCGGATCACTTCCCACCTCAGAAAAGTGAAGGTAGAATTTTGGAATATGTTCCTTGATTTTGAGCGCCAGCTCCTCCTTGGACAGGTTCGCGGCATCAAGGCCCACATTGTAAGGTCTGCCGATCATCCTAGCAGAGTTCTGGATACAATGGATAAAACAGTCGGCAACATCACGGATATGAACGTAGTTACGCTTGAAGTCCTTTTCGAATATGACAAGGTATCCATCGAAGAAGGCCGCATAAGTAAAATGGTTGACTAAAAGGTCCAGTCGGGGGCGGGGTGACATGCCAAAAACTGTTGCCAGACGCAGGGTGATTGAATTCTCGGCTGACAGAACTATCTCCTCTGCTTCAACCTTGGTGCGTCCATAAAGCGAAATTGGGTCAAGTGAGGATTCTTCTGTGCAGAAAACGTCGCCGGTCTTTGTTCCGTATCCACTGTTAGTGGTCGGATAGATGATTAATTGCTCTTTGCTGCGTAGTTTACAGAGCAGAGATATAGCATCGCGGTTTGTAGAGGTGGCCAAATAAGGATCAAGATCGCAGGCCGGGGCCCCCACAATAGCCGCCAGCGGAACTATAGCATCAACACTTTTGAGGACTTGCCTTATCACCGATGCGTCACGAGCATCTCCTCGAATAAAATCAAAGTCAGGGTTGGCACAAAGGTGGTTTAGGTTTTGTTCACCATAGATCAGGGTGTCTAGGGCAGTGACGCGATACCCGGCATTTAACAGATGTTCGCACAGGATGGACCCAAGATAACCAGCAGCA
>CAIWTU010000068.1 GCA_903915655.1 uncultured Geobacter sp.
CCGAGCGTTGGTCGGGAAAATGCCGAAATTGGAACCATACAAAAGAAGTGACGCTCAACCCGAGAAAATCAGATCACAACTATCGGGAAGCCTCAAAGACTGCAGCTTAAAAAATGCGACAATTCCCTTGACAACGCCCGCTAATCAGCTAATCCCTTGTTTTTATTGGCGTCCCCGAGACGATTCGAACGACCGGCCCCTTCCTTAGGAGGGAAAGGGGGGGCGAAAGTCATTACCCCTTGAGTTTCTTTGAGAGGATCTCATTTACCAGGCCCGGATTTGCCTTTCCCCTGCTCGCCTTCATCACCTGGCCGACAAAAAAGCCGAACAGCTTCTCCTTGCCGCTCCGGTAGGCCTCGACCTGAACCGGATCCTTTGCCAGTACATCCTCGATGATCTTTTCGATCTCGCTGCTGTCGGTCACCTGCACCAGCCCCTTTTCTTCGACAATCCGAACCGGTTCTTTGCCGGTTTTATACATCTCGTCGAAGACGGTCTTGGCAATCTTGCCGGAGATCGTGCCGTTTTCGATCAGCTGAAGCATATCTGCCAGGAGTCGCGGGGTGACCGGACAGTCAGCGATATTGCTGTTATCTTCCTTCAGCGACCGGAGCAGATCGCCCATGACCCAGTTGGAAACGGTCTTTGCCTGCGGGTAGAAAGCCAGACAGGCATCAAAATATTCCGCAATCTCCCGCGAGGCGGCCAGGACCTCGGCGTCGTATTCGGGAAGGGCGAGTTCGCCAACATAGCGGCTTCTTTTTGCGTCCGGCAGTTCCGGCAAGGTCTGACGGATATCTTCTATCCAGTCCGCTCCTATCACCAGTGGGACCAGGTCCGGATCGGGGAAATAGCGGTAATCATGGGCTTCTTCCTTGCTTCGCATGGAACGGGTTGTCCCGGTGTCGGGATCGAACAGGCGCGTTTCCTGAATCACTTTCCCTCCTTCATCCAGGATATCCGCCTGCCGTTCCATTTCGTACTCGATGGCCTGCTTGATAAAGCGGAACGAGTTGATGTTCTTCAGCTCGGCGCGGGTGCCGAAGGTCTCTGCTCCAACCGGCATCAGCGATACGTTGGCGTCGCAGCGGAAGCTTCCCTCCTCCAGGTTCCCGTCGCAGATCCCGAGGTAGACCACGATCTGGTGCAGTTTTTTGAGATAGGCGATCGCCTCCTCGGGACTCCTCATGTCGGGCTCGGAGACGATCTCCAGAAGGGGGGTGCAGGCCCGGTTGAGGTCGACGAAGGACATTTCCCCTGCCTCCATCGTGTCGAGGTGCAGAAGCTTGCCGGCATCTTCTTCCATGTGGATCCGGGTAATCCCTATTCTTTTAGTTTCTCCCTCGAGTTCGATCTCCAGGTGGCCATCCAGACAGATGGGGAGCTCGAACTGGCTGATCTGATACCCCTTGGGGAGGTCGGGGTAAAAGTAGTTCTTCCGGGCGAAGATGCTGCGGGGGGCGATAGAACAGCTGGTTGCCAATCCTGCCCGGATGGCGTATTCCACAACTTTCCTGTTGAGTACCGGGAGTGCACCCGGCAGGCCGAGGCAGACGGGACAGGTCTGGGAGTTCGGTTCGGCGCCGAACTTCGTGGAGCAGCCGCAGAAAATTTTCGAGTTGGTTAGGAGCTGGGCGTGGACCTCCAGCCCGATTACGACCTGGTATTTCATGGGAGTCTCCAATAAATAAGTATTACAAAATCTGGAATCTCGCAAAGCCCCCGGGGGGAGTTGCTCTGAGTGCGGAATTAATGATCAGAGGGCGACAGGCTCAGATCTTCGCCTTCCGTTTGTGCCATAAGGTGTTCTGCTCGAAGGCATAGGCGGCGCGCAGGAGGGTCTCTTCGCCGAAGGGGCTTCCTATCAGTTGCAGACCGATCGGGAGACCTTCACTGCTGAATCCGGCAGGTATCGACATACCGCAGGTCCCTGCCAGGTTGACCGGAATGGTGAAGATATCGGAAAGGTACATCTGGAGCGGATCACTTGTTTTTTCGCCGATCCTGAAGGCAGGGGTAGGGGTCACGGGGGTCAGGATAAGGTCCACCTTTCCGAAGGCCCTGGTGAAGTCCTCCATGATCAGGGTGCGCACCTTCTGCGCCTTCAGATAGTATGCGTCATAGTAGCCCGATGAGAGGGCGTAGGTACCGATCATGATGCGTCTTTTCACCTCCGCACCGAACCCTTCGTCGCGACTCAGCATGTACATGTCGAGAAGTCCCTTGGCATCGCTGTTCCGATAGCCGAAGCGGACTCCGTCATAACGGGCAAGATTGGAGCTCGCCTCGGCGGTGGCAATGAGGTAGTAGGTTGCTACCGCATAGTCGGTATGGGGGAGCGAAATCTCCACGAATTCCGCACCGAGTCCCTTGTAGGTGGCAATTGCCTCATCCATTGCCTTCTTCACTTCGGGATCGAGCCCCTCGATGAAGTATTCCCTCGGGAGACCAATTCTGAGGCCCTTTACCCCGTTTGCGAGCGTCTGCGTATAATCGGGGACGGGAAGCTCGACACTGGTGGAGTCCTTCGGGTCGTGACCGGCGATTGCGCCGAGCATGATCGCGCAGTCTGTGACATCCCGGGTGATGGGGCCAACCTGGTCAAGAGAGGAGGCATAGGCGATAACGCCGTAGCGGGATACCCGGCCGTAAGTCGGTTTCAGCCCGACGCAGCCACAGTGAGCCGCCGGTTGGCGGATAGAGCCGCCGGTATCCGTGCCGAGGGTTGTCGTCGCCTGGCGCGCCGCGATGCAGGCCGCCGAGCCGCCGGATGAGCCGCCGGGGATATGATCCGCATTCCAGGGGTTCCTGGTCACGCCGAAGTAACTCGATTCCGTGGAGGAGCCCATGGCGAATTCGTCCTGGTTGAGTTTGCCGATCAGGACGATCCCCCTCTCACGGAGCTTGGCAACAACGGTCGCATCATAGGGGGGGATAAAGTTCCCGAGGATGCGGGAAGCGGAGGTGGTCCGGATTCCCGAGGTCAGAAAGATGTCCTTGAGTGCAACCGGGATTCCGGTAAGTATGTCCATTTCGCCCGCGGCAATCCTCTTGTCGGCAGCTGCGGCGTTTTGCATCGCTTCCTCCGGGGTAATGGTTATAAAAGCGTGTACCTTGTCTTCGACTGCATCGATGCGGTCCAGTATCGACCTGGTTGCTTCCACCGAAGAAACTTCTCCGGTCTTCAGCTTTGCATGCAGTTCGTGGATGGTCAGTTCGTAGAGTTGCATCATAACTCCTTCATAAATATCGGTGATTCTTATCTGATGAAGCCGCAATTTTTCTACGTCATCCCCGAATGATTCTAACGGGGATCCATGCTTTCAATATGTCACAGTCTGGATTCCGGTTCATACTTACTGCCGGAATGACAATTTGCGAGGTGATATTATCTGTTACCTGTCCGGTTTTTCGGGGATAATCCGTGCCGCATGGCGTAGGTTCCCTCTTTATTCGATTACCTGGGGGACCCGAAAGAAGCTGTCGGACCGGTCCGGCGCATTGAGGAGGGCGTTGTCGGTTCCGATGGAAGAAACAGCCTCATCCTCCCGGAATGCGTTTTCCATCGGAACGGCATGGGAGGTCGGGAGGACCCCTTCGGTATCGAGCTCGTTCAACTTGTCCACGTAGGCAAGAATCGAGTCCATCTGCCCGGTATAGATCTCTTTTTCCGCTTCGGTCAACTCCAGGCGGGCCAGTCTTGCTACGTGATCGACTTCTTTGCGCGTTATCTTCATGCAGTGCCCCGTTTGTGGAAAATTTTTCGATTATCCTGTCCTTGTAGCATGAAAGGGATATTATGGCAATATCGCGGAGGAGGGGGAGCTCTCTGCCGCTGCCGTCATACCCTTTCCAGTCCTGCGAACCGGACCAGTAGCTTCTTCTGTCCGACGGAATTGAACCAGACGATGACTTTCTGGTTTTCTCCCTTCCCTTCGATAAAGCGGATGCTGCCGACCCCGAATTTGCCGTGGCGAACCTTCATCCCCTGGAACACCTCTTCCGAATCGTCCGTTACGAGCTGCACCTCATTGGCCTGGTATGATTCCTCTCCCCCCTGAAGGGCCGGGGCGAGGTTGTGCCCGGAGGGTTCCCCCCGGCGCAGGGGAAAGTGCGGCCCGAAGGGGGGCGCGCCATCCGGAGGGGCTTCCCCCCTTTCTTCGTAGCGAGGGGCATGCTGATATTCTTCTTCCAGGTTGAGCAGTTCCTGCGGGATATCAGCTATGAAGCGGGACGGAGAATTGCACTGGTCCTGACCGAAGGTCCGACGTCTGCGGGCATTTGTCAGTATCAGCCGGGACATGGCCCGGGTCATCCCAACGTAGCAGAGGCGGCGTTCCTCCTCCATCTGCTCCTGGTCCTCCAGCGAGCGGAGATGGGGAAAAAGCCGCTCCTCCATTCCTATCATGAATACAACCGGGAACTCCAGCCCCTTGGCCGAGTGGAGTGTCATAAGGGTGATGGAATTATTTTTTTCCTCCCCCGCAGCAACGTCTGAAATAAGCGCAACCTGCTCCAGAAAATCGGACAGCTTGTTTTCGGGCCGAGTCCGTTCGAACTCATCCAGTGCAGTGAGGAGCTCCTGCAGGTTGGAGAGGCGATCCTCCGCCTCCTCGCTCTGCTCCTCCTTCATCCGCTTGACGTAGCCGGTCTCCTCGATGATGCTGGAGGCAAGTTCCGCCAGTGGCATGGAACCGGTCCTGCTGCGGAATCTTTCCAGCATCTCGATGAAAGCGGCGACTTTTTTTCTGGTTGCGGCGGAAAGGAGAGTGGTATCTGTTGCCTCCTGCATCGCTTCGAAAAAGGTTGTCTGACGTTCCGCCGCCAGGGAAGCGATTTTGTCCAGGGTCGTGTGACCAATTCCGCGTGGCGGCGTATTGATGATTCTTTTCAGGGCGATCTCGTCGGCAGGATTGTCCAGAACCTTCAGATAGGCAAGGATATCCTTGATCTCCATGCGGGCGTAAAAGCGCATTCCTCCGACCATATGGTAGGCAAGCCCTTCCCGTAGCAGGGAATCCTCCATAACGCGGGACTGGGCATTGGTCCGGTAGAAGACGGCGATGTCCCGCAGGTTCCCCTCTTTTCGTAAAAACATCCCGATTTCACGGCATACGAAACGCGCCTCTTCCCACTCATTCTCGAGCCTTCGGAAGGTAATCCGGTCCCCGCTCGGGTTCTCCGTCCAGAGTGTTTTCCCCTTCCGTCCCCGGTTTTTCTCCACTACCTTGCTGGCGGCCGTCAGGATATTGTGGGTGGAACGGTAATTCTGTTCCAGCTTGATAAGCTTCACCCCTGTGAAATCCTTTTCAAAATCGAGTATGTTTCTGATATCTGCGCCGCGCCAGCGGTAGATGGATTGGTCGTCATCACCCACCACGCAGAGATTCCTCCGCGTACCTGCCAGCAGCTGCACCAGCCGGTACTGAATGGCGTTGGTATCCTGGTATTCATCGACAAGGATCCAGCGGTAACGGTCCCGGTAGCTCTCCAGAACTTCAGGTACGGTCTCGAAGAGCTGCACTGCAAGCATGACCAGATCGTTGAAGTCAAGGGCATTGCTCTTCCTTAGCCGGTCCTGGTACGCGCCGTAAACAAGGGCAACTTTCTTCTGGAAAAAATCACCGGAAGGTAACTCTCCGGGGCCCATCCCCCGATTCTTGCTGTCGTCAATAGCTGCGGCAAAAAGCTTGGGGGGGAATTTTTTGTCGTCCAGATTGAGCTCGGCGAGGATTTCCCTGATCAGCTTCTCGGAGTCCTTGTCATCGTAGATGGTAAAATTTGTCCGGTATCCCAGATGGTGGATATCCCTGCGGAGAAAACGCGCACAGGCCGAATGGAACGTGGAGATCAGGGGGAGCGGACCGTCGTCAAGGAGCTTCTTAACCCGTTCCTTCATCTCGCCGGCGGCCTTGTTTGTGAAGGTGAGCGCCAGGATCTGCCAAGGTGGCACCCCCCTTTCCCTGACCAGATATGCGATCCGGTGTACGATCACCCGGGTTTTCCCGGACCCCGCCCCTGCCAGGATCAAAAGGGGTCCCTCGCCATGGATGACAGCCTCTTTCTGTTGCGGGTTCAGCTGATGCAGAAGTTTCATGTTACATGTGTCCTTTTCAGAATTTTCGCGGCCACTATACCACGTGGGGGGGGATGTAATCTGAATAATTTTGCAACTATCGGGAAATATGCCAAATAATCCTGGATTAGGAAGTTGAAGGGATCCTCTGCTCACTCCTGACGGGCTGTTTCCGTCCCCATTATTACCCCCCCCTGTCAACGGGGGAACTTCAGGTCCGGTTCTTTACCGGACCAGGTTTTTCCTGCAATTGAATCCTTCAAATATATATGCAAAAATATAATAGTATAGTATCATCGCTCATACGAACTGTTCCAGAAAGGGAACCAGCGGGGACAGTCGAAAGGAGAGAAATTACCTTGAATACGATCGAAGTACGTGCATTCGGCGAATTGATGAAGCTTTTTGCGGAACGAAACTGGCCGTGGCCTCTTGTTGTCCCGATTGACGGTGAAACCAACGCCGACGATCTGGCAGAAAAGTTCGATATACCGATGAAAAAGGTAGAAATACTTTTTGTCAACGGATTCGCGCAACGGCTCGATTATCCCATAAAACCGGGCGATCGGATAGCGTTTGTACCTCCCGGCACACCCGGACCTTATCGGCTCTTTCTGGGGCTTGCACAGAAACAGGCAAACGAAGTAAAACTGGGCGTTAAAAAATAATAGATCTATCAGTCATGATCTACGTCCGGAACTTTCTCAAGCTGGACAAGCCAGGCATCCGCTTCACTGTCGCTTGGCGCACGCCAGTCCCCGCGCGGCGAAAGGGAGCCTCCGGAGCCGACCTTCGGGGCATTGGCCATGCAACTCCGCTTGTACTGGCTGGTCTTGAAAAATCGCTTTAGAAATATCCTGAGCCAGCGCTTGATCTCTCCGATTGTGTACTGATGGCGCTTCTCTTCGGGGATGTCGGGCCAGCTTTGCCGGCTCTTGTCGTGCCAGGCGTTCCAGGCCATAAATGCCACCTTCGTCGGCAGGTAACCGAGACGAAGTATGTAATAGAGATTGAAATCCTGCAATTCGTAGGGACCGACCTTATCCTCGGTACGCTGCACCGGTTGCCCTTCGCTATCCTCCCCGGGAACAAGCTCGGGGCTGATCTCGGTCTCCAGCACGTCTTCAAGCACCGTGCTCACTTCCGGGCCAAGCTGATCGGTCTTCGCCGCCCAGCGGATCAGGTATTGGATCAGGGTCTTGGGGACGCTGGCATTCACATGGTAGTGCGCCATATGATCCCCCACGCCGTAGGTACACCATCCCAGGCCTAGTTCGCTCAGGTCGCTGGTCCCCACCACCAGCCCGCTGTACTGGTTTGCCAGGCGGAACAGGTGGCTGGTCCGGTCTCCGGCCTGGACATTCTCGAAGGTGACATCGTATACCGGTTTCCCGCCGGAGAAGGGGTGTCTGATGTCCTTGAGCATCAGTTCGCAGCTTGGCCGGATGTCGATCTCGTTATAGGTGCAGCCGACGGTCCGGATCAGTTCCCTCGCCTGGTCCAGTGTGCGCTGGCTCGTGGCGAAGCCGGGCATCGTATAGGCGAGGATGTGGAAACGGGAAAGGCCCATGATATCCATGGCCCGGGCGCAGACAAGCAGCGCCTGGGTCGAATCGAGCCCGCCTGATATGCCAATAACCAGTTTGTCGACCCCGGTCGATTTGAACCGTTTTACCAGCCCCTGCACCTGAATTTCGTAAACCTCGTGACACCTCTCGTCCCTTCTTGCCGGATCACTCGGTACGAAGGGAAAACGCTCGTACTGCCTCTCAAGCCGGATGTTTTCGCTGTCCGGAAGAGCGGCACTGAAGCTGATCGTGCGAAACCCCGCTACCTCATTCCGGTGTTTGTGCACCGACTGGCTGAAACTGGTCTGGCGCATCCGCTCCTGGGAGAGGCGGTCAAGGTCGATGTCGCCGGTGATCAGTTGCGGCCCGATGACGAAGCGTTTTGTCTCGGCAACGCAGGCGCCGTTGTCGTAGATCATTCCATGGCCGTCCCAGGCAAGATCCGTTGTCGACTCACCTGTCCCTGCGGCGCTGTAGATATAGGCGGCCAGGCATCTACTCGACTGGTTGGCCACCAGCTGGCGCCGGTAGTCGGCCTTCCCCACGGTAATGTTTGAGGCAGAGAGATTGACCAGGATGGTGGCTCCGGCCAGGGCGGCATAGGATGAAGGGGGGATGGGAACCCATACGTCTTCGCAGATTTCGGAAAAAAACCTTAACAGCGGCTGATTCTCAAGCTGGAAGAGGAGCCGGTTGCCGAAAGGTACCCCCTCCTCCCCCAGAAGGTTGATGCTGTCGACCGGTGAATAGTCAGCGGGAACGAACTGGCGCAGTTCGTAAAATTCACGGTAATTGGGCGGAAAGGTCTTTGGGGCTACGCCGAGGATTCTTCCTCGGTAGAGCACCACCGCGCAGTTGAAAAGCATGTTGTGCAGCTGCAGCGGCATCCCCACTACCACGATCAGGGGTATCTCAAGGGAAGCCTTGATTACCTCGGCCAGCGCCTCCAGGCATCCGTCGAGCAGGGTCTGCTGATGGAAGATGTCATCACAGGAATAAGCGGAGAGTCCGAGTTCCGGGAATACCGCCAGAAGGACTTTTCTCTCATGCGCCTCGCGCATCATGGCGATGGTCTGGTTGGCGTTGTAGGCCGGGTCTGCCACCCGTACTTCAGGGATTGCCACCGCTACACGGACAAAATTGTGGTTGTACATATTAAAAAATGGATTTTTCACTGATTTTCCCCCGAAAACTGGCCGTATTCCCTGAAGGCCTGAAATTTTGCGTCAGTCTAGCATAATTTGAAACAGTTTTGAGTTTTGAATTGCATTCAAGGAGAGAATAAACAGGGCAACGCAGTTTCATTTCCCCTTCAGCTTCAACAACTCATCATCCAACCCACAACGAACCAGATCGATGCGATCCGTTCGCTGAGCGACAAAGTCACCCGTCATAACCGGGAGCTTGAACGGGAAGAATGCCGGGTTGTTCAGCAGTAATCCCAAGGCTGCCTTGCCTTCTGGAGTCGCGTGCAATGCTGCTTCAAGCAAAAAGATAGCCAAATCTTGCTCCTGTAGGATCTGGCGAATGGTGACCCACTGATTCAGCGCCAGCCTATCGATCACCAGGAGGGGGATGCGACTCTACTTGGTGCACTCTATCCCCCTGGCTAAACGACGTGTCACATGGTGCAACATCGGCGGGTTGCTGGGTGGCAGCTTAATCAGGCTGGCATAGTGTCCGCTCAACCACTCAGCAAAGTTAGCATTCAGCACAGCTCCAGTTTCCCGAAGTCGATTCTTGTCGGTTTCTTCGGAACCGCACTGAATCAGGGCAGAAAGTTCGGCCCATTTCAGCGCGAAAGAGATCCAATCCGAATACCGGCATTCCGCCGTCGGCAATAGGGCACGAGGGGTACAGCATAAACGAACAACTGACGGCTACGGCTGGCGCGCCCCTCAGCGACAGTTCGAAGCGATACGTTACACAGGGTCAAGCCACATTGATGTCAAGCTTGGTGGATACACAGAGAAACGATCTCTACGCCGGCCCAGCAAATATCGTCGGGCTACGGACGGAGATCGCCACACTGCTACGAACCCTCCTGACTGCAGGCGCATCACCAGCTGTCGTCAAGAGCCAGCTCCAGGCATTATCGGAAGAATACTGGGATCTTGACGGGGAGAACAACTATAACTACGCCACGGTAATTGCCCAGGCTTACAACAGCCTGACGACCGACCAGAAAACCAGGCTTTACGCACTCCGTAAAGAGATAATGTCCGGCACCTACGCGGACGGAACAGTATTCGACTTTTCAGTCGCCACCACACTTTTCCTCTATTCAGGCATAATTAATGATACAGGCCTTCTTGCTCCGTATACAGGAAATACCGACTATCTGTTCTTTGAACCTTGATCAGGGCAATTATTGCAAAACTCGCAAAACCTCCCATCTTGTAATCCGGGGTTATGGTCTTTGCGGTGAGAATTTTCGGGGCCGGCGGGGTGATGGCGACGGAAGTGGCCGAAAAGGTCTCACCGATGAAAGCAGCCGTAAAAAAACTTGAAAATGGATAACCCCGGTCCATTTTCTTCTCCCTGCTTCTATTGCAAAAGTCTCTTCACTCGTCTACACTTGAACATCAGGTTCACCTTCGGAAGATTGCCGGAGGCCACGCCGAACCGGGCATTAACCCACCATGACAGCGGAGCTGATCCATGCACCCTGATCTGCAAACAACCTACCTGGGGGTCAATTTCCGAAACCCCTTCATTCTTGCCTCAGCACCACCCACCGCCACCGCTGATATGGTGCGGCGTGCCTTTGAAGCGGGCTGGGGCGGGGCGGTAATTAAAACCCTCTCTCACGAGCCGGTAAGCAACCTACCCAACCGCTTTGCCACAATCCGGAACGGCAGCCGGATCATCGGCTTTGAAAATCTGGAACTGCTGAGCGAACAGGGACCGGATGAGTGGTACCGCGACATTGCCATCATCAAGGCCGATTTCCCCCACTGCCCGATCATTGGGAGTATCATGGGAAGCACCGACTCTCCGGAGGGATGGCTCTCCCTGGCACGCGGCTGTCAGGATGCCGGGGTTGATCTGCTGGAGCTCAATTTTTCCTGTCCACACGGCTACCCGGATCGGGGGAGCGGGGCAGCCATCGGCCAAAATCCGGAATATGCGGCGAGGATAACCAACTGGCTGGCAACGTGCAGTGAAATAACCACACCTATTATCCCCAAGCTGACCGGAGCGGTGGCCGATATCCGGTATATCGCCGAAGAGCTGGCCCAAGCCGGCGCTCACGGTTTTTGCGCCATCAACACCATTCCCTCGTTCTTTGGATTTGATCTGACCACCCTCCGCCCGAGGCCTGACATAGGCGGCATGACCAGCTACGGAGGCTATTCCGGCCCCGGCATCAAACCGATCGCCCTGCGGGCGGTCAGTGAGATCTGCAACTCTCCCGGATTACCGGTCATGGCCTGCGGCGGGATTGCAAACGGCTTTGATGCGGCAGAGTTCATGCTTTTGGGCGCCCCTGTTGTGCAGGTCGGCACCGAAGTGATGCTTCGTGGATTCGGGGTGATTGACCGGATGCGACAGGATCTGCTGACGTTCATGGAGTGGCACAGCTTCAGCAGTCTGACTGATTTTATCGGTCTCTGCCGGGACCGGGTCACAAGCTTCGAAGAACTGTCCGGCAGACATCTCTTGCTCCCCCGGTTCCTGAAGAATCTTTGTAATAACTGCGGCGACTGCATTACCGCCTGTCGCGACGGTGGTTATCAGGCCATCAGCCGGAACAACGGTCTGCCGGTTATCGATCCGGACGCCTGTACCGGCTGTTCGCTCTGCAGCCATGTATGCCCAACCGGGGCGATCGGCATGGAACAACAGGCGCCAGATAGGTCAGTATGAATGCATCCGGAACGGAGTTGCAAAAGAAAACCGGAACCGAAGGAACCGTCGAGACCGCAATGGAAGTTTTGTCCGGTCAAAGCAATAAAGGGCGGTTTTCCCGCCTCCTTCCTTTTATGGGACCGGCCTTTATCGCCAGCGTCGCCTATCTGGATCCCGGCAACTTTGCGACGAACATCCAGGGGGGAGCGAAGTTCGGCTATACCCTCCTATGGGTAATAGTTGCCAGCAACCTTATGGCAATCCTTATCCAGACGCTCTCGGCCAAGCTCGGCATCGCCACAGGGCTTAATCTGGCCGAGCAGTGCCGCAGCAACTTCCCGCGACCCCTGGTCCTGGTGATGTGGGCGCTGATGGAGATTGTTGCAATGGCGACCGATCTGGCCGAATTTCTGGGAGCGGCAGTAGGCTTTTATCTCCTCTTCGGAATCCCCCTCTGGGTGGCCGGGATTATAACCGCCATCGTCACTTTTCTCGTACTGGGTCTGGAACGTTTCGGTTTCAGGCCGCTCGAAGCAGTCATCACGATGCTTATAGGTATCGTTGCACTCAGCTATCTGGTCGAAACCGTGCTCGAGCGGCCTGAATGGGGAAAAGTGCTGTACCATGCCGTGGTGCCTCAATTCTCCGGCGCAGAGAGTGTGTTGCTGGCAACGGCTATCCTCGGTGCGACGGTCATGCCCCACGCCATATATCTCCATTCCGCCCTCACCCAGGGGCGCATCGTGGTCAGGGACCCAGTTCAACTGCGCCGCCTGTTCCGCTATGAGCTGGTGGACGTACTGGTTGCCATGGGGTTGGCAAGCCTCATCAACGCGGCGATGCTGATCATGGCTGCCTCAACATTCAATAAACATGGGTTGACAGAGATCGGAACCCTGGAAGGCGCCTACCATACCCTGGAGCCTTTGCTGGGACGGGGGGCAAGCTCGGTTTTCGCCATTTCACTCCTGGCGTCGGGACTTTCTTCTTCTTCCGTAGGGACCATGGCCGGCCAGGTTATCATGCAGGGCTTTCTGAAAAAACATATCCCCATATGGATCCGCCGCCTGGTCACGATTATTCCCTCGCTGGTGGTTATTTCGATTGGCCTCGACCCGACACGTACCCTGGTGCTCAGCCAGGTTGTGCTCTGCTTCGGGTTACCGTTTGCTATCATCCCCCTGATAATGTTTACCGGCAACAAAAAACTGATGGGAACCCTGGTTAATCGTCCTCTGACTACGCTACTGTCAACTATTGTCGCTGCACTGATTGTCGCCTTGAACCTCTACCTGGTGTACCAGATTTTTTCCCCGAGGTGAGAAAATGTTCAAACATCTCCTGATTCCACTCGATGGATCACGGCTCGCAGAAGCGGCATTACCAGCTGCACTCTTTCTGGCCGCGGCACTGGACGCCAAGGTTACCCTTATACATGTAATCGAGCATGATCCCCCCCAGGAAATTCATGGAGAGCGGCATCTGAGCGACCCCGAGGAGGCGCTGCAGTACCTTGACGAAGTGGCTGCGCGAGTTTTCCGCTCCGGAACGGAAGTGGCCAGACATGTACACGGCAACAAAGTGCGCAATGTAGCTCGAAGCATAGCCGAGCATGGGGAAGAATTCGGATCCGACCTGATCGTCATGTGTACCCATGGTCGCGGTGGCCTGCGCGCCTGGATCTTCGGGAGGATCGCACAACAGGTCGTGGGTCTCGGATCAATCCCCCTGCTCCTTGTCCAACCTGCCGGGAGTGATCCTCAACCCGCATTTTGCTGTCGCCGCCTGCTGGTTACCCTGGACGGCAACCCCGACCACGAACAGGGATTGAATCTGGCGGCAAGCCTGGCGAAGGCATGCAAGGCAGAGCTGCAGATGGTTATGGTGGTCCCTGACTACAAGACCCTTTCGGGAGAAGATGCCGTAACCGCAAAGATACTGCCCCGCGCTACGATTGCCTTGCTGGAACTGGCCCAGGGAGAAGCGGAAGAATATCTTCGCCGGCAGGCAACCCGATTGCAGGCCGCTGGTGTTGAAGCAATGGCGGAGGTCCATCGGGGAGATCCCGTAACAACTATAGTCAACATCGCGAAATCGAAAGATATCGACCTGATTCTGCTTGCAACTCACGGCAAGACCGGCATGGACGCCTTCTGGTCAGGGAGCGTTACACCTATCGTAGCCAGCCGCACCCTTGTCCCGATTCTGCTCTTTCCCGTGCATGGCAAAGTGGAAGAAAGCTGATCCTTCCCCTTCTGGCAGGCCGGAAAGAAGGCGTTGCAATCGAGTAGGGGACGTTTTTGAGAATTTGAGGGAGCATCAACAATAAAGGAGGAAGAACCATGGAGACGAAACAGCTTGTCACAAATTATCATAATGCCTGGACTAGCGGTGATCTGGAGAAAGCATATAGTTACCTGGCAGATAATTTGGATTTTCAGGGAAGCATCGATACCTTCAACAACGCAGATGACTTTATCACTGCGCTTGCCATGTTTCAGAAGATGCTTCGGGGAACTGACCTGATTCAAAGTTTTTTTTCTGAAAGTGGTGCCGCGCTCCTTTACGATTGTGACACGATCACCCCTGCAGGTCTGATCAGAACAGCCGAGTTTTTTACGGTTGCAGATGGCAGGATCAAAACTATTCGGCTGATTTTTGACGTTACTGAACTTCGAAAACTGATGGGGTGAATGAACAGTTGACACTGTTACGATGGGGGAATATTTTAATAAAGGGATATTGTTGTTTAATCCCGATAAATAGCTGCACATTCAGACTGGAACCGTTTTCTGACGCACATTGAGGAGCCGACCATGCCGACTGCACAACCCGCCAACACCGCTCCATCCGGCACTCGACCGACGTCAGCGGAGGCCACACACTCCGCTTGCCGGAGCTCGCGCATCGCCTGGATTGTCCTGGTGGCCGGCCTTACGATTACCGCAGCTTCAACCCTGTACGTAAAATCGTTTGTGGAAAAGATTGCAGAGCAGGAATTTATCTCTCGATGCGGCAAAATTCAGAACATAATCAGTGGCAGGCTTGATGACCACGCCCGGATCCTGCAGAGCGGTGTGGCGTTATTTAATTCCTCCGATACAGTCACGCGGGGAGAATGGCGTATCTTTAACCAGTCACAGAAGGTAGAAAAACAACTCCCCGGTATTCAGGGGATTGGCTTCTCGCTACTTCTCACCCCTGAAGAGCTGACCCGGCACATTCAGAAAATCCGGAGTGAAGGCTTCCCGGATTACAGGGTGAAACCGGATGGTACTCGAAAAATCTACTCATCTATTATCTATCTGGAACCGTTTTCCGGGCGGAACCTGCGGGCCTTCGGCTATGACATGTTCTCGGAACCGGTCCGTCGGCAAGCGATGGAACGGGCAAGGGATACGGATCATGCGGCCCTCTCCGGCAAGGTGATCCTGGTCCAGGAAACCGACGAGGAGGTTCAAGCCGGCACAGTAATGTATGTTCCGGTCTACCGCAAAGGGATGCCGACCGAAACAGTCGAACAGCGCCGTGCCGCAATATATGGCTGGGTCTACAGCCCCTACCGGATGGACGACCTGATGCGGGGCATACTAGCCGGTCCCAATCTCGAAAACGAAAAGCAGCTCCACCTTCAGCTCTACGATGGCGAGGAGGCTTCGTCCCGAACCCTCCTCTATCAGTCCCATCATCGAGAGGGTAGGAATCTCGGGGCTGATCACCGTTTCACTCGGCAGATTCCTGTCGATTTCAATGGTCGGCACTGGTCGCTACGCTTTACACAAACCGGCCCCCGGCTCTTCACGCTTGAATACATAATAGTATGGCTCACCATGGCGAGCGGTACTATTATCACCTTACTGCTCTTCGCCTTGATCAGGACCCTGCTGGACAGCCATGCCGAAGCAGAACGAATTGTAGATCAGCGGACGTTACAGTTGCGGGAAAGCGAAGAGAGATTCACTCTGGCGATAGACGGCACAGGCGCGGGGCTTTGGGATTGGGATATGGTAAAAAATCAGGTTACCTATTCTGCAGAGTGGAAAAATATGCTTGGATATGAATCCCCTGAAATTGAGGATACGTTTTATGGATGGAAAAACCTGTGGCATCCGGACGATTGCGCAAATATTGAAAAAAGGATCGAGGACTACCTAGCCGGGAATACCAGTAATTATGAAATCATACACCGTCTCCGCCATAAAGACGGCGGCTGGCGCTGGATTCTCACCCGCGGAGAAATTATAAGAGACGGAGAAAAGAGACCCTGTCGTTGGGTTGGGACAAATATTGACATTACAGCACAGAAACAAGAAGAGGAGGAGAACAAGCAGCAGTCCGGATTGATCAATTCCCTGCTAAATTCCATTCCCGACATAATCTTCTTCAAGGATATCAATGGCGTTTACCTCGGCTGCAACCCACCCTTTGCCGAGTTTGTCGGAAAACCGCGGGAAGATATTGTCGGAAAGACCGACCACGACCTTTTCGATAGGGAACTTGCTGATTTTTTCAGGGGACAGGACCAGCGCATGATGGATCTGCTAAAGTCAAGGCAGAATGAGGAATGGATCACCTATCCCGACGGGAGGGAAATCCTGATCGACACCCTCAAGACCCCCTATTGGGGGCCGGACGGAACGCTGCTCGGTGTACTCGGCATCAGCCGCGACATCACCGAGCGGAATCAGGCTGAAGAGGAGCTGCGGAAAACCAACCAGGAACTCGAAGTGGCCAACGTCCGGGCCAACGAGATGGCGGCCAGGGCCGAGATGGCCAATCATGCCAAGAGCCAGTTCCTTGCCAACATGAGTCACGAAATCCGCACCCCCTTGAACGGCATCATCGGCATGGCCCAGCTCCTCGGGATGACGGATCTGGCCACGGAGCAGCGTAAGTATGTGGCTGCCCTCAAGGTATCAGGCAAAAACCTCCTCTCCCTTATCAACGACATCCTCGACCTTTCGAAGATCGAGGCTGGCAGGATCGAGCCCGAAGCAATAAATTTTGATCTGCGGACAGAGATGCTGAGCATCGTCAACCTCCTTTCTCTAAGTGCCCAAGAAAAGGGGCTGAAGCTCGAATCGTTCATTGACACCTCGGTTCCACTCCTTTTAAAGGGGGATGTGGGACGGCTGCGCCAGGTCCTTACCAACATTATCGGCAACGCCATAAAGTTCACCCTGAAAGGTTCCATAACCTTTCGCATACTGAAGGATTGCGAAGACGAGGGGGGTGTCACTCTTCGGTTTCTGATACGCGACACCGGCATCGGCATTGCGGCCGAAAAACTATCAATGATATTCGACCCATTCACCCAGGTGGATGGGTCGACCACACGCTCTTACAGCGGCACAGGCTTGGGGCTGACCATCTCGCAACGTCTTGTGGAGTTGATGGGGGGCAAGATTGGCGTAGAGAGTCTGGAAGGGGAAGGTTCGACGTTCTGGTTTACCGCGCTGTTTGAGAAGCGACCAGAGGTAGCTGGCATCACTCGCGGGTCCCTCCTTTCGGACGACCAGATGGGATCGTACCCGCCGGAGATACCAACCGGCAACGGCACCCGCCTCCTCCTCGCCGAAGATGAACCGACCAACCAGATGTTTATAAAATCCATTCTTGCTAAATTCGGCTATCTTGTGGATGTGGCAAGCAATGGAAGCAAGGCCATAAGAAAACTGGAGAGCAACGACTACTCACTGGTTCTGATGGATTGTATGATGCCCGTGTTGAACGGTTATGAAGCAACGGCTATCATTCGAGATCAGGCTTCGGCTGTCAGAAATCATGCTATACCGGTAATTGCGCTCACGGCCTACGCTTTCAAAGAAGATCGCAACAAATGCCTTGCTGCCGGCATGGATGATTATCTGAGGGGCTGCTCGCTGTTCTACGTGGGTAACCCAAACTTAAGTTTTCCGCCAATCAGATAAATCATGGCGATGAGATTTCTATTGGTACGGTATCCTCTTGCTCTGGCTTTAGCTGATTGCACTAGGCTGTTGAAGCCTTC
>CAIWTU010000069.1 GCA_903915655.1 uncultured Geobacter sp.
CTATTTGCTCTTCGGAAGCCCGACACTCTGGGCGGCCATTATCCTTTGGGTCGGCTTCAAATTGAGGGTTTGAGATAATTTCGCTTTGTCGATAGATACGCGGAATCCTGTGTTCAGTCCTTCGGATGCACAATACAGATATACGTTCTCAGCCACAAAGCCTGTATCCATTCCAGCGAGAATCAGCTTGTCCCCTTCTTCACCCTCACTCATTTTCTCGAGATCCGCGACAAAGACGAGATGAACTGGGGCGTCCTTAAATGTAGCCTGTGTATAGGTCAGCGAGCGGATGTCTCCTGCCACAATCGGGACCAAAGCGTTTCCTTTCGGATCATAAAGATACATTCCCATAGTAGTCGCTACATAGACTTCAATCTCTTGCCAATTCTTGGCCGACGGAGCGGTGCGTCTTCCTGAATCGGGACGATTTATCCCGCAGGCTGACCAGAGGAGGCTTGAAAGTATCTGTTCCGAAAGGTTATCAAGAGCGTATGTGCGCGTGGTTTTTCTGTCTTTGAGCGCCTGGGCCAAAGACTTACTTTCGTTCAGGTTGGGTTCGGGTAGTTGAATTGACTTCATCTCCTGGCCAGAGGCCGGAAGAAGCATACCTGCGCAGAACACCAAAGAAGCTGCGATAGCAATGAGTGTCTTTGTTTTCATTTTGCTTCCTTTTCTGATTGGGCATTGTTGGAATGTCATAGCTTGCTGAAAGCGAGGTCAAGTCAAGTCTGGGTTTGTCGTAAATACACGCTGTCTTGCGCATAACGTTTTTGCTCCGGCGCCTTTGAGAGGCTTCCAAAGCATCAGAGCGATAACGAACTTTCCTGACACCATAAAAACTTTGCCTACCGATGTGCCAAGATATCGAATCCCTTAAACTAGCCAATGCTTCATATCTGGGAATTTGCATATGGTTTTGATTGAAATCGGGCCATTTTCTCAAAACCGAAGGGGCACTAGCCTAGTTGTCCGATGTCAGCATTTAGTCTCAAGAAGTTTAGCGTAGAAGAGTTGACTTAATTTGACTGGCCGGATCGCCATCAATTATTTCAGTAACCATTCGTGCCGCTGCGCCCGTAAGCTCCATACACTTGTTGGCAATTCCAGATTCTTTCCATCTCTGGATGTCTACCGCCAAATTGAAATCGCATCCAGGCAGGTCAAAACAGTTGTTAGAGCCATGCTGGTTCTCAAAAGCGCTTAGGAATTTCTGCACCTTTCCGTAAATATCATCTACAGGCGCTTCTGCGCTAGTGCGTCCCAAGATCATGCCAAGTGCCATAACTCCTCCACTTACAGCGCCACATACTCCTTTGGTGCGTGAAATTCCTCCGCAAAAACCCGTCGATATCTTCGGAATAAGGGGAGATTGAATTCCAGCTTGCTCGGCCACAGCCTGAAGGACGCTTTCTGCACAACGAAAACCGGAATAGAAAAGCTCTCTCGCTCTTTTTTCAACCGCTTTGGCAGTCATCTATCTCCAATCTCTGATATAAATTGCATTGACCTGCCTGTAAAGGAGAGCGCTGTGGGGACTTTTTTTGCAAAAAGCCCCTAAGATTTAAAAGTATCGTCATGAAATTATATTTCCTGCTTCCTTAGAGCCCTTTAAGGTCTTGCTCAGGACCGAAGAGGACAGCCGTCGCTACAATGAGCGATTCTGGGAACCATATATCTTTTCATTTTTGTCTCCTTTCAGATTATTCAAATCATTGCCTACCTTATTGCTAAAGTATGAACAGGGCAGGCTGTTTGTCAAGGCTGGATGTCCCCCAAGACAGATGCAGAAATCAAACCAGTCGTTTAATTATTCAGGGGAGTATAAAATAAAATAAAATATGCCGAGCCGAACGATAGGCTTAATTTATCTGTTTCATTACACGGTTTTTTTGTCATTTCGCCAACTTACGCAGCGCAGATGACAAAAGTGTTGCTGGCCGATATCAACTAGGAGCATGTTGCGTAACGCTTTACCTTTTTTCTGAACTGCGTTATACGACCATTTCATGAAAGACCACCGATTTCTTCCTTACGAGCCGGATAAACCGTTGCTGCTTCCGTCGGACATACGGACGTGGCTGCCAGAAGATCACCTCGCCCTGTTTGTAAGCGACGTGGTGGACAACCTGGATTTGAGTGAGATAACCAACAAATACGAACATCCGGAAGGGGGGCATCCTGCTTACCA
>CAIWTU010000070.1 GCA_903915655.1 uncultured Geobacter sp.
AATCCTGAGACGTTAGTTTGGCTAATTCCTTCACAAATTAAGTATTGACAAACTTAGATATAAATCTAAGCATTTTATCTGCCATTTTATTTCTTAAAAATTCTATGCCTACCTGCGAAAGATGGGTTACACAAATGCAAAACTATTTTTCCCTCAATATTTAATTCATTCAGTGGAGGAATCACGTTGGGAGTCGACGCCATTTACTTCCCATACATAAGAGTGCCTGAGAATGAGTGGTTTACACGATCACTCCTATTTTGGGATAATATTGGATCAATCGTTCCGATGGATTTTATGCACAATACCGAACTTCTCGGGCCATATATGAACAATCTCGTCAAAGAACAGTTAGTCACGCCAATTGTTCCCTTGAAATATTTACACAAAATTCCGAATTTCACAAGCGCTTTTTTAGAATATATTGATAAACATGATTATCCTGTTCCCCGAGACAAATATGAACGATTGAAAAGACCTACATCATTGATTCATATTGAAAAACTTGGCAATATCAGTAATGAATTATGCAATAGAGGGCTTGCCTCTCAAGGAAATTATCCCTGGTATAATGTTGAAACTTTTACCGCTAATCAATTTATGGCTTATTTATCGGCGTGTCTTGGGTGTTTACCTGAAATAAAATGTCAACCAATTACGGATAATGCTACTAATCTGAAATCATTCTCACCCATAAATAGAAATAGCAATTACATTCCCGATATCGATCAATTAAGAACGGTAATTTTAGAGGATATTCTCCCTTGCCCAAAGACAGAAATTCATCCTCACGAAATTGCAAAATTTAAAACAAAGAATAACAAGGATTTAAAATTATTTAGGGCGAAAATTGAATCTGCACTTGTTGATATTGATATTATTCAAGACCCGATCAATCGCGCCAGAAAAGTGGAGACCTATAAAACAGAGTTACACAGTGAGGTCGATTACATTACTGAACTCATGAAATCGAGTGGTTGGAAACATATTTCTACTGGACGGCTTATTGCCTATTCAAAATTAGGTCTTGGATTTGGAGGGGCAATTTTAACTGGGGGTTTATTAGGAGTGGTAATTGCCGCACTCGGTATCGGATCAGCAGGTTTAGATCTATACCATGAATCTGTGAAACCAAAAGCGATTTATGGACATTATTGCGCATATGCGGTTATGGCGCATAAACAATTTTAATGACTTACAAACTTTTTGGAATATTACTCCTTTAATCTCGCTGCAAAATAGTGACTGCATATTGGCAGACTTCCCGGGGACATACCGACAATGCCACTTACACGAGAAGATTTTTTATAATTTATCATTCAGGCCGTGAACCTAGTGCTGTCCCGTTTTGGATAGGATGATATTTTCTGGAAAGCCGTCGCTCTTCATAAAATTTCATAAGAACAGATACCGTGTAAAGGAAGGAAGGTGATAGCAGCTTGGCATGCTTCCCGGGGACTCGCGTACCTCAGTACAACATGCTACGTGAGTTGGCTTAACTTCTGGGTTCGGAATGAGACCAGGTGTTTCCCAACTGCTATGGCCGCTATCACCACAAATACGGGGTAAAACCCCAAAGCCAAGGTCCGGATTTGAACCGGAGTGTAGTTGATCTGCAGTCAACCGCGTGGCCGCTCCGCCACCTTGGCGACCGTGTAGGATGATACCCTATCCTGTTTGTCAGGATACGATATAAGGTTTGCACTCAGAATTTCGTCTGGGTTTAGCTGGTGGAGCACTAGTGATTGGACGTTAGTACTTGCGGACTGAACACGTCGTTGCCTTCGTGCGTACATCCCAAGCCTATCAATCGGGTCTTTTACCCGTGTCCTGTAACGAAGTCTCTTTTTAGGCCGGGTTTCAAGCTTAGATGCTTTCAGCTTTTATCCCTTGGCGCGTGGCTGCTCGGCACTGCCTTGTCAGACAACCGATCGACTAGAGGCGCCGAATGAAAGTTCCTCTCGTACTATTTCATTCTTACCTTCAGACTTCAAACACTCCTGATAGATAGTAACCGACCTGTCTCACGACGGTCTAAACCCAGCTCACGATCCCCTTTAATAGGCGAACAACCTCACCCTTGGCTGCTGCTGCACAGCCAGGATGGAAAGAACCGACATCGAGGTAGCAAGCCGCCGGGTCGAT
>CAIWTU010000071.1 GCA_903915655.1 uncultured Geobacter sp.
AACCCCACCGCACTTCCTGCAAAGCCACCGATTCTTTTCGTTTTCAATAAAGGCATTTAAGCCGATGTTCATTATCTGCTCAAGGTTCTCTAACATACTCATGGAGTATTTTGTTCTGTATCGCTTATCCAATTGCTGCAATCGCTTACACGGGTACTTTGCGCACTCAAAGCAGAATCCCGATTGATTGATCTGAATTGTCTCGCAGTTTTTTATAATGCACCTTGTGCGAGTAGGCGGCTTGTTAGTATCTTCTCCATGGCAGCCAGGACATTTTCTTTTATCTCTGAGATAGGCTATGCAAATGCCACAATTCATGCCGCATGGCGCTATAAGTTTAGCTTCTTCGGTCATACATCAATCTCCATTTAATCCAAATATTACTCCGAATCAACTGGCCTTATCAATGGAATACTACCGATTGATTTTAATCAAACAATACAGGAGGATCTCCTCTCATAAATTAATAGAAGGAGAAGACATGTCACAAAAGAATAATAAAACAAAAGAACTCATGGACTTAGATGCACAAATAACGACGTTAGCGGAGAGGTTAGCTGCATTAGAGTGTATATCGCTAAAGCTTACTCGCAAGAAGAGGCAGTACACGGTTGAACAGCGTGCATCTATCAGAGAACGACTTTTAGTAGGCCAAGAGACAGCCCGTAAACGACGAGAAGCTGAGGTAAATGACATACTGGAAAATCGTTTAATCAGAGCGGCTACGAAATATTATAAATCTGAAACCTGCATCGAAATATGAACGTATCCTTAGATGCCCGTAGTGTTTATCCCACTCCCCGGATTGGAGATCGGCTTGCAGTTTTGATAAACATTGTAGTACAACTGCGGGAGAAGCCAGAGCAAAACCCGATGTATTCTGTCTCATTTCCGCTTCCAGATATATCTCAGGTCTGTTCCAAGCTGAACACATATTTTTGTCCGTCAAATCCGGCGGCAATGGAAATGGCTTGATCATTCCTGACCATTTACCGATACCCGCAATTGTGTTAACCACTGCCAATAGTGGAGGGAAGCTACGTAGTACATGTTGCGCAATCTCCGGGAAATAAGTATCGAACCAGAAGTCCTCACTCTCCCGCGGATCCATCGTGAAAACCACAACCGGTCCTTTCGGACAAATGCGAGCTATCTCTTTAGCAGCGATCTCGATATTAGAAAAATGATGAATTGCCAGAATAAGTATAACCCCGTTGACAGAGTCATTCTTCAGAGGAATCGATTCGGCAGTTGCCGTAATCCATTCCACATTATTGTTGGGCTTTGCCTGCCGTCGCATTTCTTCGGATGGTTCGACTGCCTTGATTCTGTAGCCAGTTTCAGCAAGGGCATTGGCATAGTTGCCGGTGCCCGCACCGATGTCGGCAATAACCGAGCCCTTTGGCAAGCCTAACAATTCTCTGATAACCGCCGAAATGCGAGGATCGGCAGTCCGATTTTTGTTGTAGTTCTTACCTATTGAGTTGTACACAACATTATTCATCGATAACCTTGATTACAGGTATTTCCGACTCACAAGGCACATCGGTCTGGCACCAAGCGCATCCTTCGATTTTCGAATGCAAATCGAGCAATTCATCTTTTACAAATAAGTTCCCTGACCGATTATTTTTATAAATTAACTTGGCGCTAAGGGATAAT
>CAIWTU010000072.1 GCA_903915655.1 uncultured Geobacter sp.
AAATTCCTGTTTCCTTCGATATGCTCGGGACACTTTCACTCCGTGGTGGCAGCATCCTGGCAATGATGTTTTCTTTAAATTCAGCTGCATATTTTCTGGCCATTGTCGCTCTCCCTGTTTGCCCCACAGGTTAACACAAATCTCTCACGGAGAGGCGACAACTATCCTGACACAGGGGGTTACGCGCATCAACAAGATTTGTTAATGCGCCTTTGAGTTTTGGCTTGTCATCAAGCGCCATCAACTCGTCAAATTTTGACCTCCATCTGTCATCGAACTCTGTGAGCATGTTTTCAATCATTCCCAATTTTGGATTACAAGACGAATCTCGTACTTTTCGTTTTATAAAGTTCTTAACTTGTACATGACTATCCTCGTCAATTTTATCCGCAATAATTTGTTTAAATGCAGTTTCAATGCTGCCAGTAGCACGAATCACGGCGTACTTTTTGATGTATGGGGTTGGTTTTGCTTCATCACCAATACCTCTGATTAGCATAGAAATACTCTCAAGCTCTGCAAGGCAATCGCCCAGTAATATATTTACTTCAGCGTTTGTCATTGGATTTGCTCTCCAAAAAGTGCGGTGTACATTTCATGCACACGTTTTCGTATATTTGGAACTCTCATTGTCTCTTGAGACAAAAGTTTTTGGAAAGCTGAATCTTTCAGTTTCTCTAGTCTCCGTCCTTCAAGCCCGTCCTTCAATAGATCAATACCACCTCTTATTTGAGCGATATCAATTGCTATTAAAACTGAATCGAAAACTGTTGGACTGAACTTTGCTACAAGCTTACTTTCTTCACTGGGCGATATATTGTGAAAGGCACCAACTCCAAAATGTTCATAAGCATAATCAATGCTGCATAAAAACCGTTCTCTAAGTGACTGAATAAATATATCTTTGTTTTTAGCATCCATGTATTGATTCAAATATTTTTTTAACGAAATCTGAGCAGGCGCCTCTTTGGAGGAAATTATTCTTTCATCTGAAAGAGCAAAAAATCTAAGAATATACTCTAGATCACGCATTCTTTCATCCTGCTGATCGTTACCCCAAAGTAAGCGCCATTTTTTATTTGCATTGAGTTCGAAGAGTAATGAGTTGATAGGGCCTTGGTAAATACAATTTCTTATTTCCTGTGGCAAAAGAGTTCTTCCGCTAGAATTAATTCTTTCAAACACCTGAAACAAGCTAGTATCGCCATCTACAGGATGTTGTTGCATAAATATGATAGAATGTATCGTTGTATTTTTAATTTTTCTCTGCTCATCTTCTTTTAGTTCAACAAAAGCTTTCCCTCGCCATCTGGCATGTATTTTTTCAGTTCTGGAAAGCTTGAATACAGATTTATCTTTTGAAAAAACACCTTTTACAAAGTCCCTGACGGTCATTAATCGCTGGTACCCGTCAATAATCAATAGCTTTTCTGTTTGAGTTTTCGCAAGAAAAATACTTGGAACAGGCAATCCGAGAAGAATGGAATCAATAAATCTTGACGCCTCTGATTTATCCCAAACATAGTTTCGTTGGAGCTCTGGCTTGACTAGTTCATTTTCATCATATCTGGAAATGAGCTCGCGGAAACTAAGATCTGCCCCCCAAGAAGATATTTTAAAGAGATCATCGTCACTGTAAAAGTCATCCAACTCTTCTTTAGGTACATCCAAATTATCAGTCTGTTGTTCTATCTCAGTCATGACCTATCTCCTTAAATTCAATCGATCACTACAGTTTGCCAATGTCAATTTTGTACCCTTGCGCCGCCATTTCTTTAGCAAGCAGCACGGCACCATCTGTGATAGAATCTTTGAATGGAATGTATATTAGCCCCTGAATGTCCGATGGACGTTCCATATTCTCTTGATGTTTAAGCAAAATAGCTACGTTCTTTCGACCAAGCTTGGAGAGCATCATCCCAAGCTCAAGAACTACGTTTTGACGAGCCCTATGCGTCTTTTCATCTTCATGCCCAACCCGATAACCTATGTCGTCAGGGGTGGCCAATACAACTGCAAAGTTAGCTTCATTCGTATGTTTTTCCAGCTTTTCAATAATCGTCTGTCCTTCACTTGGCAGCTGGTCAAGAATGAGGGGCTCAAGATCCCAGCGCCGAAGCATAGCCTCAAGCTGTGCCCGTGAATCGGGGTCATGGCCATAAACTACAAAAACTTTCTTCCTTACTGCAATCGTGGTGGCAACTGTAGCACCGGTAAAAGCAGGATTTCCAAGCCCAAGTATAGCTTTTACTTGTTCAATGTGCTGACCTTGTGGTGTTACAGTCCCTTTGTCATAAACATTGACCTTCGCACCATTTCTAAACAAAAACTGAACTCCGTAAGGTATTGCTTTTTCATCATCGAGGATAAAGCCGTTGTCTTGGAGTGTCCCTAGTACTTGCTCTTTCGTCATGTAATCTTCTCCTAAATTTGGATATTAGGACTATTGTGCCGAAACGATAGTTATGTGACTATACGAAGGTAAACAATTTTCTATAATATTCCCTTGAAAGCGCCTTGCAGTAGTGAGTTGAAAAGATTGTCATTTTCTAAAATTGTATTCCAGTATTTTGCCATTAACTTCTCAATAACAGCTGCTTGGCAAGCAAATTCACGTTGTAATTCTATTGGGGGTAACATTAAAGGTAATAATCGCTGACGGGTTATGCCAATATATGCCCTAGTGGACTGTTCTGCCTCATTTTTGAGGATTGATTGAAACCAAGCAGTAGAGAAAAATCCTGCAAGAAATTTCGCGTCTAAATCGGTACCTATTCGATAATACGTAACTTGAGGCGACAAAATCACCAAAGGAAATGTGTCTGAAACAATTGCAACCTCTCCGACTGTTCCTTTATGAGAAAGTAACAAGTCACCGGTTTTTGCAAAACCAACACGAAGTTTTTTTAGCCAACTTGATTCAAGTTTGTAAGCCTTTTCTGTGTCAAGCTGGCCGTTAACAAGACAATTGGCCATTATAAATGGGATCCCATCTGAGGAAAAGTCTGCTACTTTTGGATGTTTTTCACCATGGTTTCCATCTTGGACATCCAATAGACGCCCAGACTCTAAAGCATTTTCAACTGTTCCAATCTCCCATCCCTTCGGATTCGTCACAGGATCACCGAACATATCCTGAAACACTGATCGCAACAGTTCCTCCGTCAGCAGAACCGCCTCCTGCCGTTTACGCCGGATAGAATCGGCCTTGTCGAGGATAGCGGCGATACGCTTTTGTTCGGGGAGTGGGAGGAGAGGAATCTTTGAGTCTTTTACAATCTTATCCGAAACAGCAGGATAGCTCGCGCCTGTGGCCCTTTTGACCATCTCCTTTATGAATTCTGTCGATCTAACCCAGAAATACAAATATCGAGAGTTGACTCTCTCATTGTAGGGTCTGAGTACACAATAACCAGTGGAAGCTATTGCACCATTTAATCGCTTTGGAACCTCCGCAACTGCATTGAGGTTTGGTCGAACTGTTGAAACTAGAATGTCTCCAGTCTTCACGATCTGTCTTGCACGACTGGGCGCATCACTCGGAAGAATCAGTTGTGTTGCAGATACTTGCTTTGCTTCCCGGTCAACAGAGCTAATGTCGATGTAATGGAAAGGTTTGTTCGATATGGAACTCAGCGGGTCCCAAGTTTCGACTTTTGAAGTCACGTCTCCGATTTCAACAAGACGACTCATCCCACCATCCCCTTCAACTCCGCCAACTCCGCGGCAATCTCCCTCTCCAACGCCTCCAATCGGGCAATGATAACCTTCGGCGACTCGTAGGCCACTTCCTCATGCTCCACCTTCTTGTAACGGTTGATTGAGAGGTCGTATTTGTTGTTGCGGATCTCCTGCGCCGGGACGAGGAAGGATTTATCGGTGCGGTCGGAATCATGGGTGGGTTTCAAACCCGTCCCAACGGCACGGGAATGCCATTTTTCAATCACATCCGGAATATCGTTCTGCTCCACCGGATTCCGCTTGTCATCCAACGAAAAACCATCGCTCTGCATATCGTAGAACCAGACATGATCAGTGCCACCGGAATTGGTCTTGGTGAAGATCAGTATCCCGGTGGAGACGCCCGCATAGGGACGGAACACGCCTGAGGGCATAGAGATCATCGCCTCCAGCTTGTGGCCGTCCACCAGGATCTTGCGCAAGTCCAGGTGCGCCTTGGACGAACCGAACAGCACACCGTCCGGCACGATCACCGCGCAACGCCCGCCCGGCTTCAATAGCCGCAGCATCAGTGCGATGAACAGCAGCTCGGTCTTCTTGGTCTTGACAGTACGCAGCAGGTCCTTGGCCACGGTTTCCTCATCCAGCGACCCTTTAAAGGGGGGATTGGCCAGGATCAAGGTAAAGGCGTCGGCAATGTCACTAGCACTGCCGGAAAGGGAGTCCCGCGCCTCGATGGCCGGGTTCTCCACGCCGTGCAGCATCATGTTCATACTGGCGATACGCAGCATGGTGGAGTCGAAGTCGAAACCGTTGAAGAGCTTTTCGTTGAAGTGGCGCTTCTGCTTTTCGTTGTGGAACAGGTCGGCATGGTGCTCACGCAGGTATTCACCGGCAGCCACCAGAAAACCCGCTGTGCCACAGGCCGGGTCGCAGATGATATCGTCCGGCCGGGGTTGCATCAGCTCCACCATCATTTTGATGATATGTCGTGGAGTGCGGAACTGACCGTTTCTGCCTGCGGTGGTCAGCTTAGAGAGCATATACTCGTACAAATCTCCCTTGGTGTCCCGGTCTTCCATCGGCACCTGGCTGATCTGCTCCACTACCCGCTCCAGCAGGGCCGGGGTGGGGATCATAAAGATTGCATCCTTCATATGCCGTGCATAAGCAGTATCCTCACCGCCATGCAGGTTCTTGATGAAGGGGAAGACATCCTGGCTAACCACGCTGAACATCTCCCCAGCCTCAAACTCCCGGAAGCGCGACCAGCGGAGATTATCCTGATCTGCCGCGAAAATCGGCTCCTTGATCGGCTTGCCAAGCCGGTTGGCTTGCTTCTCCCGCGTCGTGTGGATATCATCCAGCCTTTTTATGAACAAAAGATACGACATCTGCTCAATCACCCGCAGGGAATCGGAAATCCCCCCGGTCCAGAACGCATCCCATATCTTGTCAATCTTTGCTTTGTTTTCACCGGTCAACACTAAACTTCTCTCCTCTATTGCATAATACCTTGTGATTTACAACGGACCGGTAATTATTAGCAGAATACCACATGGCTTTCCATGTAATTCTTTAATAAACCCCGGTTTTCTGCCAGTTCATCTTATTTCAAACTATCTTCATTGACTTATTTCACAACAAGGACATTAGGGCAGATTCCACATTTGACAAGAATTCATCTCAAAAAAAAGCCGCCAGATCAGTTCATAACTGACACAGACGGCCTATCTACCACAAAGAAATCATTCCCTCCTGCACAGATACATCAAGACTCCAATCACAATAAATATAAATTAGTCCTTTTTTACACCCGGTAACTCTCAGGTGTCAACAACTACCGCAATTATTTCATTGTGTATTTTGGGACGATGTTCCTGATGGCAAAAGGTCACCAGCAATGAAACCAGTTTCATTACCGGGCATACAAGGCAGATTCTCTGCGCAAAAAAAAGCCTCCTTTGCGGGGAAGCTTTCGAGGATAACATGAATGGCAGACCAGTTGCCGCTATTGTTGTTTTATAACTGCCAAGGTTTTCGTCGCTTTAGATTGCCTGACGGTCAGCTCTGCTGCCGTGGCCGATGGTCATTGACCACCGCGAGAAGTCACCTTCCCGATTCGCCCCCTGATTTTACAGCGTGGGACTGTTCGCCGCTGCTACCCTTTGCAACGTGTGCCGGTATGGATAGAACCTTAACAGATTTACCAAAAGGTCGGCTCTGCTGGGCCAGTCCGTGTGTCTTAAATAGACAAAGCGTCACGGTACGCTTTAAATTAGTTGCAATCTACCGTAAATATTAGGGTTCGTCAATCATGTTTTCCTCCATCCGGCTGATCTTCTCCTCCAGCCTCCGGATTTTGTTCCTGGCTTTTTTCAATTCGATCACCGTTGATTCAGCATGACGCTGCTTTTCCTCCCAGTTTGCCTTCAGCTCTTCAAACTCTTTACGTTTTCCTCGGTCTTCCGCCTGAAGCTTCTGCACATAATCCATACTAGACGCTACACCATTCTCGCGTTTAATGACCTTAGTGAGCTCGCGCTGTGCTATATGAGACATCAGTTGCGCCTCATTCACCTGTTTAGCCGCTTCATCCAGTGCCGCCTTCGATGCCTCATCAATCGCCATTAAACGCCGTGCCTGCTCTCCAGCGAAGAATCCGGATTCAAAACCGAGCAGGATACCGACCATCACATAGGGCCATGCCGCAAATACCCCGGACCATCCTCGCTCAAGAAAATCGATTAACCGAAAGCCCGCCAGTTTGAAATGATTATGATATGCAAGAAGATAACCGTTCTCCTGGAGGGGCTCATTGATTTTAGCGAAATGTACAATTGCCAGGTTTGGCAGCACCCACCAGTTAAGCCAGGCAAACATGATCAGAACGAGTATGACGACAATAATCCTTACATATTTCATCTGAGATACGCCTCTGTCGTGTCTTTGTCGAAATGACCCACTTCCTGGGCAACAATCCCCTTGGCCTCCTGGTAGTTCATACCCCGCTGCTGCAGCTCCTCCATTCTTTCCTGGGCATAGCTGTGCCGGAGGCCGTGCGCTCCATTGGAAAAGCCAAGCTCCCGTGCTGATGCAGCACTAAAAGACTGACTCCATGCCTTGCCGCCGCCTATGTCATAGTGCTGAATGTAATTGACTTCCCGGTCGGTCACCTGGCGCGGCTCGGAAAGCCTGGTTGCTTCCAGTCGTGTTGTCAGCTCTCTTGACAGAATGACTTCCCGTATCAGTCCGCCTTTCCCTTCTACAGTGTAACGCTCACCTTCCCGTCCGGTGAAGCGCTCCGTGCTCCACTCCCGGTGCGTGGATGCATGGCGCTCGTCCACCGGTCGGATTGTCAGCAACTCGTGCGCCCTTAAACCCGCGTTATGGGCGATCTGTGTGGCCAGGCTGTTCCGTTCGGACTGAGCGGAGACGATCCGTTCAACCTGGACAGGGGTGTAGCTGCGGGTGGAGAGGTGGGTTTCCTTCTCGCTCTTGACGACTTCGAGACGTTCACCCAGATGCATCTGGATCGCCTGGCGGTCGATGTCGAGGGTTTTCTGCGCGACTATCGCGGCCCTGTCGGCAAGATACTGTCGGGCAATTTCGACGGTCACGCTGCGGAGATCGCCAAGCCGGTGTTCCTGCATATACTCGGCAACTCCCTTGAGGGCCTGCTCGTATCCCCGGGCCGTGCCGACACTGTGGATCTTGCCGTCGTCCCGGTGCTCGTGGCGACCCTGGCCCAAAGCTACCTTCTGGGAAACGGCGTACTCGGACTGTGCTTTTGGCGAGCGGAAGCTCGGCATTATTCTCCCCCTTTGCTGTCCTACCCGGACAGAGTAGCTTCCAGTTCTACCGCGACCCTCTGCGCCTCATTCAGTTCCGGCAGCTTTTTGAGGTAACGGTCAATGGAGCTGCGGTGGATCTTTAACCTGTGGTTCACCCGCAGCCATTCGGCAAGGTCGGCGCAGGAAGCGCCTGCCCGTTTCATTGCGACCAGCTCGGCTCGGTACTTGTCGAGGCGGCTTTTGCGGTACAGCTTGCGCCTTGCTTCGGCGCGGCGGGTGCGGATGCGCTCCACCTCCGCCTGCGCGTCAAACGTCTCCTCCCTCATGCTCATTCGGCTATCCTCCCTGCTTTGTCGCGTCGAGCCCGGCAAACCTTTAATGGTCCTGTCCCCGCGCTGTGTCTGCGCATGCTGACACAGCGCGGGGACTGAAGGGGTGGCACAAATACCGGCCTGATTTGCCTATGCCGGACAGCTGCAAACACTACCGGCGCAACCAATGTGGCCCCCTCAGTTTCCGCTTCGCGCACCAGCGCGAATAACCATGCGGGGCTTGTCCCCGCACTGCGGTTTCAGCTCTCCGCAATAAGTTGCGTTGTTGCGCTTCCATAGAGAAGGCAACTGCGCAACTTTCATTTTTTGCCTGGGTGGATGAGTCCCTGTTCGACCGCTTTTTTCCAATGTCTGCTGACGTTGGATTTGTTGATCTGCAATTCGTTGGCGATTTCCCACTGGGAAAGTCCCTCGTTGGCCAGGGTCACCACCCGGTCAAAGGAGGTCTGCGCCACGTCCTTGTATAGCCATTCCTGCAGGCCGCTCTCGGGGTTGGTGGTCAGCCGGGCCTCGAAGCTGGCCGTGTCCTCACCCTTGAGGTAACGCGCCTTTTCGAAAATCAACTCAAACGCCGCACCCTGGCTCGGTTCATAATCGACCGGGCGTTTCAGCTTGATGACGGTATCGAGAATATCCTCACGTTTGCTGGCACCGCGCTGTTCGCCATTCTTCCCACTGTGATGGATGAAGAGAACGGCCCGGCCGGCTGCCCGTTGCCGCAAGGCCCACCCCTGGACGGGGAGCCAGCTTTCGGCCTCGTTTTCACGGCCGGACCGGCAGAGGCAACTGATGTTGTCCACGACGATCAGAGCCGTCTCCGGGGTCAGCATGGCGTTGACCGCTGCCTGCCCTTCGGGCGTGGACAAATCCGGCATCCCTCCGGCATCCTGCAGGTCGGGAGTGATGATCCGGAAATAATCCGGGAGCGGCTCCCTATTGTTGGCGGCGGTTATCGCCGCCAGGCGCTCCTGCAAGGCACGTCCCGGCATCTCCCCGTCTAGGTAAAGAACGCCTCGCGGCTGGGGCGAGTACCATTTGAGGAATTTCCCGCCGCTGGCCACGGCATAGGCTACGCCAAGGCCGATATGGGTCTTGCCCAGGCCGCGCCAGGCGTGAATCATGCTCAGGCTTTGGGTGAGTATTATGGGGGACAGCAGGCTTTCCCGCTCGGGAAAGGTGGTCTGCAGGAGTTCCTGGAGGGAGAGGACCTTGAGCAGTTTCCGGGATTCACGGCACTGCTCTTCATCCTGCAGTTCTGAGAGGCGGTGGAATACCTCCCGTAAATTGCCCGGATCTATGGCAAGTTCATGGGCAATGCCGGCAATCTTCCGCTCCCGGGCTTTTCTCCTGACGATCCTGGCGTAATAGGCCACGTTCTGGGAGGTGGGGGTGAAGTCCACGAGCTCGGCGACATAGGTGCCGCCACCGACCCGCTCCAGGTTCCCTTCATCCCTGAGCCGGTGACATACCGTCACCAGATCGGCCGGGATGTTTTCCGCATGCAATGCCAACAACAGGTTGAAGATTAGCCGATTACGTTCCTGGTGAAAGTCGTTCCCGGAAATCAGCCCTGCCACCTTTGAGGTACAGCCTTGTTCCAGCAGCATGGCACCCAGTACCGACATCTCGGCAGCCACGGTATCTTCGCACATGGAAAGATGAGTGACAGGCTGCGGGAAAGATTTTCTATTCGAGTCCACGATGTCTTCCTTTGACCGAGTGCTGCATTATTCAGCAACATTCGTGTCGCGGGAAATGAACGCCCGAATATCCTCGACCCGCCATACGGTGATCCGGGGACCGAGTTTTTTCGGACAGGGATAGCGGCCGGACTTGACCCCGGCCCACCAGGTGCTTTTGGATATCGGGATTATCGCAGGGATCGGCGGATCCGCCTTGGGCGCCCCGATGATCTGGTGGAGCCGGAGATAACCGGTTTCTGGTAAAGTGTGTCTCATGGGTATTACCTCCTTCTTGGTGATGTCCAGTTAATCAGCCATGATCATAAAGTAGATTTAATTTTTTTCCCTTCTACTTATAATTATCGCGGGGGGGTGTAGCTGGTTTTTTGGAGTATAACTAGAGGTAATAATGTCTATCTAGCTGGTGTATCTGAAGAAAAATATTTTTTTGATGATAGGTAAATGAGTAAAAAAAGGCTTATAAAGTCCGGCGAAAGCCGATTGAAGTGGTATAGGAAGGAAATGGGGCATTGATGCTTATAAGGGACAATCTTACCCTGTCCGCTAGATCAGGTGATGGCTTTACATTTTATCACTGACCTTATTTTTCAGGCTTCCGTAACGAAATAACCTTCGCGCCGGTCTTCAACTTGTCGAGATAATCTGCCCACTGTTGCATCATTTTCTTCCGTTCAGACAAATGCGCTGTTCGATTATAGGCACGGCCGTTGGGATCTCTCACAGCGTGCGCAAGTTGATGCTCGATGAAATCAGGCCGGACCTGCAAAACCTCATCAAGGATAGTCCTCGCCATTGCCCGGAAACCGTGACCTGTCATTTCATCCTTCTCGAACCCCATGCGACGTAATGCAGCATTAATGGCATTATTGCTCATCGGCCGAGCAAAAGAACGATGACAGGGGAAGAGATAGCGACTGTTTCCCGTCAGGGTTTGAAGCTCCCGTAGTATTTCTACTGCCTGAGTTGACAGAGGGACAAGGTGAGCAACCTTCATCTTCATTCTTTCCGCAGGGATATTCCATTCTGCCGTGTCAAAATCGAATTCAGACCACTCAGCCTGCCGTAACTCTCCAGGACGGACAAAAACCAGTGGAGCAAGCTGCAAGGCACACTTGACCACAAAAGAACCTTGATAGCCGTCTATGGCCCTCAATAGTGGAATAACCTCTTTCGGGTCGGTAATGGCCGCCAAGTGCCCCTTCTTGTATGGCGGCAATGCACCTTTCAAGTCTGCAGTGGGGTCACGTTCGACACGTCCGGTGGCCACGGCATAGCGGAATACCTGACCGCAAATGGTTCTGACACGGTGCGCCGTTTCCAGGGCTCCCCTCGATTCTATCCGTCGCAGCATCGTCAACAGTTCCATCGCCTTGATCTCTTCAATAGGCTTTGCTCCGAGAACAGGAAAGGCATCAAGTTCAATTCGGCGCAGAGTTGTTTCAGCATGACTGGACGACCATGAGCCGGAAAACTTATTGTGCCATTCCCTCGCCACCACCTCGAAACTGTTTTCCGTCTCGGCGACGGTTGCGGCCTTCTGAGCCTTTCTTACCTCACCGGGGTCAACACTGTTCGCAAGCAGCTTCCGCGCATCCTCACGGCGCTGCCGTGCGTCTGCAAGGGAAATAGATGGATAAGCCCCAAATGAAAGAAGTTTCTGCTTGCCCGCATACCGATATTGTAACCGCCACAACTTGCCGCCGGTGGGTGTAACCAGCAGGTACAGCCCGTGTCCATCGGATAGCTTGTAATCTTTATCTCGGGGCTTTGCGTTTTTTACCTGGATGTCTGACAACGGCGGAATCCGCTTTGGCATTGGCTCGTCTCCTTTTTGGTGGTATCTGTCTTTGAACAAAAGTGAAACACCATGAAACATACCACCAAACAAGCTAGATATCAGCATACCAAATCGGATACCTTCGGACAACAAAAAAAGAAAAAGCCCTTATTTCTAAGGGCTTTTCGTACTTAACCGGACATTGCCGGAATTTCAAATGGTGGAGGTGGCGGGAATCGAACCCGCGTCCGAAGACCATCTACAGAAGGCGTCTACATGCTTATACCAGTTTTTGATTTAACCGCCCGAAGCTCCACTGGCCGGGATATTCAGTTGGCGATCCTGCTTGAATTTCGTATCGGGACCACAGGCCCTCCCCTCAACTATCCCACTGAAATGACGACCTGTCCTCCCCCATGGGAGAGGGTCGGCAGGTCGTTAGCAGGTTATTAAGCTGCTAAAGCGTAATTATAGTTGTCTGCGTTTAAAGACGTTCCGGATTGTTTAACGAGCCTCCCGGACCTCGGCATGCAACCTTTGCTTATTATCCCCGTCGAAACCTTTACACCCCCTTAAAATGTCTCGTTTCAATATCACCGAAAAGACGGTGTACACTGACAGTATAGCAATTCTTGACTTTAAACACAACAGTCTCGTGACTGGAGCATTCTGACAGCAGCAAACGGCGGATTAACCAGAAAATTGACGATCAGAGAGTTAAGAGCACCTTCCCGCCCGCACGAATTTATTCTCTCCCTCTGGACTTCATGACCTGCGCAACCTCTCGATGCATATCCTTCTTCTTCATATCTTCACGTTTGTCATACAACTTTTTCCCCTTGGCCAAGCCCATTTCAACCTTTACAATACCATCTTTAAAGTAAAGCTTTAAAGGCACCAGCGAGTACCCCTGTTCCCGTATCTTGCTGAACAGCTTGGTAATCTCCTTTTTGTGCAGCAGGAGTTTGCGCATTCTGTCCGGATCGTGATTTTCACGGTTGCCGAAGTCATACGGTGAAATATGGAGATTGTTCAGATAAGCCTCTCCATTTCTCACTAGGGCAAAGGAATCGTTCAGGTTGGCTTTCCCGAGGCGAAGTGACTTCACTTCGGTCCCTTTAAGCACCATCCCCGCCTCGAATTTTTCCTCGATAAAATAATCGTGATAAGCCTTTTTGTTATTGCAGATCAACTTTTCGCTCATTTTCTGATCCTAGCAAATTAGTTACGGAAATACTACAGCTATCTGGATAGCAGCAGATAGAGGGGTTTTGAGACCTATCTCAACAATGTTTCGGAGGTAAAGACCTCGCATAATTTACCCTCTTCGATTACGGACCTGGCCAGACCTTCTGCGGATCTTGCTTTTGGTAGATCCATAACCAGAAAATCGGCCCTTTTACCAGCTTCAAGAGAGCCTGTTTCATGCGCCAGACCTATTGCCTCTGCACTTCCAAGGGTAGCCATACGAAGAATTTCCTCCGGAGTGAAAACTCCCGGAAAGTTCTGCATCAGAAAAAACATCTCATCCTGAAGTGAAAGAGAATCATTGCTGGCAAGCGAATCCGTACCGAGAGCCAGGGGAATACCTAGTTTTTTGAACAGTTTCAACGGGGCTTTGCCGACATCCAGCTTGTCATTGCTGCGGGGACAGAGTACCACCTTTACCTGGCGTTTTTTGAGTATTTCGGCGTCGACAGTATTAACGTGAACACAGTGAACTAGCGTTGAGGCGGCGGAGAGGAGGTGGAGATCATCAAGGTACTGTACCGGTGTAGTTTTCTGTGGGGAGGGGATATGGCTCTTCCACCCTACATCTGGAAATAGAATTTCGGCGATTCTCCCTGTTGAATCACAGAAAAAATCCATTTCCTCACGTGATTCGGCAAGGTGTATCACAAACGGAACCATCCGGCTTTTCGCCAGCGATACGATTGCCTGCAGCAGAGATGAAGAGAGAGTATGCGGCGCGTGGGGAGATAGACCTGCTAATAATCCGGCATCATCAAAAGCGGAAAGTCCCGATTCAAGGGCGTTGAGGAGTGACGAGGTTCGTAGCGGGTCACGTCCTATACCTTCAAGAAATGTCCTTGCAAAGAGATCAGAACCATTATAGACGAAAAGCAGCGATCCGTTTGTAAGAATGTCACCGGTTGCAGTGGTGCCCGATTCCAGGGAGAGGCGGATACCCTCCCGAAGGGAAAGTTCGCGCTCCTGACGGGTCAGGGTACGGCTGACCTTTATTACCTGGATCACCCAGTCTACGTATGTCCTCGGGGAGTAATCCAACCCCTTCCTGATTTTCCACGATGAGAAGTGGGTAAGTTCGAGGTGAGAATGGGCATTGACGAATCCGGGCATGATGACGCAACCGGGAAATTCCTCAACCGGCGCCGGGTATAGATTCCGTAATACCGAAAGCTTCCCGGCGGAGATTATGCGTCCTTTATCTACAACCAGCGCCCCCCCTTCCAGAGGTGGAGACGAGACAGGGAAGAGGTATGCTGCGGCGAAGATCTTCATTTCGGACTCCGGTTTTACCAGGCTACCTTTTTGACTGTGCCCTGCCCTCCCCTTTCATCTCTGGTTGGAAGAATACTGTTTCGCTCGTCAACGAAAACCAGCCGGGGGAGGTGATTTGCCGCCTCTGCATTTTCCATGGAGACAAAAGTGGCGATAATCACGAGATCTTTGGGAGAGACAAGGCGGGCTGCGGCGCCGTTGACACAGACCACCCCCGACCCGCGTTGACCTTCTATCGCATAGGTCTCAAAACGGCTGCCATTATTCACGTCCCAGACAGATACGGCCTCGTAAGGCAGAATATCAGCTGCGTCCATAAGGTCCTTATCAATGGTGACGCTCCCTTCGTACTGAAGATCTGCCCCAGTTAGGGTAGCCCGATGAATTTTGCTTTTCAGCATCTTTCTTTGCATGGAAAGCCCTTTCCTAAAATCATATTGTCGATAAGTCTTGTTTTTCCGATTCTGACTGCCAAGGCCATCAATGTTTCGTCAGAAGCCTGTTCAACCGATTCCAGTGTCTCCCTGTCGCATAGCTCAACATACTCAACGGCAGCATAAGCTTCATTATCTAATAATTTCATTACTTTGTCGCGTAACACCTGCACAGATAACTCTCCACTCCTGTAACAATCAGCCGCCAGGGAGAGCGCCCGACTCAGGCAGAGGGCAGCGGTTCGTTCCTCGGCGGAGAGATAGCTGTTGCGCGAACTCATGGCCAGTCCGTCACTTTCACGAACGGTCGGCATTCCGACAATTTCCACCGGGATATTCAAATCGGCTGTCAACCGGCGGATAATCGCTAACTGCTGATAATCTTTCTCTCCGAAAAACGCTACGTTCGGCTGGAGTATGTTAAATAGTTTGCTTACGACGGTCGCAACTCCCCGGAAATGACCAGGGCGTCCGGTGCCGCACAAAGGGTGGGAGAGTTCATCCAGATTGACATAGGTCTGGTATCCTTCGGGATACATCTCACTAGCGGTTGGAGCAAAGATAATGTCAACGCCGGCATCCAGGGCAATTACCTTGTCCCTCTCCATGTTACGTGGGTATTTTCCCAGATCCTCACCGATGCCGAACTGGGTGGGATTTATGAAAATAGTGAGAATAAGGATATCGGCGCGCTTTCTCCCTTCGCGCAAAAGAGCCGCATGACCTTCATGGAGAAAACCCATGGTCGGGACCAGGGCAATCGTTCTGCCGGCTCCCCTTCTCTTAAGAACGTACTCCTGCATCTGCTTCAGTGACGTGATGATATCCATTTCAGGCAAAAGAATGCTCCTCTCCAGGGAACTCGCCAGCTTTTACCTCCTGACTGTACTGAGAAACCGCAGCAGAGATCAATGACTTGACATCGGCGTATTTTTTTACAAATTTAGGTGAATACTTATCGCAAAGCCCAAGAATGTCATGAATAACCAGTATCTGTCCATCACAATAGGGACCCGCTCCGATGCCGATTGTCGGTATGGAAAGTTCGGAGGAAATCTTGCGGGCAAGTTTAAGTGGGATCCCTTCTAAGACAACAGCAAATGCGCCGGCTTCCTGGACAGCGAAGGCATCTGCAATCAACTTTTCTGCCTCGGGTTCCCTCTTACCCTGTACTCTGTAGCCGCCCATCCGGTGAATTGACTGGGGTGTCAGTCCGATATGGGCCATAACGGGAATGTCCATGTTTACAACAGTCCGGATGATCTCTGCGATATTTTCGCCACCCTCGAGTTTCACTGCCTCAGCGCCACCCTCCTTAACCAGTCGTCCGCAATTCAGCCGCGCTTCTTGCAGACTTACCTGGTAGGAAAGAAAGGGGAGATCAGCCACTACCAGGGCGTTTGGCCTGGCTCTCAGGACAGCCTTTGTATGATAGAGAATCTCGTCCATGGTAACCGGCAGTGTATTCTCATAACCGGAGAATACGACGCCAACGGAGTCGCCCACCAGAATGATATCGACACCGCAATCGTCAAGAATGCACGCAGTAGGAAAATCGTAACATGTAAGGGCAGAGATCTTCTCGCCGCTTGTCTTCATATTCTGAATCTCTAAAATCGTCTTTTTACGTGACAATACAGCCTCCATAAACAAAAAAACCCTCGATTCGGAGGGCTTTTTTCAACGATAAAATGAGAGAAGGGACTCTCATACTGATCGGCTATTGCCTTCCGTCCCGGTTCGACTAAGAATCCAGGCGGTATGTTTCTTCTGACCACTTAAAGTATAAATATCACATATTATTCATAAATTGTCCATCCAAAAATCACGATGTCTTCTTTATTATCTCCAGCTCCCTGATTACGGCCAGGCTTTCCTCCTTGCGTCTTTCCATCACATCAAAAATTTCTTCCACCATGCAAACATGCGTAACTACAGATTTTTCAATCTCGCCTCCATCCTGGACCTGAACGGCCGCAGCCTTTACCATTTCCTGAGCCATCTCCTTTATCGAGTACATGTACCTTAAGATGTTTTTAGTAGCATTAGATTGTTCTTTTGAAGCGTTAAAAATCTGTGCCATCATAGTGCTGACATCTTCAATGGAACGAGTAACAAGGTTTACCCCCCGTACCTGTTCCCCTGTGGCAATCTTTATCTCCTCCGTCATCTCCATGGAGCGGTCCGCACGCTGAACGATAACGGCAAAGGATTCCCCCAAGGCTCGTCCGAGATTCACTCCTTTATGGACGAGTTCTTTACTGGAGGTGACACTCCTCGATGCCCGTTGCGATTCGTTCAGGATTTGCTCGATAATACAGGTTATTTCAGCAGTGGAAGAACGGGTCTGTTGCGAAAGGTTCCGGATTTCATCAGCCACTACACCAAAATTTCTTCCGTTTTCTCCTGCCTGTGCAGCAATAATTGAGGCGTTGAGGGCCAGGAGATTGGTTCTTTTGGTAATTTCCTTGATGACATTAACAATGTTCCCTATGCGACCGCTGTTTTCAGTGAGCTGATTAATCGTTTCATAAGTGAGCTCTACAGATTTTTGTATGTCAGCCAGGGCGTCAATCGTCAATGCAACTTCAGAGCGGCTCTTATCGGCCTGTTGCTTCACCTGACTTGAAACTTCATGAGAAACGGCTGCATTCGTTTCAACATTCTCGATGGAGAGATGCATCTCTTCCATTGCTGAAACAGATTTTTCCATATTTTCCGACAGGTGATCCAGATTTTTCGAGACCTGATCTATTGCGAAAGAAATCTCGCTTACAGCTGAACTGGTTTCATCAACCGACGACATAACCCCTTCAGAAGCTGATGCTATTTTCTCTGTCCCGTTGAATATGGACTTTACGGCCGCTTTGAGATTATTGACGATTCTTGTATATGTATCTCTCTCCTGGAGAAAAGTCGAAAAAGTGGTTTCAAGCTCGGAAGTCAGCGTATCTACGGCCTTAAGCAGATTAATTCTGGTAATGGCCGAAGCAGCCTGATCCGCGAAAAGGTTTACGGTGTCGACGTCACTTTCGTTAGACAAACGCTGACTGATCTTGTTATCTATGCCGAACAGGCCAATAGCTTCACCTTTTACGACAATCGGACAGAGAACGCAACTGCGGGAGCGTAGAGGCTTTATACTGTCATATGGCGGCTGCAGATAATAATCAGGCGGGCACTTCGCAATATCGTCTATAAGGAATCGTCTCCGTTCGGAAAAACATTTGTATATCAACCCAATCCGTCTATCGAGAGGTAAGGTAAGGCTGCCGGGATCAAAATCGTCACTGCCGGTTACTACCGCAAAATAGAGAGAACTCCTCTTGTTGTCAGCCATGAGAATATTGACCCGTTCATATCCCAGGACTTCATGCAGACCCTCAGCGCAGAGAGACAAGATTTAGTTCACATCGAGGGACTTTTGAATCCTGTTGCTTATCCGGTGAAATTTCTTGATATTCCCGTCGAGGACATTATATCGATTCTCGAAAATATCCTTCTGAGAGAGGACCTCACTGTGCAATCTGTCCAACTCCCCTGTCCTTTCCCGCTGGATGCTCCTTACTTTCGCTATATAATAGCCGAAAGTCGACATCACAACAGTCGTTCCAATCCACATGTACCCGTATAATGCGACGGTATAAGGGCTTTGCAGAAAATTGTCAATAATCTGGCTGCATGTAGAAAGACGCGGATTGGGGAAAAAAATCAAATTGATTATGGCCCATATTACAGGAGCGCAAAAACCCATTGTAAATCCGGCTGCTGCGTAGAGAAGCTTCCTGGTCCCATTTATGACTTTTACATTATTCAGCATTATTGCCTTTCATATTCAGTTTCTTATCCGAAGTTCCAGGATGAAAACTATTTTACTTTAGTGATGATTGCCAATTTGTAGTCCGGTGCTCCCTGCTGTGAACCAGGCACTATTCCCCCTGTTTTTTATAGAGCCTCAACCTGTTAAGTCGGGTGATAGAATTCATCGCCAGAACTGCGCTCCCTATGCAACCTGCATCGTCGCCCAACGCTCCACTGATTATTTTCACCCTGGCGGCAATTGCATTGTATGCCCGGGCGGAGAGTTCCCTTAACATAGGCCCGGCCAAGAGACCGAAACTCCTTGCCACTCCACCTCCTATTAAAATCGCCTCAATATTCAACAGATTCACTATCGAAGCTGCCGCTATACCAAGAAAACGTCCTGCCTCGTTAAATATCTCCAGTGAGAGTGGATCCCCGGCAAAGGCATGCCTTGCTACTGTTTCAGCGGTTATTTCGCCGGTGGAATAAGAGGCGAGCGGGCCTCCTCTTCCCAGTTGAACAGCCTCAAGTGCAGAGAGAACAATAGCATTGGCAGAAGCATACTGTTCAAGACAGCCTTTATTACCACACGGACAGGATCTCCCGTCAGGGACAATCGTGGCATGCCCGTATTCAGCAGCAAGTCCGTCCGCACCTGTCCAGACTTTATTGTCAAGGATAAGGCCGCTCCCTACACCTGTACCTATGGTCAACAAGAGAAAAGAACTGAACGGTTTGCCAGCCCCGAATGACTTCTCCCCGTAAGCTGCTGCATTTGCGTCATTAGCTACTGTCACCGGCAAGCCGCTCTGAAGCTCCAGGTAACTTCTCAGGTTGAGGCCTTCTAATGGAGCGAGGTTTACTGAAGATAGAATCGTGCCGTCCTTGAGAATTAACCCTGGCGCACCTGCGCCGATTGCACGGACCTTCAGTCCAATCCCGGCGGCCTTGTCCCTGATCCCTGCAATACCTGCGGTCAACCGATGGAGGAGCGCATCCTTTCCACGATCGATTTCAGTAGGTTGACGGTCTCTAATCAGAATAGTGCCGGACATGTCAAGGAGGGCAAATCTGAGGTTCGTGCCCCCAAGGTCTATGCCGATAATTGCACTGTTTGAATTCCTCATGAAGTTATGCAGTTTTCATCACGGAAACCGGGCAAAAGCTTATCATAGGTATCGAGGATATTTTCCGGCATGATCCGAACATCGGCAATAACCGTCATAAAGTTCGTATCACCACCCCAGCGTGGAACCACATGCATATGAATGTGGTCCTCAACACCTGCTCCGGCCATTTTAGAAAGGTTTAAACCGATATTGAAACCTTGTGGGGAAAATTTTGCAGTCAGGACATTGCAACTCAAACGTACAGTTGCAAAGAGGTCAAGCATTTCCGAATCGGTAAGGTTGCTCAAATCAGAGAGGTGTCGGTAAGGTGAGACAAGTAAATGGCCGATACAGTAAGGATAGCGATTCATCATAACAAATGAATGCTCGGACCGGTAAAGAAGGAGATTTTCCCTGTCCCTTCCGGTTCCATCTTTAAGACAAAAAATACACCCTTCAGGCTTTTCATTTAAAATGTATTCCATCCGCCATGGAGCCCAGAGTCTTTCCATACCGAAACATTCTCCCTTCTCAATCAGTTTGTGCGAGCCTGTCAAGCATGTTTGTGCAGTAGTTACGGGCCCTTCGGAAGGCCCTGGACGAGCAGTTCTCCTCCCTATCCAACCTCTTTTAAATTCATGATCGTTTTAATCGATATTCGAGAAGTGGGGATTGCTACCGAACCCATTCAGTTCAGAGATTTTTCTTTTGCTATCCCGGTAACCTGGGGAGTAGTCATTGACGCTGCGATAATAGCGCAAGGCATCATCTTTGCGGCCTGATGCCTCATAAAGGAGCGCCAGTTCGTATTCAATATTCAGGAGTTTTTCAGGTTGGAGCTCAAAAAGATCTATTCCCGACAGGAACAGATGCTCGGCTTTTGTAATATCCCCTTTCGCCTGGTAACATATCCCCTGAAGGGTCAGAGAATCGGCCTGTCTTGATGGGTCTGCCGCTGCTATCTGAAATTCATTTATTGCATCATCATAAAGCCCCATCTCTTTGTACGCTATGCCGAGATTATAATGAGTTTCCGTATCTCCTTGCTCAACCTGCAGATCAAGACTTCTTTTAAATTCGCTAAAAATGCCGTCGAAACAATATTTACCTGAATCCTTTGTAACGCCGGTAGTTAGATCATCTTCTCCAGATCCATTATTGAACAAAAGAAGATCGTGATCCGGGTAGTCGGCACGAACGGGGGGGTCCTGTTTTCCCGGATAAATGGTTTTCGCAAGTTCGAGCCGCGAAGAATCATCAGATATATCGGCTGCCGATTGATCTTCAAGGGAAGTCAGAAAAGGTTTGATCGATAAGTCGTCCGGAACGTTACTAATCGATCCACTTTCCTGGCCCCATGGTATCACCTCTTCGGTTTCAGTCAAGAAAATTTCATCGCTAATATCGAGCACTTTAAAGTCGGTAACAGTTTTATCACCCGGCATGGATAATTCGATTTCCTCCTCCCAGGGGAAATCTATTTCCGTATCGGTTGATATTCTCTCAATCGGGGAGTTGATCTCCAGGATAAGCTCCCCCGCCTGAGGAAACTCGACAACCTGTTCGGAAATATCTTGTGATAAAATTTTTATATTTACCAGAACATCGGCCAATTTTGCCTGATCTCCGGTTGCAACATACAAAGCTTTCAAACCATCCAGCACCCTTGTATCGTATGGGAGATGGAGCTGCAAAGCCAGGTATGAGCGTTCGAGAGGAGCGTACAATCTTGCCTTCAGCATGTCAGGCGCATAAAGACTTATCAGGTTATGACACGTTTCAAAATCGCCTTCTTCGATAATGCACTCCAGAAACCATTCCTTGGCAGTAATATCATCCGGAAAATATTCCAGTATTGTCTGGCATACAGACTTTCTATCTTTATTATCCCCTGAAAGTTTGTAAGCATCCGCAAGGAGTGCTAGAACCTTTCGATTTTTATCATCACTTATCAACATCCGCCGGAGTACCTGCACAGCATCGGCGACGATCCCCTTGTTGAGTTGCTCAGTCAACAGATGGAGGTCAAAATCGGATATGGCGGGGAAAAGCGTCTGAATCCTACTGTAAAGTTTCTCAAAAGCAGTTTCATTTCCGCTTTTTTTCAAGATCAGCGCGGCCTTTGTGTACTCTTCGTATGCCGTCTCCTTAAACCCTGCATAGAAATAGGTATCGGCAAGTTTTAATTGGATCTCCAGATTTTCAGGATCAACAGCCTGCATTTTTGCTAGAATTTTGATAGCCTCATCGGTAAGACCGGCTTTTTCATAATAATTGAATATGGTTTTGTACTCTGTAAGTGCATTACCCACAAGGCCCTGCTTTTCGTTCAACGCGGCAAGGGCATGCGAAATATCAATATTCGTATTATCGAGTTTTTGCACCTGTTTATAGACAGCAATCGCCTTCAGGTAAAAACCGTTACTTTCATAAAAGTTCGCGATAGTAAGATATTCCTTTATTGCCTCCTCTTTACGACTGCAGCGCACCAGCAACTCGGCAAGTTTTTGTCTGTGCCTGAGGTCTTTTGGATCAGCAGCTATGACCTGCTCGTAATCCTTTATGGCCCGGTCAAATTGTCCCTTCTGGATTAATTTCTGGGCGTTTGCCAAATATTTTTCTTTTTGTGATACCAATTGCACACCCTGTTTCTTATGAATTTTGTTGCGACAGTCAACTGATTATATCTTAAAAGGAAGTATGTAGTTAATGGTTTTAATATATTGCTTTAGGCTTTAGCGGCCTGCTTGCTTGCTATCCTACGCTTAAAACTGGATGTTACCATACAGCCTCCAAGGACTTGCTACCGGGTGGCTGGCCTGCCTTCCGAGGGGGGGAGTCACACCCGCTGGATTATACGACCTTGCCTGGCCGCACTAGACTTTCGTGTTCTTTGAAAAAAAGTTGCATTGGTAAAAAAAATACTTGAGCCCGGGCCCCAAATCGTGGGGCGCGCCTTAATCGCTATCTGATGTTTGAGAGCGATTAAGGCGCGGCCTCTAGAGGGAAATTCATTTTCTCTCTGGAGGCCGCTATGAGCTACAAAGGATACCGACATATCCCCCGTGCACTATTCGATTCTATCACATTTTTGGCTGGGGCTCTCCCAAAACATTCGGTTCCAACTTTTCTTTGAACTCTTTGTCGGAGCCATGCTAACCCAGACCGGTTTTGTGACCGATGCCATCCTGGCGGTCAATACTGTCAGACAGTGGAACAGCTACTACAAATGGCTCCAATTCGAGTAAGCTCGTAGCCGCAAAAACCATGCTCAGGGTGGTTCCTCCCTTGTTCAAAGGGTTCCAGACCATCTTGCTTATGGACAGTTGGTATATGCGCTGTACTTTGATCTCCTATGCTATGGACCGTGGCCTGCAGGTGGTCAAGCCGATTTGACTGGACAGTGATTCCGGTTTTATCTGGACAGGGTTTCCGATTTTAACTGGACAGTGGTTTTCTTCTTTTCTTCCTGTCGTAGTTGTGGTTTCAGGGTGTCCAATTACTTGTTCTTTGACAACA
>CAIWTU010000073.1 GCA_903915655.1 uncultured Geobacter sp.
TCATGGCTCGTGGCTATTGGCTCATGGCTACTACAAACTTCTCCGTGTCTCTCCGTGCTCTCCGTGCCTCCCCCATAACCTTCTGCCACGCAATCAGCCGATCAGTTTGGCTAGTTTGCTTTTTTGGTTTTCAAGCTTTTCCTGCCCTTTTTCCATGGCCCGTAACAGATCCCTTTTTGCCTCGTAGGCAAGATCTTTTCCGGTTTCCAGAATCTCCTCGGCTCTCTCCCCCACTAGGTCAACAATTTTTGAAATATTGTTCGAGAAGTCTTCAACCGTCTCCCCCGCCTTACGTCCGGCCCTTTTTGCATATCGGTTGATCTCCTTGCGGGTTGACTTTCCGGACTGAGGGGCCAAAAGGAGGGCAATCCCAGCCCCGATTATTCCCCCCGCTACCAGAAACAGGGCGCCCGCCAGTGCATCATTTGTCTTGTCAGCCATTGTCTACCTCCAGTGCTCTCTTTTTCTTAAGTGTATCGCAAAAAAGTGTTGTGCAAAGTGAAAATTGCTAAAATCAGTAATTAATCTCTCTCCATACGTCCTATTAATGCTACACTTATTCCATGACACCCCCTAACAAAGGATGCAGGGACATTGATCAATTTCAGGACTGTAACAACAGCGTTTTTTCTGTTATGGCTGGCTCTCGTACCTTACGCATGGTCGGCCGATCCCATCCAGGTAAGCGTGGAAGGTGTAGACGGAGATATGCTCGAGAATGTCGAGGCGGCGCTTCTAATCCCGCCCGGTTTTGTCCGTGACGGGAAAGTAGATCTCTTATGGCTGAGACTCTTCGATCGCCAGGCTCCGGAAAAAGTAAAAATGGCACTCCAACCCTTTGGCTACTACAAGGCGGGGGTTACCACTACACTGGAGACCGTCGCTCCGGGAAGTTACCTTCTGCGGGTAAAGGTGGTGCAGGGAACTCCCGTACTTGTGGCGAATGCGCACGTTGCAGTAGTCGGCGTCGGGTCAAAAGACGAGACTTTGCAGGAACTACTGAAGGCATTTCCACTGAAGAAGGGGGATGTTCTGCTTCAGAACAGCTATGAAGCAGCAAAAGCCGCCCTGAAGTCACGTGCAGTTGAACTCGGTTATCACGGTGCGGAATTCTCCAGACATGAAATCCGGATCTCCCGGGACAAGAGCACCGCCTCTATAGAACTGCTTCTGGAGACCGGACCGGAGTATTTCTTTAATGTTACCACCATTCTTGGCGCTCCCGAGTATCCCGTGCGCTTTCTGCGCCGTTACCTGGCTTACAAGCCGGGAGAACCTTTTTCCCCGGCAAAACTCAACGAAACCCAGCTGAATTTTATAAATTCGGATCGATTCAAAGAGGTAATCGTTTCTCCGGAAAGAGACAAAGTCGGTGAATCGGATATCCCCGTACTTGTCCAACTGAAACCGTCACCGAACAGGAGACTGCGGCTGGGAGGAGGTTATGGCACCGATACGGGGGCCAGATTTACCGGACGTTACCGAGATGTAAACATCCTCCATCTCGGTCATGAGTTGCAGACCGAACTTTATATCGCAGAGCGACTGCAGGGTCTTGGTATCGGCTATCTGATACCTGGCGCCAGAGATATCAACAATTCAACCGGAGTGCAGTTTAACCTGCAGCGGGAGGATGTAACCACCTACACCAGCCGCCTGATCTCCCTGGAAGTCAACAGGAGCAGGAGCTACGGGTCCGGTCGCCTCGGGACTGCCTACCTCAGGCTGCTGCAGGAAGATTTCACCATAGGCGAGCAGAAATCGGGTTCCCGCCTGGTCTTGCCTGGACTTGTCTTTTCGGGGCGGCGCTATGACGATCTTATACGCCCCACTCAGGGGTATCGCTATGCATTGGAACTCCGCGGGACCCACCAGTTTCTCGGGTCCGATACGGGATTGCTCCAGTTCCTGGCGGAAGGGAGCGCCATCTTCCCTCTCCCCTGGAGGTTTTCCCTCTTTACGCGCGGGAAAGGGGCGATAAGCGCACTGAATGACCCGTTAAGCGATCTCCCTCCTTCCATACGTTTTTTCGCCGGCGGTGACAGCAGTGTCCGCGGCTACTCCTATCAGTCACTGGGTCCGCGCGATGCAAGCGGGAAAGTTATCGGCGGCAAGAATCTCCTTGCCGGCACCCTGGAACTCCATAGGGCCTTTTTCAACGACTGGGGTTTCTCTACCTTTTTCGATACGGGTAATGCCTTCAATTCCTTCAGTTCAATCCGCCTCTACTCCGGAGCTGGTATCGGCGCCCATTACTATACCCGTATCGGTTCCATTAACCTCTATCTTGCCCGTCAGATCGGGGTGACCGATCCGGCGTATCGCGTCCATTTTACCATGGGGCTTGAGCTGTGACACAAAGATTAAAATACTTCATCCTTGCGGCTTTCCTGGCAGTTATTGCATCGGGCGCCGGAGCCGTGCTCTGGCTTGCGGGGAGCCAGTCCGGTGCCAGTTGGCTGATGGAAACGGCCTCCCGGCAAAGCCGGTACACTTTTGCTGCCCGACAACTTGAAGGATGTCTCTTGACCGGCCTGAATCTGGAAGGCGCAAGGTTTTGCTCGCCGGAGGGGGAACTCCGGGCCGCGACTGTGCGATTGCGCTGGCAACCACTCTTTCTTCTAATGGGTAAAGTTGTCGTAGAGGAGCTTGTTCTGAAGGATCTTTATATTCACGACAACCGTCCTGAGAGCCGTTCCTTCCCTGATCTGCGCTGGCCTGAAGTAACTGGTCTTCCTGCGTGGCTCAATATGCGGGTCGGAATGTTGCAGGTCAACGGGTTGCACTACCGGAAACCGGGCAAAACCTCTATTGACCTAACAGCGGTTTCAACCATGGTAACGTGGCAGGGCTCTCTTTTGACACTCAGGGATATTGCTGTGACCTCACCGGAGATCCGGGTCGATGGCACGCTCATGGCCGGGTTCAGCAGACCGTCTCTCCTCCTGAACCTCACCTGTACGCCGGGGCATCCGGCGGCAGGGATCGACAAGTTCCTCCTCAGCGCGGCTTTTCGCCCCGCTCGCAGCCCCGAACAGGTGGCCGGCACGGTAAAGTTGACAGCCATCTCCGGCAGGCTGGAGCGGATGAGATTAAACGGCGAACTTGGTCTGGCCGGTAATTCTCTTGAGATAAAGAGCCTCAATCTGCAGCAACCGGGTCGTCGCGGTTCGATAAACGGGTCGGGATCTATTTCGTTCGCCGGGGCTAAGGCGTTTCTGAAGGTGAATCTCGGTTTTGCCGGGCTTGACCTCTCCCCGGAAATAGGTTCCGCTACTGACCTTTCCGGTCACCTTCTCCTTTCTGGCGGACCCGATGCCTACCGGGGGGATTTTACTCTTGCCAACAAGGGGCCTGGGTGGCGTGCCGGACGATTATCCGGCTCCTTGCGGGGTGATGGCAAAGGGGTCCGTTTGACTCTCCTCTCGGGCTTGCTGCTGGAGGGGGTCGCAACGGGTGAAGCAAAGGTGGAGTGGCAGGATGGGGTCGTTTTGCGATGCACGCTGCGCGCCAGAAATCTTAACCCGGCAAAGGTGTCAAAACAGTTGATCGGGGCGGTGAATATGGATCTAGACGGCTCGATTCACTGGTTTCAATCAGCGCCATTGCAGGGGGAGCTGAAGGGTCGTCTGCTCGGGAGCCGACTTCTTGGCAGGGCCCTGACGGGTGAAGTGAATGCACGCCTGCTGCAGGACAATATCATGCTCAACCGGCTCGACCTCCACGGTAAAGGATTCGACGTTCACGCCAGCGGGCAATTGCGGGAACGTTTGGCCTTTGCTGCCCGGGTCGGCGAGCTCTCGCTCCTGATGCCGTCTGCCAGTGGAGAGATGCGTGGCGAAGGGTGGCTGCGCTGGCATAAAAAGCGCTTCAGTGGGGCTATTACCGGGGTGGGGAGGTCTATCCGGATGGACGGGGTCAGTATCGGGACGGCGGACCTTTCCTTTACCCTCTCCGAGGGCGCGGGGTATCCTCTGCAATTCAGCTCCGCCATCCGTGGGCTCGTTTACCATAAGCTTCATGCGGATGCGGCAACCCTGACCGTGACCGGAGCACTCGAACGGCATACCATAACCGCGGCATTGCTTTCAACCGGCTTCGAAGCGAGGACAACCTTGGCCGGCGCTTACAAGAAAGGGATCTGGCAGGGGGAGCTAACCGGGCTCTCCGGTTACGATGCCGCCGGTCCATGGCAATTACACTCTCCGGCCGTTCTGATTGTTTCTGCTGATGCAGTTTCTCTTGCAAGCATCTCCATAAAAGGGGGGCAGGGTGAATTTCTCTCGGCAGGCGGGGAGTTAAAGCTTAATCCGCTGCGCGGATCCGTCCGGACGGAATGGTCTGGGTTGAATCTTGCCAGATTTACCCTGTTGCCTGCCGATAGTCGACTGGCCGGCAACAGTTCAGGCTCGCTCCAAAGCCGCTGGCCCGGAGACGGGAAAATCTTTCTCTCCGGTAGAGTAGATGCTTCGGGTGCACTGTTGTTGGGGCGCCGCCGGATGGCTTTTCGTCAGGCTTCACTGCAGATGGCGTGGGATGGCAATGGTATCCGTAACCTGCTCGACCTAAATATGGTTGATGGTGGCAGGGTGCGCGGTAGCTTTTCCTCTCCCTTGCCGGCAACCGCAGTTTTTCCCCCGCCGGGTGCAGTCGAAGTGGAATGGGACGGCCTGGAAATGGAGCTCCTTCGACCCTGGCTCCCAGGGAACCTTGACCTTGCCGGGCGTCTGGAAGGGAAGCTGAAAGGGAGCGTTTTATCAGGCAACCGTCTTGATCTCAAGGGGAGTTCTCTATTATCGGAAGGCTCTGTCCGTTGGACCGGAAACGGGGGGCAATTAAGCAGCAAGCTGAGCAGTGCGGATATCTCCTTCTCCTGGCAGGGCGAGAAGCTCAACGGTGCATTTGCGGTAGCGTTAGCGGAATACGGGGAGGCCAGTGGCAGCTTCCAACTTCCGTTGCCGGCGCATCTTTCCTCTTCCATCATTCCGAATGGTCCTGTCAACTTTTCTCTAACAGGACGCGCCCGGGAACTGGGACTTCTTGCCAGCATCTTTCCAGGCCTGGTGCAGGAGAGCCAGGGGAAACTCGACTTTGCTGTTCGGGCCGGAGGAAAGTGGCGGAACCCCGAATTTTCGGGAAAGGTCCTCCTTTCACAAGCTGCGGCGTACCTTCCGACGGCAGGAATACATCTCAAGAATGTCGAACTCTCCGCGCACCTTCTCCAGGATCAGCTCATTGTTGATGCATTCAGAACCGATTCCGGACCTGGTCGCATTGGCGGAAATGGCGTAGTCCAGTTTAAAGCCTGGCAGGTCACGGGCTACAAGGGGAGGATTCATGGCGAGCGTTTCCAGGCGGTCTACCTCCCCGAACTGCAGCTCCTCGTAACTCCCCGCCTCAATTTTTCAGGCGACATGAAAAAACTGTCGGTAGAAGGAGAAATAGTCGTGCCGGAGCTGACCGTTAACGATAAGTTTTCCCGTGCGCCGATTCAGCCGAGCGCTGATGTTGTTCTTGAGGGTGAACCTGGACAGACCAAGAAGGAAGTAACCTTACCCCTTGATATAAAGGTTGACCTGATTCTTGGAGACAAGGTCCAGGTGAAGTCTCAGGGGATAGATGCACAATTAAAGGGAAGTCTGAAACTGCTGATCCGGAACCTGGATGAAATCAGAAGTACCGGTGAGATCCGGGTGGTTAATGGTAAATACAAAACCTACGGGGCAAGCCTCGACATTACCCGGGGAAGAATCTACTATGCCGGTGGGTCTATCGATCAGCCGACACTCGATATCCAGGCGGTGCGCAAAATAGGTGATGTGCGCGCCGGGGTGACAATCGCGGGGACCCCCTCGCTGATGACGGTCAAGCTCTTTTCGGAGCCCAATATGCCGGACGGCACTATTCTCTCCTACATTATTCTAGGTCAGCCTCTGGCCTATACTCAAGAGCAGAGAGGGCTCATAACAAGGGGAGCCGGGAGCCTTCTCTCCACATCGTCAGGATACCGGCCGATCCAGGGATCTGTTCCGGCCGGCATCTCACAGGGGAAAGGGGCGGGGAGCACGCTTTCCCAGTCAATCGTATCGATCGGAAGGTATCTGACCCCCGCTCTCTATATCAGTTATGGAAGATCTCTTTTGACTAACATCAATCTGCTCCGCGTGCGCTACAGCCTCTCCAGGCACTGGGAGGTCGAAACCCAGGCCGGTACCGAGAGTGGGGGGGATATCTCGTTCAAAATCGATTTCAGGTGAAGATGAAGCTATCGGCCCCTGACGGCGGAAAGAGGCCGTCAGGAGCTCGGAGGATGCCATCAACTGTCGAATCCGGGATCATTTGTTCTATGAGGTTAAACGTGAAAAGATAGGGGAGAGACGTGAGAAAAGTTGACAGATACAGTGAAGCCGGCAGTACCGTAACAATCGACAGGGGCGAATATGAGCTTCTCAAGAATGAGCGGTGGGATATGCGTAAACACTATCTTCGTATCCTCGACAGCGTGCCAGCAAATATTTCCTACGTGGATGCGAAGGAGTCTCTCCGTTTCGTCAACAGGTGGCACGAAAAATGGTTCGATTTCCATCCCAAGGAAATCATCGGCAAGAGTATAAGGGAAATCTGCGGGGAGCTCTATTATCAGGGGGTTGCGCACTACATTAAGAATGCCCTGGCGGGAGCTGAAGTCTCCTTTGAAACGGCCTTCTCCACGGAGTTCGGTCTCCGCAGTTTTGCCGTTACGCTTGTCCCCAATATGGGGGATACCGAATCCGTTCTCGGCTTTTACATCATGGCCTTTGACATTACCGATCGTAAAATGGCCGAGGAGGCTCTCAGCCGGTCGGAGCGTGAAAAGGCCCTCATCCTTACGAGCGTCTCCGAGGTTGTCACATATATGGATAGCGACCTTCGTGTCGTATGGGCTAACAGGGCAGGAGGGGATTCCATGGGTCTCACCGTAGCCGATCTCACCGGTCGGTATTGCTACGAATTGTCGGCCCATCGGGATCAACCCTGCGAGCGTTGCCCGGTTGTTTCTGCCATTAAAACGGGTGAACTGCAGGAAGGTGAGCTCACAATGCCTGACAGGCGGGTATGGTTTGTTCGCGCATATCCGGTAAAAGCAGAGAATGGAGAAGTTATCGGTGTGGTAAAGGTCTCCAGGGAAATCTCGGCTCGTAAACATGCTGAAGAGCGCCTGAAAAAGAAAGAGCTGCAACTGGAAGAGGCACAACAGATCGCTCACATGGGTAGTTGGGAGTATGATCTGCATAAAAATCGGCTATCATGCTCGAAAGAGCTTTATCGAATATGTGACCTGACGCCGGGGGGAAAACGGCTCACTTTTAAGACGGTGATGAGGGTGGTTCATCCGGATGATCTTAATAGGGTTAAAATCGCAATTGAGACCGCCTATCAGACTCAAAACCACTTTTCGCTTTTTCACAGGATAGTGCGTTCTAACGGGACAAGTCGCATTCTTCACTCACAGGGCAAGATTGTTGTCGATGTATCAGGGGTTCCTGTCAGGATGATAGGAACGGCACAGGATGTAACCTCGCGTAAGAAGACCGAGGAAGTTCTGAAAAGCAAACATAGGGCGCTTAAAGAATTCAACCAGATATTGGAAAGAAGGGTCGGGGAAGAGGTCGATAAAAACCGGGAAAAAGATTTCCTTCTGATTCGACAGAGCCGCCAGGCGGCAATGGGTGAGATGATCGGCAACATCGCCCATCAGTGGCGACAGCCCCTTACCACTATTTCACTGCTCATTCAGGATCTGTCTGAAAATTATTGTTATGGGGAATTTACCCAGGAATATCTGGATAAAACCATTGACCATGCCATGCAGGTAATTCAATCGATGTCAAGAACGATAGATGACTTTCGTAATTTCTTCAAACCGGACAATCAGAAAGTATCGTTTCTCGTAGCAGAGGCAATCCGGAAAACCATCTCTTTTGCAGGGCCAGGTCTGATGGAAAATAATATACAGGTCGTCCTCGAAACAGACGGTGCCCTCTTCATTACAGGCTACCCGAACGAGTACGCCCAGGCGCTCTTCAGTATTGTCACTAACGCAAAGGATGCCTTGCTTGAAAAGAGAGTGGGAAAGCCCTCGATATATATCGGTCTATCGTCTGCTCACGGGAAAGTGCTGGTTACTGTTGCGGACAATGCTGGCGGCATTCCTGAAGAATTCATTGACAAGATCTTCGACCCTTACTTTACCACGAAAAAGTTTGGTGAAGCGATCGGGGTAGGGTTGTATATGGCAAAAACGATAATAGAAAAGCATATGGGCGGAAAACTGAGCGCCAGAAATATTTCCGGCGGCGCCGAGTTCAGCATTGAAGTCTGATTCAAACGGATTATCCTGCATCCCTGCGGCTGAATCTATTTTCCGTGTAGAGGGAGACAAGAGATGGCTCTGCCACTCACTAAGAACGCCGGCTCGCTTTGCGCCGCCTTTGGCAGGTGGATTGCCACGGTTATGCCAATTATTGCATGGCTGCCGAAATATCAGTTCTCCTGGTTAGGGTCTGATTTTATCGCAGGAATCACTCTGGCGGCATATGCCGTGCCGGTGGCAATGGCGTATGCATCACTGGCTGGGTTAGCGCCTCAGGCGGGCATTTACTGTTATATCTACGGTGGCTTTGTCTATGCGTTCTTTGCTACCTCCCGCCATTTGTCGGTTGGTCCGACCGCCGCCATTTCGCTGATGGTGGCCAGCGTTGTCGGGGTAATAGCTGCAGGGGATCTCCCCCTCTATGCCGCTATTTCCGCTCTAACGGCAGCTCTGGTCGGACTCATCAGTATCGCCGCCTGGCTGCTGAGGTTGAGTGTCTTCGTGAACTTCATTCCCGAATCGATTTTGCTCGGTTTCAAGGCAGGGGCTGCGTTCAGTATCATCTCTACCCAACTTCCAAAATTATTCAGCGTACCAGGAGGCGGGAGCAATTGTGTTGAGCGGATTATTCTCCTTGCAGGTCAACTGAATGATACGAATCCGACTGTTTTATGTATCGGGGTTGTCGCGATGTTACTCCTTCTGGCTGGTGAACGGATCTTTCCCGGACGCCCGGTGGCGCTCCTGGTTGTACTGATCTCAATCGTTGCAGTGTCGACGTTCGGACTCGCCGATTACGGAGTAAAGGTCGTGGGTTTTCTGCCTCCGGGGCTGCCGAAGCCCGGGATTCCGAAACTTGGGGTCGAGCATGCGGGAGAATTGATTCAGCTTGCCTTTGCATGTTTTCTCCTCTCCTACATTGAAAGCATCTCTGCAGCGCGCACCTTTGCTCAGAAGCATAACTATTCCGTCGACCCCCGACAGGAACTCCTGGGGTTGGGTATTGCCAACCTTGCTGCCGCGTTCAGCCAGGGTTATCCGGTTGCCGGTGGATTTTCGCAATCGGCGGTGAATGAGAAGGCGGGTGCGCAGACCCCCTTGGCCCTGGTTATCTCATCTCTGGCTCTTGCTGTTGTCGCTCTTTTCCTGAGCGGATTGCTGCGGAACCTGCCGGTTGTCGTCCTTGCCGTTATAGTTCTGGTTGCGGTTTCGGGGTTTGTCAAAACTTCTGGTTTCATACGTCTCTGGAAGATCCACAGGGTCGAATTCCATGTGGCAATGCTTGCTTTTGTTGGAGTTCTGCTCCTCGGCATTCTACAGGGTGTAATGGTATCGGCTGTTGCATCAATCCTTTTGATTCTGCACCAGATGGCGAATCCTCATGTGGCCATACTGGGACGCATACCCGGTACCCAGAGGTTTTCAGACCTGGCCCGTCATCCGGACAATGAATTGATCCCAGGGTTGTTCCTCTTCCGTGTTGAAGCGGCTATGCTCTACTTCAATGTAGAAACTATCGATAAAACCGTACTCAGAACTGTCCGTGCCTCTCCAACGCCGGTCAAGTTTGTCATTTGCGATCTCTCGACGACACCTTATATGGATGTTGCCGGGGCACAGATGCTCGGGAGGTTGCAGGAGGAGCTTGCTGCAGAGGGGATCATCTTCCGGGTGGCCGAGGCCCATGCCGAAGTGCGCGATATCATCCGTGCTGCAATCGAGTACAGACGTCTGGGAAGAATAAGCAGGTTTACGACGATTTCTGCCATACTAACTGAATTAAGTGAATACCCGGGGGAAACACCCCCCGATGACAGGATTGATAAAAGATGAGGAGACAACCATGGTTACCTCCTCATCAGCCACAACCTAACTTGAAATTTTCGGCCAAAAATTTCAACCATTCGGAGAGTTCGGAGCTCAGCCCCCGAACTCTCCGGTATTGATCCATTCGTTCTTAAGGAGGGACCACCAGTCGACGGCATCTCCCTTGAGAACATATTCGTACGGAAGCCACCCATATCCCGAGTTTCCCCATCCCGTTCCCCAGGAGTTTCTGATAAGAAGCGCCCCCGTGGTATCCGTTGCGCCCGGATTACTGTTTTTGATCTTCATTCCGTCGTCATAACCGACTGCCATTACCGCATGACCCCCGACAATTTGTTCCCCCTTGCTTGGGTATGGTATCTTGCCGGTTGTCGCGGCCTGTTCGTAGGAACTGTAAACCGTGAAACCGAACATTGAAGGGAGCCCCCCTGCCAGATTCGTTTTGATTCTTTCCAGTATGAGATCATTGGCTGTCCCCGAAGGGTCGAGACGATAGTAGGTGATGGCCTGGAAATTCTGCGCAAATGCGTAGCAAAAGGCAGATGGTTCCTTGTCGAATTCAGCTGGCAGATAAGGCCAGTACTCCTCCGGCGGAACACCGAACAGGACGAGAGCCCCCATCGTGTTGCGGAGAAAGGCGCCTGTGTCACCAGTCCAGTGCAAAAGATTGCGGGTTGCCTTATACAGAAAAAGGCGGGATGCATCGATATGTCTGCCGAACGCCCTCCTTTCGAAATACTCCACTATACCGACGCCGGCATTTGCCGTACAGGAGCCGAGCGCCCCCTGGTTCTCGATTGGCGAGCACCAGGGGGTCAGATCGGCGGTGGCCGGCAAGGCCTTCCGGAGTTCATCGATCCGGACTTTCTTTAACATCTCCTTCACTGAGTCGTTTTGGCCAAGGGCCCTGAGACGGTGTGAAACTTCGCTCCGGTTTGTGGTATAGTCCTCAAAATGAGGGTAGTCCGGCAGCCATCCCATGCCCAATTTGTCGATGATCTCACTCATTTCAGTTTCCTCCTTGAATATAATTACCTGCCCTTTTAATTTATCTCCGGAACCGTTTCCCTCCCCGTACTGGAGCGGTCTACCTCCCGGGCTGCGCCCGGCAGAACCTTGGCTGCAAGTTTGCCGGCAACAAGATCTGTTAGATTAGCTGCAGGTAATTAAACCGTTTTTATAAAAATTGTCAAGTATTTTAATTGATCTTCGTCACCCCCCGGCCTTTTTGGCCATGAATCCCTTTTTTCCAAGTTCGGAGAGCAAGAGGTCGCGGTGGTCGCCCTGTATCTCTATGACCCCATCCTTTGTCGTCCCTCCAGTTCCGCAACGGCGCTTCAATTCTCCGGCAAGCTTCTGGAGCTCTCTCTCTTCCAGCGGGAGCCCCTTTATTACTGTTACGGTTTTTCCTCCCCTCCCTTTGCTCTCTCGCATTATCCGAACGATGCCGTCTCCAACTGCAGGTGCGGATTTCTTGCTGCAGAGGCAAGAGGCTTTTGCCTCTCCGCATCCGCTGCAGATACGCCCCAGCTCCGAGGAATAGACGAGTGTCGTCTCCGGTAACGATGGTTTTTTCATAGCTGTCCCCCCACATTGAATGCACGATTTTGCGTAGCTTCAAAGATTCTTTCACAGTTTTTAACAAAAAGCACGCTTCACTTCCATTAAAAATCAGTTACATCTCAGCTATTCCGGAGGTTTCAGGTAGTAACCGGGGGACAATAAGAAAGATTTTCTTGTAATTCAAACAGATGTTTGATACAAGAATTCAAACATCTGTTTGGATAATGGGGGAGCAAAGAATGTCAAGGATATGGGTATTGGCGCTGTTGGCGCTGTTTTTTCAAATCACCCGGGCAGGAGCGGAGCCCCTTACCCTGCATGATTGCCTGCAAAGGGCCGCTTCAGCAAATCATGAGTTAAAGGTAGCGGCATACAACGCCCAGATAGCGGAGGAGAACATCACCCTTGGCAGGAGCGGCTATCTTCCCCGCCTGGATCTCCAAGGGGGATATACCGGACAGCAGGACCCACAGTCGGTAAAAATCGGGGGTCTGGCTGTTCCGACCCAGGATTCCAGCTACGGGTTTTTTTCCACTTCATTGCAACAGACTCTTTACGATTTCGGACGCACCTCGGCACGTTACCAGCAGGCCCGAGCCCTGAAGGATGCTGCCGACTACAGCTTCACCAGCCGGAAAAAGGAAGTCTTTCTGCTGGTAGTGGAAGCTTATTACGCGATACTTGAAGGGAAGAAAATCCTCCAGTCGGTCACGGAGGAGTCGGCACAGATGACCGATCACCTGAAAGTGGCGCAAAACCTGTTCAGCCAGGGGGTGGTAACCCGTAACGACTTTCTGCAGGCGGAGGTGCAGCTTGCCAACAGCAAGCAACGGCAGCTGGCGGTTGCCAATCGGGTGGAAAACAGCTGGCTCTACCTTAATTATCTCACTGCGCAACTCCCCTCTTATCGTGCCGAACTGGCGGATGGCCCTGAACTGGCGCCGCTACCCCCCCTCCTAAGCCCGGAAACGGCTATAGCAAACAGGTCGGAGATCTCTGCCCGTAAAAAACTGATCCAGGCCGGTGAGCTTGCAGTTAATGAGAACCGGAGCAATTATTATCCGGAAATATTTACCAGACTGGGCGCGGATTACATGGAGAACAGCAAGGTCAGGGAGCAGACCATTCTCTATGCTACAATCGGGCTGAAGGTTAACCTGTTTGATGGTCTGGCCACCACTTCACGCTACCGCCAGGCGGTCATGTCCCACTCCCAGAATGAAGCGGCGCTCGGACTACTGGTGGCGCAACTGCGGCTTGAATACGAAGCCGCATTCAACGACGCACGGGTAGCCGCAGATCGTATAGCCACCGTCAGGCAATCGATCCTGCAGGGTGAGGAAAACCTTCGCATCAACACGGACCGCTACCAGGAACAGGTGGGGACGGCAACAAATGTTATCGATGCCCAGACCCTGCTGACCCAGACGAAAACTGAATACTACCGTGCTGTGTTCGAATATCAGGTGGCCGTAGCCAGGATAAAAAAGGCTATGGGCGAGCTCTGATTCTATGATTACGAAACCTTGGGGAGGAATGAATGGCTGAACAGGTGCAAGATAACCAGGAGAAAACCAAAATAACAACCCGATCCGGGGGTAATGGCAATAAAAGGCGTGCCGCGGCAATTCTCATGGTGGTGCTGCTGGCCGGGCTTATAGTCGGTTTGATGCTCTGGGTGAAGAGCAAAACCCATATAAAGACCGATGACGCCTTTGTTGACGCCCATATCTTTAGCGTGTCGGCACGGATTCCGGGCCATGTGCGGCAGGTTCTGGTGAAGGACAACCAGCTTGTCAAAAAAGGGGACCTCCTGGTGGAGCTCGATGAGGGGGACTACCTGGCGAGGGAACAGAATGCTTTCGCCCAGCTCGATATGGCAAAGAACGAGACTGCGGGGATTTATGCGCAGGTCGACGCTGCCCGGGCGGCGGTCAATTCGGACCGGGCCAGGCTGGAACAGGCAGAACTCGACCTGCAGCGCGGGAAGGCCCTCTACAGGAAAGAGGTTGTTCCAAAAGAGCAGCTTGACCGGCTGGAGACTGCCCGGCGGGTTGCCGCAGCCAAACTTTCGGAAACCGAAGGCTCGGTACGACGGGCATTGGCCTTGCTGGGGCTGACCGGCTCCGGCGGAAGGGAGGCTCAGATTGCCCGGAAAAAGGCCGAGTTTCAGGAGGCCCGGCTTAATCTCTCCTATACCAGGATATATGCCCCCGCCGATGGCTACATCACGAGGAAATCGGTCGAGCCCGGAAACAATCTCCTGCCGGGACAGGCGCTGATGGCGCTGGTCCCCCTCGAAGACGCGTGGCTGACGGCCAATTACAAGGAGAGCCAGCTCTCCCACGTCCGTCCCGGACAGAAGGTGGAGTTCAGCGTAGACACTTACCCTGGCCATACCTTCAAGGGGGTTGTCGACAGCATCATGGCCGGAACCGGGGCAGCATTCTCCCTTCTCCCTCCCGAAAACGCCACCGGCAACTACGTGAAGGTGGTGCAGAGGATTCCCGTGAAGATTCACTTCGACAAGGCGAGCGATCCCCAGCATCTGCTCAGGGTCGGTATGAGTGTGGAACCGACCATTCTGACCGGACGGAAGTTTTGGGATGTGATCAAGGAGCTGAGCCCATTCTGAATTTGAAACGGTTTTTATCCTGACAGCGGTATAATGACCTTTCCGGATGAGAACTGAACGGCGCGACTATTTGAACTACAAACGTTCAGGGCAGGTATGTCAGAGAACGAGGTAAATTATACATGACTCTCGAAACGGCTGAAACCCGCCTGAGGTTATTGAAAACTGCGTCCTCGGTTTTTGCCGAGCATGGCTTTGCCGCGACAACAATCAGGATGATAAGCGGTGAGGCGAAGGTAAACGTGGCGGCCGTAAACTATCACTTCGGCAGCAAGGAAGCTCTGTATCATGAAGTGCTCCGCCATGTGCGCCGCCAGGCCTATGAAAGCTATCCCGTGGCCTATGAACTGACCGCAGGCGCACTTCCCGAGGAGATGCTCCATGCCTTTATCCGTTCCTTTCTGCTCCGGATCTTTGGCGATAAGCGAAATTCGGGTTTTGGTACGCTGATGATAAGGGAAATGGTGGCGCCTACCAGCGCCCTTGACATCATCGTTGATGAAGGGATCCGTACGCTTTTCGATCAGCTTCTAGAGATTGTGCAGCTTCTCCTCGGCGCCGATGCCGACAGGGAACTCGTACTCGCCTGCAGCCGGAGCACAATCAGCCAATGCGTCTTCTACCTTTGCAGCCGCTCGGTTATAACCCGGATGACACCGGAACAGACATTCGGCCCTGACGATATAGAAAAAATATCCGAACAGATAACTTCATTTACTCTAAATGCCTTGCACGGTATGGCGGAAAACAGAGGGCGACGACCACGGGACGAAAAAGTAAAGCGGAAAAGGCTTCGGTAATGACAAAATCCAAACAGGACGGGAATTCAGCAATAAATGAGTGATTCTTCGGCGACAAGAAACAAGTGGTTAATAACACTGACCGTTATGATTCCGGCCTTCATGGAGATTGTTGATACCTCAATTGCCAATGTAGCGCTGCCGCATATGCAGGGGAGCATGAATGCGGGAACCGATCAGATAACCTGGGTTCTTACATCGTATCTCATAAGCAATGCTATCGTCATGCCGATGACCGGCTGGCTCGCACGGATTTTCGGCAGGAAACGTTTCCTCATCTCCTGTATCATAATCTTCACTCTGGCCTCGCTTATGTGCGGGTCGGCGCCCACTCTTGCAACGCTCGTTTTTTTCAGAATTCTGCAGGGGGCGGCGGGCGGGGCGCTGATTCCTATGAGTCAGGCGATCATGATGGAAACCTTTCCACCCGAACAGGGGGGGATGGCGATGGCTATCTTCGGTATAGGCGCAATGTTCGGGCCGGTTGTCGGCCCCTCCCTGGGGGGGTGGATTACCGATAACCTCGACTGGCGCTGGATTTTTTACATCAACATCCCGGTCGGCATAATTGCTGTTATAATGACCAAATATTTTGTTTTCGACCCATCGTACCTGAAACGTAAAAAAGTCTCCATTGACTACTGGGGGATCTCACTCCTTACCCTGGGTATCGGTTCGCTGCAGCTGGTGCTGGACAAGGGCCAGCAGGATGACTGGTTCAACTCCTCATTTATTATCTTCTTCACCATTCTCTGTGTACTTTCCCTGCTGCTGTTTGTTTATGTGGAGCTGAAACATGCCCATCCCGTTGTAAACCTGAGGCTCTTCAAAAGCTCCTCTTTTGCCGCTGGTAATTTTATAATGTTCATGGTCGGTTTCGGCCTGTACGGTTCAGTTGTCATGCTCCCGCTTTTTCTGCAGACCCTGATGGGGTACAGCGCCACGATGGCAGGTATGGTAATAGCTCCGGGCGGTCTGGCAACCCTTTTGGTCTTACCGTTTGTCGGCGCCTATATCCAGCGCCATGACGGCAGAAAGGTTATCTTTGCAGGACTGTTGCTTGCCGCCGTTTCGATGTATTACATGCAGGGGTTCAATCTGGAGGCCTCATATTGGGATTTTTTCTGGCCGAGGGTGATCCTGGGGGTGGCGTTGGGGTTTATTTTCCCACCTATGACAACACTAACCCTTGTCGGGATCCCAAGGGAGGAGATGGGCAATGCTACCGGTATTTACAACCTCCTCAGGAATATCGGAGGGAGCGTCGGTATCGCCATTTCTGCGACCATGCTCGCCCGTCTTGCGCAGTTCTACCAGGTGAACCTGGTCGGGCATATCAACCCCTTTAATCCGTTGCTGCAACTCCGGTTATCGGAACTCAAGCATGCGGCCATCGCCAAGGGTATGGATGTCGTTACCGCGCAGACGGCATCCCTGGAGATCCTCTACCGAATCGTCCGGAGGCAGGCGGGGATGATGGCCTATAATTACATCTTCTGGGTGATCTGTCTCTCCTTTATCGCGATCATTCCTCTCCTCTTTCTGCTCAAAAAGCCCAAATTCGCAGGGCGGTGACCCTGAAACCGGCAAGGTCCGTTTTTGATCAGATGAATTTGTGCTCCAGGTTCATGATGTCCCGGTATGGAACAGCCCCGAGAATCACATCCTCCGCGTCGGTAACAGGCAAAGCCCTGAAGCCGTACCTGACAAATGCCTCCGCCGCCTTGTTGAGGTCGTCATCCTGATTCAGGGTGATAACCTGGGTCGTCATGATTTCCCTCAGTTTATCGTCAAGCTTCGACTGAAGCAGTTCCTGAAGATTAATCACCCCGACCAGTTGATCGCCGGCATCCGCTACGTAGATGTAGGTAACAAAATCCTTGTCTACCGCTATTTGTCGAAACTCTTCGACCACTTCGCGTACAACAATATCCGGCGAGAACTTTATGTAGTGGGTCGTGGTCAGATCGGCGATAGAGGTGCCCTGTTTGTCGAGGATTCCTTCAATCTTCTGGGTATCGGCCTTGTCCATCAACTGCATGATCTCATCCGCTTCGGCAGTCGGCAGGACGGCCAGTACATCGGCAGCCTGTGCCGGGGTGATCTCATTCAGAAGCTCGGCAACCCGCCCTTTTCCCAGCGCCGATATCAGGGAGCGCTGAACCCGAGGTTCGATCTCCTCCAGGGTATCGGAGGCGTGCTCTGTTTCAAGTTCGTTGAATATTGCAAGTCGCTGCTCTTCATCAAGTTCTTCCAGTATGTCCGCCAGGTCGACCGGGTGTATCTCCGGAAGTTTTTCCTTGAGGACGTTCAACCTTACATTTCCCCTGAAGCTCCCCAGCTGTTCCGGAAGGGGCTGGACGTAAGACCACGAAACTGTTTCCTTCTTCAATACGTCGGCCAGATGGTAAATGAAGTTGGCCAGAGGTTTCAGACCGATCCTTTTCAACAGGCCATATTTACTGAAATCTACGTCTGTCACATATAGCCTGTTGTTGTAGGAGATAAGCTTGACATCATATACGATGTCTATTTCCTGACCCTCAAGGTCGATAACTTTTTTATCGAGAATATGCTCCTTGAGCAGGAGCTGCGATTCAGAAGGGGCCCATTCATATTTCTCGAGGTTATCAATTTCTATGCTGACGCGGGAATCAATCTCTGCCACTCTATCCCATGGCACCAGCAGTGACTTGTGTCCGAACGGTCTGCTGACAATCAAATGGGTCACTTCCGGCAATTTATCATTCTCCCTGATTACTATATCGCTTAGCTTGCCTGTTTCCCTGCCACGGATATAGACTTTAGCTCCGATGATATCGCTGAGGAAATAAGACGCCTTCATATTCTGTTTTATTCTGTCTCTATCCATCGACAACCCCTCTACTCTATAAAAGTGTGATGAATTTGTAGAGCAGCAGGCAGACCAGGAAGATCAGGTAAAGGCGTAAGATGAGTAATGCCGCCTTTACCCAGCCGGATATTTCTATGTTAGGGGTGGTATATTTTTTATTTATTTCCCTGACCTTGGCGAGATTCTGGTTGAAAAAATTCCTCAGCATGGTTCACCTTTTCTCTCTCTGGTTGCCATCCGTAAAGACCGACGGATGGTCTCCGGCTGATAAACTATCGGTTTCCGATAAAACTTATTTGCCTCTCCGGCAGAATCAGTGGTTAAAGCTGTTTAAAAAATAAGGGCATTGCCTTCTATTGCCGAGTAAGATGGTTTTTACGAGAAACTATCAAATCAGTAAGTGAGAAGACAATGCTTATCAAGACTTTACTGAATCAA
>CAIWTU010000074.1 GCA_903915655.1 uncultured Geobacter sp.
CCCTGTGCCCTCATTCTTTAACTGCGCTATCTGTTCCCTTTCATCGATGCTCAAATGTCTGTATTGTTTTCCCATATCTACTTAGAGTACCAGCCCCCTTCCTGCTTCTCCAAGTGTTGCACTTCATTATTGAACCCGCGTCAGAAGAAATTTGTGCAAACGGATTTTCTGCAAGATTTACCATATTGGCAAGCTGCTTTTGCTCGGGCATTAGCCATTTTAGATAAGAGTGTTACCCCTCTTGCCGGCGATTTAAGTCATGGAATCATTCAGATTGCTCGTGAATTATGCGAACCCGATCCAAGAAGGCGAGGTAACCCGAAAGTCTTTGGAACACTCGTTCCTCAATATGATCTGCAAAATTATATCTCCAGGTTAGATTTATTTGCCCATAAGGCGGAAGCTAGAATTAAATGACTGCCATCCCAGATGATACTAAACGAGCGGTCATTCCAAGGTGGTTAGACTATGCGACAGCATGTGCTCTCAAAATGTCGCATTCGATAAACACTCGTATTTCCCCTTCGCTTAATATCGATAAGAGTAGTTCAGAAAAACATGCTCACGTCATAGATAAATGGCGGACAGAACCCACCCTGATAAATGCTGTTGACCTAGTCTCAGAATCAATTATTTTTAAAGAATATGACTCTAAAGATGCGCAAGATGCGGCTAAATATATTTTAACAAATAGTCCAGCGATGTACTCAACTCAGAAAGATTTGGCTCAATATTTGTTGCAGGCAACAGAATCCCCGCTTCAACAAAACAACACTGCGATCAACCCAGCCTTAAATGGAAACAACCTAAAAATTATCCGCCAAGGATTAAGCATTTACCCTACTAACGCTCTCGCATGGTCGGACCTTTCGATCATGTACGCTGGAAGCGGAAACATTAAAAAAGCGAAAAGAGCTGCCACCGTAGCTTTGGCACTCGGAGGAAACAACCGCCTCATTCTTAGAAACTCTGCGCACTGCTATCTACATTTCAAAGAACCAGACAGAGCGGTAGATTTATTACGGAAATCGGCCATAGGCATTATCGATCCCTGGATCATTGCCGCAGAAATGGCGATATCAGAATCAGCGGGTTTTAAATCAAGACTGGTACGCACTGCAAGGGCAATAGTAGTCGATGATAATTTGACGCGTTTTTCAAGAAGCGAACTTGCAGCCCAATTGGGTACGTTGGAGTATAAAAATGCTTCGACACGACACGCAAAGAGATTGATGAAATTTTCGATTGAAGACGGAACCGAAAATGCGCTTGCCCAAGTCCAATGGTTCGCCAAAGATGCGCGGGTGGAAATTGAACGCTCTACGACGCCGATTCTAGCCCCTTTTGAAGCCGAGTTTTGGAGATTATATTATTCGAGAAACTATGTTCAGGCGTTGGAAGCAGCAAAGTTGTGGTCAAGATTTCAGCCCTTAAGTATCAACCCGATGTTAAATGTGAGCGCCTTGGCTTGTACCCAATTGAATTATCACAGGGAATTTTTAGAATTCGTAGATCAAGCTTTACCAATAGTCCGGCAAGACCCCGTTATAAAAAACGATTATGCTGTATCCCTGCTAGAATTGGGTCTGGTTGCGCAAGCGAAACAGGTTCTTGAGGGTATAAATGTTTCACTATTAGACCCAAAGGAAAAATACGTTCACGTTGCAACTCTAGGGTTGATGGCCTTCAAACTTCAGCAATATTCTGTTGGGGGGCAGTTTTATCGTTCTTCTATAGATGGCTTTGAACGTTTAAACGATAAAATTTACGCTGCTATAGCTGCATTTTATTGGGCTCGGGAAGAACAACGTATAAAGTCTGAAAATGCCGCAACTTTGGTTAAAGACGCAAAACAAAGGATGGAGCATATCGGATTGAACGTTCTTCTAGACCTTTTGAAACAATTGAACTAAATTATTTCCAGATATGTTTTCGTTCTCTTGTATTCTTTCAGTCAGCGGCTCGATAACGCATTTTCACTCGGAATCTCTCCCCCACCCTATTGACACGTAGCTTATAATAGAGGAACCGTGGAGGTGACTGTGATGGCAACCTGCCAAAAATGCGGCGGTTATCTGGACCCAACAGCCAGATTTTGCAACGTTTGCGGCTCCCCTGCCGTCCCCGGCTCCACATCCCGTAAAAGCAAAACCGTCTCTGTTCTCCTCGCAGTGTTCCTGTTTTACTGGACCTGGGTGTATACATACAAACGTGACGGCTGGAAATTCTGGCTGGCGTTTGTATTGAGCGGTTTACCCATCCTGATTGCAACGGTATTCCTTGTATTCTACGTCTCCGATGTTGCCTGGCTGCCTGATCAGCTGCTTATCGGTTTAAGCTATGGCCTGCCGATGGCTTTCTGGCTGCTGGCCATTATCGATACGCTACGGAAAAACCAGCAGTGGTACGACAATTATTAACGGGTAGTCCGATTTAATCCTACCCACATTCAATGTCGAAGTGCAACAGATGAAGCAGCGGCTTCAATTGGCGTTCTGAATCCCAGACACTTTCTTGGTCGATTATTCAACCGGCTCTCCACGAAAGCCACCTGGTCGTCAGTTATCTTAGCAAAATCAG
>CAIWTU010000075.1 GCA_903915655.1 uncultured Geobacter sp.
GCCCGCGGAGATGCTCAAGAAGGCCTGTTTCGCGAAAGCTGTTCGGGTAGTGTTTCTCGAGGACCGCTTCGCCACCGACAGGAACTACGCTCTCATGGATTTGCACACCGGTGCCTATTCCGCTGATTCCGCCACCTGATTCCGAAGGAAGCCGCCATGCTGTTCCGATCCAAAGCGCCAGGGTGTTCCGATTGATTCCGCCACCCTTGGTCGGAGCGTAGCGACGCTGGTTTTTAGTTCTTTCTCATAAGCGATTGATCAGGTCAAGCCACCATATTTTTTTCTCAGCGATCCTCCTTTCAGGGTTATTTTATGGGCGTTGTGGATCAGTCGGTCGAGGATGGCGTCAGCGATGGTGGGATCGCCGATTTGTTCGTGCCAGTGATCCACGGGGAGCTGACTGGTGACGATGGTGGAGGCATGGCCGTGCCTTTCCTCAACGACCTCCAGAAGATCTTTCCGTTCGGTGTCTGTCAAGGGGGCAAGCCCCAGATCATCTATCACCAGGACATGGGCTTTGGCGAGTTTGCTGATGATCTTTCGGTAGCTGCCATCACCCTTGGCCAGGGCCATCTGGTAGGAGAACTGGGGAGAACGGATGTAGAAAGCGCGGTATCCTTCCCGGCAGGCCTTGTTGGTCAGGGCGCAGGCCAGGAAGGTTTTTCCCACGCCGGTGGGTCCGGTGACGATGACGTTCTGGTGACGTTTGATCCAATCGCAGGAGATCAAACTCAGGATAACAGACTGGTCGATTCCCCGTGGGGTTTTGTAATCGATATCCTCCACGCAGGCGTTGAGCTTCATCCGGGCGTTTTTCAGGTACCGCTCCATCCGGTTATTTTCCTTCCAGGTCCATTGTCGATCGACGATGAGGCCGAACCGTTCCTCGAAGGAGAGTCTGTCCAGATCCGGCTGGCTGAGCTGTTCGGCGAAAGCCTCCGCCATCCCGATGAGTTTCATCGTAGAGAGCTTGTCGATGGTCTGTTGATTAAGCATGGCCGGCCTCCTTTTGCTGGTAATATTCCCGACCCCGGATGTTATAATGAAGGATCGGTTTTTCCAGGCAGGGGGATTCCGGCAGGACCTGTTTGTCGAGATTGGTTTTGAGGATCGATTCGACGCTTTTGTAGCTGTATGCTTTTAGCAGAAGGGCGCGTCCGCAGGCGGCTTCTACCCGCTCGGCCGAGTAACGTTTTCCCAGTCGGATGATGCCCAGACAGGAACGGAAGCCCTGCTCCGGATGCCGTCGGCTTTCCAGGATACAGGTGACCAGACTCCGAGTGTTGGGTCCATTCTGCCCTGCCCAGTTCATGATCCGGGAGGGAGTCCACTCCAGATATTTCTGGTGGGCCTTGGGCATATGTTCGGCCAGGGTGGTGTGTTTCCCTTTGAGGTAACTGCGCGGATGACAGGCGACGCGGCGGTTCTTGAACAAGACCTCTACGGTTCTGGCCGTCACCCACGCCTCCACCTGCTCTTTTACAAGCGGATAAGGAACGCTGTAATAGTGGTCATCAATCTCGATGTGGTAATCGATGTTGACCCGGGCTTTCTTGCATTCGGCATATTCATAAGGGACGGAAGGAAGCGGCTTCAAGGCTGGCCGGTCGAGCGTTTCGTAGAGACTCCGCCGGCTGCCGTTCATCTTCTGGAACGGGCGACTGTTGAGCTCCTGAAGCTTTTGTGCAATGGCCCGGTTCAACTCCTCGATGCTGAAGAAGCTATGGTTCCTAAGCGCGGCGAGTATCCATCGTTCGACTACCTGAACCGCTGATTCTACCTTGGCTTTGTCCTTGGGACGGGCAACGCGGGCGGGGATGACGACAACCCCATAATGCCGTGCCATCTCATGATAGGTCGGATTGATGTCCGGTTCATACGTACAGGGTTTGGTCACGCCGGATTTGAGATTGTCCGGAACGAGGATCTCCGGAACACCGCCGAAAAAGGTAAACGCCCGGACATGGGCCTCGATCCAGGAGGGGAGGTCCTCAGAGGACGCGGCCCAGGCAAAGGTGTAACTGCTGGCGCCCAGGGTGGCGACAAAAAGGCGTGCCTCTCTGATTTGTCCGGAAACCGGATCTGTTACGGGGATCGTCTGACCGGCATAATCGACAAAGAGTTTTTCCCCGGCCCGGTGGGTTTGGCGAAGGCTGACGTCGAGTGTGTCGCTCCACCGATGGTACCTCAGACAGAACTGACTGTACTGATATCCGTCCGGGTTGGTCTGTCGGTATTCCAGCCACAGCAAACGGAGGGTTACCCCCTTGCGGGTCAGCTCCTTCCGGATATACTCCATGGCTGGCAGTTCCCGCTTCCCGGAAGACTCGTTCGGCGTGGACGAAAACAGCAGAGATCCCAGACGACCGTCGTCCAGATCAGATGGCAGAGGCCAACTCAGTCCGACGCTCTGGGCACGCTCCAGGTAGTCTCTGATGGTGCTGCGGGCAATGTTGCAACTCGTGGCAATCTGTTTTTTGGATAGCTTCTTCTCCCATTTCAACCGGAGAACTTCTTTTATGGTACGCATGGATAACCTTTCCGCCGCCATCATCACCTCCCGGGGTTTTCCCGAGAGCATTAGCGGCTTCGATTGGGTTTATCCAGCGTCATCTACACCCTCTTACAGGGGGTGGCGGAATGGATCGGATTCCCATGGCGGAATCAATCGGAATTGGGTGGCGACTTGAATCGGAATCAGGTGGCGGAATGGATCGGATTCGGGTGGCGGCTTGCGCCGGAATACGCACCTTGGTTTGTGGCTAAGGATGTTGCTGAGATCCTTGGGTACAGCAACACAAGAGACGCAATCCTGAGGCATTGCAAAGGGGGTAGCGAAACACGACTCCCTTCAGCCGGTGGGAGTTCAGGAGA
>CAIWTU010000076.1 GCA_903915655.1 uncultured Geobacter sp.
AGGATGACCTTCTCCAGGTCACGCAGGGGTGTTCCCGCCGGCTTGTACACTTCTTCAGCCCCTTCCCTGAATGGACAGCTGCAATTGCGAGGTTTTTTCATACGTGGACACATTTAATTTATCCGACTCCCTTGATGAGTTTTTCATATGCCGAGGAAAACGGAGGTTTCATCGCTGCCCCCGAATATGGAGCTTTTAATGACTGCAGCCATGGCCAGAACCATGACCAGAGCAACTGTCCTGAGCGGTAAATTCAGGCAGGGAGTTGCCGGCAATCATTTCCAAGTTCTCTTGAACCGTTGCGCCTTGCGCCTTGAACACCCGCAATCCGGAGCGTTGCAGGTGGTTGAGTGCGCCCGCTCCGATTCCGCCGACAACGATTCCGTCAATCTGTTGTCCGGAGAGCGCCTTCAGCGGGTTGCAGGCGCCGTGCGAATGGTGCTGATCAGAATTGGTGATAACTGTTGACTGGTTGACTTCGGTGTCTACCAACAGAAACATCGGCGCGGAACCGAAATGGCCAAAAACTACGCTTGCCAAACCTTGATCTTTTTCAATGGGAAAACAGACTTTCATGGTTGTACCTCCAGCTTTATTATGTGCATATGCACAAATTAAACATTAATGACTATTATGTCAAGGCGTTTTTGTTCGTATCTCGCAATTATCAAACCTTTTTCTTGCCTGCAAGCGGCACGAACCGGTTTTTTTCAAACAACCTTGTTTCTTCCGGACCCCTCAGAAAATCCATGAATTTTATGGTAGCCGCCTGATTTTTCCCTTTTTTGATGGCCGCCATAGTAAACGTGATCGGGGAATGGGAACCCTTCGGAGCAATCGCTGCCACGAAACTGCTCTTCATGACAACCGTATCCGACTGGTAGAGCAGACGGCGTCCACGTCACCCGAATCAACATAAGCCAGAACCTGGCGCACACAGTTACCGTAAACAATGCGCTTCTCCAGCTGATCCCACAGCTTCAGGTTCGTCAGGGTCTCTTTCGCATATTTACCTGCCGGAACTGTCTCGGGCATGCCGATGCTTATGCTTTTCGCACCTTGGGCCAGGTCGGCAAACGATTTTATCTTCCCTTTTTTCTCCCTTGCAACGACAAGCGCCAATTCACTGCCCAACAATTCAACACGGGTTTCCGGAATGATCAGTCCCTTGGCAGCCAGTGCGCCTATCTGCTTCTTTCCCGGGGCCAGAAACATATCGGCCGGGACGCCCTCCTCGATTTGCCACTGCAGAATACCGGCATAGGCAAAATTCATCTGCAATTCAACGCCTGGCTCTATTCCGGCATAGATCTCTTTCAGGGCGGCAAGGACATCCTTCAATCCATGCCCGGCTTGAACATGGATGACGCTTTTTTCTCCGGCAATTGCCTGTTCACCCGCAGATAAACTTGAAACAAGCAATCCAATTGCAAGTACGACAAACATGATTCTTCTTACTTTATTCATCAGAATCTCCTCCAGTGTATTTGAAATTTCGGCAAGCACGAAAAAACCCGCACCGATACCGATTTATTCAGTATCAATACGGGTTTCGTTAGGCCAGCGTGATGGGCAAGGGACGAAATAGACGCCTTATCAAGTAACAATAATGCTAATTCTTAAATGCTTTATATAAACGAAACGGCCGGCGGAATAAACACCCGCCGGCCGTTAAGAACCGCTGTGTTTACCCCTTTCCAAACACGGGAGGCGACGCTGTTTCCGGCGGCGCCCACAGCCCGGCCCCCTTAGCAATAGCCTTAGGAAGGACGAGTCGGAGCAAATACATTTATTAATTATGAAGTTTGTTATATATCAGCGCTTATTACGCTATGTCAAGATAATTTTTTCACAACACTTTATCCGGAGTAAAACAGCCACTTTTTCTGCAATCACAACCCCTTCTTTTCAAACCAGCGGAAAAGTGCCACACTTCCTATGATAAAGAGTGGGATGAGCAGCCAATGGCTCACTCCCAAAACCTGCGGCAGGGTTATCTTGCCGAAATCTCCCCAGGTCAGCACCGTTGCCTTCATGATGGGAAATACCTCGGCATAGAGCGCCGCCCCGCAGAGCATGCCAACGATGCCCCAGATGGAGTCCCAGCGCCCCTCGCCTAATGCGCCCAGCGACGTGCCGGGACAATAGCCCAGCATTCCCCAGCCTATGCCGAATATCAGACCGCCGAGCACTACCCCGCCAAATATCATCGGCTTGATGGAAAGCTTTGCCAGACCCAGATCGCTGAGCAGATAGATTCCCACCATGCCGACCAGAATCGCGGAAACCATGAATTTTACGATTGTCATATCCATAAGTCGCAGAGCGCCCAACTGCTTGTCATAGCGCAGCACCCTTCCCTTCTGCAGCAGAAAGCCGAACATAATTCCGGTAACAAGTCCGTAGACCAGTGATGTCATTGGTTCTCACCTCCCCCGTACAACAATCGGGCAACGATCATGCCGCCGATAAAAAAGCAGATCAGCGCAATAAAGCCGCTGACGGCCAACTGCATGGAACCACTCAAGCCGTGGCCGCTTGGGCAGCCATCGGCAAGGCGAGCGCCGAACATGCCGATTGTCCCGCCGACAAAAGCGACCAACCAGCGCTTCCACCGGACCGGACCGAAGCGCTCCTGCCACATGTCGGGAACCGCCTGCAATCGAAAGCTGCCCGATGTAGTGGAAGCAATCAGGGAGCCGATGAAAATCCCTACGACAAACATCCACTGCCAGTCAATAATGGGCAATTCCTTTATAAAATAAGGCATTTGCGCCACACGCTCCGGATCTACCGCCTTTTCCACCATCCCCGCGGAACGGACGAAAGTGGTAGATGCACCGAAGAATTTCCCGGCAATCCAGACCGAACCGATGGAAACCATGCCGCTCAGCGTCCCGGCCAGATAGGGATTCCAGCCACCATCATCTTTTCGTCGCATATGCAATACCTCCCGTGTATGGATTTGTGGAGCCTCGCTCCCGGTTTAACTTCTTGATATATTTTACCGAAAACTGATGACTTGACAATGTTTGCCTGATTTAATCATTCCTGTAAGTTTTCGGAGGTTGAACTTTTTCCTTCTTGACATCAAAGCGTCACTTACCTTATTGTGCATATACACGCTAGATTCATAACAGAATTAAATACCTTAAATCCTTCCAGGCCCATATCGCGGGCAAGGCCATGTCGGCCGAAACAGGCGCATGGAAAGAATCATTGTTTTTCCATGACAGTATATATCCTTCGAGGTGTAGGTGCGCCTACCATTATTATAATTTTATATCACGCATTATCGCAAGGAGCTTTGAACCGACTGAACAAAACATCACGGGAAAGGAAACTTAAAAATGGATATCCTGGAACAGGCAAGAAAAAAGTTGGACACGGTATGCATCGAGCACAATCTCGACCGCAACGAACCGATTACGGTCCGGGCGCTTACCCCGGACGAGGCCATCGGCGCCAGTGCGGATGAAAACTTCGTCATCAAGAAAGGAAAGGAGCGTGTCATCGAGGCCTCTTTCCGCGAAGCGCGTGGACAGGCATTCACCGATGCGCCGGGCAACTGGGAGGGAACCCTGTCGGCACTGCTTGCAATGGAACTCAGCGAAAATGGCTACCGCGCCGTGTTCACGGCCGGCCTGAATGCCGTGCTGCGCTCTCTTGACCTTGCCACCGGCACCGTCCACTGCAAAGATGAGGAACCGACGAAATGCGGAGGGGAGATACCGGATAAGCTTCACCAGCGGTTTGGCACACAACGCTACGGGATGATCGGTCTTCAACCTGCCATCCTGAAAGAGATGGTGGATGCCTATGGCAAAGTTGGCATGCGCGTGGCTGATCTTAACCCTGACAACGTCGGCCAGATACGGGAAGACCTGTTGGTCATGGATGGTGAGAAAGACTTGCCTGAGCTGGTAGAATGGTGCGATGTTGGCCTTGCCACCGGTTCCTGCGTGGTCAACGGTACCATCAATGAAATACTGGAGAGGTTTCAGGCAGCAGGCAAACCGGTCGTTTTCTTCGGCAATACCATCTCCGGGGTGGCGGCGCTGCTTAACCTCGAGCGGATCTGTCCTTTCGCGCGGTAAACTGTTTGTCAAGATCAATGCTCACAACTGTGCCGATATGTTCGCTCGGGAGAACGACAACTTAGGCAGAAAACTTTTCATGAAATACCGATTCACACCTCTGTTCGGGATAAAGTAAACGCCTCAGAAACAGCAAACAGGTATTGCTGATTCCCCGCGCCGGTGATAATGTTACGAAAAAATTTCCCAAGGAGGAGACATGATCACCGCATACGCAACCGAGCAACCATTCGACCACTTGGAACTTTACAGCGCGTTCCTGGAGCGGGAAACCGACGCCACCGGCACGGTGGTGCTGCATCACGGCCGAGTGAAGCGTCCGGGAAAACAGGTCCCGAATTTTTCCAGCGTAGAACTGAAGCCGCTCAGCGCTGACGTAGACAGCCGGCTGGCCACCATTGCCCGGCAGGCGGAAGAAAGGTTCAAACTCAACCAGGTTCTCATCGTTCACCGTCTCGGCATCATCGGCGCGTGCGATTCGGTCCTGCTGGCCGTCGTCTCCGGTAAAACCCGCGACCGCTGTTTCGAAGCCTGCTCCTGGATTGTGGACGAGGTCAAAAAAGAGGAGTTCATCCAACTCATCGAGCTGCAGTAACCCGCCAATAACACGAAACGGGAAGGTCCCTTCACCATGCCTTCCCGTTTCGTTCATCTCCGATCACTCAAAAAAACGTTGACAATCCTTGATATCATATATATAACTTTTCATATGTTTATTACCAGGAGGCCAACATGGCAACGATAATTGCACTTTCACGAACCAATTACAAATGGGGACTCGCCTTTCTCATGCTGCTGGTGCTGGGACTGGGGTGGAAATATCCTTATCTCGGTTTTATGGTGCCGATCGTCATGGTTGCCGGTCTCATCGGCGCTTTCCTTAAAGGTCGTGTCGTCTGCGGCAATTACTGCCCGAGGGGTAGCTTCTTCGACACCTGGTTCAGGCCGCTCGGCGGCTTAAGCAAAGTTCCGAAAACCCTTACCACTCCGCTGTTCCGCTGGAGCCTACTGGTAGTGCTCTTTTCTTTCATGATCTTTCAGCTGTCAGGAGACATCGGCAGCGCCGAGCACTGGGGTACTGTCTTCTGGCGAGTCTGCCTGATCACAACGCTGATAGCGCTGGTGGTGGGAGTGCTTTACCGTCCGCGCGCCTGGTGCTCTATCTGCCCCATGGGTACCATCCAGGGCGCCATCGGCGGCGGAAAGCATACCCTCAGCATCTCATCCGCATGCTCCACCTGCGGCATCTGCGAGATGAACTGCCCCATGGGACATGACATCGCCAGGTCCCGGGAAAGCGGTATAGTCATCAACAGCGACTGTCTCCACTGCGGAGCCTGCATAGCGGCCTGCCCGCAGAACGCACTACAATAAACTAAAGGAGGATTGGAATCATGAGCAAGAAGATTGTTGTCATCGGAGGTTCTGCGGCCGGGCCAAAAGCCGCGGCGCGAGCCAAGCGCCTTGATCCGAACGCGGAAGTAACCATTATTCAGAAGGCACCGGAGATGTCCATGGCATCCTGCGGCTACCCCTATTTCGTCGGCGGGGTTTTCAACAACCGTAACGCCCTGCTCAGCACCCCCTACGGGGAGGTGCGCGACCCCCATTTCTTTGTCAACACAAAGGGGATTGCGGCCCGCACCGAAACCGAGGTAACCTCAATCGACCGTGAGCGCCGGATCGTCCGGTGCCGCGACCTGAAAAGCGGCGCGCTGGACGAAGTACCATACGACAAGCTGATAATCGCCACCGGAGCCAAGCCGCGCAAGCCTCCGGTGCCCGGCATTGATCTGGACGGGGTGACTACCCTCCAGTCCATGCGCGACGCCGATTTTCTGCGCCGTATCCGCGACGAGAAGACAATCAAGAAGGCGGTAGTAATCGGCGGAGGGCTGATCGGTATTGAGACCTGCGAGGCGCTCCAGCTGTCCGGGATCGACATCACGGTCATCGAGATGCTGCCCCAGATCCTGATGTTCCTGGACTGGGAACTGGCCGAGGTACTGGAAAACCACGTGCGCAGCAAGGCCGCCAACGTCATCACCGATGTCAAGCTGGCCGGATTCATCGGCGAAGGCGGCAAATTGACTGCAGTCAGGCTGGAAAACGGCACCGAGCTCCCCTGCGAACTGGCAGTACTGGCCATCGGCGTCATCCCCAACATTGACCTGGCCCATTCCGCCGGCCTGGAGATCGGCGCCACCGGCGGCATCCTGGTGGACGAGTACATGCAGACTTCCGACCCGGATATCTACGCGGTTGGCGACTGCGTTGAACTGGTGCAGCGTATAACCGGCAAGAAGACCCGCGCCCCCTTCGGCGACCTGGCGAACCTGGAAGGACGGGTTGCCGGCGAGAACGCGGTGCTCGGCAACAGCGTCACCTTCCCCGGCACCTTCCACACCGGCATCTGCAAGGTCTTCGACTTTAACGCCGGCTCCACCGGTCTCTCGGAAAGCCGGGCCCGACAGGAAGGATACGGCAATGTGGTTACGGTGATCAACGCCAGCCTCGACAAACCTGAGTTCATGGGAGCAAAGCTGCTCATCTCCAAGATGGTTGTTGACGCCGACACCGGCAGGCTCCTGGGAGTGCAGTGCATCGGTCCGGGTGACGTGGGCAAGCAGATCGCCACGGCGGCCATGGCACTCCTCGGCAAGCTGACGGTCGCCGACCTGGTAAACGCGGACCTCCCCTACGCTCCGCCCTTCTCCCTGGCTATCGACCACTTTATCGCCACCGCCCACATTATGGAGAACAAGATTAAAGGGCGGCTGAACGGCATCGGACCGGTCGAGTTCAGGAAGGAACTGGACGAGGGGAAGGCCCCCTATATCCTCGATGTTCGTACACCTGAAGAGTTCGACATGATGCGCCTCGGCATCGGCGAGACGCTCATCCCGATCGGGGACCTGCGGCACCGGCTGAATGATCTTCCTTCAGACAAAGACCGGGAGATCGTCTGCTACTGCAAAATATCTCTGCGAGGCTACGAAGCGGCTATCCTGCTGCAGGCGGAGGGCTGGAACAATGTGAAGGTCCTTGAAGGAGGCATTATGGCCTGGCCGTACCGACGGGAAAAATAACATCCTTTATACGAACGTATTCTTGGATTGTCTTTTGCAAAAAACCCTTGGCAGGTAAACTCCCGGTCAGGGTTTTTGCATTTCACACCACGATACCGGCATCACATGACCTGCTATGGGTACTGTCTCAGTCCTTTATAATCAGTCTTTCTAAATGCGCAGCAATCTATATTTCCATTGAAAGCGATAAAGACCTCGACAGGAAGGATAGCGTTCATGTTACCATCGAGACGACATCACTAAGTTTAGTCAGACCCGGAAATACCTGGTTTTATGTCAATCACAGGCGTACCATCAAGCACCTCCAGTGCACGGATCCTGAATAGCCCCTTCTCCTTTATCTCTAAAACCTCGACACGGTGCAAACCCAACGGGTTCGGGCGATCTGGCGAGCGCGTCGCAAAAACTCCGCACAGCGGGGCATCCGGATTGCCGCGAGGGTGGACCCTCAGGACGTTGCGGCACGCCTTGTGCAACCAGGTTATTAAAATCACCTTGCAGCCGGGAGTCAGACATTCAAGACCTTCGGTAAAGGTCGGGTCAATTTCGACCCATGCGTCTGCTGCTCCATCCTGGTTCTGCTTTGGACAATCCTCCAGCCTCTTCAGACTTGAACGGACGATCCCAATTGGCCTAAGCAAATATTGCTCAACATTATTGGCGTCTGCCATCGCTGCCCCAAGTATTCTCCGTCTGTCATCTAAAGCTTGCCCCTTGTTTCGATCTCCCCAAATCTTCTCATGTAGAACTTCCTGCCCTGGTGCTCCGTCTCAACAAGACAACCCGTATCAATTAAGCGCCGTATTACTTCCCACTCCCGCCCTGCATCGCTCAGGAACTTCTTTACTGCATCCTCCCGCATGGGGTGGACAGCGGTTATGCTCAATAAGTCCTGCTCGGGATCGCCGGTACAGGAAAATGCATCTCCCTCATAGCCGATCAGATATTCAACATGGGCGATTCGGTTAATTAAAATCTTAAAAGCACGGTTGACAACCTCTTCGTCGGGAGGCCTTACCCATTTCTCGGCAGGCGGCCTGGTGGGACCGGCGAGGTACGCCGTATCCGGCTGCAACTGGGCCAGAATGTCCGCCAGCTGTTCGATGTCACCATCACGGTCGTTAACATCCTTTATCAGCATCGTCTCCGTAATCAGCTCACCCTTGAAAGTTCGCGCAAAACCAAGAATTCCGTCCTGCACAACCGTAAGCTGAAGCGACCCGTGTGGTCTGTCGATTCTGCGCCAGACATGCTCACTCACCGCATCCACCTTGATCGACACCAGGTCCGCTTTTCCCAATTCCGCCCTGACATCTTCCCGCCAGAGAAGGGAACCGTTGGTAATCACCGCAATCCTGATGCCGAGGGGCTTCAGGAGATCGATAATGCGACCTAGATTGATGTCCAGGGTTGGTTCCCCATCGGAAACAAAGGTCAGGTAATCGATGGCGCCACCGATTTCCCGCGTTTTTTCAACCTTCGCGACTACCTCCTTGACTATCTCTTCAGGCTTATAAAACGCACGGCGGTCGGTCTGGAGATGCCTGGTGCGCCCCACCTGGCAGTAAACGCAGGAATAGGTGCATACCTTTGGTGGTATATTATTAACTCCAAGACTTTGCCCCAAACGCCGCGAAGGAACCGGACCGAACGCTTTCATGAACCGCCTCTCTTTATCCCCTCTGTTTCATGGGTTATGGTTTCCGACTCCTCCAGTAAATGCGTCGGCGCAGTCAGTCTTGAAAGCCGGTTTTCCCGGTACGCCTGAATAATATTCCGTACGGTAAGCTCTTCATCCACACTGTAGATGTCGATAAAATTCTCCTTCAGCATGTAAAAGGAGAGTTCGCCGATGCCACGGGTAAAGAGTATGTCCAGTCCGGAAGAGATTAACGCCTTGATGATCTTCACCCCGATATGGATCTTCTCATCAAGAAACTCGTTGTAATAGAAATCGACTATTTCAATATCGTTTCCCGTAAGTCTGACGATAATGAAATAGGGTGCCCGCCCGAAATGCCCGTGAATTCTGGAGTCGAGTCCGTTTATTTCCGTCACCGGAATGAGCGCTGATAGGACTTTCTCCCGCGACGGCTCAACATGTATGAAAACCGTCTCGATATCCTTGTAATCTCTGGTGATGGTGTCTTCGATCTTGTCTGCCAGTTCATGTGCCCGGTAGAGGGGGAGATTTGGGCTGCTCTCGATGGTGCAGTCGACCATTCTGAACGGCCCGGAGCGGCGAACCCTGAGCTGCGGCACTCCCCGCACCCCATTGATCCCCGCTACTTTTCCTGCTATTTCAGCCTGCAACCCGGGATCGAGGTTTGCATCAAGGAGCGAGAGGAGGCAGATCCATACGGTCTCCACACCCAGTTTCAGGATAAGCAGAGAAATTACCATGATAAGACAGCCTTCCGCGTAGGGAATGCCCAGGAACGCCAGAAGCAGGCCGATCAGTACCGCACAGGAGACGTAAATATCCAGAAGGGTATCGTAGGCCTTGATTTGCAGAGATTGGGAATTGATAAATTTCCCGACTTCTTTTTCCTTCTTTGCTAGGAAATAGTTGATAATAATTGAGAGAATGGTCGCTAGGACAGGCAGGAGCGGAAAATCCGCTGCGGTGTTGCTGTGAAGAAGCTTGGCGTATCCCTCCCGAGCCATCTCAATACCCGCCCACAGCAAGAGCGCTCCGATGAACAATCCCGCAAGTGTTTCCGCCTTGTAGAGGCCGTAGGGAAATTTTTCGGACTTTTTTTTCGCGGCGAGCCAGAGACCGAAACCGGAGGCAGCAATGGTCACCACGTCACCGGCGCTGTGCACAGCGTCGGCTACCAGGAGAGGCGAATCAAACCGATAGCCCACGGCGCCCTTGACAATGGCCAGAAGAAGGGTCAGGAGGGTAGCAATCCATGCAATTCTCTGCCCCTGCCCCAATCGCTTTATTTTCTCGACTTCGTTATTCATGCTCGATTCGACCCGTCATTGTTCGCTTTCAAACTTGCATGCCATCCGTGCGCCGCATTTCGGACAAGGCATGAGAAAGCAAGGGGTGCCGGGCAGTTTCTTCACTACGAAACCACAGGCCGTGCAGATACAGTTTTCCGGCCTACCCTCCCTTCCAAGGCCTCTCCGGCCGCCGCCAAACCAGCCTTGCCACCACTTCCCAAACCCTCTTCCTGGACCGACGGGCATGAATACCTCCTTTCAGCCCTTTACTTCAGCTTCTCGATCTCTTCTTCTACCTCTCCTGCACCTTCATCATAGAACTTCTGCTCGTCAGGAGCAAGTTCATGGAGCAGCCTGAGAAATTCTCCCGCGTGAACACGTTCCTCATCCGCTATGTCCTTGAGTACCTTGCCAGCAAGCTTGTTGCCTGTTGACTCCGCAAGCTGCATATACAATTGAATTGCCTCGTATTCCGCAGCCACCATGAAACGTATAGCGCGGATCAGTTCCTCATCGGTTAGCTTCCTATCGTTTGCTGCCCCAGAAAAGGGCGATCCGAACTCTGGCATTTTTTTCACCTCTCTCTTTTGAAAGTTGAAATACTAATCTTTATCTCAATCTTTCCGTTACTATGACTTTTCCTACACCCGCATCGATAAAACCGGTGCCGAACGCCTTCATGAAGAGCTTTCTAGCGATGACGCCCGTGCAGTGACAGGGGGCGACGTAGCGAACTCCCTGCTTTTTCAAACCCTCGATGACCGCCTCTATTTCCTTCCTGCTGCTGCCGAACAGATGGAAACCGCCGAGCACCAGAAGGACATCACCACCGGACATCTCTCTGGCCGTGCGGACAACTCGTACGATGCCAGGATGGGCACACCCGGTGACAATTACAAGGTTCGGACGATCAGGGACTGTTCGCGCAGCGGCTCCCCGAGTTCCCCGGTTGAATATACGCCGTTGCCAATCTTTAGGGGGTCGCGAACCGGTACCACTCTCGATCCACGTTTCTTCATGTCCTGAAAAAAGGGTTCCGGAAATGATCCCGGCAGATATGTGATAATTCGCCGGTTTTCTGCAATGAGAGAGTGCACCCCGCCCACCTGGTCTCCATGAATGTGGGATATAACGACCGTGTCTATTTCATCCGGAACAACCCCCATTTTACTCATGTTTGCCAAGAGTATCTTGCCGCTTCCTCCGGTGTCGAACAGGATGGTTTTCTCCATTCCCTTTATCAGACAGGAGAAGCCCCATGCGGTTTCCAGCCCCTCACCATACGGGTTGTTGTCGTACACAACCGTTATGATAGGCATCCGCGCTGAAGGGTTTTCGTAGAAAGGTTGCGCCTGCGGTTTTTTCCCGGGATCAGGCTTCGCTGCAAGATCCAAGGGACTCCCGCACATGTTCAATATCAACGTGGCGATAATTATCTTCAGTATCCGAGCCATTTTTACTTATTCAGTCTCCTTCAGTGCCCTCAAAGAACGGTTTGTTTTGTTGAAACGGTTCCAACATCAAGAGATTAGGTCCAGAGTCTTCTTATCCAGCGCCATTTACTTGCCGTCAATTTCCTTAATTGTCAGGTAGCGACGACTTCCCCTTGACTACAACGAATGCATCCGTCCCGCGCCCCGCGCGTAACGGCTCGATTTCACTCTCCTCCGGAAGAAGTCTGGATAAGGTTTGCGCCCATACCTGGCAGGGAAAGCCGTTATCGCTCAGCAGTCGTTCCACCTCTTTGGCAGAATAGAAGGTGGCGTCCCGGTAAAAGACATTTTACGTCTTGCGCGGAAAGGTCCGCACCCCCAGGGAGCGCAGCTCTTCGGCCAATAGCTTGGCCCAGGCGCGCAACTCTTTGGCCCTTTCGCGGATCTTGTCTTCATGCAGCAGGGTGGCCAGGGCGGCGGCCTGGCTGGAGCGAGCCAGCGGATAGGCGTCGTTGTGGGTGTTGAGATCGTCCGCCAGGGCTTCTGGCAGGACGGCATAGCCCACACGGAAACCGGCCAGGCTGTGGGCCTTCGACAATGTGCGCGTCACCAGAAGGTTGGGGTAAGCGGGTACCAGATGGGCTACAGACTCTCCCCCCATGCCGATAAAGGCCTCGTCCAGAAGGAAACAGGTGTCCGGATGCCTCACGAGTAGCTCCGGCAGGGGAGACATGTCGAAGGTGCCGCCGTTAGGGTTGTTGGGGTTGACAATGACGACCAGAGAAGTACCCGTGGGAATTTTCAACTCTGAAAGGTCGAAAGGGAAGTCGTGCTCCAGCCGCAGCCGGGTTTCGGTACAGGCCCGAGCGATTTCCGGAAACAGGGCGTAAGTGGGGGTCAGCAGGTGGACCCGTTGTCCCAGCCGATCGAAAATCTGGCGCAGGATCAGCTCAGAAGCGGCGTTGATGTGGATCAGCCGCTCCGGCACTCCGATGCACTCGCTGAGATAGCGGCGCAGTGGCGCAGAATATTGCTCGGTGTAGTAATTGCTGCGTGGCGCCTCCGCCTGTGCGGCGGCGATTGCTTCTTCAATGAGGGGGAGAGGGTTTTCGCAGAGGAGCAGCTTGATCCCCTCGAATGCGCCCCCCCCTTTTTCAAGAATGGATGTCATGTCGTCCGTTCTCCTTATTTGGAAAGGGACAGATTGCTTCAGCAGGAAGGAGATCATTGGGAGCTACTCAGGGAAATGTTTTCCCTGGAAATCTGTCGTACTTGACTTCCACACCTGCTGAATTGTTGGCAAAACCGAGCTGAGGTTAATCATTTGGTTCGTTGTTTCTTTTGCACGGGGGGAATCTGACTTTGATTGGCCATGGCTCTATCTCATTTTTGGCAACTCATCAGTTTACTTTTGCCGGTCCGGGAATGGCTTAAAGCGACATGGGAGAATACTTTTTTCAAAGGCTCCAGTCCCCCCCCTGGACAAATTCGCAAGCATCTTTTGACCCCATGGAGAGCATCCTCATGTAAAAAAGGAGTTTAAAAACAGGATGTCGAGGAATTTCATGCTCCATGAGCAGCACGCAGCCATCGTGACGCACCACCCGTTTCATTTCCTTCAGGGCCGTTTGTCGTGTTTCTCCCTTCAACTCATATAGGGCATGGGAACAGGTCACCACATTAAAAATGTTATCGTAAAATGGAAGCGCAGTTGCATCCCCTTGTACGAAAACTACCCAGCCATAAATGTTTTTCTCATGCGCTTTGTGGAGCATGCCGTGAGAAAAATCATAGCCTACCGCCATGGATTCCGGGTAACGCTCCTTAAAGGCAAAAATCACCGATCCCGTCCCGCAGCAAATATCCAGAATACGTGGCACAGGCTTTCCACCAAGATAGGCAGCATCGACCAGGAAATTCCGTGTATCGTCTTCATCCTGCCAGGAATGCATCCGGATGAAGGCATCGTAAAAATGGGAGAAAATATCGTAATACTTGCGTCGTCCTGTTCTAAGTCGCGTCATGCAAAACATCTCCTACATGGCATCATACCGGGATAAAGGATACGAAATCATTACATTCTGATCAGAGCCTTGATTCCAATTCAATGCTTCTGTTAAGCAGTTGGAGAGGTGAACACGCGCGTTGCCAGGTCCCTGTTGACCATCATCAATCCTCGTGTGCTGTCTCCCGCCAGCTTCAGTTTTGCAATGATGTCTTTGTTGTTCCCTTCTTCCTCTATCTGCTCGGTTACGAACCATTGGAGGAATATACGCGTAGCGTGCTCCTTCTCTTTAACAGCCAGCTCCATCAGGTCATTGATGGATTTTGTAATGAATTGCTCGTGCCTCAGAGTCAGCTCGAACATGGAGAGAAGTGTCCCAAATTCCGTCGGAGGTTCAGCAATTGCTGCCAGTTGAACGTGTTCGCCCTGGCTGTTGAGGTAGTCGTAGAATTTCTTGGCATGGGTCATTTCTTCTTGAGATTGCACCATGAACCAGTTGGCCGCCCCATTCAGGCTGCTAAAAGTAGTGAAGGAAGACATGGACAGGTAGAGGTAAGCGGAATAGAGTTCATTGTTAATCTGCCCGCTTAAAGCCTGGGCCATCTTCTTGCTGATCATCGGATGAGATCTCCTTTTTCGATGGTATCCTCACGCAAATCTGTGCAAGTATTTTGTAATGTTTAAACCGACCCTGAAGTAAAAATAGGCTGCTCGCTATTACAAGTGGGTAGTCTCTTGTTAATGAGTTGTTAAAAATGATACTTGTAGATCCATTATGAGAGACACCGAACTTTTTCAACTAGCCCTTGGCTTGTCGTCACCATGGCAAGTTTCATCATCTGAA
>CAIWTU010000077.1 GCA_903915655.1 uncultured Geobacter sp.
TCTCACCCAGAATTTCTTCGGGGGTTTTGTAATGTTTGAGTAGTTCGTCGATTACGTCGGTGTTAATGGTCATGTAAACTCCTTAGGGTGACTTGGTGTACCCACTAATGGCCATTTACACAAACCTTTTTACACCCTCTCCAGAAAAGATAACTTCTTCATGAGTCCTTGCATTGTTGTACGTCCTCCTTGTGGAATGTTGTGGTTAAGGTGAACATGCCTGAATTTCATTTCATAAAATAGCCTGACAAGGCATCTTTGATCTCATCCCTTACCCTGCGGAAAGCTTCCATGATTTCTTCTTCAGTGCCGGATGCCTTTGCCGGGTCGGCAAAACCGATGTGCAGACGTTTGCCGCCGCCTGAATAAAGCGGACAGTTGTCCCTGGCATCTCCGCATAGTGTAATAGTGTAATCAAACTGTTCCCCGACAAACTCGTCGACATTTTTCGACCGGTGGCCGGATATATCGATACCTATCTCCTGCAACAAAGCAATTGCCCTTGGATTGACGAACGAGGCTTCGGTCCCTGCGGAAAAGGGTTCGATACGATCGCCAAAAAAATGGTTGGCTATTCCTTCCGCCATCTGGGAACGGCACGAATTTGCGGTGCAAAGGAACAGGACTTTTTCTCTCATGCATATACCCCCGGAACTAATCATTGATCTACTCAGGCCAGCTATTCTTACTTCCAGGCAATCTTTTCCCTGGATACAAGCCCATTACATTTATTGCAGAAAAACCCCTGACTACATTTGGAACAGTATTGGAGTTTTTCGCCGCAGTCGGGGCAGTAGGGCTCCATATCAAATTCGTCGTACAGGGTATAGCTGTCACAGCTCTTACAGAAAAACTTGACTCCTTCCGAGGTAAGTTCCTTTGTCATTTCAGAACCGCATTTACGGCACATTCTTCTTATCATGATAGTCTCCCGTAGATATGAGCCCTGTTACCAGACACACATCATGAAAATCTTTCTCTCCTTCTATCCGCATGAGCGGATAACATTCTATAAAAAAATCTATGCACAACGGTTGTGCTGGCTGAAGCCGCAAAGTCGTTCGCGGTCAGCAACAGCCATCTCCAGACCGGATAGGTTTTCCCGAAGGGATTCAAGCAGACTCTTTTGCAGACTGTTTCCGCTATCGACAATCGAATAGTACATCCAGACCCCGCACCTGCGATCGTCCAGCCAACCGGCATTCTTCAGGTAGGCAAGATGGCGGGAGACAGTTGATTGAGGAAGTTGCAAGACCGCCATGATGTCACAGACGCAGAGCTCTTCGTACAGCAAAAGGGAGAGGATGCGCAGTCGGGTTTCATCGGAAAGAGCTTTGAATAATCGTGCTATAGTTTTCATATGAATAATATATCCGCATATCCGCTTATAATCAAGCGAAATTATGAAAATTCAGAAAGCCTGCCAGAGCAGATACGCGCCCACGAGCAAAATGATAGTTCCGCCCCCCTTTTTCGTCCATGCGGAAAAGTTGGAAACACCTTTAGTCTTGGCAAAGGCCTCGATAAATCCGGTAAAGGTTCCGGCGAGGAGCATGAGCAGGCAGTGGCCGAGTGCATAGGTGAAAAGGAGCGCCGTGCCGTAGATGACTTTCTGTTGACTCGCCACAAAGGTGAGGATGACCACGAGAACTGGCGTGGCACAAGGTGATGACACTACCCCGAAGAAGAGGCCGAGCAGAAACGAACCGACTATTCCACCCTGCCTAGGGCGAAAATCGCGCTTAATCGGGAGCCTTATTTCATATAGCCCTATCATCTGCCCCCCCATGACCAGCGCCACTACTGCGGCCATAATATGCCAAGGGCCACCGAGGGTGCCGAACATGGTGCCAAGGAGTCCCGCAGCAGCTCCGAACGCAGTGAAGGTGAGCGAAAGCCCCAGAATAAAGGCAAGCGAGTAGAGGAAGGCTTTTTTTCGATCACCGTCACTGTATCCCCCCACGAAGCCAACTACCAGCGGGATGGTAGCCAGCACGCATGGCGAGGCCGAAGAAAGAACCCCCGCAAGAAAGACAGCGCCAAAGGCAAGCAGGGGATAGAGTGTGATAACCTGCTCGATATTATCAAGAATATTCATTTCAATCCGATGGCTTTCAGTTCTTTCAGGATATCAGATTTATCCATAAACCCCATGTGTCGCTTTACTTCCTTTCCCTTGGCATCGAAAAAAATCTGGGCCGGAATCATCTGGATACGATACTGCTGCGCAAGATCCCGGTCCTCACGGACATCGACAAAAAAGACATTCCACTTCCCCTTGAGCTCACGCTCTAGGTCGGCCAGAATCGGCGCCATCTTTTTGCAGGGGATACAGGATCGTGCGCCGAAATCGGCTACCGTCGGCCTGCCGGAGACGAGTGCCGCACGGATATCCGCATCCGTTGCCGAGGGTAGCTCGGCGCCACTGGAGAGGGCCGGCTGCATCAGGATCAATGATACAATTGAGATAAACAGTAACCTCACAATATTCCTCCATTTCAGTATTCTCGCTCCCGGCGTGACCGGCGAAGATTACAGCATTCCGATGATCTCTTCAGGGGAAAGGAGTTTCCCTGAGGTTTTCACCACGCCGTCCACCACCAGGGCGGGGGTGGACATAACTCCATAGGAGACAATCTTCCGTATCTCTTCCACCTTTACGACCTCGGCTTCCTTGCCACTCTGCTTCACCGCATCCAGGGCGTTTTCATAAAGCTTCCTGCATTTGGCGCATCCGGTTCCCAAAATTTCGATCTTCATCATCTCCCCTTCTTTTTTCAGGTTTTTATCACAGGATCGCATTGAAAAGATATCCGACCATAATAATAGCTATGGCAACCGTGCCGAAAAAAACGGCCAGCAGGCGGTTCTTCATGACGTTTTTCAGTATCACTGCCTCAGGAAACGACAAGGCTGTAACTGCCATCATGAATGCAAGGACAGTCCCGACAGCCATGCCTTTCTCCATAAGTGCATGGACAATAGGAATGATGCCAGCGGCATTACTGTAGAGAGGAACACCGACAACTACTGCAAGAGGTACGGCAAAGGGATTGTCTTTACCTGCATATTTCGCCAGGAAATCTTCCGGGGCATAGCCGTGGATAAAAGCGCCAACACCGACCCCAATAAGGACATAAGGCCAGATCTTTTTCAAAAGCCCCAGCGTGTAATCCTTGGCATAATAAAGGGTTTCCCGAAAGCTCGGTTCTTTAACTTCACTCTTTCCAACCTGCATCTCCCATACGTAATCCTCCACATACTTTTCCATGCGGAGTCTGCCGATGATAATACCTGAAATTATGGCAACAAGGAGCCCCGTGCCAACATAGATAAGGGCGATTTTCCAGCCGAAGAGGCCCCAAAGTAAAACCAGCGCCACCTCGTTAACCATGGGGGATGAAATGAGAAAGGACAAGGTGACTCCGAGAGGTACACCTGATTCCAGGAATCCGATGAAGAGCGGGACGGCGGAGCAGGAGCAGAAAGGCGTTACTATTCCCAGCAGCGCAGCCATAACGTTGCCGACATATTCACGTTTATGGGAAAGGATCTTTCGGGTTTTCTCCGGCGGGAACCTGGAGCGTATGATGGCGACAAGATAGATAATGAGTGTAAGGAGCAGAAATATCTTGATTGTATCGTAAATGAAAAAATCGAGCGCTTCCCCGAGATGGCTCCCCGGTTTGAGGGAAAAAAGGTTAAAGACGATATAGTCTGCAAAATTCTTGAGCATGCAATACTCCAATCCAGGTACATTTCGGTAAATAAACTACACAGCCTCCAGTAACAGCTGGCGGCCAATTATCTCATGTCTCACTATACGGCCCGCAAGTTCAGCCATTTCGAGCACTTCCTGATACTTGATGGAATAGAAAATCTTTACCCCCTCTTTGCGCCGGGCAAGGATGCCGCTTGCCAGCATCAGGTTCAGGTGGCGGGAAGTATTGGACTGTTCTTCGGCTATGGCCGGAAAAATCTCACAGACACACTTTTCTCCGTTGCGAAGGAAATCAATAATTTTCAGGCGGGTAGGCTGTGCAAGCGCCTTCAAAATATCGGCTTTATAAGTTGTTGTATCGTTCATAGAGAGATCTCCTCAATAGTATGACTATATACTCATATAGTGCATGATACTTTTTTGCAACAAAATAAATCTCTTTTCTCTGTCGGGGAGCTGCTGTCAGATTATATTTTTTACACAAAAAAAGCCGCATCGTTTTAGCGACGCGGCTTTTTTCCGTGATAAACCGGCGGATTATTCAACAAAGCTCTTCAGTTTTTTACTGCGGCTCGGATGCCGCAACTTCCGTAAAGCCTTGGCCTCGATCTGGCGGATACGTTCCCTGGTAACTTCAAAGTTCTGGCCGACTTCTTCAAGGGTGTGATCGCTTCGCTCACCGATTCCGAAACGCATTCTCAAGACCTTTTCTTCACGAGGGGTCAGGCTGGCAAGAACCCTTGCGGTCTGTTCGGAGAGGTTAGCCTTTATTACCGCCTCCAGAGGGGAAACTACACCCTTGTCTTCGATGAAATCGCCTAGGTGGGAATCTTCTTCCTCACCGATAGGGGTTTCAAGGGAGATCGGCTCCTTGGCGATCTTGAGTACCTTTCTCACCTTGTCCAGAGGGAGATTCATTCGTTCGGCAATCTCCTCCGGTGAAGGTTCTCTTCCTATCTCCTGAACAAGCTGCCGACTGGTCCTGATAAGTTTGTTGATGGTCTCGATCATATGTACCGGGATGCGGATCGTTCTGGCCTGGTCCGCAATCGCCCGGGTAATGGCCTGGCGAATCCACCAAGTGGCATAGGTGGAAAATTTGTAACCACGCTGATACTCAAATTTATCTACAGCCTTCATAAGGCCGATATTCCCCTCTTGGATAAGGTCAAGGAACTGCAGACCACGGTTTGTATATTTTTTTGCTATCGACACAACCAGTCGCAGATTGGCTTCAACAAGTTCGGATTTCGCCTCTTTGGCTTTCCTCTCCCCCTCCACTATCGCTCTTATTTCCGTGGAGAGCCCGCCTGCCTTGAAACCCGATTCATGTTCAATTTTTTCGAGCTTTTTCCTGGCAGTCCTCAACCTTTTCTCCATTTTTTGAGCGTCTTCAAGAGAGACATCAAGCTTTTCCAGCACATTCTTTTCTTCTTCCGCACTTTCATGCATTCTGGCAAAGAGCGCCAACAAATCATCGAAGGGGAGTTTCGACTCGCTTATCAAGTCTGTCAACTCTCCCTTAACCTTGTTTACCTTTGCGGAAAGCTCCTTCAGCCGCTGGGCTATTCTCTCAATATGGCGGTCTTTCACCTTCAGGGAGCGGAGAAGATCGCTCATTTTCGCCTTCAGCTCTTGTATCTCTTTCTGCAATTGCAGTCTCTTCTCGGGCAAAGCTTCCTCTTCGAACTCGGACTGCAAAGATTCCACTTGCACGTTGTAACTCCTTATTTCATCTATAACTGCAAGGAGCCGGTTTTTCTGGACATCTTCCTCACCCTCTTCGAGCTCTTCCTCTTCAACCTCTTTGCTTATTTCCGCGGCGGTAACCATTGATTTAGCAAGCATATCTCCAAGAGATATTACCTCTTTAACCGTTATCGGGGTATTATATATAACCCTCGCCACATCACGGTCCCCTTCTTCAATTCGCTTGGCGATCTCCACCTCTCCTTCCCGCGTCAGAAGAGAGACTGAACCCATTTCACGAAGATACATCCGTACTGGATCGGTAGTCCGCCCAAGCGCCCCGGGTTCAAATTCCACCTCTTCCTGCTCACCCTCGTGGTCTTCATCTTCTTCCAGGTCAAGCTTGACCTTCGGGATCTTGACTTTCTGTGCAGAATCGACAACCTCTATATCCATCTCTCCAAACATGCTCATGACATCGTCTATCTGTTCAGAAGAGACAATATCGGGAGGGAGAAGATCATTTACCTCATCATAGGTAAGAAAGCCTTTTTCTTTACCCATATCAATCAGCTGTTTAACTTCATCGATGCTTTTTTTAGCCATTTAATTTCACCTCATTACATGACGCCCATATGCATTGAACTAATTCAAGCGGGACTTACGATTTCTCAGGGATTCAATTTTTCTCAATAATTCCCGATAGGACTCGCTCCCAGGTTCCGCAACCGCCAACGCCCGGGCCAGATCTTTCATCCCTTTGAGAGCAATGCGCTCAAGGGCTTGACGACACTGGTCGAAGGCCTTTCTCGCATCGATATCTTCTAGATGGCTATCATCCACGAACAGCGCAGCGAGACGGTCACGTTCCCCTACAGAACTAACTTTATCGAGTATCCGCGGCCAGTCAATCAAATTACTTGTCGATATGTGGGAAAGGAGATCTTCCGCTACAGAGAGGCACCCCTCCCCAAAAAGATTTTCAACGCCGAATTCCCGGACCTTATCGGCTACTTCCGGGTATTTCCCCATCAGCAAAAGAAGCATTTCCTCCGGGCCGACTGCACTTTTTTTCGAATCTTTGACAGGCTTCAGCTCCGCCCGTGCAAATGGAACTCTTGTGCGACCAAGCCTTGCTTGCAGAAGCTTTTCCTCTACACCGAGAAAACGTGATATCTCCTTCACGTAAAGATCCTGCTCAAACAAATTGGCCATTTTCAAAAGCCTTGGCGCAAGCTCCTCCAGGACTTTCACTTTCCCCTCAACATTTCCGGTATCCGTCTGCTGGCATAGATCGCGGAAAAAATAGTCGAAAAGAGGGATAGAGTTGCCGATTTTTTCGTCAAAAGCAGCAACTCCGCAAGTACGGACAAAACTGTCCGGGTCTTCTCCGGGAGGGAGCAGGACAACGCGTGCGGGAATTCCCTCCTCAAGAAAAATTTCCATGGCACGAAAGGTAGCTTTTTTGCCGGCATTGTCTGCGTCAAACAGGGTAAAGACCTTATCGGCATGACGCTTCAGAAGCCTTACTTGACTGGCAGTCACCGCTGTACCGCAGGTGGCGACCACGTTTTTTACTCCCGCCTGGTAAAGAGCAATGTGATCGAAATATCCTTCAACCAGAAAAACCGTACCCTTTTCGCGAATAGAGTGCTTGGCAAGGTCGAGACCGTAAAGCACCTCACTTTTATGGTACAGGTCTGATTCGGGAGAGTTCAGATACTTGGGTAGTGAATCATCAATCACTCTACCGCCAAAACCTATGCAATGCCCCTGGGGATCGGTTATCGTAAAGAGCAGTCTGTTTCTGAAGCTATCGTAGAAACCGCCACTCTCTCTCCGCCGAAGAAGCCCCAGCTTTTCTGCCGCTTCCAGCGGAAGTCGCTTTTGTTCAAGATGGCTTGTCAGGGAGTCCCATCGATCCGGGGCAAATCCGAGACGACAAAAGCCGGCAACTTCAAGTCCGATGCTTCGACGCTCAAGATAAAGCCGCCCCGGTTCGCCTTCCTTCTGCTTCATCAGCACGGCGGCAAAATAGTGTGCGGCCGTTTCCAGTATCTCCTTCAAGGTCTCCCGTTCAGTTGCCCTCCGCTTTGCCTCGGCAGACGGGGGGAGCTCTTCGATAACCACGCCTACCCGTTTGGCCAGCAGCTTTACCGACTCGGGAAAAGTAAGGGCCTCCATTCTCATAATGAAAGAAAACACATCGCCGCCGGCGCCGCAGCCAAAACAGTGGAAAATCTCCTTTACCGGGTTAACACTGAAAGAAGGGGTTTTTTCTCCGTGAAGCGGACAGAGTCCAAGATAGTTGGTTCCTGATTTTTTGAGACTGACATACTCTGAAACTACCTCCAGGATTGTTGCCCTCGCACGCACTTCCCGGACCTTCTCATCAGGAATCATTGTCATGCTGCACCTGTTAGTAAGTCAGCAGTTCTGTTCCGAGTTTTTTGGGTAGAAAATAACTTTGTTAACGCACCTATCCCGTTTCTCGGGGTCAGACTCAAGGGTTGAACCGGCAACAATATCAGAGCTCGCAGAAAAAATTTCACCTCTTCAGACCAGGAGTCACGGCTGTTTTTTTTGTTTCGCCGTCCCATCCCGAAATAATTTCTTTCCCGCAATAGATAAATGGTTGGGCCACCTTTGAGCCTTCCAGTCCAGCCTTGAATTTTGCCGGCATCGGCTTGGAAGTTCCGAGATAGAGAAGGAGGCTGAGAACCAGGGCACCTTGTAAAAACCCGAATATCACTCCACCAACACGGTTTAAACTGCCCAATAGAATAATCTTTAACATTGCGGTCAACAAATGGCCCAGAAAGAAGAAGAGGAGACCGAGAGTCGCGAAAATTATCATAAATGAAATAACGGACGACACGTAATGGGGAAGGTGAATATACGGTCTTATGACTGCCGAAAGAAACTGGTAATAGGTGAAGGCTGCCCAACTCCCCATTACCAGGCCCAAAAGAGAACAGACCTCCTTGATCAAACCCTTCATAAATCCCTTGACCGTGAAAAACAGTAAAATGGCCCAGATGAGGATATTAAGAAAGTTCATTCGTCACTCTCGGGTGGAGTTGCCCTGAAACATTTATAGCGTAACCCCTTTGCCAAATATCCCTGCAGTCAACGCTACTGCCAGATACAACCTCGTGAAATCGGATCGATAGTCAAAAAATATTATGCCTGCGCAACCGGAAAAGCTGGCGGCAATCAAGCCTATAAAGTAAAAGTAGGGGCAATCATCTGATCGCCCCCACAGTTTATCCTAAAATTATCATCAAGCAAGGAGAGGGTCAACTCCTCCTTCTGCCTAACCCCGATAAACGGGACGAGTAAGTTTACGAAGTTATTTTCTGCCCGTAAATCGGAGGAAATAACTTCTGACTTACTAAGAGAGCTTCTGCCTGACAATCTCATTCACCACCTTGCCATCTGCTCGACCCGAAACATGAGGCATGATGATCTTCATGATCTTACCCATATCCTTTACGCCCTGAGCGCCGCAGTCAGTAACAGCCTTGGCTACGATTTCATAAATTTCATGGCGTTCAAGCTGCTTTGGGAGAAAGTCCAGCAGAAAAGCAAGCTCGGTCTCTTCCTTGAGGACCAGCTCATTTCTGCCTGCTTCCTGAAAAAGCCTTATGGATTCTCTGCGCTGCTTAACCAGAGTGGTAACGATTTCAGTTATTTCCTGATCATCCAGCTCTTTCTTCAGTTCAATTTCCCTGTTTTTTACAGCTGATCGGACCATGCGGATTACGGAAAGCTTCAGAACTTCCTTAGTTTTCATGGCCGACTTCATCTCTTCGACCAATCTTTCCCGCAGAGTCATCATAACCTCGTATTACTCTATTATTTTACGTTGTTTTTTCAGCGCTCTTTTACGAGCAGCAATCGCTTTTTTCTTCTTTTTGATGCTGGGCTTCTCAAAATGTTCCCTTTTGCGAACTTCAGACAGAACCCCGGCCTTCTCACACTGTTTTTTAAACTTTTTCAGTGCAAGCTCAAAAGAATCAGTTTCCTTCAACCTTACTCCTGGCATCCATATTCCCCTCCCCCCTATAAGTTAATTTGTTTTATATAGAACTAGGTAGGCCAGTTTAAGATTACAAAAGTTATACAGTACCCTTTTGTCAGCAATTGTCAAGAACTTTTTCCGGACTATCTCCACCCGGTGGCTCCGGATCTGAACCCGTAGAGTTTCGGATAGTCAGAGGTCACGACCGCGCAATTTCTTTTCCACTATCCCCGATGTACCAAAACGACGGCGCAATTCACCATATATCTTTTCCGGTTCAATATCGTAATAAGCCAGTAATACCAGGGTATGAAAGAAAAGGTCAGCTGTTTCATAAATGATTTCCTCCCGTTTTCCCCCTTTTCCTGCAATTACGGCTTCTACGGCCTCTTCGCCCAGCTTGCCCAGAATCTTGTCGATTCCCTTCCGGAAAAGGGAGGAGGTGTACGACTCTTCGCCCGGAGCTCTCTTCCTTGCCTGGATAACCTGGTAAATTGCTTCCAGTATCTCCTCATTATCACGACTCATAATCTTTCCTTATCGTCTGCCCTGAATGGGCCACCAGACATGGCAGAGCTACTCAAATCCGGACAGCAACGTCCCTATCCCTGAGATATTCCTTTGCCTCACCGATAGTATATTCACGGTAATGAAAAATCGAGGCCGCGAGGCAAGCGCTTGCGCCGCCGTCAGTAAAACCGTCATAGAGATGCTCGAGTGTGCCAACCCCGCCGGAAGCTATTACCGGGACGGAAACCGCGTCGACAACGCTGCGGGTCAGCTCCAGGTCATAGCCATCTTTTGTCCCGTCACAGTCCATGCTGGTAAGAAGGATCTCGCCGGCGCCATACGCCTCCATCCGCTCTGCCCATTCGACGGCATCAATACCGGTGGCGTTCCTTCCTCCGTGGGTATAGACCTCCCAGCGTCCTTGACCGGGCACCCGCCTTGCATCAATTGCCACTACGGTACACTGGGATCCGAACCGCTCAGCGGACTCCTTTACGAATTCCGGACGTTGGACCGCAGCAGTATTTATGGAAACCTTGTCGGCGCCTGCATTCAAGAGGCGGCGGATATCCTCAACAACCCTGACACCGCCTCCGACGGTCAAAGGCATAAAGACACGCTCGGCGGTCCGGCGAACCACATCAATTATGATCTCCCGCTGGTCGGATGAGGCCGTAATATCCAGAAAGGTCAGTTCATCAGCCCCCTGCTTATCATACATCTCGGCAATTTCTACCGGATCGCCGGCGTCACGCAGCTCCAGAAATTTGACCCCTTTAACAACCCGGCCACCTGCAACATCCAGGCAGGGGATAATACGCTTTGTAAGCATCCAATTTCTCCATTATGGTTCAAAACGGATAATCGTAGATCTCCACGAATAAAACCGATCGGAGAGATGAGCGGGGTCAACAAAAACCAGTTTCTTCGGATTTTTCAGGGCTTGATCTTCTTTGTCATAGCCAGAGCTTCCGCCAGCTTGATCGCGCCAGTATAGATCGCTTTCCCGGTAATTACCCCGACTACCCCGTGCGCTTCGATCCTCATCAGATCCTCGATATCACGGAGCGAGGAAACTCCTCCGGAGGCAATTACCGGGATGCTGATCGAATCCGCCAACTCACGAGTGGCAGATATATTGGGACCGCCCAACATTCCGTCCCGCGCAATATCGGTGTAGATTATTGCCGTCACGCCATACCCCTCGAATTTTTTCGCCAGGTCGACGGCGCTTATGCCGGTTACCTCCGCCCACCCCTGCACCGCTACCATCCCGTCCTTCGCATCGATACCAACTACGATCCGCCCGGGGAAAAGCCGGCAGGCTTCCAGAACCAGTTCCGGGTTTTTCTGGGCAATGGTCCCAAGTATGACCCGGGTGATCCCCAACTCCAGGTAAGCAGAAATAGTCACCAGATCCCGGATCCCTCCCCCCAGCTGGGTAGGTATGGTAACACCTTTGACGATCTCTTTGACAGATTCCAGGTTTTTCGGCACACCAGCAAAAGCTCCGTTAAGATCTACAATGTGCAACAACTCCGCTCCCTGCCGTTGCCATTCAAGCGCCTGTTCGGCCGGATCGTGACAAAAAACGGTATCCCGTTCCATAAGCCCCTGTTCCAACCGGACGCAGCACCCATCTTTCAGGTCAATTGCCGGGATAACAATCATTTCATCGCTCCGAAGTTTTTTAGTATGGTAAGCCCTTTTTGCTGAGACTTCTCCGGGTGAAACTGAGTTGCAACGATATTGTCCTTCCATATGGAAGAGCAGAATTCTATGCCATAATCTGTTGTGGTAGCTACAACCGAGGCATCTTCTGGCTGCACGTAAAACGAATGGACAAAATAAAAGTTCGCCCCGTCCTCTATTCCCGCCAGAACAGGTGGTCGACGTTTTACGGAAAGCTGGTTCCACCCCATGTGAGGGACTTTCAACTCCTCGCCAAACTCCTCCATTCCCTCCGGAAAACGGACCACCCTGCCGGGAATAACGTTCAAACCTTTATGTATACCGAATTCCTCGCTTTCAGAGAAGAGAAGCTGCAGCCCGAGGCAAATGCCGAGGAAAGGTCGTCCATCCTGCAGCACTTTCAGGAGTGGCTCCACAAACCCTCCCTGCTCCAGGTTTTTCATGCAATCGGGGAATGCTCCGACACCTGGCAAAACGATCCTGTCTGCCTCCAGCACGACCCGCGGGTCTGCAGTTACGACCGCTTCAAAACCGACCCTTTCGAACCCCTTCTGCACCGAGCGAAGATTACCCATGCCGTAATCGATTATTGCAATCATATAATGAGCCTTTTCGTTTCCTACAACGTTCCCTTGGTTGTCAGCAGACCATCGATTCTCGAATCCAGCCGCGTCGCCCCGTCCATGGCGCGGGCGAACGCCTTGAAACAGGCTTCGACGATATGGTGGGTGTTATCGCCGTAAAGCAGGTTCAGATGAAGATTGGCCGCAGAATTGGCAGCAAAGGCCGAAAAAAACTCCCGGACCAGTTCCAGATCGAACTCTCCGATCTTGATCTTTGGCAACAGAACCTGGTAGACAAGATAAGACCTTCCGGAAAGATCCACGGTTGCGCTCACCAGGGTTTCATCCATCGGCACGACAGCGTGGCCATAGCGGCTTATGCCCCGCTTCTCCCCCAATGCCTGCCTGAAAGCGTCCCCGAGGACTATCCCGATATCCTCCACCGTGTGGTGAAAATCGATATCGATATCACCCGTTGCCTCTATTTGAAGATCAAACAGACCATGGCGGGCAAAAAGGTTGAGCATGTGATCCAGAAAAGGGACAGAAGTAGATATCTTCGCATCACCAGTACCATCGATGTCAAGGACGACTCTGATCCGGGTTTCCTTTGTTACCCTCTCTACTGAAACTGTTCTAGGCATGCAAACCTCCTGAAATGCAGTTATTAACTGCGCAGCCGCTGTTCATCAACCATTCAACCGGCGCTCTAGCGCATCAATAAAAAAGCTGTTTTCATCGTCAGTCCCGACACAGACCCGGAGGCAGTTGTAGAGGCGCCCAGGCCTGCTCAAGTTGCGGATCAGGACATCATCCTCGATAAGCTGCCGAAAAAGTTTATCGCCGGAACAGGGGACCCGGAAAAGGATAATATTTGCTTCCGACGGATAAACATGGAGCCCCTTGATCCCATTCATCTTTTTCAGAAGCCACTCCCGCCCGACCTTGATTTTCTCAATCTGGGCAAGTAGTTCCTCATCATGGGTCAAAATAAAGGCCGCTCCCTTTTGGGAGAGTGAATTCAAGTTGTAGGGGAGACGTGCCTTGTTTACTTCGTAGACAAGATCCCGCCCCGCGAACATCATGCCGACGCGCAACCCGGCCAGGCCGATTTTGGAGAGGGTTCGCAACACAACGAGATTGTCGTATTTTTCAAGTTTCGGCAGAAAATCCTGATTCGAAAACGCCGCATACGCCTCATCAACGACAACCACCGCATCGGTCTGCTCTATAAGTTCGACAATTCTTTCTTCGGAAAAACAGTTTCCTGTAGGGTTGTTGGGGGAAGCCAGAAAAATGAGCTGCACTGCTTCCCTCCTTGCCAGAGAAATCATCTCATCCGTGCAAAGATCAAAATTATCGTCCAGCGATACCTCGAGCAGCTCATAACCGACCAGTTTTCCGAGAATGCCGTACATACTGAAGGTCGGAACCGGCATCATCATCTTTGCCCCTTCAGACCAGAAAGTCATCATAAGCGCCTGCAAAATCTCATCAGAACCGTTACCAAGAAGGATTTGATCCCTCGACAGTTGCAGCTTGCGGGCAATGATATCTCTCAATTCAACCGTCTCGGAATCCGGGTACCTGTTGAGGGGAACTGCTGCCAGCTCAGCAAAGAGCTCCTTCAGAAGAGCATCGGAAAAGTGGTATGGGTTTTCATTAGCGTCCAGCTTTACCTTGACCGGAACAACATCGGCCTGGTAAGCAGCCATCTCCCGTATTTCGGGCCTTATCAGATTCTGAAAGCTCATCGTATATCCTCTAACAGATTTTTATCCCAGCCGGAGCTGAACCGAACGACCATGCGCATCCAAACCTTCCAGTTCTGAAATCCGGATTATATCCCGACCAAGCCTCTTCAGCCCATCTTCGGAGAAGTAGATAAGGGAGGACTTCTTCACGAAGTCGTCAACCGAGAGGGGTGAAAAAAAGCGCGCAGTTCCACCGGTCGGCAAGGTATGGTTCGGTCCTGCCAGATAGTCTCCAGCCGCCTCCGGAGTGAAATGTCCAAGAAAAACGGCCCCGGCGTTTTTGATCTTCGGCAGGATCTCGAAGGGGTTTACCACTGCAAGTTCCAGGTGCTCCGGAGCAATCCTGTTGGAAAAGTCTGTCGCCTCATCCAGGTCCCGGGCAATGATGACAGCACCATACTTTTCCCACGATTTCCTGGCGATGCTTTCCCTGGAGAGCTGCCCAAGCTGCCGCTCCACCTCCAGGCCTACCCTCTCGCCAAAGTCCAGATCGGTAGTTATCAGTATGGCGGACGCCAGCTCATCATGCTCTGCCTGGGAGAGGAGATCTGCCGCAATGTGGGCGGGATTACCGCTCCCATCGTTGATCACCAGTATCTCGCTCGGCCCCGCAATCATGTCGATTCCGACCTGGCCAAAAACCAGTTTCTTCGCAGTAGCCACGTAAATATTCCCGGGACCGGTTATTTTGTCTACCTTCGGAACGGTTGCCGTCCCATAGGCAAGTGCCGCGACTGCCTGAGCGCCGCCAATACGGAATATCCTGCTGACCCCCGAAAGCCTTGCGGCAACCAGGACATATGGATTAATCCCACCATCGAGAGTTGGAACCACCATGATGATCTCGCCTACCCCCGCCTCTCTGGCAGGAACCGCGTTCATGATAACGGTGCTGGGGTAGCTCGCCTTGCCGCCGGGAACGTAAATTCCTACTCGCTCCAACGGGCGGACCATCTGGCCAAGCATCAGGTCCGGCTCTTCGGTAGAGAACCAGGATTCCCGTTTCTGTTTCGCGTGAAATCTGGCTACCCGTTCCACCGCCAATCTGAGTGCAGCCACCGACTCCTCGTCGGCCATGGTAAAGGCATGGTCGATTTCGTCCCCGGTGACCTGCAACCGTGAAGCATCTAATTCTAGTTGGTCAAAACGGAGCGTGTATTCAAGAAGCGCGGCATCTCCGCGAGCTCTCACATCGGCAATAATACCGAGGACGACCGCTTCGACCGCTTTTCCCGTTTCCTCACCCCGTGCAAGGATAGCGGCAAATTGTGATTCGAAGTCTGTATCCTGTATATGGAGAAATTTCATATTAATACCAATGGAGTCCCACTTCGGCCAGCTTTAGAAATGTTTCTCCAGCCCCCCGATGATTTCACTGATCCGCTTCTGTCTAGTCTTCAGGCTGGCACGGTTGACAATCAGCCGGCAGGTTATCTCGGCAATGGTATCAACTTCGACGAGTCCGTTCTGTTTCAAGGTTTCACCTGTCGAAACAAGGTCAACTATCCGTTCCGAAAGGCCTACCAGCGGAGCAAGCTCAATGGAACCGTACAGTTTTATTATCTCCACCTGCACCCCTTTTCCGGCAAAGTACTTCTCGGTGATATTGGGATACTTGGTGGCAATCCGGATATTTGACCAGCTCGACGGATCATCGGTACAGGAGAGCTCGGCAGGTTCGGCCACCACCAGGCGGCAATAGCCGAATTTAAGATCAAGCGGTTCGTAGAGGTCCTTATCCTGCTCCATGAGAGTATCCTTGCCAACAATACCCAGATCAGCACAGCCGTATTCAACATAGGTCGGAACATCGGTGGCCCGTACTATCATGTAGCGCATCTTCTGCTCTGAATTTTCAAAGACGAGCTTTCTGGTATCGGAAAGGAGTTCCTCGCAATCGATGCCGATCTTCTTGAAGAGGGCGACTGACTCCTGCAGAATGCGCCCCTTGGGGATTGCTATGGTTATAAAGTCAGTCATTATAAAACCCCTGATCCTGGATGATACCCAAACCTTCTTTAGCCTTCTTTCACTCTTTTTATATCGGCGCCCAGTCCTGCCAGCTTCTTCTCTATCGCTTCATAGCCACGATCAAGGTGGTAGATACGCGACACCTCGGAGATGTTGTCAGCGGCGAGTCCGGCCAGAATCAGCGAAGCGGAAGCACGCAGGTCGGTTGCCATAACCGGTGCTCCGGAGAGTTTTTTTACCCCCTTCACCGTTGCGGTGTTCCCTTCGGTAATAATATCGGCACCAAAGCGTATCAGTTCTGAAACATGCATGAAGCGGTTCTCGAAAATATTCTCGCTGATGACGCTCGCCCCGTCGGCAACCGTCATCAGCGCCATCATTTGGGCCTGCATGTCGGTCGGGAAACCTGGATATGGCCGGGTCTTTATGTTGACACTTTTAATTTTACGCGACCCCCTGACCCTGACTACATTATCCTTGTTGGTTATCTCAACCCCTGCATCCTGAAGTTTGAAAACCAGGGCATCCAGATGATCCAGCCGCATATTATGAATTCTAATGTCTCCACCGGTGATTGCCGCAGCCACCATGAAGGTTCCAGCCTCGATCCGGTCAGGCATTACCGAGTGAGTAAAAGGGTGTAAATCGCTCACCCCGGAGATTCGTATCGTATCGGTTCCGGCGCCTTCAATCCTTGCCCCCATTTTATTGAGGACCTCTGCAAGGTCCATAATTTCCGGTTCACGGGCTGCATTTTCCAGGATGGTTTCACCCTTGGCAGTTGCAGCTGCCAGCATCAAATGCTCGGTCCCCCCCACCGTAGAGGTATCAAAGTTTATCCGCGCCCCCTTCAACCGGCGCGCTTTGGCTTCCACGTATCCGTGCGTCAAATGTATCTCCGCGCCCATCGCTTCGAGGCCCTTGAGATGCAGGTTAATGGGACGTGCTCCTATAGCGCAGCCACCAGGGAGGGAAACCCTTGCCTTCCCCAGCCGGGCAAGCAGCGGACCCATTACCAGCACCGAAGCACGCATGGTCTTTACCAGTTCATAGGTGGCCTCATGGTTGTTAATCCCGGTGGTGTCAATTTTTACTATATTGCCGTTGCCTTCCACCCTCGCGCCAAGGGTCTCCAATACCTTGATGGTGGTATTGATGTCTCGCAGAAAGGGGACATTATGTATTTCATGAATGCCAGGGGCAAGAAGGGAAGAAATAAATATCGGCAGGGCGGCGTTTTTCGAACCGCTGACAGTTACGTCCCCGGAAAGCCTCTTCCCCCCCTTTATTACAAGTTTATCCAATGTAGTACCTCAACTTTCCCGGTACAGGCGCAGTCCAATCCGCCCGTACTGCTTATCGCTTATTTAAGGGGGGTCGAATCCCGCCCCCGCTTCACTTTTCCACCAACAACCCGCTCAATTCCTCCCGTATCCCTGGCGGTAAAGAGCTCACTGTAACATGCCGAATCCTCAAACATTCTCAACACCTGCGGGGCCTGGCCTATTCCTATCTCAAACATCAGCCAGCCGTCGGCATCAAGGTACCCGGGCGCAGCCGGAATGATGATACGGTAGAAATCGAGACCATCCACCCCACCATCCAGCGCTTCCAGCGGCTCAAAATCCCGCACCTCGGGCTGGAGGCTGCCTATATCCCCGGAGGGGATATAGGGTGGATTGGAGACTATCAGGTCGAACGTCAGCTCCTTCAACGGTTCAAAGAGCGAGCCTTCGAACAGTCTGACTGCAGTCCCGTTTCGTTTCGCATTCTTAGCGGCAAGTTCCAGGGCTTCCCTCGATTTCTCGACGCCAAACAGTTCGGCCCCGGAAAGCGCGTCTGCAAGGGCAATGGCAATACAGCCACTGCCGACACCGATATCCAGAATCCGTTTAGCGCCGGGACAGCGCTTGACGGCCTCTTCAACCAGAATCGCGGTATCATACCTTGGGATAAGTACCGATGACGAAACCTCGAAATCAATTCCCATGAATTCCTGACTGCCAAGGATGTACTGAAGCGGTTCACGCCGGGCGCGTCTCGCCACCACCGCCCGAACCGAGGCCAATTCGGCTGGAGATAATGGTTTGTCAAAATGGAGATAGAGTCCGACGCGGTCCATATCAAGGGCCCTGCAGAGAAGCCATTCGGCCTCCAGTCGGGCGTTTTCTACACCCTTTTCCGCCAGATACCCCCTGGTCCAGTTGAGGACTTCCAGTACGGTCCATCTCTCCTGTTGTTTTTTCATATATGTAATCGGGCAAAAAGCTGGCGGCCTGCCAAAGGCATTAACCCGCTTCGCTCTGGGCCTTCAAGGCCTCCATCTGGTAATGGGTGCGCAAGGCATCAGCGATCTCGCCGATATCCCCGGCCATGATCGAATCAAGGCGATAGAGGGTCAAACCAATGCGGTGGTCGGTCATTCGACCCTGCGGATAATTATAGGTGCGAATCCGTTCGCTCCGGTCACCACTCCCCACCTGCTGCTTCCGGTCGGCGGCCAGTCTCGCGTTCTGCTCGCTATGCATCACAGCGAGCATTCTCGACTTCAAAACCTTCATCGCTTTGGCGCGGTTTTTTATCTGGCTCCGCTCCTCCTGACAGCCAACCACGATGCCGGTTGGAAGATGGGTAATGCGGACGGCCGAATCGGTCGTGTTGACATGCTGGCCACCGGCACCGGAGGAACGGTAGACATCGATCTTCAGGTCCGACGGATTGATATCCACATCGATATCCTCAGCTTCAGGCAATACGGCCACGGTGCATGCGCTGGTATGGATCCGCCCCTGTGCCTCGGTGTCCGGTACCCGCTGCACCCGGTGCGTTCCCGACTCGTACTTGAGCTTGGCATAGACCCCCTGACCTTCCACGAGTGCTACTATTTCCTTATATCCCCCCAGACCCGATTCGGAAGAGGAGATAATCTCGACTTTCCAGCGGTTTGTTTCGGCAAAACGGTTATACATCCTGAAGAGGTCCGCGGCAAAAAGCGCTGCCTCATCGCCGCCGGTACCGGCCCTGATCTCCAGAACCACATTTCTGTCGTCATTCGGGTCTTTTGGAAGGAGCAAAAGCTTGATTGTTTCTCTGATCTCTTCTTTTCTGGTTTCCAGCTCTTCTATCTCCACCTCGGCCATCTCACGAATCCCGGGATCGGATTCGGAAAGAAGCCCCCTGTTATCTCCAATTTCGGCGACTACCTTCCTGTAATCGCGATAGGCAGCGACCAGTTCTTTCAGATCGGAATGCTCCTTGTTGAACTTCCGGAACTCCGCCTGGTTTGCCAGGATAGAAGGGTCGGAGAGAAGCGCCTCCAATTCATCGTATCTTCTTGTCAGTTCTTCAATTTTATCAAACATCCGAGTTCCTGTAGCCTGCCCCGATAAACGGGAAAGTGCGTCAACAATGTTGTTCTCCAGCCGAAAACCGGGGGATCAGATCACCAGTCGGTCATCCTTGTACCCTTCATTAGCATCAAGGGCCTCCTGCATGGAACGTATGGCAACCTCAAGCTGGGCCTCGTCCGGTTCACGGGTCGTAAGCCTTTGCAAGGCAAGGCCGGGTGAAGTGAGAAATCTGACCAGTCGGGAGGCGCTGTGTTTTGCGCTCAACTTCAAAAATTCGTAGGAGATTCCCGCAATCAGAGGGAGGAGTACAACCCTCGATCCGGCTTTCAGATAGAACGGCCATAGTTTGGGAATCAAAGAGAAGACGATAATACTGACCAGCATGACAATGAGGAGGAAACTGGTCCCGCAACGCGGATGGAGGCGACTGTATCTGCCAACATTCTCTACGGTCAACTGATCGCCGGCTTCAAAAGCGAAAATGGATTTGTGTTCAGCGCCGTGGTATTGAAAGACCCGTTGAATATCCTTCATCCTGGAGATGGTACAGATGTATCCGAGGAATACAGCTACCCTTATGACACCATCAACAAGGTTAAAGAGTATGTTCGACGCACCGATCAGCGGAACCAGGAGCTTGGTCATATAAAGGGGAAATATGAAAAAGAGGAGTATGCCGAAGATCAGGGCAGCCGCCATGGTGCCCCACATAACCATCCGACTCATCTCCTCCGGCTCCGCTCCTTCTTCCACAAGTGCTTCATTGGCCGAAAAATTAAGCGCCTTCAGACCTATCACCAGAGAGGAGAAAAGGGCAACCGCCCCGCGGAGGATAGGAAGCTTTACCACGGGAAAGCGTTCCGAAAGAGGTATAACCATATCCGTTTTGACGATGATCTCTCCGGAAGGGCGTCTCACGGCAATAGCCATGGACCTGGGAGCACGCATCATTACACCTTCTATCACCGCCTGCCCGCCAATATTTATTTGCGCCATTTAACCCTCTTGTTCAGCTCTCTCTTATCGGAGCGTTATCGAGAGCTGTAACCCTGTACAAAGTCTTCAAGGACTACAATGCTCTGAAAAATTCCAGTACCTCTTTGATTTTTCCGCAGGTCATCCGTCCTTCCGGACAGCTACCGCCAAGACACCCGGGACCGGAATCCCTGAAGATTGTCGGGGCGACCCTCTTCATCAGTTTAAGCATCTCCAGTGACATGGTCCGGATCTCCCATTGCGCACGTTTGCAACAGCGCAATCGAAAAAAATGGAGCATCTCCCGGGCATTCATGGTTACCATAATCTTGGTCTCGGTCGCATTAGGCAGGATATATCTGGCATCCTCAGCGGGAATACCGGCTTCCACCATATCGGCATAAAACGTGTGTAGTGATTGCAGCTGCTCCGCAAACCGCTCTTTCATCTCGGGATAATCCTGAATCGTGGGGGGAATCACGGCCGAGAACTGTTCCTTATGGGAAACGTACCGCTGGGACTGCTGGGAAAAAGAGGCTATTCTGTGCCGCACCAGTTGGTGAGTGGTAACCCTGGAGACCCCCTCGATACCAAACGTGAACGAGGCATGCTCCAGTACCGATTGATGCCCCAGGGACATTATCTTTTCCAGAAAGCCCTTTATATCGCCCCCCGAGAGCTTCTCCTGCAAGGCTTCAATGGAGACGGGAGAGTAACAGAGTCGTGCGGCAAGCGCAATCGCACCCTCAGGATCGGGAGTATAATGGAGAAGCTTAACCAGCATGGCTATCCTTGTAGACGGTACGATGCTTTGACAAACGATAATTTCCGCCGGCTGCAATCCTGCATGAGGGGTCTGTCGAAAGGGGGACGCAAGAGATCATATCTTGCGAATGACCTCAGACCCCCGGAATTTACCCCGCCATAAAACAGATAAGGGGATTTCGCCATGGACAAAATCCCCTTCCTTCGAACCAGCAAGAGCGTAGCCTTACTGCATGCCGTATCTTTTCTTGAATCTTTCTACACGGCCAGCGGTATCCATAATCTTTTGTTTGCCGGTAAAGAAAGGGTGGCAGGCAGAGCAAATCTCCGTCGTTATCTCGGCTTTGGTGGAACGAGTCAGGAAGGTGTTGCCGCACAAACACTTGACCGTAATTTCATTATACTTGGGATGGATTCCCTCTTTCATGACTTTCCTCCTTAAAAAACGCGTGCTTCTCTTCTCGTGTAATTCATTACCCAAAGTTTGTAAGCTAGCACTTTTGTCTTATTTTATCAAGAGATTTTTCAACGGCTCATCGAATCAAGAAAAGCCTGGTTGGCCTTGGTTTCGGCAAGCTTCCCTATAAGGAATTCCATGCTGTCCACAACATTCATCGGATGGAGAACTTTACGCAGAATCCAGATGCGATTGAGCGAAGCCTTATCGATGAGAAGCTCCTCTTTTCTGGTTCCCGACTTGTTCATGTCGATAGCCGGGAAAACCCGCTTCTCAACGAGCTTTCGATCGAGGTGAAGCTCCATATTGCCGGTGCCTTTGAACTCTTCGAAAATAACCTCATCCATCTTGCTCCCCGTATCAACAAGGGCAGTTGCGATGATGGTGAGGGAGCCCCCCTCCTCGATGTTGCGCGCCGCGCCGAAAAAACGCTTCGGTTTGTGGAGGGCATTAGAGTCGACTCCGCCCGAGAGAACCTTCCCTGATGGAGGTATGACGGTGTTATAGGCCCGAGCCAGACGAGTAATCGAATCGAGCAGAATAACAACATCTCGTTTATGTTCGACAAGGCGCTTGGCCTTTTCTATTACCATTTCAGCAACCTGGATATGTCTTGCCGCAGGCTCGTCAAAGGTCGAGGAGACAACCTCTCCCTTAACGGAACGTTGCATGTCGGTCACTTCTTCCGGACGCTCGTCTATCAGGAGGACAATGAGAAAGACCTCCGGGTGGTTTGTCGCAATCGAGTTTGCAATGTTCTGAATGAGCATGGTCTTGCCGGTACGGGGCGGGGCGACAATAAGTCCGCGCTGTCCCTTGCCTATGGGCGCAATAAGCTCCATGACCCTCATCGACATATTGTCCGGGGCAGTCTCCAGTTTCAATTTTTCCATTGGGTAGAGGGGTGTCAGGTTGTCGAAAAGCACCTTGTCCCGGATTACATCAAGGGGTTCATAGTTGACGGTTTCCACCTTCAACAGGGCAAAATAGCGCTCGCCCTCTTTGGGAGGCCTTATCTGACCGGCAACGGTGTCCCCGGTCTGCAGATTGAAGCGGCGGATCTGACTGGGCGAAACATAGATATCATCCGGCCCCGGCAGATAATTATAATCCGGCGCGCGTAAAAAACCGAATCCGTCCGGGAGAGTTTCGAGCACCCCCTCCCCGAAAATCATACCGTTTTTTTCGGTCTGGGCATTCAGAATGGCAAAGATCAGGTCCTGCTTGCGCAGATGAGAAGAGCCCTCAATGTGAAGCTCTTTGGCGATGGATGCCAACTCATTAATCTTCTTGCTTTTCAATTCTTGTAAATTCATCTAGTCTCCTGCGATAAGCGGGGATATTGTTTGGACAGGCGGTCAGAGGTCCACTGCCTGAAAATATAAAGCGTGCTAATACACTAGGGAGGGGAGTTGTCCCGGGTCCCAGCAATAAGTATTTTACATGCTACGCGAACAACACTAATTTTTTTCCGTATAATGGGTAGACAATCAGCCGACAGGTATTTTTGGTGATGTTGGTTTTTATTAGCCGCCGAGTTGATTGAGGTTTAAATTTAGGGATTGAACAATAGGGAAAAATTGGCCTAATCGAGGATATGTTAAAGATATAAACCGCAAATATTCTCTTGTCAATAATAAATTTGCTTTTTAATTACATGGAGATTTGTACAGAATTCTTTTACCTCTCAAAATACCGGCCAATTTCAGCAAGATAACAGCAAATCCTGGAAATTATCACCCTGCATGGACAGGAGGGGCGTCTCAAGGCTATTTCTTTGCCAAGGGCAGGGATGAAGGGAATAGAGACTTTTCTATTTTGCCCGGTTCGCCCTGCCAAGCACGACATCAAAAGTCTGCTTTTCAAAAGAAAAACGGACCCGGTCCTGAAAAATTTCTTCAACTCGGGCGCCCTCGACCATCACCCCTTCGGTAACCGAGATGCCGTTAACCACCGCTACCCTGTCACTGCTATCCTTTTGCCAGGCAATTCCAGTCAGGTGAAGAAGGGGGATGGGAAGGTCCGTGGAAGGTTTGGATAACTGGACGGGGCCAATTTCATCTGCAGGAGGGGTCACATAAACCGGCTTCCCCCCGGTAAAGCCGCGCTGCAAAGCGACATCCGCCGGGCGGTCGACTTTTCCTGGCGACACTCCGCTCCCAGCTGCGGGGGAGAGTGACCGCCCAGGCGCCTTGACAACCGATGGCCTCGACTCTTCATGCTGTCCGGTCGCAGAGGCAGGCTTAAGGGGTTCAGGCGGAAAAAAGGAGATCAAAGTAAAGGTAGCAAGGGAGGCGGCAACGGCAGCGGATGCCACAGCCAGAGGAATAACACAGCGCGGCTTCGCACTGCTCCGAGGGAGATCCCTTGATATCCCCCGGGCGATATCAAAGCTTCCTCTGCCGCGGAGCTCTTTTTCCTGCTCCAGCTTTTTCAGCGCCTTCAGTATGGAGCTCATCCCTGATTGCCACCTTCCTTTCGTATGAGTCGAGGGAGAGGAAACCGGTCGTCTTCCCGATAAAGCAATAGCAAGGTCAGCCCCCCCAGCCTGCTGTCGGCGCTTATCCCCTTTGCGACCTGAAAAGCCGTCAGAGCTTTAACAGTTGCCCTATCCAGGATCCCGGTTTCCTTCCCTTTATAAAATCCTTTCAACCCGAGCAGTCGCTGGAGATCATTGATCTTAGGGCCTTTTGCTGCAGGGTTGATCATAACGGGGATCCCCTGAAAATTCTTCCATAACAGATAGGCGCTGCCGGACCAGAGGCTCTCCAGCTCCACGGCAGTAAAAGAATTACGTCCCAAAAGGGAAGGCTCAATAAGCCAGCAATTGCCGGAGGTCCCGGTCAAGGCAAAAAAACGGCTTTCGCCGGCAACGGGTGTCCTGAATTCGAGCAGCGCCGGTGTATCAAGATGGAGCAGCAGCTTGAGATTTCCTCGAATTTTGAGCAAGCGCAGACCCTTCTGTCGGGCCAGCTGCTTGAGTGAAGGTACGACCGGGCCCTTTGTCAAGGAAGTTGCAGGCTCGACATTCCATAGCCGCGCCAGGACATTAAACGCCAACCTGGCGCTCTCCGCTTCCGTTAAGCCCGCCAGCTCCCCCCGTACGGCATCGGCAAAGGGGGGGGACACCGGTTTTACCGATTTAGCCAGGGGATTGTTGACCAAGTGGGCCGCCGGCCTGAGAGTTAATGGCCGCAGGCCGTTCCTGGCTGCGTAGAGGCAGCCGGCAATTATAACCAGGATCGCGCATAACCCCGCCGACAAACGGAGCTTTCGAGAGCGGAAAGAAGTTCCGTCCCGCCCGATCTCACTTATTGCGCTTTTTATCAGGCGGCCGGTAATCTCACGGCGTTCTTCGACGTACCCGATCAATAGCGCCCTGTCGCAGAGGACATTGATCAGTCGGGGAACCCCTGCTGAATAGCGGAATATTCGTTTCAGCGCTGCAGTGGTGAAACAGACGGCGCGTCCAGATCCAGCTACCGTCATTCGGTGGCGGATATAATCATGCAGATCTTCAAAATCCATCGACCCGAGATGATAGCGTACTGTAATCCTCTGCGCAAGCTGACGCAGTTCAGGGCGTTCGAGAAGACGTGCGAGTTCCGGCTGCCCCGCCAGAACAATCTGAATCAGCTTATCGGTCTCGGTTTCCAGGTTGGAAATCAGGCGGACCTGCTCCAGGAGCGCCGGCTCAAGGTTTTGCGCCTCGTCGATGACCAGCAGCACCGTATGCCCTGCACTGTTCTCCCTGAGCAGAAAGAGGTTAAGCTCCTGCAGCAGCTCGGCATTGCTCAATCCTTCGGATGGGATCCCGTATTCATTGTTGATACTGCGTAACAATTCGATTGCAGAAAGACAGGGATTAAAGATGAGCGCCGTCCGGTAGCGGCCCTCATCCAACCTGCCAAGGAGAGTACGCAGCACGGTTGTCTTCCCTGTCCCTACCTCCCCGGTAAGTTCAATAAAACCGGCGTGATTATCAATCCCGTACAACAGATGGGCGAACGCTTCCTGGTGATTTTTGCTAAGGAAAATAAAGCGGGGATTGGGAGTTATTGTGAAAGGTTTTTCTCTGAAATCGTAATATTCGCAGTACATGGATCAGACTCGCAACGGTCTGCAACGGGCATTGCTCAAGAGGTATCCCTTTCCGGCAATAGCTGGATAGATCGAAAAAAATAGCCGAGTTCGCAAAAAACCTCATTTCCGGGAATGAATACAGGCGGATCAGTCAGGAGCCAAAGAGACGCTCCGGATAAACTATTCCACAAAAACATTTGATTTTCAAGGATAAATTGCTAAACTTGCCGGTCAGATACCAGAAGAAGTTCAGATCCTCACTTCACGGAGGCAATATGTCCGGAACCGGAATCCTTATTGCGTGCCTGGCCTTGACCATAGCAGGGAGTGCGCCCCCCCTCCCTGCGCTTCAACCGCTTCAGAAAAATGCCGTAGTGCTGGCCTTTGGCGACAGCCTGACCTATGGCACAGGCGCGCCTCCGGCGCAAAGCTACCCCTCCATACTGGAGAAGATTATAGCCCGCAAGGTCATCAACGCCGGCATCCCCGGCGAAGATACCAGACATGCCCTTGCACGGCTGCCACGGTTGCTGGAGAGGTATCACCCTTCCTTGCTGATCCTCTGTCACGGCGCTAATGACCTGCTCCAGAATTTCAGCGAGTTGCAGGCGGCCGAAAACATCCGGGGAATGATCCGGATGGCCGTGGGGCGCGGCATTCAGGTGGTTTTGATCGGCGTTCCCTATCCCGGCCACCTTGTTTCCCAGCCGTCATTCTATGCCAGTATAGCAAAAGAGCTGGCGATCCCCTTTACCCGTGACGCCCTGGCAAAAATTCTTGTCGAACCACCCCTCAGGTCGGATTCCATCCACCCGAACGCCCGTGGTTACCGGCTGTTGGCGGAGGCTATCGCTGATTTTCTCCAGAAATGCGGGGCAATAAGCAAACAAACCCCGGATCAAAGGCAGGGCGAACCCTTGACACCGACATGACAAACCTCCCCCTCCGCTATGAAGCGGATATTTCAACTGCAACCATCGAGAAAAATATTTCCCGATTACTTCACCCTGGAGAGATTCAGAACCGCCCCCTGTACAATATCACTGCCCGACTCGCCGAAAAATCCGGTATATACGCAACTACCTATCCTCACGGCCTCTGGGCTCCGGGGCTGGCCATAACCAATGAAATGCGCGCTGTCACCGAACTCTACCTGCCGATGGCTGAGATACGGAAGGCCTTCGACCATCTCTTTCCCCTGGGGCTGAACTATTCCCCTACCAGACAATTTTCCATCATTCACACCGCACCGACCTGGCTGGATGCCTTGCAGAGACTGCAGCCCTGCGTCAGCAGTTTCGACCCCGCCGCGCTGCTTTACCGTCTCATGAAAGACGAAAGCTTCCGAACTCGCTTTTTCTTTGCGCTGTTCCTGCCAAGGCGGCATGGAGGAAATTTTAATCGCTATTCCGGGCAATCATTATTTATTCGAAAATGGCTTGCACTCCATCAACACCATATCAAGAAAGGGCTTCGCTGCCTGGATGCTGCCTGCGGCACCGGCGAAACCACCTATGAGCTCGCCCTGCTCCTTCTGGAAAATGGCTTCCCCGCCGAAAGATTCGAGGTTCACGGCTCAACCATCGAACCGCTGGAGCTGTTCGCCGCAGCCCACAACTACTTCCCCCACAATCAGAGGAAAGAGCAGGCCTATCGGGGGATCACAGCACCGCTATTCACCAGAGGAAGATGTGACAGGATCCTTTTCTATCAGGAAGACATAACCCGACCGGCCCTGAAAAGCGGGGAAGGATACGATCTCATCCTCTGCAATGGGCTGCTGGGTGGTCCTTTTGTCCATACTCCCCAAAATCTGGCAACCACGGCAGCGGCACTTGCCGGCAAACTCAATCCCGGCGGAGTTCTCCTGGCAGCGGACAGTTTTCACAGCGGCTGGAAGAAAATTGTCCCCCCGTCAATGCTGAGAGTGATACTGAGGGAATGCGGCTTGAGGGTGGATGATATCGCAGAGGGATTAGTTGCCGAGTAATCGCGGGCCGTTGGACCAGATGACAATTATCACCGGTCACCATGTCCAATCATCTATGGAGGACAAAATGCCGCAATCCCTTTCGCGTATCCTGGTACATCTGCTCTTCAGCACAAAAAACCGTGAACCGTATCTGACGCAGGAAATCCGTAGCGAACTGCACCCGTATCTGGCTGTTGTATTACGGGAAAACGGCTGTTTTTCATTACAGGTCGGTGGCGTTGAAGAGCATGATCGCTGTCAGAGTGGATATGATGAAAACTACGTGTGGGATTGAAAAAACCCAACGGGCCATAATACCATAGCCCGGGCCAAAGAGTTGGGGAGCCGGCAATACAAACATTTAATGGACCAATTCAAGGCTATTGGTTATATTTATTTGTATAAACCGGTCCCGGCCCGTCAATAACTGATGACGAAACATGTCTTTTCAGGCGGTAACCGGCAACCACAATTCCAGCATTCCGGCGAAACGCTCAGCAACCCGACGCGCAACTTCCTGGAGTGGTACCTGACAACCATGCAGCGCCTCCATCGAGGTTATGGGACATGAGGAAATGCCGCATGGATTTATGCGGCTGAACGCAGCGAGGTCATTGTTTACGTTCAAGGCAAAACCATGCATGGTGACCCAGTGCCTTACCCCGACGCCTATGGACGCCAGTTTTCCAGAATCGGTCCACACGCCAGTGCGTGCCACGACTCGATAGGCAGGTACCCCGAAATCTGCTACAGTCAGAATAAGGAGTTCCTCCAGGAAGCGTAGATAGCGACGCAAATCCTTTCCCCGGAGCCCCAAGTTGATGATCGGGTAGCCAACCAGTTGGCCTGGAGCGTGACAGGTTATATCCCCCCCTCGATTAATGTGAATCACCTCAACCGAAGGATCGAGGATATTACCATCAGAACCGCTCCTGCCAATAGTATATACCAGGGGATGTTCCAGCAACAGTAGCGTTTCCCGATCGAAGTTCGCCCGCACTTGGGCCGCTATATCCTTCTGGAGAGCAAAGGCTTCACCGTAGCCGACAGTTCCCAATTCTTCCACCAGCATGGTCCGTCTCCCGTTTGCTATATGCGCTTTTCGCATTCCCAAGCACGATGTTCATGCGCCAGGGGATGCGAAAGGTTTCTTGTCAGGCATGTATAACCGCCTTGTGCACTGCAAGCGCCGCCTCTTTGACCGCTTCGGCAAGGGTCGGATGTGCATGGAACATGGCACCTATTTCCTGAGCCGTACCACCGTAGCTCATGACCGCAACACCTTCGACAATCATGTCCGAGGCTCGGGGACCGACGATATGAACACCGAGCACCTTATCGGTTTCCTTATGGGCCAAAATTTTGACGAATCCTTCCGTCTCGTCCATGCAGCGTGCTCGGCCATTGGCGATGAAGCTGAATTTGCCCACCACGTACGGGACGTTATCCTCCTTGAGAGACTGTTCGGTCTTGCCAACTGACGCCGCTTCAGGCCAGGTATAGGCGATACTAGGGACGGTTTCGTAGTTCACTTCGGCATCTATGCCCGCAAGCCGCTCGGCAAAGACGACGCCCTCTTCGGAAGCCTTGTGGGCAAGTAACGGACCGGGAATAATGTCACCAATGGCGTAAATACCCGAAACAGAGGTTTCATAGTTGTCGTTGACGGCAATCCTGCCGTTGCCATTAGTGGAAACGCCGGCAGCTTCCAGGCCGAGTCCGGTCAGCACCGGCTTCCTCCCGACAGCCACGAGAATTTTATCGCACTGCATCTCTTCGGTTTTGTCTCCAGCCTTCAACTGCAACATGGCCTTGCCGTTCTTTTTCTCCACCCCGGTTACCTGGGTGCCCATACGGAATGCTATGCCCTGTTTCTTTAGGATCTTCATCAGCGCGTCCGTTACCTCGACGTCAGTAAAGGGAAGCATCTGCGGCATCATCTCGACAACCGTCACCTTTGCGCCGAGTCTCCTCCAAACGGAACCCAGCTCCAGCCCGATATAGCCGGCGCCGACGATGACCAGGTGCTCGGGTATCGCTGAAAAGCACAAGGCCTCCTTCGAACTTACTATGGTTTCACCGTCAAAAGGGAGACTGGGCACTTCGACCGGGATACCGCCGGTAGCAAGGAGAACACGTTTACCTGTGACGCTTTTTGTCGAATCAGCCTGGCAAACCTCGACCAGGTGTACACCGTCTCCTCGCGAGGCAGTCAGCTTGCCGCTACCCTTGAGGACCTGCACCTTGTTTTTCTTAAAAAGATAGGCAATCCCGTCGGTAAGTTTTTTTACTATGTCGTCTTTGCGTGCCAGCATCCGTGGAACATTCATAGTCGGCGTATTTATGTCAATGCCATGCCCGGCAAACTTGTCCCGTGCCAGGGCAAAATGTTCACTGGAATCCAGCAGGGCCTTGCTGGGAATACACCCCTCATTGAGACAGACCCCGCCCATCGTGCCCCGCGGTTCCACAAGCAGGACTTTCATTCCCAGTTGTGAAGCACGGATTGCTGCCACATAGCCACCCGGGCCCGCGCCTAGTACGATCAGATCAAAGATTTCTTCACTCATCTGCTTCACCTCTTCTGTTGTGATTTGATACCGTTGTTTTTTGTCAGTATTCGAGCAGGCGGACTCCTGTGTTATCCGGGGCGGATCGTGATTCGGGACCTACTTTCCGGTAGTTATCTCAGTTGACTGCCAGTTGCGCCTGTTCAGCTGCGTGGTAGGAAGATCTGACCAGCGGCCCTGCCTCGACATGGGTAAATCCCATCCGGAGGCCAACCTCGCGATAGCTGCGAAACTCTTCCGGTGGTACATATCGCGCAACCGGGAGATGCCGACTGCTTGGGCGCAGGTACTGGCCAAGGGTAAGCATATAGCAGTGGTTGTTCCTAAGGTCCTGCATTGCGCCATAGACCTCTTCTTGCGTTTCGCCGAAGCCGAGCATGATGCCGGATTTGGTGAGCAGCGAAGGACTCATCTCCTTGTAGCGTCTCAGCAGTGCCAGTGAGGCCGCATAATTGGCATCGGGACGGACCGTAGGATAAAGCCTGCTGACGGTTTCCAGGTTATGATTGAAAACGTCTGGGGGCTCGATAGAAAACATCTTTAGTGCCCGTACCTCCCTCCCCCTGAAATCAGGGACCAAAATTTCTATTTGAATTGTGGGATCCTGGCTCCGGATTGCCGCAATAGTCTCTGCATACTGTCCGGATCCGCCGTCAGGGAGATCATCCCTAGTGACCGAGGTTATCACGACGTACCGCAGGCCCATGGCAGCCACTGCCCGGGCGAGGTTTTTCGGTTCGTTCACGTCCGGTGCCACGGGGAGCCCGTGAGTCACGTTGCAAAACGGGCAGTTCCTGGTACAGGTGTCGCCGAGGATAAGAAACGTTGCGGTTCCTTGCTTGAAGCACTCACCGATGTTCGGACACGTGGCCTCCTCGCATACGGTATGGAGCTTGTGGCTCCGAAGTATCTGCCTGATCTGGTCTACTTCGGGGCAACACGAGTAACGTGCCTTGAGCCATTCCGGCTTGGATGTTTTTTCAGGGCTCGGCGCACTTTCCGCCCCAGTAGGTCTGTTCGTTTCTTTCAAGCTTGCATGTTGCTTCTGGCGGTGCATCTTTAACTCCGTAACATCCTGAGCACAGGGAGTGGGAGACAGATACATCTCCCACCGACCATGAGTACCTACAGGATGGACCTTACTGCTTCTTCGATTTTTGCGGGATTAGGGTTTATCGCTCTTGCATCTGAAACTAAGGGACACTGACTAAGGTTCCGTTTTAGCTCATGAAAGGACGGTAAAAAGACGCAGTGGAATTGCCGGAGGAGGTATCAGCAACCCCACTGCAGGTGGAACAGTTCCAGATTGTTACTGAATGCGATGCTGCTCCTTTAGGCAAGTAAACCTACCGCAAACCATGTATCAGCTCTCCTCTTGAGAGCAGTTTTCAGGACTGTAGTGATTCCGGCTGTTCGAGAATCTCCCGCAACTTTCCGAGAAACTTTGCGGCATAGGCACCATCGTGGACACGGTGGTCTGCTGAAATTGTCACCCTCATCATACGTGCAACCTCTATTTTACCTTCCTTCACCACCGGTTCGTCCTTAACCATACCGATGGCTAGGATGGCCGAAAGGGTCGGAGGCACTATGGCAACAAAGCTCTCTACCCCAAGCATTCCCATATTCGAAATAGCAAAGGTACCGCCGGCCATTTCTTCCTTGCCCAGTTTGCCTTCTTTTGCCAAGGACACCAACTCGCGGCTCTTGGCACCAATCTCCTGGAGGGAAAGCACCTGGCAATTTTTGATTACCGGCATAACAACGCCTTCGGCGAGGCCGATTGCCACTGATATATTGGCATCACGGTGCATGATGATATTTTTGCCGGCAAATGAAGCGTTCATGAGTGGAAATTCCTGCAGTGCTACTGCCAACGCTTTGATGATCATGTCGTTGATTGAAACCTTGTTGCCCGCTTCCTTCAATGTTTGGGAGAGGGCAACAGCTTTTTCCATATCTATGGCAATGGTTACCATATAGTGGGGTATGTTTGACCAAGAGGTGCTGACCGTCTTGGCGATGGCTGCTCTCATCCCAGCTACCGGAACCGTCTCCTCGGCTGGAGCTTCTGCCGGGGCCACAGGCTCAGCAGTTCCTTCTTCCGCCGCACCAGAGCAGAAACATTCCTCTGCCTGGCAGGCACCTCCCCCGGCGATAAAGGCATCGATCGCTTCATCGGCAATGCCTTCCGCAGCGATAATGCCAAGCAGTGCGCCCACCGGGAGGACATCACCTTCCTCAGCCACAACGCGGCGCAGTACCCCTGCATGGAGATTCTCAAGAACATTGACAATCTTGTCTGTCTCAATCTCAGCCAACTCTAGGCCAGGCTCAACCGTTGCGCCCACTTCGACCATCCATTTCACCAGAGTGCCTTCTTCCATGGTGAGACCCCATTTGGGCATAGTAATTTCAAAGATACCGGCCGGAACCGATACTACAGGGGGAGGTGGAGCTACTTCACACTCGTCTGATGCCGCAGTAACCTCCGCATCAAAACCGACAATAAATTCGTCAATATCAGCGTCTGTGGCTGAGCCGTCACCGATTACGCCAAGCAGAGCCCCTACCGGCAATACCTCACTTTCTTCTGCCACCTTTCTCTGCAGCACACCGAAATGAGTTGCCTCCATGACATTGACGATCTTGTCAGTTTCCACCTCGGCAAGTTCCATGCCAGGATTGATCGCATCGCCGACATCCACCATCCACTTCACCAAGGTACCTTCTTCCATGGTAAGTCCCCACTTGGGCATGGTAAGTTCCTGTAATTTCATACTCATCGTGAGCCCTCTTTTATGTTTAGTATTGGTAAAATCCCGCGTAGAATTATCAGCACGTCACATCATCTCCTTTACATCGCCCAACAGAGCCGCACCAGATTCTCATATCGAAAACGATGCATTGACAAGAGCAGCACCGTACAATTTCCGATTTTATGTATAAGTAACAATTCCGTATGGAATTAAAAATGCTGGCATTTTGTTTGGGGACGGCGCCCATATCCGGTTACGAGAAAGGGCACCGTCTTGTTTATCAATCCATGGTGCATATTCAGGGTATAAACTTCACAACCGTAGCGATGCTATCCGTACCAGTCGGAACCTCTCAGAGGATAGACCTGACAGCCGCTTCGATTTTTGCAGCATTAGGGATATACAGGTCTTCCAGCACATCAGAAAAAGGCGGCGGCGTATGCGGTGCCGTCACCATCTTGATCGGTGCGGTCAGTGCCTTGAATGCTTCCTGCACTACTTTTGCTGAGATGTCGGTCGCCATGCTGCAGCGCGGATTAGCTTCGTCTACCACCACCAGCTTGCCGGTCTTCTCCACGCTCTTCAGAATTGTCGCCCAGTCGATAGGTGATATGGTCCGCGGATCGATGACCTCCACCTCTACACCTGTTTTGGCCAAGCTTGCTGCTGCCTGGCTCGCCATATGCACCATCCGCCCAAGGGCCACGATGGTCAGGTCTTTCCCTTCTCGGACGATGTTCGCCTGGCCGAACGGAATGGTGTAGCTCTCTTCAGGCACTTCACCCTTCATGCCATACAGAGCCTTGTGCTCAAGGAAAATTACCGGGTCGTTATCTCGGATGCACTCAATCAGAAGGCCCTTCGCATCATACGGCGTGGACGGCACTACTACCTTCAGACCAGGTATGTGAGCCAAAATGCTGTACAGTACCTGGGAGTGCTGCGCTGCGGCGCGGAAACCGCCGCCGTACATGGTACGCATGACAACCGGGGTTACCGACTTGCCGCCAAACATGTAGCGAAATTTTGCTGCCTGGTTCATCATCTGGTCGAAACAGACACCCAGAAAGTCGACAAACATCATCTCAACCACCGGCCGCATACCGCAGGCTGCTGCGCCTACTGCCGAACCGATGTATGCTGCCTCGGAAATGGGAGTGTCCATGACCCGGTCTCCGTATTTTCCGTACAGTCCTTTGGTTACACCAAGAACTCCACCCCAGGCATCCTTTTCTCCTTCGGTGCCGCGACCACCGGCGTTGTCCAGACCCATTACGATGACGGATTTATCCCGCTCCATCTCTTGGGAGAGCGCTTCGTTAATTGCGTCTTTATAAGAAATTTTTCTCGACATTGATCAGCTCCTTTTTCAGTACGATACGTAGACGTCAGTCAGAAGATCAGCCTCGGTCGGCTTCGGTGCCGCCACAGCCTTCGCTACTGCTTCGTTTATCAGGGCGGCAACTTCCTTATCGATTGCTTCCAGCTCCGCTGCCGTTACCAGACCCGCCGAGATCACCTTGGCCGAAAATATTTTCAGACAGTCATTCTCTTCGCGCTGTCTCTTCACTTCGCCAGGAGCTTTATAGGTCATGGCATCACCCTCGAAGTGACCAAAGAAACGGTTCGTCTTGCATTCAAGAAGAGTCGGACCGCCGCCTTCACGGGCACGGCGGATCGCTACACCAGCCGCCTCATACACTGCAAAGAAGTCATTGCCGTCTACCGTTACACCTGGCATGCCAAAGCCCGCGGCACGATCGGCAATGTTAGGCGTCGGGACGTTGTACTTTACCCCGGTGGATTCCGCATAGCCGTTGTTCTCTGCAAGAAATATCACCGGCAGGTTCCAGACATTGGCCAGGTTCATGCTCTCCAGTACAGTCCCCTGGTTCGATGCGCCATCACCGAAAAACGCCACCCCGACGCCATCGGTCCCTTTGAACTTGGAGGCCAATGCTGCCCCGCAGACAAGGGGAGGTCCGGCCCCGACAATACCGTTCGCTCCCAACATCCCCTTCTCCAGGTCGGCTATATGCATAGATCCGCCCTTGCCGCAACAGGTGCCGGTCTTCTTACCGTAAATCTCCGCCATCATGCCGATGATGTCCACACCCTTGGCGATGCAGTGTCCGTGACCACGGTGCGTGCTCGATATCCGATCCTGATCCGTAAGGTGCATGCAGACACCCGTCGCTACCGCTTCCTCGCCCGCATACAGATGCACAAACCCGGGAATCTTCCCCGTCGCAAACTCCACATGTAGTCGCTCTTCAAACTCTCGAATCTCTTTCATGATCCGATACGCCTTCAGAAGATCCTCTTTCTTCAGCTCACTCATCTCGTTTCCTCCTTTTTATCTCGTCCTACTCTCACGTCTTTCATTCAGTTGCTCCTCCCTCCATCTATAGAGTGAGCCGATTCCTTCCCATTTCCGAGGTCGAAACAGTGTTCCTGCATCTGGAACTCCACAAATACCCGATTCTTGACCGCCTGATCCAGCGCTTTTGAAATATTCACGATGACCGGCCCGTTTGTTTCCAGCCATACCTTCAGTCTATCGTTTTCACCGAACTCGATCTCGCGCTCCCCATCAAGCGCAATGGTCCCGGAAGTTGACTCGATTGTCTGTACCTCCATGCGACGAATTTCTTTCATGCTGGCAATCCCGACAGGAGCCATCAACCCCGGGGCAATAGGCGCAGTTACCGTCATCATCCCCTCTCCCGGCGGCACAAGTTTTAAACGCAGACCATAGGGAGAGCATCGGCTCACCGGGCGGACAAGTCCGGCAATTGATGAAAGCCCAACCGCATCCGACTCGGCAAAGGTAACAAAGAGTTCCTTGAGGCATTCAACTTGCCAAATGGCTTTCGTCCCAACCCAACAGACAGAAGTGAGACAGATATCAACCAACGCAACATCTTTAATTACCCCGTTTTTGTCCAGATGGAGGATCTTGTTTCTCAAGCAGACATCACTAAGCGCAACCTTTTCCATCGCCACCAGTCCGGCTGCCAATCCGGCAACGGTTGCTTCCCTGATCTCGGGAAACGCATTGTTGGTTCCGGTGGAAAGAGTAACAAGCGGAACTGCTCCGCTTTTTTTTGCTACGAGGCGATGGGTTCCATCCCCGCCCATCACGACGATGACACTGACCCCCCGGCTCACCATAAGTTCGATGGCCCTTAGGGTGTCAACCGGAGAATCCTCAATGGGCATCTCCAGAAAATGCACGGCAGGCATTAAGTCGGGGTTTCCATGGCGTCCGTGTTGAAGCGAGTGCCTGATATGACAAGCCACCCCGGCCACATCAGGCATCATGAAGACCTCTCCTACACCCATAACACCAAGGGCACCCAGAAGGCGATAGACCATGTTGCATTTCTCGGTATTCTGGAATACCGATGCCTTGGCAACAAGGCGTCTCAGATCCCGCCCTGACGCCGGATTAACAAGAATGCCTACTGAAGGTTTTGTCTGTCGCATGGATTTCATATTCGCCATAAAAACTATAGACTTGTTCTTCTTGACTACAATCAAAGCACAACGCATGCCACTGAACGGTTCAATAAAAGCTTTGTCAAGAGGCAAAAGGACCAAACAGCTAAAACCATTTTTATTTCAATATGTTACTGTTTATTCATTTTCTGATAATCTTCTTTCCTGGAAGGTAACGACATGCATCAGAACTCATAAACCGGTAAAATCAGGCTGACAGGAGGATTGTCGCAGCGGGAAATGTTACAGATGTTCTTTGAAACGATGAGACACTTGTCGCAGGGAAAATCGGGGTGGAAACAGACGTACGCTCAAGTTCCCTTGAGTGCCGTACAGCAAAAAAAATCGGGTCGACACACCTTTAGGAATACCCTAAAATGTGGCGACCCCACATGCGAGTATCGTTCTCGAACGGGAATACACATTTCTCTCATTTTAATTATCTTAAAACGGTAAGGAGGTCTCGATCATCCAGCATAGTTTACCGCTTACTCCACGGGAACAGAAACAGTGAGAGCGGCAACGGCCACGAAAATGTTGTCCCCGCTTCCCAATTCCGGGACTTCCAGCCCCCGAGTTATCATACCCCCTGAAACAATCTCAAGTTCTTTCGTGCCGAACGGAACAGTGGCAAGAACTTGCTCTCCGTCAACTTCTTCAGGTTTGGGACAGGCAATTTTCACCTCGACATGCATCGAATTGGGGTCCTTGAGACCGAGGATTTCAAAAAGACCACAGAGGCAGCACCGGGAAACAGCATCTTTCACCGCCCGGCAGGCAGCCTTGGTCGAGCTCCCTCCATGCAGGTCGGTTCCATACCCGAGTTCAACAACAAATCTTTTCAATGCCATGGCGTTCTCCTCCTTCGTCAAATATAGGTATTGGGGTATTCTGCTTTATTGCCCAAAATCTCTGTACCATCATTTACTTTAACCACAACAAGTTTGTCCACATATTCAAGGGGGGGGTGGGTGACCTGACGCTCCTTTCTCTCCCCAAAGCGGAGCCTGGTAAGGTAAATTATTGAAACAGTCGAGTACCTTGTAACTCTTATTCTTTCGCAGAAAGGAGCGCACGGCTGGACTACACTTCTCTCCTATCTCAAGTGTGACCCATATATTTTCTTCTGATTCATAATCAGCGGATAAAGTTCATAAAGCGCTTCTCCTCCCTCTCCGGCGGCACGACTTTGCCTTTCCCGTTTTCAACCAGCTTCATCAACCACGCCATGTTCCGGCCCAGCAGACGCATGATCTGAACCCCCTCTTCGTCCCTGAGCGCTTCACCTGGCATAAGTCCATGGATCACGTTCCAATAGTTTGACGTTGGTATCAGCATCTCGGAATAGCAGAGATAATTGTTCAACTGTTCAAATGCCGGCAGACCGCCGGAACGCCTCACCGCGACCACCGATGCGCCGACCTTGTGCCGAAGCATGCCGTTGTTGATGCTGGTCACAAAAAAAGCCCGGTCGAGGAACGATTTCATTGTCCCTCCCATGGCTGCGTAATGAACTGGAGAGCCGAGGATGATTCCATCCGCCTGCTTCATCTCCCGGAGCCACTCGTTGACCTCGTCACTGGGGAGAACGCACTGCTCATTTTTGTTTTTAATGCACTCGTAGCAGGCAATACACCCTCTGATCACCTTGTTCCCCACATGAATTATTTCTGTTTCTATCCCCTCTTTTTCCAGTTCCGCGGCAACTATTTTTATTGCATGGTACGTATTCCCTTCCTTGTTGGGACTCCCATTGATCGCCAGCGCTTTCATTCGTTACCCCTCCTTCTTTCAGAAAATAGGTTTGGGCTTCTTTTCTCGGAACATCTGCGCTATATTGTAGCATAATTGTTCTTCAAGCCGGTCCGATAATCGGCCCATTCCATGGACAGGACTGCATCTATCAAAGAACCGCCGATGGCCACAAGGTTGCCAAGGTGAGCATATTCGGCGTGGATCACACCAGCAGCTTCCTTGACGAGATGCGCAAATACTTCGCCAAGCTGTTCCAAGCCACGATTGTTGATCGTCGAAAGTCATTTGCAACGGGCGGTGTCCTCTGAATTTAACGATGTTGCCAGGCTTGAATCTCTCAAAAATAGGGGCAAGCAGCATCTTGAAAGCACGTGATTTCCGTCGTTGTTTCAGTCGTCTGATAGGGCGCATGTCGTAACTCCTTTAACATTGAGTAGTTACGAAAATTCGCACCCGGATTTTTGCCAGAAAGTCAAGCAAAAATGCGATATCATGCTGATTTTACAACTTTTATATTCTCAAAGAACCATGCAGGACCTGAATGGTTCATGCATGAAAATCTATCGCCGTTTCGACCTTCTCGGCGCGTGAAATACAGAAATATTTTTAGAGATTGCTGACTTGTCGGGTATCAGCAGTCAATCTGCATCCCTGCCAGCTGCCTCTCCTACCAAGTTCATTGACGATCGAATACCACATCTGATTATTTTTCAAACCCCACTTGGGCGCAACCAGCAGGTCAAGCGGTGCGGAACCATACAACCTCTGGATTGTGATAGTAGCGGGGATGCGCTCCAGGAAATCACAGACAGTTGACGTATACTCCTCCCTGGAAATAGGGATGTACAGTCCGGTATCATACAACTCAGCCAACTTGGTACCCCGTACAGCATGGAGCTGGTGGATCTTCAGGGAATCTATAGGAAGACGGGAAATAAGGTTGGCAGTTTTCTGGAAAGAGGAACGGGTTTCTCCGGGGAAACCGTAAATGAGATGTGTACAGATATCGATCCCGCGTCTTGCCACTCGCTCAACAGCTTTCAAATATTCAGCCAGGTTGTGCCCCCTGTTCATCCATGCGAGGATGTTGTCGTCCATGGACTGCAAACCCAATTCGACACATACATAATGGTTGCGAGCCAACTCCGCAAGCAGGGACAGTGCATCATCTCCCAGAGCATCCGGCCTCGTTCCAACAGAAATGCCGATCACGTCGGGATGGGCAAGCGCACGGGAATACATGTCGCGCAGCCTGCCCACCGGCGCATAAGTGTTGGTAAATTTCTGAAAATAAATGATGAATTTCTCGCTCTGCAAACGACGACGATGGTAGGCCATACCTTCAGCCATCTGTTTTTCCTGTGAAATTTCCGCCTGCGTCCCACCAGGAGAAAAAGAAGCATTGTCACAATAGACACAGCCACCGGTTCCCTTGGTTCCGTCACGGTTCGGGCAGGTGAAGCCCGCGTCGACATTTACTTTGCTGACGCGACAACCAAAACGGCGACGCAGGTAGGAACCGTATGAATTGATATGGAGTTCCTTGTGGATATAGCCGATTGACATCATTACTCCAAAGCACGTTCCTGTTCGATTGGTGATCGGCGTGGCCCAACTATTCTATGACCCCTTCCAGGGGGCTCGATGCCGTTGCATACAACTTGCGAGGAATTCGCCCGGACAAATAAGCAAGACGTCCCGCCCGAACAGCAAGGTTCATAGCCTCCGCCATGGCAATAGGGTTCTGGGCACCGGCAATGGCACTGTTCATAAGCACGCCGTCACAGCCAAGCTCCATGGCAATTGCCGCATCAGAGGCTGTACCAACACCGGCATCAACTATCACCGGAACACTCACAGTCTCCATGATAATCCTGAGGTTATACGGATTCCGTATCCCCAGGCCGCTACCGATAGGAGCACCAAGCGGCATGACCGCGGCGCACCCAAGATCTTCCAGCTTCTTGCAAACAATCGGGTCGTCCGAGGTGTACGGAAGGACGGTAAATCCCTCCGTGACTAGTATTTTAGCTGCCTTCAGGAGCTCCTCGTTGTTGGGGAAAAGGGTCTTCTCGTCCCCGAGTACTTCCAGCTTTACAAAATCGGAGAGCCCCGCCTCCCGGGCAAGCCGGCAGGTACGCACCGCTTCATCCGCCGAATAACACCCAGCCGTGTTGGGCAGAAGGGTATATTTTTTTAGATCGAGATGGTCGAGAAGCGATTCCTTGTTCCTGTCGGAAATGTTTACCCGTCTGACCGCGACAGTTACGATATCAGCTCCCGAGGCCTCGATCGCCTTGGCCATCTGTGAGAAATCCGCATATTTTCCGGTTCCTACCATGAGTCGTGAGCGGAACTCCCGTCCCGCAATTTTCAAGCTGTCATTCTGAAGTATCATGCATGATCTCCTTTTATCCTCCCCCAACGAACCAGACAATTTCCAGTTGGTCTCCTTCCAAGAGAAAGGTTGTTCGATAATCCTTTTTTGCCAGAATCGAACGGTTCAATTCGACGGCGATCGGTCTCGGATCGCAATCTATCGTCAGCAAAAAATCGTAGACACTCATCGATGATGTAATTTTTTCTTCACCATTTACCTGTATCTTCATGAATATTCTCACTATTCCGCTATGCTACTCTGGCCGCGTCAAAAGATTTTTACACGGATCTCTCATCGGTACCCCCAGCCTCATCCGCTGCCACCTGCTCCTTGAGATTATGTGTAATTCTCATGGCACAGAAATCGGGGCCACACATGGAGCAGTAGTGCGCATCCTTGTCCCCCTCTTTCGGCAGGGTGGCATCATGAAAACCCTGGGACTTGTCAGGATCGAACCCTAAAGCGAACTGGTCACGCCACCTGAATTCAAACCGTGCCTTTGCCATAGCATTGTCCCTGATCTGGGCACCCGGATGACCTTTCGCAAGATCTGCAGCATGGGCTGCTATCTTAAAAGTAACAATTCCTTCCTTTACATCGTTTTTGTCAGGCAACCCCAGGTGCTCCTTGGGTGTCACATAGCAGAGCATGGCAGTGCCATACCAAGCAATCATCGCCCCACCGATTGCCGAGGTTATATGGTCATAGCCCGGTGCGATATCGGTAACCAGAGGACCGAGAGTGTAAAACGGGGCTTCGTGACAGTACTTCAGCTGCAGGTCCATATTCTCTTTGATGAGCTGCATCGGCACATGCCCGGGGCCTTCGATCATGGTCTGGACATCATGCTTCCAAGCAATCTGCGTCAATTCCCCGAGAGTTTTAAGCTCGGCGATCTGCGCCTCGTCATTGGCATCATGCAGTGAACCTGGACGCATCCCATCGCCGAGGGAGAAACTGATGTCATAAGCTTTCATGAGCTCGCAGATGTCTTCGAAATGCGTATAGAGGAAGCTCTCCTGATTGTGGGCCTGGCACCATTTGGCCATGATAGCACCACCGCGAGAGACGATACCGATCAGGCGTTTCGTTGCATACGGGATATAATCCTTTCGGACTCCAGCATGAATCGTGAAATAGTCAACCCCCTGCTCTGCCTGCTCGATAAGGGTATCCCGGTAGATTTCCCAGGTTAGGTCTTCCGCTACCCCCCCCACCTTCTCAAGCGCCTGATAGATGGGTACCGTGCCAATGGGAACAGGGCTGTTTCGCAAAATCCATTCCCTCGTTTCATGGATATTCGGTCCGGTGGAAAGGTCCATAACGGTATCGGCCCCCCAGCGGATTGCCCAGGCCATCTTCACTACCTCGTCCATAACGGAGGATGCAAGAGCAGAGTTACCGATATTGGCATTAATTTTTACCAGGAAGTTGCGGCCGATAATCATCGGCTCCGCTTCAGGATGATTGATATTGAGAGGAATGATGGCACGGCCCCGGGCAACCTCGGAACGGACGAATTCCGGGGTAATGAGCTTCGGTATGGAAGCTCCGAAACTCTGCCCCTGATGTTGCCTTTCCAACGAAGCATCCTGTATCTCCCGGTGCTGGTTCTCCCTGATAGCGACAAACTCCATTTCCGGGGTAATGATACCGCGTCGGGCATAGTGCATCTGGGTTACGTTACTGCCGCATTTTGCCTTGCGGGGCAACCGCTCAGCTTCAAAGGCAGCGAACGCCGGCTCTCCTGGTGAGGAGGGCTTACCAGGCCCAGAGGGTCCTGACAGAGAAACGACAGTCGTATCACCTCGCTCCTCAATCCATGGTAGTCTCAATGCATCAAGCCCCTTTCGGAAATCCATCTGAACGCTTTTGTCCGTATACGGGCCAGAGGTATCATAAACATAAACCGGTGTGTTTACCTTTTTTTTGTTTCCCGTAACAGACTCTCCCTGTGAAATTTCCCGCATTGGAACGCGGATCTCCGGTCGTGAGCCGACAACATACACCTTGCTGGAATTGAGGAACGGTCTACCGAGAATTTCTTGGCAAGGCAACCCTTCAATCAATGATTCGGTTGTGGAATCCATAATGTTCTCCTGTATTCTTTGCTGCGGAAAATATTTTTCAAATATAACGGAACGAGGTCTCACATTGTGCATGAATCGGCGACAACTAAGATTAACACCAGCCTCTTCCGTGGCATACATTTCCTTTCCTCTCCATGACAGAATTCCGACGAATCACGAGTTGGCAAACTGTGTTAGTTCGTCCTGCAACCGGAACTGATAAATATCATTGACAATCGCATCAAATATTGTGCGGGAGGAGTGCTGAGACTCGCCAGTGTCATAGGCATTGAGACAGATCAGGATTCGGTCAAGCAACGATTCCAGTTCTTCTACCCTGCTCTCAAATCCCCTTATCTCCCACTGCAAATCGGCTACCATGTCTATCAACTCGGGAGAACCTTTCCTGCTTTCTTCGAAATCCAGAACTTTACGTGACATCACCTTGCTCCTTCGAGCACCGCAAAAACTACTGCGTTCAACCCTTTTTCCACCATGCCCATAAGGAAAAGCAAAAAGAGCACCACCTGACACCGCGAAGAGCAAATCATTCAGAAATATATAGCTTTTTTTACAATACCCTGCGTTTTCCGCTCTTTAAATATCAAACGTGCCCTGTCATCACTCGGGCGGTTCGACAAAACTTGACACAGCTGACACGGCAGCCTGAAACAGATGTATCATCCATCCACCCGTCACTGTTACACCTGCCCGTTGTCAATTTCTCCGTTCCGTGCATAATGGCCTGACATCCACTAATGGATTGCAGGCAGTGCAGGAACAGACTCCAGGGAAAGCAGTATCCGAAACGAGCGGTGCAGATATCTTTTGTCATTTCAGAATGTTCTTCCCTTTTGAGCGATTTTAACGCTGCCTGGCAGCTTGTTTGACTACCTTGAGGGAGTGTATTTCGAACTCTCTTTTTGCGGTCCGTTCAGGCTTGGCAGGAAAGCACTTGCAGTCAATCTTTCCGATATTGCGGCTATGGGAGGAAGACCATGTTCTTTTCTCCTCTCCCCTGAAGGAGAGACGGTCCATGGCAAGGAGCTTCTAACCGCGGCCATCATACATGCGCGTCCTATGGGTTCGGGGCACGGCCCGCTTAACCACTCTCAGGCAGCGCAGGAATTTCATAGGAGCAGGGGGGCAATTTTCTCAGATTGACATCTTTTCCCGGGTGAAAGGATGAATCAATGCATGGCCCATGGAATCAGGAATCTGGATGTTTGGAGACTGCAGGAAGAGGGGTTTGCAAAGTAAAACGACTGAATCGCTTACATTTCATTGGGAGGAATCATGTTATATTTTTTCATTTTTCGGTAGAGCGTCGCACGGCTGATGCCCAGATCTGTCGAAGCAACCGTAATATTCCATTTCTTTTTCTTCAAAATGTTCAAAATCACCATTCGCTCGGCATACTGCATGGAGTCAGACGGAACCTGCTCCGGACAAGGTTCGATCGCTTGGACAATGGTTTCCATCGGCAAGTAAGACAACTGCAGAATTTCCGGCGGCAGGTCTACAAGCTTGATAGTTTCGCCTTCGCACACCGCCAGGGCATACCGTAAAACATTACGAAGCTGACGAACATTGCCCGGCCAAGATACACTCAGGAGTATTTCGAAGACATCCGGAGCTATATCCTTTGGCCGCCCGCCATTTTCCAGAGACATGATATTTTCGATGAGCAGCGCCTTGTCCGTTCGTTCCCGAAGGGGGGGCAAGGTGATCGTTACACCGTTCATTCGATAATAGAGATCCTCCCTGAACTCACCCTTCTGAACAAGTTCCTCCAGGTTGCGCAGAGTTGCGCAGATAACATGCAGGTCAACCCTGATAGGAGTTTCACTTCCAAGGGGAAGAATCTCCTTCTCTGCAAGCACTCGAAGCAGCCGGGTTTGAAGGTTCAAGGGCATGTCGCCGATCTCATCCAGAAAGAGTGTTCCTCCGTCTGACTGGAGTATCTTGCCACGCATTCCCTTGCTTTTTGCCCCGGTAAACGCCCCCTGCTTGTAGCCAAACAGCTCGCTCTCGATGAGCGATTCCGGTATCGACGCGCAATTCAGCGCAACAAAGGGGTACATTGAGCGACAGCTGGCTTCGTGGATCGCACGGGCACAAACCTCTTTCCCTGTACCCGTCTCACCGATCAGGAGTATGGAGATGTCCTTATTCATGACTCTCCGGGCACAATTCACATTGAAGAGCATCTTGGAATCGGTTCCGGCAAGATATTCAAGTGTCATGAAGGAGGAAGAGCCTTTTTCTCCACCCTGCAGTGGGCTCAGCGTAGCAGAACTGTTCTGAGCCTTGACATTAGTAACCTCAGGCACCCGGAAAGTGGCAAAATACTGCCTGCCAGTCCGAACAGTCCTCAGGGGCAAGATCGTGGTTGTCTTGTGCAGGGCATGACTCATCAATTCATCGAAGCGCAGATCGAAAACATCGCTGATATAACGGGAAACAGGACTTATCCCGTCACGCAGAGTAATTTCCTTCTCGGCACTGGTGTTTCCGGCAGTAATAAAACCATCGGCATCCACGGCAAGAATATTTTCGGTAACGACCTCAACAAAGGCCTGCATGGCATTGAAGCGAATAATCCAACTGTCCTTGAATAATCTCAGGAAATAGGCATTTTCGACTAACCGGGCATAGTAATTGACCACCTGCAGGGCAAGCAACTGAGACTCTTTTTCAGGAGGTGAGCGCAGCAGGGAGATATCCAGCGTTCCCAGCACTTTGCCATCAGGGAAAAAGATCGGGGTTGTTGAACAGCTAAGAGAGATGTGGCGGCTACGGAAATGCTCATCTCGATGGATAGTCAAGGACCTTCTCTCTTCAATACAAGTACCGACACCACAGGTTCCTTCTATCGACTCGGCCCAGACCGAACCAAGGTACAGTCCCGCCTCCCTGTGTTCGCGTTCTTTATCCGGATTGCCGAGATACTCAATAGTAACTCCGTTCGAATCTCCCAGCAGGATTACATAGCCAGGGTCGGAAACCCTTTCGTAGAGACTCTGCATCCCTGAGCGGGCGATAAAAAGGAACTCTTCAAGAGGCTCGACATAATTTTTCAAAGCTCTGCCGGTCAAAATTCTTGGCTTAATGTTCGTCGAAGGATCAATGTTATATTGATTAAGACAGCGCTTCCAAGATCCTTGTATGTGTGCGTTACTGACTGTCGCCGCATTGGTCCTAGCAATTAATTCACAGCCCTCTCTCACACGGGTTTCGACACGTTCCACATGTTTGGACAAGTCTTTTTCATCCACGACAGTTCCTCCAATGAAAAACAATCTGGGCAACTATCTGTCTACTATCCAGTCACCTGCATGAACTTTCCAAATGGTAAACTGGTTTACTAACTTACCATGACACGTAACCAGTTTAAAAGGCAATTATTGTTACAACTGCCTAAGACTGCCGCAATCACAATTTGAAATAAAGCAATCCAGATAAGGCAATCTAGGCCTTCCGGATGCTTTATTAAAAGCTAGTGTATTGTGCACTAAAGTCTATGAAAAAATTTCATCACCGCTCTTGAATTCAAGTCCCGGATGATTATCGAACCGTACGGCTCCAACGGCAGCACTGTTGCCTACGGCCTTCTTCACTATAGCGACACCTTCGTGACCGAAGCCCGCACACAGCTCAATGACCACACTACCCTGATCCACGAGCGTCTTGGCTACTTCTGCGGCCTCTGCATAATTACTGACACCCACTACGGTCAATTCAACAGCCGGAGTTTTTACCACTGAGCGATGTTTTTTTGCATCGGATTCGGGTGCGACAAACATAAATACTGCTTTCAGTGCCATTTCTCCATCTCCTTTACGATTATTTTACCGGATATACAGAATCAGGCTCAGGCCATTTGAAACCAGGAACCAGCTTGTAGATCTCCGCTATCACTCCAAGGTCCTTACGGGAATCCAGGTAGGTATATGTCAGTCCTTCCCAGGTTCCCCCCTGAAGAACAGGGCGACCTTTCTCTTTGTAGAATTCAACCGTTTTTTCGTAGTTTTCCGTTCCAAATGCCACGTGGTGCAGACCTTCTCCATGCTCCTTGAGAAAACTGGCATAAATACTTTTGTCATCCTTGGGCTCGATAATTTCCCACTGAACACCGCCGATGTCGGCCAAAGCCAGACGCATGGCATACTGCACCGGCTTCCCTTCAATGATCATGTCACTGACGGTGTCCGGATTGAATTCATAGATGGACCATGGGCCAATGCCGTAATCATCCGCATACTTCTTCACGGATGCGTCACAGTCCTTCACCACTACAGCTATTTGGAGAATATTGGTAAAAACTGGTTTTTCCGACATCGTACTCCTCCTGAATTCTCAGATTAACTATGCAACAGCTTCCATGGTATCTAACACGGTCGAACCGTCATTACCGGACAACAGCAGGCGTTTCTTACAATCTTTTCAGCTGTGCTGCCAACGATAACATGCTGTAGACCGGTTCGTCCGTGGGTTCCTATGACAATTAAAGAAACATCATTACTTTCTGCTTTTTTGATTATTTTTTTAAAGGGAATACCCGTTTCAATAACGCACTCGAAGTTTTCAAAGTCCTTTAAATTCCTGTCGCAATACTCCTTCATCATTCTGTCGGCTGCCGTAGCCATTTCCTTTTTATGATCCTCGACATAGTGGTCTGGAAAAATGCCGTGGATTGGAAATTCAAGTTCGTTTATGACATGAAAAACCAAAAGCTTCGCATTAAACTGCTTCGCCTGAAGAATTGCGTACTGGCATGCCAGGTCAGAGGCTTCCGAGAAATCGGTAGCAAAAAGAATTTTATCTATGCTTTTCATAATGTCTCCTTTAATACATTTAGACTGGCTGGCGTGAAAAAAGCGCCACGTGAACGTGGCGCTTGGAATTTATGCTTTTTTCCTAATACCGTAACATCCGAAATAGCATATAAAGATCAGCAAGATAAGGTTCAGAAGGTCGACCCAGGTCAAGGGATCGCCGCCGAATCCGGGAACAATTGCAGCCTCGTGCAGAACTTTAACCGCAAACCATTTCATGTAGACGACAAATGCGCCAATCCCTAAGGCATAGGTAATGATTAACCGTGCGATCCGGTTCATTGTCGGGCTCAGGGAAGTAGGTGCATTGCCGCAGCAGAGTGCCCAGAAAAGCAGGATATTGACGATCCAGACCCCGAGTTGAGCGGGCCAAAGGTTGATAGCAGGACCGATTTTTTCCAGTGCGTCGGCAGGGATCAGAACATTCTTTAGCAAAGCCAGCAGGATGAAGTAGAGACCAGTGCCAAGAATGAAGTTACCGAAGAACGCGGCCATGGCCCTTCCGGCACGGGTTTTGAAAGTACTGTACGGCCAGAGGTCCAGAACCAGGACGGTGGTGAGCCAGACGGTAATGACTGAATAAAACCAGCCGATTGCTGTGGGAAGGGCCATGAGTACCCTATCAGGAGCAGTCCAGCTTGCCAGGCATGGGTAGATCAAGGCCAAATAGCCGACAACCGTCAGAAAGAAACCGACAAATATCTGGGCAAAGCCGACCATAGGCTGCTTCATTCCCGCATCGGTCCAGGGCCAGCCGTCCATACTGTTTGCCAAAACGCCGAAACCGTAAAAACCGATCAGAACTATGAGACCGGCAGCACCGTGACCGGCATACTTAGTTGCACTGAATGCAGGGTCCAGCTGGCCGTAACCGAAGATCAGCAGCATCGGGATGGCAAAACCCAGGGCCAGTGTGACAGCAGTGGTGACGATGCCTCCCATCGGCTGGCTCCTCTCGCTGAAACCATGCATGCCGAGGTTAAAACCGATAAAAACGATTACCAAAATGGCCCAGAACAAATATGCGCCGAACGGTTGTGGATAGAATTTCCAGACCCCCACTTGCGGGTCGACGAACAACCTCCAGACACCATAGCTGATGCCATGAATAACAATGAAACTTGCGATGGCAAAACCGACCGCACCCAGTTCCAGGCCGAATGGTTTTGGGCTGGCAGCGGTGTTAGCACTTGTTGCTTCTGCTGACTGTGACATAATTACTCCTTTCCAGAGAAAGTAAACCTTCCAAAATAAACTTGCTTCACCCTGACGCCAAGTACTTTCAATATTTCACCTTCGGGGAGGGAGACCCCTCCCCGAAGCTCGCAACTGTCTAACAGGACCTAGGTAGGACTTACAATGATTTTAATGTTTGCATCCTTGTTGTTGACCAGCTCTTCGAAACCTTTCTCGATGATGTCGTCAAGCTTGATTCTGCCGGTGATGAGCGGCGCGGTTTTCAACTGGCCGCTTGCCAGCAGATTGGCAACACCCTGGAAGTCATCAACGGTGTAGGCCAGGGTTCCGATAACAACCTTGTCGGTGGCACTGAGGTTGAAGAAGTTGAAGGAGCTGGGTTCCTCGAAGATGCCAACGATAACTGCCTTGCCATTGTTACGGATTGCCTCGATCGCTAGGGGAGCGGTGAGCTTGTTGCCGATGCACTCGAAGGAAACGTCGGCACCGACCTTGGTCAGTTTCTTGATTTCAACGATTACGTCGCACTCTTTCGGGTCAAGGATGACGTCAGCGCCGCATTCCTTGGCCAGTTTCTTGCGGGCAGCCGACATTTCAACAGCGATAACGTAAGCACCCGCTGCCTTGGCGCACATGAGAGTGCCAAGGCCGATGGTCCCAGTGCCAAAGACCACAGCTGTCTTACCTAACAAGGAACCAGCAAGACGGACGGCCTTGAAGCCGGTGGCGAGAGGCTCGATGAGAGCAGCTGCCTCTAGATCGAAGTTGGGCGGCAACACATAGCAGACTTCCGCCGGAACATTGACATATTCCGCAAAAGCACCGTCAGCCATCAGGCCGGTAAAGGCGAGCTTCTGGCAGACATTGTAGCGGCCTTCGCGGCAGTTAATACAGACGCCGCAGTGCTGGCAGGCATCGGGAGCGACCAGATCGCCGACATTTACAGTGGTCACGCCTTCCCCTACTTCCACAACGGTGCCGGAGAACTCATGACCGAGAATGAGGGGAGCCTGTGACCCGGTCAGGGGATGGGGCGAGGTCGGAATGAAGATCGGGCCGGCAAGATATTCATGCAAGTCCGAACCGCAGATACCACACCAAGTAACCTTTATCTTCACCTCACCCGGTTTCGGTGCAGACGGTTCGGGAACATTTTCAACACGGATGTCTTTTTTTGCGTACCATTTTGCTGCTTTCATACCTGAATCTCCTTTATTGGTTATTTTGTAGCTCGCTGAGTAGAAGCACAACCTGTGTTAGCCTGCCGCAATCCGCTTCGCGAACCGTTAGGCAGTAGTGTGGGCACGGCATGCGTTACAAAAGACATGCCCTGCTGTCATCCGACTAGAACGTCCAGATAAATCTTGCGTAGCCTGCGTTCGTCTTGGTGGTATTTCTGCCCGTGACACCTGCTTCATACCAGAGGGCGAGGCTTGCTCTATCGCTTACCTTGAACTGGTTGCCAATACCCAATGCAACTTCTGACTGGCCCGGGGTATTTATTCCGCTCGTTCGATTTTTTCCACTTTCCGTCGTCTGGTAGTCAACCTTGAAGAATGGCTCAAGCTGACTCATGAGTTTGTAAGTAAAGACCGCATTTGCAAAGAATACATTACCCTGCGCGGAGTCAACGTCCCCGTTCTTGGCGTCGCCCATTAACTTGTAGCCGAAGTCGCCATCAAAGGCGAAATTGCCAAGGACATAGTTGGTCATGTAGGCAAGACTATGATTCCAGGAATGCCCAGAAAGGTTATCGCTGCCGATTGGCAGATACAGCCAGTACTCCAGAACATTAGTCCAGCTTTTGGTCGGCTTCCACCAAGCCACAAGTCCAGTCTGGCCATCGATCATACCGGTATCGCTAGAGTTGCTTTTCATTTGAAGGCTTCCGAAACCTAACACCCCTTCCCACAGGAAACCGAAATTATCCAGCCCCTCAATATTGAAAATGTGAACGAACTTGTTAATGTTCAAAAAAAGGCTCCGCGCATCGCTCTGGCCATTCCACGCACTTCCTTCGTCCCTATATGTGTTATAGGAAAGCAAAAGATTAAGGCCGTCCTTCGGTATTTCTTTTCCCACCGGCAACTGGTATTCATGAGGCCCAATAACACTGTAGGGAATAGTACCCGCATCCGCTTTGCTTGAAACACCCGCCAGGAATACACCTGCCAAAGCCGCAACGATAACGGCAAAGGACACTCTCTTCTGTATGAAACTCATAAACCCCCCCTGTTCAATTAATTTGTTTTTGCGCCTTTCAGCCCAATGCTTAATTCATTACAATACCACCATCGATCATTACCGACTGACCAGTCATGTAGTCGGCATCACTGGAAGCCAGGTACGATACGAAGCAGGCCACTTCTTCCGGCACCCCTACGGTTCCCGCTGTGATGAGCTTGGTGTACTCTTTCAAGACTTCGCCTTTTCCCATGCCGAGGTACGGGCCCATTTTCTCATCGATGAGCGTCCACATATCGGTACCGACGATTCCCGGACAGTAAGCGTTGACATTGATTTTGTGAGGTCCGAGCTCTTTGGCCAGTGCCTGTGTGAAACCCCTGACGGCAAATTTGGAAGCGCTGTAGGCGGCAAGAATGGCGAAACCGGAGTGCGCCGCAATACTGGCACAATTGATGATTTTACCGCCAGAACCCATTGTCCCGTTGTGTCCCTGCTTGATCATTTGCCTGGCAGCCGCTGTGTCACAGAGGAATACGCCCGTGGTATTCACCTCCATTATCTTGTTCCACTCTTCGGCGGTCATCTCAATGCTCATCTTGATATTGGCAATTCCAGCGTTTGCCACCATGATATCCAGTTTGCCGAATTTCGCTACCGTTTTGTCGACCAGTTCATTCACTTGGTCAGTTTTGGTAACATCGGTTTGAATGGCCATCGATTTGCCGCCCATGGCTTCTATCTCCGCCGCAACCTTCTGAGCATTCTCAATATTGATGTCACTCACCACGACAGCAGCCCCATCCTGAGCCAATCTCATGGCGAGTCCCCTGCCGATTCCGCGACCAGATCCTGTTACAACAGCAACTTTCCCATTCAACTTCATAACTCACACTCCTTTTGTTGATAGTATTCCCATCTCAATGATGATGGCCTGTTCAGAATTACGTCCTGATTTGCATCCGGTGCTTGATGAAAAAAATGGGTGGTGAAAGAGGGAGGTTTTCACCACCCCAACACCATGATGTGGTGGAATAAGATGGCCCCTATATGTTTCTCGCAACTGTTTAAAATTTAATAGAACACCTTTTTATTTATTACTAATACAACTCTCGTTCCAAGTGATTCTTGGAGTTTCATTTTGAAACTTAACCTTACGTAACTACAGATCTTTTTTGGCATGCAGATGAACCAAGTCTCTTATTTTCTCTATTCAACTTTTAGAAACTGTTTAATAATCACTCAAACACGCCACAAGGCATGCGACAGGTGTCTCATGAGTGTCTCATCTCTAGACGACTGCTTTATTGCTAAACTTTGGTTTTGATGACATTAAATTGATCAGTAAAAAGGGGTGTGTAACCGAAAATTGATCACCTTGAGTAATCGGCGGATAGAGTGGAATCATGTGGGAATACATTAAAAGGGGACATTGTGATTAGCATTGGCATTGAAGATTTCGATATTTTGATCGTTTTATGTTGGGAATAGACAGCCCCTCCGTATTAAACGGAACCCCCTTTTTTACGAAAAGAACGGTTCTCGTTCTATCTGCAGTTTTTTACGTGAGCCACCGGATCAACATCGCTCTGAAGGTCGTACATTTTTGCGGAAAAACGAAGAAGAGAGCTGAAGAAGCTTCAGCGGAGGATCGAGTCGATCAGCTCCAATAGCGGGCCGGGATAAACCCCTAGGAGGAGGATAACGGCCGAGGTGGCGCAGAGGGCGATCATTTCGCTAACGGTTGCCTGATTGGAGAGTTTCTCCCCATCAGCTGGTTGCATATAAAGGAGAGCCACCACCCTCAGGTAGTAATAGACCGAAATCAGCGCGGTGATGATTCCGATTACGGCAAGGGGAAGCTCATTCCCCTTGAGCGCGGCCGCAAAAATGGCAAACTTCCCGATGAACCCCGCTGTCGGAGGAATACCGGCAAGGGCGAACATGGAGAGGGCAAGGACTCCCCCTTGAAGGGGGCGGCTAAAACCAACCCCCCGAAAATCCTCAACATCCTCCAACCGGTTTTCCCCGGTCAGCGAGGAGATTGCGCCGAAGGCGGAGAGGTTCATCGCCGTATAGATAACGACATAGAGAATAACTGCCGCAAAACCTTCCCGGATGCCCGTCAGTAAGGCCAGCGTCAGATACCCCATCTGGGCTATGGAAGAATATGCCAGCATCCGCTTCAAATTCTGTTGCCGCAGCGCTGCCAGGTTACCGAGGACCATGGAAAAGAGAGAGAGGCAGCAGAGCGGGGTATGCAGCATGGAAATGCCCGACCCCATCGCAGGGAGGAGGAGTAGCAGTGCCGCAAAACCTGCCGCCTTGGAGCCGGTGGAAAGGAATGCGACAACCGGTGTCGGGGCCCCCTGATAGACATCGGGCGTCCAAAGGTGCGCCGGGACGAGCGAGACCTTGAAGGCAAGCCCCATCAGGAGGAAGCCCCACCCCGCATAGGCAACAGGAACAGTTTTGCCTCCGGAGGCTACACTCTTCATTGCAGCGTTGATCTCCAGCGTACCGACTCCGGCGTAGAGCAGAGCAATACCGAAGGCTATCAAGGCGGCGCTTACCGCCCCCTGCAGGAGATATTTCAGTCCGGCCTCGGTGGAATCCGGGCTGTTCCGGTCAATGGCGGTAAGTATGTAAAAGGCAAAGGTGAGCCCTTCCAGCCCGAGGAAAAGATTCAACAGGTTGGCGGATGTGGCAAGCACTACCATGCCGAAGGTTGCAAAGAGCACCGTTGCCGGATACTCCTCACCATGGATACCCCGACGCTTGTTATAGTCATGGGAAAGGAGGAGTGTGATCAGAGCAGTCAGTGAAAAGAGGAGAATGAAAAACCTGGCAAAAGGGGTGAATGCGATTCCCAAAAGCGGCGCTACCGGTAGCGGAGGGGTCCGCAGCGTCCAGAGGGCGGAAGCGAGGAGGAGAATCACGCCGGTAATTGTGCCATGTCGACCGGGGACGAAAGCACCGAGCAGCAATACGAAAATGATCCCCGCTGCAATGATGATAAGCGGCATGGAAGCCCAGATATCAGCCGAAATCATGGCATTCCTCCCACAAGAAGCTGGACGGGAACTCTGATCAGGTCGAGCAGCGGCGCCGGGTAAACCCCCAGGAAAACAATGATTATGGCAAATAAAGACAATGTGAACCCTTCACGCAGGGATATATCTCTCATTTCCTCGGCTCTCCCTCCCTGCTCAAAAAGCACCTTCTGTACCATCCGGAGTGTATAGACCAGGATCGGCACGACTCCAGAGAAAGCAAGGGTTGCCATCCAGGGGGAGACCCTGTAAACACCGATCAGAATCAGTAATTCTCCGACAAAATTATTCAGTCCAGGCAAGCCAAGGGACGCAAGAGAAACCAGCAGAAAAAAGACAGAGAAGTATGGCGCCCTCCCCCAGATCCCACCGAAGGCGTCAACGTCAGTGCTCTGCATTCTTTCTTCCAGCATCCCCACCAGAACAAACAGGCACCCTGTCGTGATGCCATGATTCACCATCTGCAGGACCGAACCGGAGAGGGAGAGAGGTGTCCAGGCCGCAATTCCGAGGACGATAAAACCCATATGCCCGAAGCTGGAATAGGCGACCACCCTTTTCAGATCCCCCTGGGAATAAGCAATCCAGGAAGCGTAAATTATACCGGCAACTGCAAGGGCTAGCAGCAGAGGGGTAAACAAAGGGAGAGCAGAAGGAAAGAGGGGATAGGCAAAGCGTATCAGTCCGTAGGCGCCTGTCTTGGCCAGCAGCGCCGCCAGAATCAGACTCCCTGCAACCGGCGCATCGGCATAGGTATCAGGAAGCCAGATATGAACCGGGAAAATCGGAATCTTTATGGCAAAGGCAAGCAGGAATGCTCCGAACAGCCAGGCTGCCGCTGCGGGTTCCAGTGCGGTATGGAGCAGCTCGACAAGGGCAAAGGTATAGCGCCCGGTCTGGTCGCCATGTATCAGGTAGAGGGCGATTATCGCCAGAAGCATAAGGAGTGAACCTGCCAGGGTAAAGATGAAAAACTTCAGAGCGGAATAAACCGGCCGCCCTCTCCCCCAGAGAGAGATGAGAAAGAAGATGGGAATTAGCATCACTTCCCAGAAAAGGTAAAAGAGAAAGAGATCAAGGGAGAGGAATACGCCCATGATCCCGGTTTCAATAAGAAGAATAAGCGCATAATAGAAAGCGAGATGTTTTGCGACCGGCTGGCGGGAAACCAGCACGGCAATAAAGATGATGAATGCGGTGAGCAGCACCAGGAGCATGCTTATTCCATCCAGACCCAGAGTGTAGCGGATGCCGAACTGCTCTATCCAGGGAAGATCCTGGTAGATAAAGAAACCTGGCCGGAATGAATTACCTGCTGGATCGATGGGCGCCATCGCACAGAGCCATCCCGTCAGCCCGAGCTCAAGGCCCGAAACTGCCAGCCCCAACATTCTGCACCAGTGGTCCCTGTTCCGTAAGAGCAGCATAACCGCACTGCCCAGCAGTGGCAGAAAGAGCAAAATTGTAAGTATCGGAGAGTTATTTAACACTCTATCACCTGTTTCGAGATGCGAGCCGGGTTGGATTTTCGGCTCATTGAACTACCAATATTTGAATCGGGTTCTATGAAATAATCTCCCAGGCAAAATAAACGAGCAGCAACACCGCACCGCCTATGAAGCTGGCAAGATAGATCGAAATCCTGCCGTTGCTCCATCTTCCGAGGCTCTCTCCAGCAACCCCGCAAATATTCCCGAGGGAATCGACGAATTTACCGAATATTCCCTCGTCAACCCCGGTCCAGAGGAAAGTGGAAACGGCATTATAGGGTCTGACAAAGAGATACCGGTATAGTCGGTCGAAATACCATCCTTCAAGAAAAAATGCTGTGATCTTCCTCTCCAGTAAACTCTGCTGCCGCGCCTGCCACCTTCCGCCGGAATAACGGGTGTGGGCTATAACCAGACCGGCCAGGGCAATAAAAGCGGCAATAATTTGCAGGATTATCTCCAGACCAGCACCCTGTCTTATCTCTGGAATTCCCATAAAGGGAGAGAGATAATTACCAAGCCATCCGGGCCAGCTAAAGTATTCCGGAAGATTCAGGAGTCCACCGAAGAGGGCCGTTACGGCAAGCGGTATCAGGGTAATTTCCATTGAACGCGGTACAACAGTCTGTACATCCCGCTCTTCACCGCCAAAGACGAGATAAACCATCCTGAATGTGTAGATAGCTGTGAGTAGCGCCGTGCACTCAGCCAGTACAAACAGTATTGGATAAAGCAGACCCCCTTTCGCATATACCGCCACAAGAATAGCGTCCTTGCTGAAGAATCCGCCGGTGAGCGGCAGACCCGCAAGAGAGGCCGCACCGACCAGAAAGGGCCAGAAGGTCCGCGGCAGCTTCCTGCGCAATCCCCCCATCTTGAAGATATCCTGCTCATGCCCCGTCGCCATGATGATACAGCCGGCCCCCATGAAGAGTAGGGCCTTGAAGAATGCATGCACCAGGAGGTGAAACGTGGCGGCGGTGATCGCACCGCTTCCGACTCCAAGCATCATTAAACCGATCTGGCTCATGGTTGAATAGGCGAGAATCCTTTTCAGGTCACGTTGGGCCAGGGCGGAGCTGGCGGCGTACAGTGCCGTAGCCGCGCCAATAGAGGCAATAACGGCCGGGACGAGAGGCGATATCCCTATGAAGGGGAAGAATCTGCACAGCAGGTAGATCCCGGCAATTACCATGGTGGCGGCATGGATCAGGGCGGAAACCGGAGTCGGCCCGGCCATGGCATCGGGCAGCCAGACCATGAGCGGCATCTGTGCCGACTTGCCGATGGCGCCGCCGAGGAGGAGGAGCCCCAGTAAGGTAACGGTAGAGACCGGTATCAGGTGCCCCATCTGATTGATTTCACTGATAGAGACCGTTCCAAAAAGAGTGAACATCCAGAAGATGGCAACTCCGAAAGCAACATCCCCGATCCGGGTAACGATGAAGGCCTTGCGTCCTGCCGTGGCATTTGCCTCCTCGCGGTACCAGAAACCGATCAAGGCATAGGAGCAGAAACCAACCCCTTCCCACCCAAGAAACAGAAGCGGGAGAGTGTCCGCCAGAAGGAGGAGCAGCATTGCAAAGAGAAAGAGATTCAGGAGGGTGAAGAAACGGAGATAATCCTTATCTTCCCTCATGTAAGCGATCGAATAGAGATGGATCATCCCTGCCACGAAGGTAACCATCAGGCAGATGATAGCGGAGAGGCTGTCGAAACGGAGGGCAGCAGGCGCATGGAAATCGAAGGCGGAGATCCATCGGAAGAGCTCTGTCTTCACCGGACCCTGCAGCAAGAAGAACCCTGCGGCGGAGCAGCCAAAAGAGGCCCAGACGGAGCCGCAGGCGATAGTCTGGCAGAGCCGACGGGGGAGCCGCATGCCTGCCAGAGAGTTTATTATCGCTCCCATCAGTGGGAAAAGGAGTATGAGGAGAAGGCAGCTTTTCATGATTATTCCCGCAACGTGCTGAAGTCGTCGGAATCGACCGATTTTTTACGGCGATGGAGGTAGACTACCAGCGCCAGGGCCAGCGAGACCTCCGCCGAGGTCATGGCGATGATGAAAAGGGCGAAAACCTGGCCGTCTGCACTCCCCCAGTAGGCCGCCCCACCCACAAAAGCCAGGATTACGGCATTGAGCATGATCTCGATGCCGATCAGCATCATGATGATATTCTTCCGCCAGGCGATCAGGCAGAAGATTCCCATGGTGAAAATCAGGGTGGAAAGAATAAGGAGATGGGTCAGAGGTACGATCATTTGCGCCTCCCCAGGTAGAGCGCCCCTACCAGCGCAAACAAAAGCTGCATGGAGACAATCTCCACGGCAACCCCGTATTTTCTGAAGAGTACCGTTGCGAAATCACGAATTTTCACCGGGTTTGCAGGAAGTGCGGGTGGGGGGTGATGCAAGACCAGCAAGATAAATGCGGCCAGTGTCACCACCCCGAGGAGCAGCGCCGGCGCCCAGTCACGCACCCCGGGCAGAAGGATCTTTTCCGGGTGCCCGAGCTCTAGCATCATGATAACAAAGAGGAACAAAACCATGATCGCACCAGCATAGATGATGACTTCAAAGACCGCTACCAGCGGCGCGTTCAAGAGATAAAAGATTACGGCAAGGGCAAAGAACGAGGTGGCCAGATAGATAATGGCATGGACCGCATGCTTCTCCGTTATGGAAAAAAGTGTCGCAATCAAAACCACCGCAGCCAGTATATAAAAAACAACCTGTTCCATGATCACCCTGCCAATTTAAGTCAGACTACCCTCTTCCCTGCCCTCTCCCCTCTCTAAGGGACCAGCCTTCTCACATCAACCGGCGGCTCTTCGTCTACATTGCCGCCACGGGGGTTTACGATACCGATCCCGCTATGGCGGTAAAAATTATACTCCGGCTCCTTGCCGCAACCGTCGATAAGGAGCTCTTCCTTTTCATACACCAGCTCCATGATTTTACGGTTGCAGATTTCGTAATCCGGGGTCATCTGTATGGCCATGGTCGGACAGGCCTCGGCACAAAAGCCGCAGAAGATGCACCGGGAAAAATTTATGCGGAACCAGGCGGCGTAGCGGCGGCCATCCGCCTGCCCGGCCGCCTGCATCGATATGCAGCCAGCCGGGCAGACGGCAGAACAGAGGTAACAGGCAACGCACCGTTCGCCCCCGTCCGGGTCCCTTGTTAATACTATGCGCGCCCGGTAGCGGGGAAAAGGAGTGCGCTTCTGCTCAGGGTACTCGATGGTGAGCGGCCGGAGGAAAATATGCTTTCCGGTTGTCCAGAATCCGAGCAGCAACGCTTTTATATCTTTGAATAATGACATCTTGCTCCCATCTCCGGAGGCCCGCAGGCAACGACAACATGCTATAATGCCTGCCTGGCCCTTTGTGCCTTCCTCAACAATTCGAGGGTATCGGGATGCGAATTGGTTTCGGCGTATACCAGCGCACTGTTGCCGCTCAAGGTTCTGGCATTGATATCGGCGCCAGACTCGAGCAGCTGCGACAGACATTCGTTACAGCCGTAATTTGCCGCCAGCATCAAGGGGGTATGGCCGTTGCGATCACGCGCATCCACAACTCCCCCCTGCTGCAGAAGTATTTTAATCACCTCCGCATGGCCGTTGGCTGCCGCATAATGGAGCGCAGTCTTCCCCTTGTTGCTACGCGACTCCAAGTCAGCGCCTCTGTGAAGCAGGTCTTTGACTGCCTCCTCATTACCTTCCCTTGCCGCAATAATAAGCGGCGTGTGCCCATCCCTGTCTGCTGTGTTAACATTTTCTGTCATAACAGTTCTCCTTTCGGCTAGAGTGCCCCGCAAATTGAGTAACAACCTCATTTATTCAGTATTAACCACCATCCTGTCACCACGATATTAAGCAGAGCCAGGGGAGTGAGAACCTTCCAGCCGAAATGCATCAGCTGGTCATATCTGAGACGGGGGAGTGTCCCGCGTATCCAGATAAAAACAAAGGCAAACGCCAGCACTTTCACGGCAAACCAGACCGGCGGCGGTAAGAGCGGACCATGCCACCCCCCAAGGAAAAAGGTTGTTGCCAGGCCGCCAAGAACAATTATGTTTATATATTCACCGACGAAGAAAAGACCGAAACGCATTCCGGAATATTCGGTGTGAAACCCGGCAACCAGTTCCCCTTCCGCCTCCGGCAGATCAAACGGCACCCGCTTGCATTCGGCAACTATGCTGATGAAAAAAATGGCAAAGGCGAGCGGCTGAAAGACGATAAACGGGAGATCGGCCTGGGCATTGACGATTTCGCTGAGACGGAAAGAACGGGAAAGCATCACGACCGGAACAAGGGAAAGCCCCATGGATAATTCGTAGGAGATGAGCTGGGCCAATCCGCGGATACTTCCGAGCAACGCATATTTCGAGTTGGATGCCCATCCGCCCAGGGCCACACCGTAAACTGCAATGGAGGAAAGCGCCATGAAAAAAAGCATCCCGATATTCAGATCGGAAACCTGCATGGTAACGGTCTGCCCGAACAGGGTAAACGGCGCACCGAACGGAATGACGGCAAAGGTCATAATGGCCGGGATCGATGCCATGGCCGGCGCTAGCAGGTAGAGCCATTTATCCGCAGCGACAGGGAGGAGATCTTCTTTGGTAAGCATCTTGATCAGATCAGCCAGCGGCTGCAGAAGACCGAAGGGGCCAACCCGGTTAGGTCCTTTCCTGTCCTGCATCCAGGCCAGGATCTTCCTCTCGGCAAAGACCAGGTAGGCAGCCCCGGTCAGAACCACGGCATAGATAAGGAGGAGTTTTACCAGAAGCAGAAGTATGTCGATCGTAGTAAACCTCATTTCTCTCCAACCTGCTTGATCTACTGCATAACCGCATGGATAACCATACATGGCAACCCGGACTTTTTTTCTGGGAGGGGGTAAGAATCAGCTGATTCTGGTCCCTTCCCCTTCCGGATCCAGATTTCTCAGCGCCGCCCATTTTCCGTCAAGCGGTTCGGCCACTCTCTCTCCGCCGAATCTTTCTATGAGTGAGGCAATAACCTGCCAGGAGGGTCTGACATCGCCACCCTGCGGGGTCTTACCATGCACTCTGGGTGGGTGCAGGAGAGGATCAAGCCCCTTGATCGGTAGCCCGGGGTTCATGACCTTTTTGAATCTCTGCGCCCTCCCCTCATTATTGATGAAGGTACCGTCCATCTCCAGATGGGACGTAACGGGTAAAAATATCCCGGCCTTTCGCCCGACATCGGTCGGCATCCAGTCGGCAACCGCCAGCAGCTCGACTCCCACGGGAAGATCCGCAGGGATGTCGGCTTCGAAGGCAATGACAGCTTTTATTTTCCCTCCGGCCAGGGCCTCTGAAACCGCCGGCGATTGGCTCTCGACGGCCAGCATGGCGGCGGCGAAAGAGTTCGGGGCGTTAAAAAGAAAGGTAACTCCGGCAGGCGCCCCAGCCGCCTTCCGGACGGCGGAGATATCGGCTGAGGCTGTACCGCAGATGATCACCGGGCTTTTGCATCCGGCGAAAGGAACTTCATCGATAAGATCAACTGCCGAGAATTCAAATGGAAGTTTTTTTAGCTCAGGGGATGAGACGCCGACCAGGAATATTTTCGCCCCGTTACGCCAGGCCTGGCGGACTGCCAGCGCCATCATCGGCCCCTCTTCCAGAAGGTCGCAGTTAAAGAGGGCTATACAGTCGGCTTCCCGGACCTCCGCCATCGAACGCGACTTTTCCCCGACAAGGAGCGACGCAGCCATGGAAGCTTCTCCCTCTGCCGCCCCGATAAAATAGGAAAGGAGACCGGCTTTCACGCACGCAGCAAGCTGTCCAAGAAGGAGATTCCCTTCCAGTGACATTCGGGGTGAGCCAACCAGGGCAATGCTCTCCGTTCCATACTGTCGCGTCACCTCTCCGACACGCCGGACCAGCGCCTCCAGCGCCTCGTCCCAGCCGACCCTCTCTCCATCGATCAACGGGTAACGCGGTCGCTCCGGGCTGTTTACCCGGTCGTTACCGAACCGCCCTTTATCGCAGATAAACCAGCCGTTCACTTTATCGTTGAAGCGCGCAGTGGTCTTGAGCAACTCCCTGTAGCGGGCCATCGGGACGGTGTTGCAGCCGAGGGAACAGTGGGGGCAGACCGAGGGGGCCATATCGTAGTCCCAATAACGGGCCCGGAAGCGGGCCGGCTTGTCGGTAAAAACCCCTGTGGGACAGATATCCACCAGGTTGCCTGAAAATGGGGATTCCAGCACCCCGGAATCCTTCCTGCCGAAATAGATCAGATTTGCCCGGCCCATAACGCCAAAGTCGTCCCCGCCGGCAAAATCCTGGTAAAAGCGGACACAGCGGTAACAGTGGATGCAGCGGTTCATCTCGTGTCGAATATTTTCACCCAGGTACTGGTTGTTATGGGTCCGTTTTTTCCCCTTGTAGCGACGGATAGCATGCCCGCCTGCCACGGTGTAATCCTGCAGCTGACATTCCCCCCCCTCGTCGCATACCGGACAGTCGTGCGGATGGTTCAGCATCACCCATTCGATCACCAGACTGCGCATTTGCACGGCTTCGCTGTCGGTTGTCGAAACCACCATTCCATCCTGGGCAGGGATCATGCAGGACATCTGGATCCCCTTGACCGGTCCTTCCAGGAACTTCATGGCGCAGAGGCGGCAGGCGCCGGCGCTCCCCAGGGCAGGATGGTAGCAGAAGTGGGGGATAACGATTCCCGCCTTCCGCGCCGCCTCGATCACCTTGGTTTCGGACGGGACTTCAACTTCGATGTTGTCGATAATTAGCTTGGGCAGATTTTATCCTTTAAACGGGCATCGCTTCTTCACGATATGGTCCTTGATCTCGTCCTCGAAATATTGCAAAAGAGCAGTAACCGGCCCCATGGCTCCCGGGGCCAGGGGACAGAAGGAGTAATTCAGGTATTTCACATGCTCACGGAGGATTCCGATATCAGCCAATTCTCCCAGACCGGTTTCGATCCGTTCCAGAATATTCTGCACAAAAGGGAGTCCTTCCCGGCAGGGAGTACACCAGCCGCAAGATTCGCGGGCATAGAAACGGATCAGGTTAAGGGTTACCCCGACCATGCAGGTCTGCTGGTCGAAAACGACAATGCCGCCTGTCCCGAGGCGCGAACCGGCCTTGGCCACCGTATCGAAATCCATCGGCACATCAAAATGGGACGGAGTAAAAAACGGTGTTGACGCGCCTCCGGGAATACAAGCCTTGAATTTCTTTCCCGGAAGCATCCCCCCACAGGGGCCATCGATAATTTCCCCCAGGGTTGTGCCGAGTGGCAGTTCGACGCAGACCCTGTTGCGCACATGGCCGCTGGTACAGAACAGCTTGTTCCCGGCGGATTCAGGAATTTTTGCCAATCCCTTGAACCACTCTGGACCGTTCCGTATGATTGACGGGATGTTCGACAGGGTCTCCACGTTATTGACCACCGTCGGCCCGCCCCATAACCCCTTGATTGCCGGGAATGGCGGTTTGCTGCGCGGATTGGCGCGCCTCCCTTCCAGTGCATTCATCAGGGCGGTCTCTTCACCGCAGATATACCGGCCAGCCGAGACGTGGAGATCAACCTCCAGAGAAAATCCGCTCTTCAAAATATTTTCACCCAGATAACCGGCCGCTCTGGCTTCCGCGAGTGCCCTGCGGAGGTTTTTCACAGGGATTTCATACCCTCGCCGGATAAAGATGAAGGCTCGTTTAACCTCCAACACATAAGCTGCCAGAATCAGCCCCTCGACCAGAAGGTAGGGGTTGTTTTCGAGAAGGACCCGGTCCTTGTAGGTTCCCGGTTCCATCTCGTCAGAGTTGCAGATGAGGTAGCGCGGTCCCGGCAGGTTGCGCGGAACGAACGACCATTTCTTGCCGGTCGGGAAACCGGCCCCCCCTCTCCCCCGCAGTCCCGAGTCGATGACCGTCTGCTGGAGATCATTGGGGGAGAGGCCGGAGAGGGCCTTCCGCAACGCCTCGAATCCACCCGTAGCCAGGTATTCGGCAAAACTCACCGGAGCATCAGGTTTATTATCTCTGAACAGGACAAGTTCCATGGTTATCCGGAAAAACTTTGATTAATGCACCGGTTCGCACCCCGTGTCGGCAAAGATAGGGGTAGCGAAACAAAGGTTTAAAATGTCTTCAAAATATACTCGGCTATCTCCGTTGCTTCCTTGTCGGAGATCGCCTCCTTGTCAAATCTGGTCATACCCGGGCCAGGATTCCGAATTTTGGCTACAATCCCCTGCACCGTCTTTATATCACCCCCCTCGAGGGATTTCTTCCCCAGGGGTTTTTTCGGGTTGCGCCTATTGCCCCCATTGGGGTGACATCCGGCACAGTACTCTTTGAATTCCAGCTCTCCGATTGGACCCTTACCCTCAAGAGAACCAGCCGCGGAGATCGAAGTTGCGGCAAACAGTAGCACCAATGCAGTCAATACATTCTTCATGATTTCTCCCCCTACCGATACCTCTGCTACAGAGAGGAATTTTTTGTGGTATTTAAGTAATTATCTCCCCATATTCCCCGCTGCGCCATCAAAAACTGCAATATTTAATTATCCAGGCAACGCACGCCTTCCCGTTCCTCCTCCAGAATCTGATCCAGACGTTCCGGTGTGAGGCTGCCGTACAGGGTCTCCCCTATCAGCATTGTCGGCCCTTCCCCGCAATTTCCGAGACAGGCGCAGGGGACGAGGGTAAAGATGCCGTTTTCCGTAGTACCTCCCTCGTCAATCCCGAGGCTTTTCCGGAGATAGGCCATCATGCTCTCCGCTCCGGCGCTCCAGCAGGAGATGGAATCGCAAAGATGGATCACCCGCTTCCCGACCGGCCGACGATAAATCATTTCATAGAAGGTGGCCAGTTCCTCCACCTGCAGGGGGGAGAGCGAGAGAATTTCCGCCGCCTCGTCCACCGCCTCGTCCGTCAGCCAGCCATAAAAAGCCTGCAATGCTCTCATCACCTCCACCGCCGCTTCACGGGGTGTAACGGCAGAGGCGACATGGTCAAGCAATTCTTCCCTGAGCTGTTTCGGGATCATAATCTTTCACTCCTTTAATAAAAAGTGCCCATACCTTGTGTCACTTTTCATTTCGCTGACCCCTTATCCCCAGGGGGGCGAAGGGGGTGGCAGAGTCACCTGTCCAGATCCGCCAGCACGAAGTCTATCGACCCCAGTATAGAGAGTACGTCCGCCAGCAGCCACCCCCGACTCAACAGCGGCAGCGCCTGGATATGTGGGAAGCTGGGGGTTCTGATCCGCATCCGGTAGGGGAGATTGAGCCCGTCGGAAACCGCAAAATAGCCGGTTTCCCCCTTGGGCGCCTCGATGGAGGCATAGCACTCCCCGCGCGGCGGCGCCATCCCCCTGGCAGAGTTGACAAAGTGATGGATCAGCGACTCGATATCCTGGAGGGTATCCCGTTTCTGCGGGAGGGCGTGGCGATAGTCCTCGGTTATCCAGCGTCCCCCCGGCATCTCCAGCATCGCCTGCCGCACGATACGCTGCGACTGCTTCATTTCCTCGATCCGTACCAGATAACGGGCGAAGCAGTCGCCCCCACTTGCTACGGCCACATCAAAATCAAAGGCGTCGTACCCGCTGTACGGCATCTTTTTGCGCAGGTCCCAGGCAAAGCCGCACCCCCGCAGGTTCGGCCCCGAGATTCCCCAGTCGATGGCATCCTCGAGTGAAATCTCCCCCACCCCCCGGAGTCGCGCCTTGAAAACCGGATTCCCATTCAGAAGGTTTTCATATTCCCTGAGACGCGGGGGGAACCAGCGGAGGAAATCGTGGACAACTGCTTCCCACCCCTCCGGCAGGTCATCCGCTACCCCGCCGATTCTGAACCAGGCGGGGTGCATCCGGGCGCCGGTAATCATTTCGACGATATCGAATATTTTTTCCCGATCGGTGAAGGTGTAGAAGACCGGGGTCATGGCCCCCACATCGGCAGCATAGGTGCCCAGCCAGACGAGATGGCTGGCAATGCGGAACAGCTCCGCCAGCATTACCCTGATGTAGACCGCTCTATCCGGGACCTTTATGCCGCACAACCGTTCCACGGAGTTCAGATAGGCAAGGTTGTTCTGAACCCCCGACAGATAATCGATCCGGTCGGTGTAGGGGATAAACTGATGCCAGGACTGACGCTCGGCAATTTTTTCGGCGCCACGGTGGTGATAGCCGATATCCGAATCCAGATCAACGACTTCTTCACCGTCCAGCTTGAGAATTATGCGTATTATCCCGTGGGTTCCCGGATGCTGGGGGCCGAGATTGAGGATGAGAGTATCTTCGTCCACCCGGTCAAAATACTCTGCCGCATCGAGCGGTGTCTGGCGCCGGGCATCCGCCGTAGTATAGGGGGGCATTTCCGTAGCCCGGAAAGGGTGCTCCTTCCGGAGGGGATGCCCCTCCCAGTCGTGAGGCATCAAGATCCGGCGCAGGTTCGGATGACCGGCAAAACGGATCCCGAACATGTCGAACACCTCCCGCTCATACCATGAGGCGGAGGACCAGACACCGGTTACCGTCGGCATTTGTGGCGTATCGCCGCTGAGCTCGGTCTTGATGCGGAGATGGCCCGGCTGATCAAAGGAAAGGAGGTGGTAGTTGAGGGTAAAATCTTTGTACTGCTGCCGATCGCGGCGGCACGATTCATCAACTGCCGCAATATCTTCAAGCCTCTTGAACGAAACAGTCCGACGACTCTTCAGATAGGCGAGCACCTCGGGAACCAGCCCGGGGGGGACCCGGTAGGTGAGCATATCGGTGGCGAGAGGATCGAGAGCCACCCGATTGCCAAAAGCACCCTCCAGTTCCCCCTCCAGACCAAAGGAGGGAAAATCGTGCCTTGGCGCGGGAGGACGCCAGATCTCATCGGAGCGGGGCATCAATAATTTCGGCGGGGTTACCGAGGCCCCCCGGACCGGGATCCCGACCATTCCCGGGCCACGGGTATCGGATGATTTCGTCTCACCGTCAACCAGTACGGGGGCTGTAGTCCCCTGGGAGCCACCACCAAGGTGTAGCACGGAACGTGCCGGACGCTCATCACTGCGAATCTTATCCTGAAGCATCATCAGCCCTTGCAGAAAGGCTTCCGGACGCGGCGGACAGCCGGGGATATAGATATCGACCGGCAGGATCTGGTTCACACCCTGAACCACGCTGTAGACGTCGTACATCCCGCCGGAGTTGGCACAACTCCCCATGGAAATTACCCATTTCGGTTCGGCCATCTGTTCGTACAGCCTCAGGATGCTCGGGGCCATTTTCCTGAACACGGTTCCTGCTATGACCATAAGGTCCGCTTCCCGCGGCGAGCCTCGCAGAACTTCGGCGCCAAAGCGCGAGATGTCATATTTTGAGGTGAAGGAAGTCATCATTTCAACAAAACAGCAGGAGAGACCGAAGAACATGGGCCAGAGGGAATTCGCCCGCCCCCAGTTAATGAGATCATCGAGACGGGTCAGCAGGACATTCTCCGTGAGATCATTCTCCACCATGCAAACCTCGTTCAGTTGCAACGGTTTGAGTCATCTGCATAAAACCGTCATCGGGACGGCGCAGGGGCGCCTTCTCTCTGGCGCGAGAGGGTCCCCAGTCCAACCCCCCCTTCTTCCAGATCCAGCATAGCCCCAGCAGAAGAACCATTATGAATACGGTAATCTGGATGATACCAGGCATGCCAAGGGTATCCCAGGCAACGGCCCAGACGAAGATGAAAACCGCCTCGACATCGAAGACGATAAAAAAGATGGCAATCAGATAAAAAGGGACGGGATAGGCAAGACGGGCGGTTCCGGTAGCCCGGATGCCGGATTCATAGGGGGATGATTTTACTGCAGATTGCCTCTTTTCGCCGAGCCACCAGGCGGCAAGGAGGAGGATTCCGACCAGGGCCACGGCCATGGCACTGTACAGCGCCAGGGGAAGGAGTTCCTGTACAAGTGACGAATTACCGGCAACCGTTCGCTGTAGACTTTCGTGCATAGGCATTTTCCGTTTCCGAGATTGAGCCTAAGGCCATAGCAACCAATAAACCTGCGTACAATTCCTGCCGGGACCATGCCGCCCGGTACAAAAACTTATCGTCCAGCCACCAGCAGTAATAACCGGAAATTATTTTTCATTCAATCCTTCCAGAAATTCAACAACATGGAACGGAAGTTCTATACCGTAGCTTCCCACCAGTTTGAATACAGGAGCCTTTTGAACTTCCGGCAATGTCATGCTGCGCGCCCCCTGTCTGGAACGCTTTTAAAAACATTCCCAAGCATAATATATTACCCGGTTTATTTTATAAAGGCAATAATACAGAGAGCGGATAAATTCTTCAAGGAGCCCGAAACGAGCGGAGAGAACAATATTGCTATTTCAAACTACCGGGAAATGGGATAAACTCGCAAATGCCGGCAAAGAAGGTGCTGTCATAACCGGCAATACAAAAATGGGGGCATGATGGCTATCTGGTTTCGCGAGTACAGACTGGAAGAACTTGATAAGATCGGGAAGGGGAATATGGTTTCCCATCTCGGGATAGAATTTGTCGAGATAGGTGAAGATCTACTGAAAGCCCGGATGCCGGTCGACGGGCGGACAAGGCAACCGTTCGGTATCCTGCACGGAGGCGCTTCGGTCGTTCTGGCTGAAACAATCGGCAGCTACGCCGCAAACATGGTGGCCGATTACCCGAATAAAATCTTTGTTGGCCAGGAAATAAACGCCAACCACATCCGTCCGGTCCGATCAGGAAGTGTGACAGGAACGGCCCGCCCGCTTCATATCGGCAGTACATCGCAGGTCTGGGAAATAAGGATCTGCGACGACCAGGAGAGGCTGGTTTGTATTTCCAGGATTACCATGGCGCTTGCCAGGTCAATAAATCAAAAGGGGAAGGGATGAAGTATTATGCTTTATCCTTCTTCAGGCAGGTAAAAGACCCGGTGCTCCAGCGCCGGTAACGGCAATTATAGCAGGAGACGGGGTCGTCGGCAACAAACTCTTCTTCCACGTCAGGATTGAAATACGGACAGGTCGAGGCAAGCCTGGCCGCTCCGGCCCAGTCATCCTGGCCGCCGGTGAACTCCTCCTCTCCCCTTTGATTCGTAAACCACATGGGTCACCCGCCACTAAAAAATTTTCAGGAGTTGCCTCGGACATGTCCGCCAGGGGACATCACCCGGTTCACCGCCGGACGGCATGACGAGCAGAACAGATTTTCCCCCCATCAATACCGTTTTCATCTTATCCCCCATCCTGACCCGCTCTTCCGGTTCCAGCGTATACCCCTCCATACTTGATACTGCATCAACATGGGGGTGGGCGCAGATATCGCTTACGCTGAAAATGCTGTTTTCGGCCCCGATTTTCAGTCCACCCTTCAATCGGCCGTCGTTGCCGCTCAGGCGGAGGCCGATCCCGGCCAGTGCGCCTATCACCCCGTGCCCTGTCCCGCCATGGGGAGTAAGGTGGATTTCCAGTTTTTGCGCCAGGTCATAAGCATCTTTTTGAGTCAGAACAACCTGTTTCGCCCTTCTGCCAAATTCGATGAGGGCCTCCGGATCCTTGAGCCGCTCGGCCACGGCAACAGACAACCCGGGATCCGATCCTTCCGCGCTCTCTTTCTCAAGAAAATCAGCAGCGTAGGAAATCAACGGCATCAGGGATCTTTCATCAACATCCGCCGAAAAACACATGGAGCTGTTATGCGATGTATAGGGGACGTCAGGATGGACCAGCAACTGATGCCGGGTAATGTAGGAGCTTATCCCCCACCCTTTTTTCTCAACATCATCTGCAAGGATGGAGGCCAGTTCACCGGTGCCCCTGCTTTCGATATTATCGGTGTCATCAATAGAGACAAATATTTTCACAATGTAAAACCTCTCTCAATAACTTACTATTTCCTGTCTGATAGTTACTGACTGGAATATTCCTCCATAAAAAAGGAGGCTGTCTTAGCAACAGCCTCCTCTTCAGATCAGCAACTCATCTGGTTACTTCTTTACTTCCACTTCACCTTCGTGTTTCGGGCCACGGTCAAGCGAGACCAGCTCGGCGCCAACCGCTTCGGCGATCTGCTTCATCTCACACATTCTCAGGTGCTGGCCGTAAACCTTCAGGTCAAGCCCCGAAACAGCAACCAGTATGTAGCGCGGCTGCTTCGCACCATCCACCATCTTGCTTCTTTCCCGGTAAAAAATCTTTCCTGCCATGATAGGGTACCTCCTATTCTTTAGGCTGCTCGCTATTACAAGTGGGTAGTCTCTTGTTAATGAGTTGTTAAAAATGATACTTGTAGATCCATTATGAGAGACACCGAACTTTTTCAACTAGCCCTTGGCTTGTCGTCACCATGGCAAGTTTCATCATCTGAA
>CAIWTU010000078.1 GCA_903915655.1 uncultured Geobacter sp.
ATAAAGATCGGCAGGCCCACGCCCAGCTCGCTTATGATGATGCCCTCGGCAAGCGCCTGGGGATTGTGGGAAAAGGCGTACTGAATGATGGGATATCCTATAAGCGCCGACGACCCGAATGAGGAAATGATCATCAGCGCGCCGGTGTTCTGGCGGTCAAATTTCAGAAGCACTCCCACAAGCCAGGTGCCCGCCAGGGAAACGACCCCGGAGACAAGCATAATCAGAACAGGTATGATGGTTGCTCCCGACAGGGGATGCGTCCAGAGTTCATAGAAGATCGTAGCCGGCAAAACGGCCTGCGTGAGCAGCCGTGAAAACATGGGACCGTCTTCCTGCTTCAGCAGGCCCTTTTTTTTCAAAAAATACGCCGCCAGCACCATAAGCATAAAGGCGATCACCGTTTCCGACACCTGCAAACCCACCGCCGACATTTTCATAGAGATCCTTATCTGGAATGAGGTCTGAATTGCCTTCTCGTGTCAATCCCAGCCACGACGTCAAAATTTTTTGACTAGGGCCTCATGCCCACTGCCATAAATGCGGTCAAAGTACAAAGAAACTCTCCGGAATGGCTCAAAATCTTCAAATCAGATATCCATTGGTCGGCAATTTCCGGTAAAAGACGGCCGGCTTCCACGGCTCGTTTTACTGTCTGGCGCAGGTTATAGACACGATCGGTGAGCTCAAAATCAGTGAGCACCGACACCGATGGCTCTATCTCCACATTTTTGAGCCCTGCTTCCAGGAAATACCGCTTTAAATATCTGCCGATCCACCTGTTGGTGAATGACTCCTCCCACGCTGTTTCAACGATCTTCGTTGCTGCTTCATTGCCGCCATTCAGGGAAAATGTGCCCCAGTCGTTATCGTAGGCAAGCAGTAATCCGCCGGGCTTGAGAACGCGGGCCATTTCACGAATGGCCAGCTGCGGGTTTTCGATGTGCTGCAGTGTCCGGTCTATGCGGCAGCGGGAGAAACTCCCCTCTGTAAAAGGCAGGTTGCGGGCGTCTGCCCGGGCAAAGGCGATACGCATGCCGGCCGGGGTTCGGCTGGTGGCCTCCTCAATCATGCGGCTGCTTGCATCCACGCCGACGACGAGCCCGTTGGGGCCGACGCGTGAAGCCATCCGAAAGGCGTCATCCCCGATTCCGCAGCCGACCTCCAGAACGGAAAGACCGGCGGACAGGGAAAGCCGCTCATAACTTCTCTGTTTATATTCGTGAAAATACGGCAGTGAGTCGAGCAGGGAAAGACAATGTTTGTACGCCGCCGCATCATCACGGCCATCCACATCGGCAAAACCCGTCGCGAGATATTCAGTATCCATGTACGCTCATTTAACGCAGTACAGGCGAATTGCAAATTCGAGAGCCCCTGGAGATCGCGGCCTTATGGCCGGTACCAAAAGGGATACAGGTAATCACTGGAGACGCTGGTCATCGCTTCCGGGCTGAAAGGTGCTGTCAAATTGTCCGTGGTGAACACCTGATACGCATCATTGACACCTCCAGTGCAGACGAAATGCTGAAAGTCCTTTGCCGGCTTAAGGTCAAAATATCCGGCAGCACCGTAGACGCTGTGGTTGGGCATGTCCACCTTCGGGATGTCGAACACTTTTTCCGGCTCCCCTCCCGTGGCGCTGATGCGGTTCAGGCTGTAGGCGCTTTTACGGCTTAGCTGAAAATAAATCCATTGGCCGCTGTCATCGAAGAAGGGAGAAAACACCGTATCATCCACGGAGGAATAATGAGTCAGCTGCACCGGGCCGTCTCCCGTCTCCAAATCGCACACCATGACATTGACAATATTTGTGTTGTTGTCAGACAGATACGTGAGCTTTGTGCCATCCGGGGAAAAGGCCGGGGCGTAATCGTTTCGCGGATTTTCATCAGCAAAGACGGAGTGCTTGTCCGACCCGTCCAGCTGAACCATCCACAGCCGGCTAAGCGCTTCAAGGGGGCCTATCTCCGCATCGGTCCGGACATAGGCGACCGTTGTGCCGTCCGGAGAAATGGTTGGGAATTCCTCCTGGAACGACATCCAGTTGTCGTCCGTAATACGGGTATATTTTCTGGTGGCAAGCTTCATTCTGTACAGCGAACCTCCAGGGGGATCATTAGCTGTGGGTGTCGGATTTTCAAAATTCGCGGAAAAGACCATGGTCTTGCCGTTGGGCGTGACCACCGGGCTGATTGCGGAATGGCCCGGCACGGCCACCAGGGTGGTCGGCTTTCCCATCGGTTTTTTGATGGAGACAATGTTTATTTGAAGAAGGTCGCTCGTTAACTGTGAACAGACGATAAATCCGAAAGGATTTTGAACTTTATCGCAGGATACAAACAAGATGAAGAAAGTACAGAGGGCAAAAAGGGGGAATAGTATTTTTGACCGTTTTAGAAGATTTAAACTATTCATTTATGAAGCCTCCTTTAGCTGATAGAAACCCGCTTTGATATTGGATGAATATAGGATGAGGGCTGGAAGTGTGTCAATGTAAATGTGGGCGCAAGATGGGGGATGAAGTTTGGGAGGGGGCGGCATGCGGTGCTGATATTAAATATCTTGCGGCGCGGCGGGCGCTCTGATATGAGGAGCTATGTCAACCGGCACGGCTGCTTTTGTGCGCAGCCGCAGTAGGGGTTCAAAATCTTCAACCCCTACTGAAAAAATAGGCTTCAAAAGGGTAATCGGGGTCGGCGTAGATTGGGTTAAGTCCGACTAAAACCGTTGGGTTTCGTTCTTCAACCCAACGTACGCTAAAACAAATGCTTGCGCAAAAGCAGAAGCATTCGGACGAACCCAACAAATTCAAAGTACAGGGTTTTCGTTCAACCACTAAGCAGGGGGAATTTAATCGGTCCCCAATTAATCGGTGGTGCCCCACATATCAGCCTGGCAATAACCAGGTTTAAGGAGGATTATTATGAGCGAAATCGGGATCGGAAAATGGACCACTGCTTTAAAAAAACTTTGTTTGGCAATTTGCTTTTGCAGTATCATGCCCGTCGTTTCTGGCAATGCTTTCGCGCAGGAACCTGCACCGGAAGCTTACTTATGCCAGGCGCAGGCCAAGAGTCTTTACTTCAACGGATACGCCTATACTTTTTTGCGTCCCTGGAATGAGTCAAAATTGCAGCTGGCGCAGAGGTCTTACAATAATGGATGGGTACAGCATTGGCAGATCACTGTTAACACACCGTCCGCATCGGGAAATCTGGGCGCCTGCGTTTTCAACGGCCTTCTCTATTGTTTTTTTACGACATCGGACGGGAAACTCCAATACATCACGGTGAATCCTTCCTCGGCGGCATGGGTCGGCCCCACTACAGTTGCCACGGGGCTGACCGGCCAGGGAGCGGCCGCGGCGGTTTCCGGCGATAAGATCTACGTTCTTGTGCCTGCTTCTTTCGGATTTGTCACGGGCGACGGCAAGAATTTCACGACATGGAAGCCCGTTTTCAGTCAGGCGCCTCCCTCCCAGATGATGGACGCGGTCACATTCTATCCGCAGGGCAACGATCCTGCCGGGATACTGTTCATCTACAATGACGGGGCCAGCCCCAGGAAACTCCGTTCCTGTGTTGTCTTTCCTCCCAATCCTCAGACCGTGACAAGTGAAACTGTCCTGCCGTGGCCATCGGCCACTTGGCTGCCCGTTGTCTCGGGAAATCTTCTTCTCGGAACCTCCGGAACCTCAAGCCCCGGCGCAAAGGCCCCGTGCGTTCAATTCTACGGAATGGCCGATTATGGGAGTGACGGAAACCATCAGGGGCGCTGGGAATTAAACCTTTTCAACGGGACTTGGACATTTTACGATATCACTATTACATTCATAAGCTGTTACTTGAACGCGTTTCCGTGGTACGACATTATGGACACGAAGGGGACGATGCGCCAGACTCATGTTCTGGAGATATATTCGGGACTTCAGCCCGGCGACCAGCTTTTCTCCTTGGCGTCGGACTGGATGGTTCCCCAGAACAATGACCCGACCTATGGCTGGGCAGGCACGCCAACGGCAACCTCGAACGCTTCGGACTCGAGCTCCGAACTTAGGAACCTCTGGAGCCTCGTGGGCGTTGTTCTCGGCCCGCCGCCCTTTCCCATGAACGGAGCTGCCGATGCATGCCCGAACGGGTCCCCCGCGGACGCTCTTTCCGGCGTGGAATACGGCAAAAGCCAGTCAACCCAGATAACAACGATGACAACTTCCGCCTCCACGATTAGCGTGGCGTCCGGATCGAAAATCAAAGGGGGCCTGGGAGAGTGGTCTCTCGACCTGAGCTACGCTCACGCCTGGACCAAAAGCCACGGAACCACC
>CAIWTU010000079.1 GCA_903915655.1 uncultured Geobacter sp.
CGGGAAACCGCCGCAACAGCCAAGGGAAACGGCCTGTAGCCACTACATAGACCTGCAAAGCGCGCAGCAACGCATACGGCAGGCAGCCCTCGCGGACAAAGGGTTGCGGCTCACAACGCTCTGGCACCATGTATATAACGTCGAACGCCTCCGGAAATCCTACTTCAGCCTCAAGCGGCATGCCGCGCCGGGGGTGGACGACCAGACATGGCAACACTATGGGGAAGACCTGGAGACAAACCTCCGGGACCTCTCCAATCGGTTGCAGCGCGGAGCGTACCGGGCGAAGCCGGTCAAAAGGACCTATGTCCCCAAAGCAGACGGCAGCCAGAGACCAATCGGAATCCCCGTGTTGGAATACAAAATAGTCCAACGCGCCACCGTAGAGGTTCTGAACTGCATCTACGAGACCGACTTCAAAGGCTTCTCGTATGGATTCCGACCCGGACGCAGCCAGCATAAAGCGCTGGATGCGCTCACGATCGGCATCACCACGCAGAAGGTGAGCTGGGTACTCGATGCGGACATCCGTGGATTCTTCGACGCCATCGACCACGAATGGCTGGTGAAGTTCATCGAGCACCGAATCGCGGACCAGCGCGTCATACGGCATATCAAGAAGTGGCTGAATGCCGGCGTGCTGGAAGATGGAGAGTTGACACGGGCAGAAGAAGGAACGCCCCAAGGGGGCAGTATCTCCCCTTTACTGGCAAACATCTACCTGCACTACGTGTTCGACCTCTGGGCCGACAAGTGGCGACGTCAAACCGGGCGAGGTAAAGTAACCATCGTTCGTTTTGCCGACGACATCGTGGTCGGATTCCAGAGACGCAGCGACGCCGAGCAGTTTCATCAGGAACTCAGGGAGCGCCTTAAACGTTTCAACCTGGAACTGCATGCCGACAAGACGCGACTCATCGAATTCGGCCGCTTTGCCGCCGATAATCAAAGAGAGCGAAGCGACGGCAAGTCGGAGACCTTCAACTTCCTTGGTTTCACGCACATGTGCGGCAAAACCAGGAAAGGGAAGTTCACCGTGCTGCGGCAAACGATGCGGAAGAAGATGCAGCGCAAACTGGAAGAGCTCAAACAGGAGCTACGCAAGCGCATGCACTGGTCCATCTCGGAAGTGGGGAAATGGCTTCGAACCGTCTTGCTGGGGCATGACCGATACTACGGCGTGCCGCGAAACGGTCGCAAGCTCAGCGCCTTCCGGTATCATTTGCTCTGCCACTGGTGGCATACACTACGTCGTCGGAGTCAAAGGCAACGTATAACGTGGGAGCGAATAAGCCGAATAGCAAAGCTCTGGTTCCCTCCGCCGCGAATCTATCACCCGTATCCTGAAGAACGCCTGCGCGTCACTACCTGAGGCAGGAGCCCAGTGCGGGAAATCCGCTCGCTGGGATCTGTGCGGGGGGTGCCGGGTAACCGGCATTCCTACCGCGACATAAGTGATGTTATCTGAGCCTCTTGCTAAAGTCGGAATAATTGTCATTCCGGCAGGCTTCTAGCCGGGATCCAGATTTTAACTGACTGAAAAGAATGGATCCCCGATAAAGGCATTCGGGGATGACAATCATTTTGCGAGAGCCTGGAGAGAAACTTACCGAGTTGGTGCGGGAGTTGGGACGGAAGCCATCAACTCTTACCTGTGCGGTACGGCCCGTTGAAAAACGACATCGGAAAGATCCTTTACTTGATGAAAAAATGGGAAGGCTACGGCGGGACTTGCAGATATCAAGTTATCAAGACCCCTTTGTTCTCTCTGTCTCTGTCACCCTCGAAACGTAGCCTCCTTCGTGTCGCAGATACCGAATAAAACAATGTAAGGACGATAAATGTAATCAGGAGCAATGTTGCCACTACGCCGTAATTAACAATCAGATAAGCCACCCCAATGACCGGCATTAAAGCGATGCGGGTCAAGAAACGGAGGGGGCTGCTTTTGGCAATTTTATCGGCGATAGGGGGGCTTGTCCGATAATAGAATTGCACAAATGCTTTTCCGGCAGAGGAGTGAAGGAGTATACGGTCACGGAAGTCCCGCAGTATCTGAACATGTTTTTCCATCGGTGACCCAAAGGCCGCCGTGGCTATGAAACATGGGGCACCGTCATCAACTGATCCGGGAATTGTGGCGTTTCCCTCGTTGGAATAAGATGAGTTTCCCGAGGCGTTATATCCCCTCACCTGGTAGTAATAAGTCCTACCCCCCCTAAGACCGGTATCATTGTATCTGGTAGTATTTGCACCAACAGTTGCAATCTCGCCGTATGTTCCGCCGGAACCTTCCTTTCGCTCGATTTTAAAGGTTGCTCCCCCCGCGGCATTATCGGTCCAGGTCAGGGTAATCGCTCTGCTGCTTGTAACCGTAGATATAAGGGATGTGGGCGCTTCAGGAACATACGTCAAGGCATCGATATACGCAGTATCTGATCCTGAAATATTACTCTCATCCTTCACATATACCCACTTTAAGAGGTGCGATCCCGCCGCAAGATAGGTCACATAAGGGGTCCAGGGCACTGATGTTCCGCTCCATCTTGTCTTGCGGATGCCGTCCACGTAGAAATCCAGGAAATCATAGCCTGGTTCGGAGGAAACATTCACAAAAAAGGAGAGATATCCAGCCGTGGAAGGGGTGATTGTCCTTTGTACCGATGTGGACTGAGAATCAGAAATTGTCCCGGCTTTGAGGGAATAACTGCCGGCTTTGGCCGTGGTTGAGGAAGGAGCCCAGTCGGCGTCGCCGCCGGTTGTCCATCCGTCTGGGAGCGAAGCGGACTCAAAACTTTCTCTTACCGGACTCGGAAGTTCAATCACGCCAATGGCGTCCCAGGCAGCTTTTATCGGTGCTACCCACGCGGCATTTAAATCTTCTGCCGCCGAAATCCAGGCATCCCTGGCCAAGGCATAACCGGCTGATGCGGTCAGATAATAGGAATTGACACGATAGGCGACTAACCTGGAGTTGACGGTTGGTGTTGCGTCGATTCCAGTCACATTATAAGGGAGACCGTCATTTGTGCCGCTTCCTCCGTCGCTCAGCAGATAATAAGCGAAGTTCTGGGGGCCGCTGTTGTAATGCACACCACCGTTGTCATTCCGCCCCGTATACCAGTATGTTCCATGATAACGGGAAGGCTGCTCTCCCCCTTGACCAACTGTTAACGCATCGGAAGGGTTACGCAGATCGCGCAGGGCGGTGGAGAGAAGCCAGGAGTCTTCTCCGCAAAGCCAATCAGCATACCCGGCTCTTCTTCCCGGATAGTAGGACCTGCCGTCCGGCTGGCCATAGAATTCAACATTAGCGCCGATGATATCGGAAAATGACTCGTTTAATGCCCCGGACTCCTCTTCATAAATCAGAGTGGAGCTGTTATCAGTCCAGCCATGGGCGTATTCATGGGCGACGACATCAAGGACGGCCAGTGAATTTGCCTCTATACCGTCACCATCGCCAAAAGTGAAGGCTACCCCATCCCAGTAAGCGTTTACGTAGTCGGTCCCATAATGCACATTGGCGCATGCGTAGGCATTGGCGTTATCGAAGCTGTTGCGGCCGTGTACGGTCTTGAAGTAATCTTGAACAAGGTTCATGTTCCGGGCGGCGGACATTTCAGTCCGGTCGGTGGCGCCCCACGCATATCCATGTCCGATTCTGAAGGCGTAGGTGTCAAGATCAGTATAGCTGCCGGTTGTGGCGGAATTATAGATATACCAGAAGAGTGTCTTGTTATAAAGGTAGTCGGCGTTGTTAGTGGTGTCAGCCCAACCCTGGACGGAAACATCCCCGCCACCTTCGCCGGATAGTATGAAACCGGTCATATTTTGATTGTATCCGTTACCAGTCGGCAGGGGAATTGAAGGGAGGCTATTCTGCAATTGCCTGGACGAGGGGTATATTCCTGGCGTACGAAGAAAGCCTTTCCCCGCGCCGAAAGAATTGTCGCCAGGGGCCCTAAAATGCTTGATGTCGTTGTATTTTCTGATGACATCTCCGCTGCCGGCATTGAGATAGTAAACAGCACGTCCTACGCCACCGGCCATGTCGTTGTAAGAAAGTACGTAATGATAGGCAAGGACAAATTGCTTGATGCCGGATGGATAGATAACGAGTTCCGGAGCTTTTTCACTCTTTAATACCGGTTTGTTCCGCAGCTCACTGAGGATTTCAGCTATTGCCGCATCAGGTTTGATTCCGGCAGATGTGGCGATAGTTATATCCGGATAATACTGACCGTTTACCTGATAGATCTTTTTTTCATTGTTGATATGGACGATCAATTCGCCGCCGACAACACGGAGGCCGTTATACATCTGGTCAAAACGGATATGTTCAGAGCCCAATGTATCTTTTTGGATCCTCCGCAGCCTCATCTCCGAGGCGGGATCCTTCATCTTGAAGACCAGTTTGATTTCGTCAAGAAAATTCAGAGCCGCGGAAACTGTTTCTCCGGTAACTCCCTTATTGAATCCGCGCAGTGAATAGGGGACACCTTCGCTGCTGTTCCAGTTTACGGAAAGATTAGGATTGGAACTTAAGAATGATTTCTGCTGAGGTGTAACTATTCTGGTCACCGCTGCCGCCGTCGCACTGGTTCCAGTTAGCGACGAATCGTTGTTGCCGCAGCCGGCAAGAACAAGTATCAGAGAGAGCAGTATAATCCGCGTAATTAATGTTTTACTCAACCCCTTCTTCATAAATTCCTTTTTAAGTTTGACGGAGTATATTCCGTACATTGTGTCGGGAAGCTTCATGGTTCAGGCTTGGCGAGGGTGTGATTCATCATGGCGGAAAGAAGAGCGGCAATCCCGGCGCAAGGGGAACTGCGCAAAGAGAGATCATTATAATGGAGTTTGTACTGCCGCCCATCGTTAAAGATGATGATGGTATATTCAAAACAGTCACGGCAGTTGCTGGAACGTCCTGATTGCGGTCTTTGCGTTTCGGGAAAATCTATCTTGGAAAGAGCGGTCGATATGTTAGTCATCTGCTCGCGCGAAGCCTCTTTCCTGACAGTCCTCTTCTGCTTAAAATCGTTAACGGTTACTTTGCCGGTGCTTTCCAACTCCAGTTGTCTTTTAATGCCGGCAAATCCTCCGGTGACGCCGTATATAATACTCCATGAGCCCCAAGGCCTCCTGTCTGATACGGTTCCCGGTAAAGCGGCCCTGTCGGTCTGACTTACCAGAGTAGATTGTGGCCTGGCGGTTTTCCCGTTGTTAGTATAGCCACCATCCGCAATTTTACACGATAGTATGGAAAAGATGCAAATAAATGCAAAGGTAAAAAATTCTCCACTGTTAATAACGCGCATGCTGGCTCTGCTTGAGAGACTTTATTTGATAAATATTGCTTTTAGTCTATGGAAGTATAGGGGGGGGTGTTGTAGTACGTCAAGTTATATTTTGCATATAAAAGCAGGAGGTCTTGATCTGTTTGAAGGTTCCCGCTATTTCCCTCTCTTTGGTATATTCCGTGACGGACTACCTTGCTTGGCTTCCTGAATTGACATTTCCAACTGCTTGGATTACCTGGTATATACCGACATCAGGGCCTGAAGTTCAGAAGTTTTGGCGACTGCGACTCTTTTTTGAAAATCTTCTCGCAAACTGTTTAGCTCGCTTGTCAAATTGGCTGTATTTGCGGTATCAACTGCTGCAGCCCCCTCCACAATGGGTGTGCGAGCAAGATCTAAACCTGCCGCTGCCAGCTGAGTCCAGAACAATCAAGGGAGGGGACATCTTGTAAATTGCATTCTGAGCATCGTCAAAGGAGATAACCTGGTCCAGCAGATGAATTTCACGTCGCTCTGGATGTATATAACGGACAGGTTCCGCATCCTTTGTTGGCTCTGGCGGATCTATGTCCGGCAGATTGTCTTCAACCACCTCTGCGCCGCGAAGGAAGCGGGAGTTGTTATATTCATGATTTTCGATCACCTCTAGCATCAAGGCGTAGACCTCTTCAACGTGGCGAACTATGGAGAAAAGGAGTCGGTTCGCATAATCGAGCTTTGCCCGGTAAAACTTGCCATGAGTCATGTTCGTAAGCTTCTTGATATCCGCAGAACGGAAATCGCCTTTTTCTATGGCGGCTGTTACTTTACTGTACTGTTCTTTGTGGAGAGAGAGATTGAGGTCGACGTATTCGAGGATTTTCATCGTGGATGACCCAGATTTTTTATTTGATGAATGTATACTGTTTCTGACGTAGCATGGCGCATCTATAACAGAAAAAAGAACATAAATCAAACAGGAAGGAGCAGAGGTTCAGTCATTGCCTCAGCATCTAACTTCCTTCAGGACGAGAACTTCCCTGGAATTTAACTGCCCGAGAGGAGGGGACTTTCCTGAGAATCTGCGAGAACATCAGGTATCAGACCCGCCTTTGCTCCATTGTGTAATTCATATGATCTGGTTAACGGTAGGCAGTTCGATGAGGCACAGTATAAACAAGAGGCGATTTTTTTCTTGTAATTTCGAAAAATGCGTGTTGAAATCCTGTAATGAAATTATCCAAGTTGGGTCTGACGGGAAACTGAAGGAGGTAGCTTTACCATGACCCTTAAAAAAGGTTTTGATATAACCTGTTCATTCGTGGCGCTTATTTTTCTCGCTATTCCAATGATCCTTACAGCTTTTCTGGTAAAACTGACCTCGACCGGGCCGGTTCTCTACTGGTCCGACCGGGTCGGCAGAAACAACAAAATCTTCAGGATGCCCAAATTTCGTACGATGCTGATAGATACCCCTGCTGTAGCCACTCACCTTCTTGGCGACCCGGACCGCTGGCTGACCCCTGTCGGCAAATTCCTGCGGAAGTCAAGTCTCGACGAACTGCCGCAGTTGTTCAGCATTCTTGCAGGCGATATGAGTATTGTCGGCCCCCGGCCGGCCCTTTTCAATCAGGGCGATCTGATCGCCCTCCGGACAGAAAAAGGGGTCCACCAACTTACACCTGGTCTGACCGGTTGGGCTCAGGTTAATGGTCGGGACGAACTCCCTATTCCGGTCAAGGTGGAACTCGACGGGTGGTATCTCCAGAACCAATCTTTAATTCTTGATCTAAAAATCATCGTGCAGACATTCGTGCAGGTGTTGAGAAAAGAGGGGATAACACATTAAAGGTCGATTTTGGATTTTGATTTGCGACGAGGCTCCTGCAATTTTTTTGAGATGGTCCTCTTCACCCGGCTTCCATGGTACAAAACCTTGATCCCCCGCTGAAATCATTCATGGTCAGGATTAACTGCGGTTCCTTGTAAAACAGTGTCCCGATACCGGAGTAGGTATCGGGACACTGTTGGTTCAGCCTATCTAGTTTCTATTCGATGAAGAGCGTATCGTCTGTCAGTTAAGTACGTTAACCGATACGGTCAAGGATTGCCCCGCATTTCCGGAGGCGTCATATGCCTTGGCGCTGAGGGTAGCTGCTCCGTTGATCCGCGAAGCGGTATTCCAGCTGAAGCTCCAGGGAGACGCTGTATCGGTGGCCTGCAGCACTCCGTTAACATAAAACTCAACTTTTTTCACTCCGACCCTGTCATAAGCGGTAGCTGTAACGGTTTTTATGCCGCTTACGGTTGTGTTTTTAAGAGGGGAAGTGATGCTTACGGTCGGCGCCGTTGTGTCATTTTTTACCGACACGGTAACGGTGGAGGATTTTATGTTACCGGCAGTGTCGTAGGCTTTGGCCGTCAGGGTGTATATACCGTCTATTCCCGATGTCGTAACCCAGCTGTAGGTATAGGGTGATGAGGTATCTGTACCTTTCAGTACCCCGTTCAGATAGAACTCAACCTTGCTGATCTTGACGTTGTCTAAGGCGGTCGCCTTGACTGTCACCGTCCCTTTTACTATTGCGTTAGCAAGGGGCGAGGTGATGGAGACTGTTGGCGGTGAGGTGTCATTATTTACTGTTACGGTGACTGACGCGGAGTTGCCGGCGTTTCCAGCCGCGTCATAGGCTTTGGCAGAGAGAGTGTAGGCGCCGTTGGCTGCAGCAGCCGTATTCCAGCTGAAGCTGTATGGTGCGGAGGTAGAGCTGCTTTGCAGTGCGCCATTCACGTAGAACTCGACCTTTGTCACCCCGACGTTGTCGGAGGCCGTTGCGCTGACTGAGGTGGTTCCGCTGACGGTTGCGCCGTTTGCAGGCGAGCTGATGGAGACGGTCGGTATGCTGGTGTCGTTAAAGATTGTGACCGATACGTTTGTAGACTGCCCGACATTACCTGCCGCGTCATAGGCCTTGGCAGAGAGTGTGTAGACGCCGTTGGCTGCAGCAGCCGTATTCCAGCTGAAGCTGTATGGTGATGCGGTAGAGCTGCTCTGCAGTGCGCCATTTACGTAGAACTCGACCTTTGTCACCTGGACTACTTGACCAGGCGGAAGACCGTTGCCATAGAATTGGGCAGAAAGATAATGTCAACATTCA
>CAIWTU010000080.1 GCA_903915655.1 uncultured Geobacter sp.
CATATGACAGTCTTGACAATGGACATTTTTGGCAGCATACGCGCTCTGTGCCCATTCTTCAAATTCGGAATACATCAGCACATTCCAAAACTTGCCGTGGTGACAGGGCGCGCAGTAGCGGCTTTCTTTGTAAAGCGGATGATAACTGTCATCACCGGGGAATACGTCGTCATATTGTCCGTAAAAGAGCTGATGACCCTCCGCAGGTCTGTTGAACCGGAGCGACAAGGTCCCCGGATGTCCACCGGTGCTGTCGATTCTGGTCTCATCAATTTTGTGACAGAGATCGCAGAACACGCCTTCTCTTTCAACCCCACGTGCTTCTCGGGGGTCGGAATTAAAAGGGCTATTCAGAGCCATGGCGGGCACATGACAGGTGGAACAATTCCCGTTGGAATTTGGAAAGTCCACCTTATAGCCCGGCCCGGAGCACTTTTTCCCGTTAATATCGGTCCCACTGAAAAAGGCTAAAAACAGGGGATTAATCGCAGAACTTCCATGAGTGCTATTTTTCCATTGCTCGGTAAGTTCCGCATGGCATTGCCGGCATGGCTTGACTTCAGCTTGGCCGTCTATCAATGATTCATATAACGAGGGAATCCATGCATACTTTCCGTTGTCACCCTTATGGATGGGGTTCAATAGGATGGAGTATTCCGTGCCTTCCGCTGAAACTGATTGTCCACCGTTGTAATAACCATCTTTCCATGCCGTGATATGTTTTGAAACGTCAACATTGTCGGTACATATTTTGAAATGAACGGTCGGGTCGGTCAAAGTAGAAAATAAAGTCCCTTGAAGGCGTACAGTCGCTTCATTGATGGGGTGCCCTTGTTGATCAACCACGTTACCTGAAAACTGTATCGCAACAGCAAAAGCAGTGAACAGAATCCACTCGAAAAAACATACAGAAAAGGCTTAAGAAAAGTACCGGAGCAAATACATTATGCACTGCAGAGGTGCCCGAATCCCCAAACTTAATCATCGATAAACTATTCTTGAGTCGAGCCTTTTGACTCATCCAGCACCTTTTCTGACTATTTTTGTTCTCTATCGCATCAGATGATTCCTTTCGGATTGATTCCGCCCTAATTCTCGTATTCAATTGTCCATTACTCCATTACCATGGTGGTCAGAACACAGTTGATTGTTTCACTAATGGCGCCATCCACTCATTCTATTTTCCAACATGCACCTGCACAAAATCGTAATAAAGCGGTGAATCTAAAACACCATTTGGACTCATGTCCACGCCGAAATAAAAAGCGTAATCTCCTACAGGTAGATATCCGTTATAAATTTCCACCGGAGTTATGCGAAGCAATGGTAATGTAGCCAACGGCTTAATACCGGAGCCCCATCCATCCGAAGAGAGAGAATATAGTCCCCAAGGAGAACTATACACAATCCACCAATCTGAAGATTTCCCATTTTTTTCACCAGGGTTGAGGCTGGCTGTTATGGAAACAGGGGTGTTTGAAGTTACTGTAATAGGGCCTTCTTGATTGTTTGCTTTGATATTGAGAACAGGATCAACATTATATTCATATGCACCCATATCGTATCCATTACCTTGAGGTCGAGGTGTTCCTTCAATATCACTCTTAGGTGCTTCCGTTGATGTTCCTGAATCAATGCAAGGTGAGCCTTTTATCAAATGGTAGTCTTCTCCGGCAGCGTTTTTGAAACCTGGGTTGTAGCTTATGACGTAATCGGCTGTATATTTTGCATTTCCAACTGTCTGTATCGATCCGACATTTGAATAGCTGATTTTTGCATAGGATGTTCCGGACTTTCCATCTAAAGAGATCACTACTTGCTGGTTTCCATAAGGATCGGTATTGCCCCAAACAATATCATTTTTCATATATAGTGTCGAAGATTCACCATCTCCATAAATTGATCCCGAAGACATTTTGATCCCACCAGCTCCGCCCGCAGTGCCGGCAGCATTTGCGGTGATGGTGTTGTTGGTTAATTCCCATATGATTGTCCCGCCAGGCTCGGGGGAAGTAGGCGATGTTGGATCGGTTTGACCATTACAGGAGCAAATAGCCCCGCCTTGTTGGCTCGTATTATGTGTAATTAAATTGTTCTTCAGTGTCATCAAAACCATAGCATCCTGACCCCAAGCAAAGCCAAATACACCGCCACCATTTGGAGCTTGATTCCGCGAAACATTGGAATTGCTGAGATATAATTTGGCAACTCCTGACTTGGAACCATAGATAGCGATGCCGCCACCATCCACTTCATCAACAATATTGTCCTGCACCAAATCGTTGTCCATATTCAGCGTCGTAGATCCACCCAAGTGAGAGTTCATCCGTACTCCGCCACCAAATAGTTTTGATCGGTTCGAAGAGATCGTGCTGTTGATTAAATTTGCCATGATAGAACCTTGTATAGCTTCTAAATTGATACCAGCTCCATTGTCAGTTGAGCTGTTTTCTGAAATGATGCATCTATTTATCGACAAAGATATATGTGTTCCAATCCCGTAAGCATCAGCATTTATTCCTCCGCCATTATCTGCAGCTCCATTCTTGATTGTAAAACCATCTATTAACAGATTGACAGTTACAGCAAGATTAGGAAAGATATCAAGCACACGTCCTTTACGCCCTCCGTCAATGATTGTCAAAGAGCTATCGTTGCTGTGAAACGTAAAATCCTTGCTCCAACCACCTTCAATTGAAATTTGCTTTGAACTTGTCACTTTTATATTCTCTGCATACACTCCTTGAGCAACCTGAATGATATCACCATTATTAGCAGCATTAATCGCAGCCTGAATAGTAGTGTAGTCGATAGGGACTTTAATTACGGATGGTTCTATTAGGGACAGCTCACTATCAAACTTGGATACAAAGACATCATATCGACCACCATTGTATGTAGTATCATAAGCACCAGGAGATACCGGAAAGTCTGACGAAGAACAAATCCCGGTCACATAAACATATCCTGTATTATCTTTAATTATAGAACGAGCATGATCAGAGTCACCGGTATCACCAAGATAAGTGGAGGCCAGAAGATTCTTAAGATTTCCATCAAACTTTGATACAAAAGCATCGTAACGACCACCATTGTATGTAGTATCATAAGCACCAGGAGTTACCGGGAAATCTAACGAAGAGGTAGCACCAGCCAAATATACATTCCCAGTATCATCTATATCTATGGAATATCCCATGTCACTACCGCTACCACCAATGTATGTGGAAGCAAGGAGATTCTTAAGATTTGCATCAAACTTTGATACAAAGACGTCTTCTTGTCCATTGTAAGTAGTATCATAACCACCAGTCGTTACCGGGAAATCTGATGAAGAAGTAGTACCAACTAAATAAACATCTCCACTGCCGTCTATGGCCATTGACCGAGCATACTCATAGCCACTTCCACCAAGATATGTGGAAGCCAGGACTGTTTGAAGGTTCCCATCGAGCTTTGATACAAAAGCATCGTAACTACCACTATTGAAAGTAGTATCATAAGAGCCAGGGGTAACCGGGAAATCTAATGAAGAGGTAGCCCCGGCCAAATATACATTCCCCGAATTATCTATTTTTATGGAATATCCCCAATCACAACCGCTACCGCCAATATATGTAGAGGCAAGAAGATTCTTAAGATTTGCATCAAACTTTGATACAAAGACATCTCCATCTCCATTGAAAGTGGTATCATACGCACCAGGGGTAACCGGGAAATCTGATGAATTAGTCTCGCCAGTCACATACACATTTCCATTCTTGTCTAAACCTATGGAACGAGCACAATTATAACTACTACCACCAAGATATGTGGAGGCAAGAAGGTTTTCAAGATTTGCATCAAATTTTGATATAAAGGCATCACCATAACCGTTGAGCGTTCTGTCATAAGCACCATCAGTTGTCGGAAAGTTAGGTGACCAGGTCCAACCAGCTACATAGGGATTTCCACTGGTATCTATAGCAATAGACCAGACACAATTTGCGTCTATATATGTGGAAGCAAGAAGGTTTTTAAGATTTCCATCAAACTTTGATATAAAGGCACCAACTGAAGTGTTATTATAAGCACCAGTAGTTGTAGGGAAGTTTGATGACATATTCGATCCAGCCACATATACACTTTTGTTGCTGCCTATGGCTATGGTGCAAGGATGTTCCGAATCGACACCGCCCAGAAATGTGGAAGCAATGAGTGGGTCAATGACAAGCTCTTTATTGTTATCATAATCTCCTACCTTGAAACTATACTGACGTTCGTTAACCACATAGGCAACGTCAACATTCTTCTTCTTGCCATCTTCTATTTGATATGCAATAGGCTTTGTGAATTTAACAACTCCAAGCCCTGTTTCGATATTCAACTCTCCGTTTTCATCCACCTTTAGATATTGTGCCCCATCAATGTCGATTTTGATACTTTCTGGATTTCCACCGGCCTTAACATAAAAAAGCTTTTCAACATTCTTTCCGTAAGCCTTAAGCTTAAGCTCTATTCCTTCATAAATCCATCCAAAATTTACTATATTGTAAGTTCCTATTTGTCTTGTCCATTTCGAACTATCTTGTCCTTTGAAGTAATTTATCTTGGTTGTCGTTTTTTGCTCTCCATTCACAAGAGATGTGGAGACTCCTGCAAAGCTCTCTTTGATTACCCATCCCTTTATCTCTTTTCCTTTCTCAATTTGTGGCATGAAATAAACTATCTGTGAATCCTCAGTAATAAAGACAGTTCCACCTGAAGTCTTTGCATAATACCTCACAGTTTCACTTTCTATTTGACCTTTATTCTCTATAAATGGAACCTGAAGTTTACCAGCTTTGTTTAGAATATCTCTGTTTTGTTCAGTTAGATTTTGACTTGAAGTATAAAGAAATCCATCGTCATTAACAACTATATCGTTATTTCCTTGCCAACAGTGAACATTTTCTACCGAAATAAATATAAACTCTGCTAAGAACATGCCAAATATCAATATCAAAAATGCCGTTTTTCTCATGATTTTCTCCTGAATCCTTTATAAAAGGCATGAGTTACTTATCAACAAGAGTTACTTTTATATCATCGTAATATTGTTTAACCAACCCGCCTGGTATCATGTTAAAAAATGTTTCAAAAGCAAAACCACCCGGGGTAAGTATTGCATGCTCCGTATTGTCGGTATAATCGATTATAAGAATGTTGTCTCGATAGATTTGAATATGGGTGCCATTCAAGATGATTTTCACAGAATACCATTTAGATAGCTCCCAAATTACTTGGGAAAAGATAATTTGTTGATTCCAGGGAGACCCATTATCATTTCTGCCGATAGCCAGATAACAGCCCCCACCTTCAGGAATCCCCAACCAGTATTTGGCACCAGGATTACTCCTGAAATCTATATGGAGATTGCCTTTCATGATTTTCAGTTTTAACTCAAGTGTAAAATTTACCCATCCGCTCACGTTGGGATTGGCGTAGCCGCGCATTTCAAATTCAGGAAAACCAGAGTAACATAAAACACGGTTGCCATCATCAAGAGCAACACTCCATCCTGGTGAAAGTACCCACCCATCCGCCTTTCCATCTTCAAAATTCTCTTGAAAGAGGAGGGTGTCATTCTGCGCCCATGTGGTTTGTGACAAAACAATTTGGCAGCCTATTATCAATAAGAATGCAAATATCCATAAGTGTAAGATAGGGGGCCTTAAAGTTTGGCGATGGTTCTTTTCATGGATCGAGGACATTTTTACACCTCACTTTTGGCAATGTTTTCAAGCATAGGTTTCACCGGCAACCATGAAGTTGCCTTTTCCGAAATGATGAATCGTCCGCAGATTCTTGACTGCGGGGTAGTCGGATAGCTCCTCCTACATTATCAATTAGAAACAGCTCCATAGTTTGTTACAATAAAGTATGTAGTTCCATCGGTGGAAAGAGCCGCACTATATCCCAAATCCACCCATAAATGAGTGATTCCATCCGGAAACAAAATGTCAGGGATATGGATTGCCAAATTACTGGATAGTGTCGATGCTGCACATGTAAAAGAAGGGTTGTTTATAATACCATAATTTGTCAATTTGAAAGGAATGAGCGTTGGATATGACGGATTGGGGTTATAAACAAGATCCGCAGAAAGCGTCATGGCTCCATTGTTATAGGAAAGATATGGTATATGCAGCAACAAGTTTCCACCTATAGTCGCAGTACATGCTGTTGACGTCGGTATGGGTACCCGGTCGAATCTGAATACCCCGCCTCCCTGTGTGGCGGCATACATCACGTTAGCGCTTATAGCGAGATCTTTCACTGCCCGGACCGCTAATCCGGACATTTTCCAGTCAGGGAAAGCCGCCCAAGTATTTCCCTTATCCTGCGACCGATAAACGCCGGAATAGAGATCACCAGCAAAAACCGTATTCGAACTGACAGGATCAACAACTATCGAAGAAATATATGGGTTGGAGGAACTAAAGCCGGTATTGAGCGGCCCTGTCCAATTTGCCCCTCCATTTGTACTCATCCAGATTCCACCAAATATCTCACCTGCAATAATATACCCCGGTTGCTGCGAATCGATTGCCAGGGCTTCAATTTTATTGCTGCCGAGGCTACCAATCCGGGTCCAGCTTGCAGCACCATTACTGCTTTTATATACACCATTGGTGGTAGCAGCATACACGATGTCCGCACTAGCAGGATCGACAACCAGCCTCCTCACATTAATGCCGTCCAAAGCGGAAGGCATTGGAGAGAAAGTCATGCCGCCATCCTGGGATTTGTAGATCACAGTCCCAAGTGGTGAAGAAGAAAGAAAGGTCCCTCTGTCCTTAGATAGGCCCGCATACACAATGTTCGGGTTGGAAGGGGCAAATGCCAATCCCCGAAACCCTTGGATCTTGTTTGGCTCGCCTGCATTGGCATCAGGATGCCTGAGCACTTCACTGAAATTATTTCCGACGTCACTACTAATAAGGATGACTCCTTGACATTCATCAGAAATTAACACGATATTGGAGTTTGTCGGCTTGGTTATAATGGTATCCCATTCTGGAAACGTTGCGTCACCATTGGCAATGCCGACCCAGTCTTTCCCATAATTTGAACTTACAAAAGGACCGCTTCTCCCTATCGCATAAACAGATGAGGGAATATCGGCAGGGATATGGACGATATGGATGTCGGCCCCTGAATACCCCTTGCTCCATTCTTCCCAGGTCTCTGCTCCGTCAAGCGACCGAAAAACACCGCCACCATAATTGTTGGCATATAAGACAAAGGGATCGTCAGGATCAATGGTAACATCAATCGGAAACCCGGCCCTGATGCCTGGCGGCCCCCAAACAGGGCCGCCATGGCCGGTTCGAAAAAAGCGGGACCACGTTGTTCCCCCATTTCCGCTTCGATAGAAGGCGGCAGCACTTCCTGCATAGATGATATCTGGATTGGAATGGCTGAAATTTACTGTTGTCATATCCTCGATCGAAAGGACTTTCGTCCATGATAATCCCCCGTTTATCGTTTTGAATATACCCCCATTGACATTTCCAGAACATACGCCATTGCCGGTGGCTGCAAAGAGTATTTGTGGGTTGGTGGGATGCATGCGCAAACACCCTACGTAGAGATCATCGAGGCCATTATTTACAGGTACCCAGGTTTGTCCCCCATCATTGCTCTTTAATACGCCCAAACCTCCATGTTTGCCATTGGCGCAGTCCGTGTTAAAGGCCTCCCTGTCGAAAATACCTGTGGACAGATAGAGAACTTTCGGATTGCCCGGATCTATGATTAGATAACGAGCCAGATTGTCTCCCTGCCAGATAAGCTCCCAGCTATCTCCACCGTTCGTTGTTTTATAGACACGGCCCTTTACGCGGTTGAATGCCGTGCCTTGTAAGGTTGTCGGTATCTCCGCCTGGGCATAGACAATATTTGAATTTCCCTGCTGGATTGTAAAGCCCCGAAAGACCATACCACTTTCGCCGTTCAGGGCCATGCCAGTTATTTTTGAAGTCCAGGTGACGCCTCCATCCGTGCTTCTATAAACTCCGAACGAGGAACCCTGCCCGCACGTTCCGGCCCAGATGATATCCGGGGTATTCGGGTCCACAGTCAAACTGAAGATATTGATGGCATCACCGCTGATTCCTGATCTGATTGTAATGCCATCATTTGTCTGATACCATGTCTGACCGCCATTATCACTTCGTAGCACCCCAGCATTATTGTCGGTAACATACATGATACTCTTGTTTTCCGGATGTATACGAACATCATAGCCAAGCCCTCCAAGAGGGCCGCCGGTGCTTTGCCATGGGGTCGCGGAAAGGGGTATATCGGTTGCCACCACTACATCGTCAAAATGTACAGTAGAATTATCGAGTACTTCAAAGGAAATTGCACCTCCGGTTAGAGGGACAGGGTCCGTGAAGTCAATCTGTAGAAGTCCATCAACATAGACCTTTATGTTGCCAGCATTACAGACTATCTTAACAGTATACCATTGATTGACATTGTGCGCCCCTGAAACATTCACCAATGGTGGCTGTGTATCGCAAGGATACGTTTTACATAGATACACCCCTCCCATATAGAAGCCGATAAAATAACGATAACATCCTTGTCCTTGACTGCGGAAGTTAATGCTTGTGCCAGAACCAGCGGTCATCAACTTGACTCTGGTCGTTAAACTGTAATTTGTCCAAAGAGTACTTCCGGTACTTGCAAAAGAGTGCTGAGAGCCGATCAAGACAAAATTAGCGTCATCAGATAGAACCTGCCATCCTTTCTGTAGTTGCCAGCGATCGGCATTGCCGCTGCTGAAGTCGTCCTGGAATAGGATTGTCTGAGCGAAACTGTTGGTACAGGCAAACAGGAGAAGAAATATTATTAACATCACCTTTGCGGTCTTTACGTAGCATTGTCTGGCCTGATTCAACATAATTACCTCCCGACCGTTAAGCTCTTTCGAGCAAGTTCCAAGTCGTTTATCTCAAAACCCTTGGCATCCATCCAGTTTTTATAGGACTTACGAAAAATCAATCTTGCAACGAC